>NZ_JBIVTV010000022.1:14652-110129 GCF_044756885.1 Streptomyces sp. NPDC091412 | reverse complement strand
GGCAGGCGCAAGCCGTCTCCAGCCCCAGCCGTCACCCCACCGGGCCCATAAGAGCCGATCAACCCGGCAGCCTCTTCAGCACCCCACCATCACGCCGAAGTAAAGCGGTGATAGCAGGGTGTTCCAGATGAAAACGACCTCTCAGTGCGTGTTTCTAATCTGCTCAGGCTGCGGCATCACAGGATGCCCAGGAAGTCAGAGGCGCCGCTGCCCGCGTGTCTCATACCATCGGCCCGCACCGACCCGTCGAGTATCACCGAGGACTTTGTGAATCACTCCGATCTCCGCGCCAAGGCCCCCTCGCTCGCGGCCGGCATGGCCGCCGCCGATCACAGCCCGGACATCCAGCTGTCCCAGACTCACCACCGCGCCGCGCTCGTGGCGAGTTGGCACATCGCACCAGGTTCAACCATTCTCGAACTGGGCTGCGGCCAGGGCGACATGACCGCCGTCCTTGCAGAGGCGGTTGGGCCCAAAGGGCGCGTGGTGGCCATTGACGTGGCCGAACCCTCCTATGGGGCGCCGGTCACTCTCGGAGAATCGGCAGCCCGGCTCGCGGCGGGCCCTCTCGGGCCGCGCATCGACTTCCGCTTCGGCACCGACGTCCTCAACCCATCAGTCGACTTCCCCGAAAGTACCTTCGACCACGTGGTGCTCGCACATTGCTCCTGGTACTTCACATCGCTCGGACAACTGCGAGACACACTGGCCCGGGTACGGCCGTGGGCGCGGCGGCTATGGTTCACCGAGTGGGACTTGACGCCTGCATCTGGCGACCAACTGGCCCATCTCCTCGCCGTGCTGATCCAGGGGCAGACCGAGGCCGCAGGATCGCATGGCCAGGGCAACGTCCGCACACCTTTCTCCCGTGAGGGCCTGCTGCGGCTCCTGCCTGAGGCCGGCTGGACAGCCGACGACAGCAGGTCGGTCGATACCGAAGAGCTTCAGGACGGTGACTGGGAAATCGCTGCTTGCCTCGACCTGGCCGGAACGGAGGAGCGTCTGGCCGCGCTGCCCGAGCCGGTGCGACAGCTCGTCCTGAGCCAGGCCGACGTTCTCCGGGCCATCGCCAAGCCGCGCGGCAACCGCGCGCTCGCCGCCTATTCAGTCACCGCGTGCTGACATACGGCCCCAGCGGTTGGCCGGTCAAAGTTCCCTACGTTGTTGACCGGGACAGGGCGAGCCCCTCGTATGGTTCTCCCACCCAGGAGCGTCGGGTGTGGCTTTCAAAGTTCTGCCGCTTGTGGCTTCCACTGATTGGCCGCCCGACGCTCCACGACGACTCGGCTGCCAATTAGGAATTGCGAATGATCGCTCCGTAGGGAATCGACAGCGAGGTCGTCCGTCGGGAGGAACCTGCAGCACACCGTACGGAGGCACAACGTGGCCGCGATCTGGGCCGGCATCGACGCAGGCAAGACCCACCACCACTGCGTCGCGATCGACGAGAGCGGCCGCCGGCTGCTGTCGCGCCGCGTCGCCAACGACGAGACCGAAGTGCTCGAACTCCTCGCCGATGTCCTGGCCCTGGGCGATCGGCGGCAGGCTGTAGTTGCCGCGCACCACGTCGACCTGCTGCGGCGTCAGCGTCGCCGTCGGCGTCGTCGACGGGTTCACCGACCCGTAGTAGGCCGCCCTGTACGCGTTGTTGCCGCCCAGGTAGGAATACACGCGCCGCGAGGTGAAGACACCCTCGGGCGTGGGCGCGCCGATGGAGTCGAGGTAGTCGATCCAGCGCAGCTCGTCCGCGATCATGTCCGCCGTCGGATCCGACCACAGCTTCGGCGCGGTCGGCATGTTCGCCGCCGGGACACCGTAGTCGACCTCCTGGGTGAGCCCATTCTCGCCCTGCAGGGAGAACTTGCCGTCCACGAGGACGTCGCCGGCGGCCAGCTCCAGACGGCTGTTGACCGCCTCCACGTGCCGCTCCACATCGTCGTACAGCAGCTGCTCCAGGCGGGAGGCGTCCGCGCCCCGGGCAGCCTCCTGCAGCAGCAACTCGACTTCGCCGACCATCAGCTTCTGGCCGAGGGACGGCAGCATGCCCTGCGTGGACGTCTGCCACGCCTGCCGGTCCGCGAACGGCACGGAGGCGTCGAACGCCCGGTACTTCGCGGCATGTACGTAACGGCCCGTCTGCTTGATCCGCCACATGTCGTCCTGCACGGACACCTTGGCGAACACGGTCTGCGTGAGCAGGAAGTCGGCCGGGGTGGGGATGTAGCGGGCGAACGTCGTCAGGTCCGCGACGCTGATGTCCTTGATCAGGTCCTGAACACTCATCGACAGCGCCTCCTTACGCGAACCGGATCTGGCAGCTGGCGGACGGGGCGACCGTGACGACGGGCACCGGGAGCTTCGCGGTGCGCACCGGGCCGTGCCACAGCAGCGCGGCCGGGACCTTCGTCTGCGCCGGCCCGAACAGCACCTCGGCGAACACGAACCCGGCGAGGTTCTGGCGGCCGTCAGTGGCGTCGGTCCCAAAGGCCGTGCCGAGCAGGGATGGGAGCACCGACAGATCTGCTCGTGGACGGAGACCGACGACGGTTTGACCGAGGGTTACCGCGCCGGCGGGACGCACGGGTCCGTCGAGCGAATTTGGTTCGTCCAGGCCACCGCTGAGGCTGTGCCGCTGGCTTCCCTGCCGCCGGCACAGCGCTGCCACTGATGCGCGTGGCGACCGACGCTGCGTCAGCACGGCAGTGCACACTCGGGTGGAGTCCATTCTTCCCGGAGGCGTCATGCCGCAGTCGGAGCCAGCTGATGCACGGATGCGGGCCTGCGGGGTGGCCGAAATGTCCGGTCCGGTCCAGTCGCTACGGCTGCCCAGGCCCCAGTCACCCGGGCCAGGCGAGATCTTGCTCGAGGTCCTGGCCGCCGGGGTCGGCCCCTGGGACCGGCTGCTTGCCTCCGGTAGATGGGACGTGGGCCTGCGCTTTCCGGCGGCCCTCGGGGTGGAGGGCGCAGGTCGTGTCGTCGCCGTGGGGCCGGATGTCACGACCCCTGCCGTGGGTGACCTGGTGCTGGCCCACAGTGCTCCGCTGCCCGGTCACAGCGGCTTGTGGGCCGAGCAGGTGCTGCTGCGAGCCGCGGACGCGGCACCTCTGCCCGAAGGCCTGGCCCCGGCGCGGGCGGCGGCCCTCCCCGTCAATGGCCTGACCGCCCGTCAGGCTTTGGACTGGCTTGACCTGTCCAGCGGCATGCACCTGCTGGTGACGAACGGAGCGGGAGTGACCGGGGCCCTCGTCCTGCAACTCGCGGTCGCGGCCGGAGTCCATGTGACGGCGACGGCGTCCCCCCGCTCCTTTGACCGGCTGCGCCGCCTGGGCGCGACAGACGTCATCGACTACCGCCGCCCCACCTGGCCGCGCGAGGTCGGGCGCGTCTTCGACGCGGCGCTCGCCGCAGCCCCCGGAACGGCCGCCACCGCAGGGGAACTTGTCCGCCCGGGTGGCCGACTGTGCTCCATCACCTCGGACGCCCCGCCCGCGAGCGTTGAACTCGCTTCGGTCGATCTCTACGTCCGTCCGGACGCAGAGACTCTCGCTGTCCTCGCCAGCCAGCTCCGCGACGGCGTACTCGACCTACCCACGGAGCTACTTCCCCTTGATGAGGGCCCCGTCGCCTTCGACCGGTCCTCGAGGGGCCTCACCGGCGGAACCAAGCTCGTGCTCCGCGTCACCGGCCCGGCTTCCTCGGACACCATGCCAGCGTAGAAGCCCAGCGACTCATTGCTGGGACTTCGAACGGGTACTGACGGTTTCAACAGCTCGATGGACAACGCGCCTGTCGGCGCACCCCTCGGTGGGAGGATCACCACGTGTCCGGTGTGATCACGGCGTCGGAGCCTTCCTGGATAGCCCCATTCACCGGGCTGAGCTCTCGCTGCTTTGGCAAGTTGGTGACCGCACTGCGCCGTGCGGGCGCCGAGGAAGTACGCCGGGGTCGGCCGTGGAGCCTGCCCTTCGAGGATCGGGTACTGCTCGTTGCGGTCTATTGGCGCACGAACCTGACGCTACGCCAGCTGGCTCCTGGGTGCGAAGCTCCGAATCCATCCGAACACGTGTAGTGGCCACAGGGGGTCAGCGAACAGGCGACTGCATGGTCGGCCTGGAAGCTGCGCCAGACCGCTGCGGCCAGCGCGAGGACGCGCTGCGCTACGCGCACGGCAACGCCCTTGAGTCAGCCGCGGAGCGAAGACTGTCCGCATTCAGCCATCGCTGCTGGAGTTGCCCTGCGCGCTGGTGCCCGGCTCGACGAGCGGCACCGTGGGCACCGGGTCGGCCTCGGCCAGGCCCAGGTATTCGCGCACGGCCCCGTTGTCGCCGGTGGCGTCGGCAAGCCGGGCGGCCTGGTCGAAGGCCCGCTTCTGGATGCGTTCGATCTCCTTGGCGACGTCGTCGATGGGGTACCCGGCCTCCTGCAGCATCCGCACTGCCGTCTCCAGGGAGAACACGCCTCCCACGTAGCCCGCCGTGACGTCCTTGAGGACGGAGGCGCGGTCGGTGGGCATGTGGGCCCCCCACACCAGGCGTGCGGGCAGCGACTCGCCGGCGGGCCACACCTGCCCGGCCTGGTGCAGGCGCTGCACCATGCGCAGCAGCAGCTGGTACTTGTGGTTTCGGGCCAGGCGCATCGCGCCGACAAGGGAGTCCAGCGGGCTCAAAGCGAGCTGCAGCGCGTACCCGGACGGCACCTTCGCCGGGTCGAGGCTACCGAGCCCGGCTGTGGTGAGGCGCGTGTTGGATGCGAGCCGGTCCATCAGGTGGTCGATGCGCTCGCGGAGCTCGGCGAGCTGCGCCGAGGTGTCGAGGGTGTCCATGCGCCCCTGGTCGGACAGCTGCCACACCGAACCGGCCTCCACCCGTACGGGCATCGGCTGCCCGGTGGAGCGGTCGATGGGCAAGCGTGCCCCGGCGAGAGCGATGATCGGCGTGCCGGTGGTCGCCGACGCGGACGCGCTGTCGGTGGCGGCCAGCTCGTCGAGCAGCTGCAGCACGGTCGCCAGGGTGGACTTGCTCCAGTGCTCGCCGACATCCGGGATCGAGTTCGGGATGTGCACCACAGGGATGAAGTCCGCCATGAGGTCGAGGCGGTCGAGGACCTGCCCGTCGGAGCGCACCCGGTAACTCGCCTTGTCCGGCGGCAGGGAGAACACATCGTGGGCGCTCCCCAGGTCCTCCAGCAGCCATTCGGCGTCCGTGAGGTAGCAGGTGATGCCGGACGGCTTGTCCGGCGCCCACGGGTAGACGCGGGTCACCGTGCCGTTCGCGTCGAGGGTGTCGCCGGCGGTGAGCACCGGTTCGCCGTCGCCGCCGACGACCAGCTCGCGTACGCTGCGCCCGTCCACGGCGCCCGGCCGGGTCGCCCAGCGTTGCGGGGCTTGTACTGCTCCTTGTCGAAGCCGACAGGGCGACCGCCTCTGCTGCCACGGCGCCGACGATTGGCTCTCTGGTCCTTCGGCTCGGGAATGGTGTGCTTGATCCGGCGTCTGCGCAGGTAGCGGCGGTTACTGCGGGACGAGTACGCCTTGTCTGCGCTGAGTAGATCCGGGGTGGTGCGCGGCCGCCCCTCTCCAGTGCGGGGCACGCGGATACGTTCGAGGACCGGGATCATCTGTGGTGCATCGCCCCACTGACCCGGAGTGACCAGCAGGGCGAGTGGTCTGCACCCACCGTCGCTCGCGAGGTGGATCTTGCTCGTCAGCCCGCCCCGGGACCTTCCGAGTCCCTCGTCGGGGCGGTGCTGCCGAGGGGTTGACCTTTTTTCGGTGTCCGCGGAGTCTTCCTGCGGGCGCCGGCGGCGTGCTGGTGGGCACGGCCGGACGTCGTGTCGACGCCCACCATGCTCCAGTCGATCCGGTCCTCGGCATCGGCGTCGGCTTGGACGGCCTGGAGTATCCGCTCCCAGGTGCCGTCGGCGGACCAGCGGCGGTGCCGTTCGTAGACCGTCTTCCACCCGCCGAACCTCTCCGGCAAGTCTCGCCACGGGACCCCCGTCCGCTCACGAAACAAGATCCCGTTGATCACCCTCCGGTGGCCGACCCAGCGCCCACCACGCCGCCCGCCCACAGGCAGATGAGGTTCCAGACGGCGCCACTCGTCGTTCGTCAGATCACCACGGCCCACGACCAACTACACGGCCACGGCGACAGGAACACTCATGATCCCCCGGACACCCCTTAGGACTCCTAACAAAAGTGGTGGGCTTGACCTGGTCAGAGGTCGGTGTCGTGCACGAGGCCGCTGGGTAGCGGGACGCGGCCGGCCGCGCAATCGCACGCGATAAACCCGGCGACGCCGGCGATCATCCCCGGGATACTGGTCGCCCATGGATGAGGTCAAAGTCGTCGTCGCCCATTCCGAGCGCGCGACTCTGCGCGTCGGCGACGTGTTCCTGAAGGTGGACGCCGATCAGGCGCGCATCGATGTCGAGGTCGAGACGATGTCCCTCGCGCCGGTCCCGACCCCGGAGGTCCTGTGGCGCAAGCCGTCCGTGCTCGCGATCGCCGCACTCCCGGGGACGACGCTTGGGCGCCTCGGTGGGCCGTCGACCGGGTCGCCGGCGGCGTGGGCCGCGGCGGGCGCCGCCATCCGGAAGCTGCACGAAGCGCCGCTGCCGTCTCGGCCGGGCCAGGCTGGCCGGAGCATCGTCGCGCTGGCGGCGGAACTCGACGACGAGTGCGAGTTGCTCGTGACGAACGGCGTCCTGCCCGCCGACCTGGTCACCCGCAACCGCCAGGTCGCCGAGGCCGCGCTCCGGCCGTGGACTCCGGCGTTCACGCACGGCGACCTGCAGATCGCGCACGTCTTCGTCGACGGCGACGAGGTCACGGGCATCATCGACTGGTCCGAGGCGGGCCAGGGTGATGCCCTGTACGACCTCGCCACCTTCACGCTCGGACACGAGGAGCGCCTCGGCGACGTCATCGCCGGCTATGGCACCGACGTCGACCTCGACGTGATCCGCGCGTGGTGGTCGTTGCGAAGCCTGCTGGCGGTTCGCTGGCTGGTCGAGCATGGCTTCGACCCGTTCGCGCCGGGCTGTGAGGTCGACGTGCTGAGATCCCGGATGTGAGGCTGCGCGGGCCCGACTGCTGCGAGTGCGTTCTGACGCATGGAGCAGGCCATCTCCTGGCGCATTGCCTGCCCTTACTCTCGACAAAGTGCGGTGCGGAGTCGTCGCCAGCAGATGACGGCGCAGCCGAGGGTGACGAACGCGTGGTGGAGGTCGTCGCGGATCTCCCAGCGGGTGCGCAGGCGGCGGAACCAGTGCAGCAGCGCGATCGTTCCTTCCACGACCCAGCGGTACATGCCCAGGCCGGAGCCGTGCCCGGTGCCGCGCCGGGCGATGTGCGGGGTGATCTGGAACCGGCGGACCTTGTCCCGGTAGACCTCGTGGTCATAGCCGCGGTCGGCGTACAGGTGCTTGGGGCGGCGCAGTGGCTGGCCGCGCTTGCCTCGGATCGGTGGGACGGCCTGGATCAGCGGGATCAGTTGGGTGACGTCGTTGCGGTTGCCGCCGGTGGTGATTGCCGCGAGCGGGATGCCGTGCGCCTCGACGATCAGGTGGTGCTTGCTGCCGGCCTTGCCCCGGTCCACCGGGGACGGACCGGTGGCCGGCCCACCCTTCATCGCGCGGATGTGGCTGGAGTCGACCGTTGCGCGGGAGAAGTCCAGCAGGTCTGCGGCCCGCAGCTCGGAGAGCAGCCGCTCGTGCAGGTGCTGGCAGACCCCGGCCTCGTTCCAGTCCCGCAGCCGTCGCCAGCAGGTCATCCCCGAGCCGAAGCCCAGCTCCTGGGGCAGATACTCCCAGCGGATCCCGGTGTACAGCACGAACAGGATCCCGCACAGCACCTTGCGACTATCCAGACGCTTACGACCTGGACGCCGCGGATTACGCGGGACGACCGGCAGCAGCGGCTCGATGCGCGCCCACAATCCGTCGTCGATCTCCCACGGTCTGGCAGCGGTCTTCCTCGTCTCGACTGGCTCGCACCCCCTTCGGCCAGCATCAACGAGAACTGACACACCGTCATTCTGAGAGGTCCAGAAACCTCCTTTTGTTAGGAGTCGTTAGGGCCTGCCCGGCGAGGGGATGCCTTCACGTCTCGGCGCGGCGGAACTTACGGTTTGTGGGTTACCCAGAGCAGTTCCGCCGGCCAGCGGTGTGCCCAGTCGGGTGGGTCGGTTTCGTTGTAGCCGTTGGGTGTTCCGAGTTCGGGCCGCGGCTCGATGAGGTCGTCGATGATGAGACCCGCGCCGCGCAGGACCTTGACCCAGTCGCCGTAGGTGAGCTGATAGCTGGTCGCGCCGTCGTCTTCGGCGATGGTGTTCAGCCCGAAGTAGTCCTGCTGCAGCGTCGTGGTCACGCGGCTGGCGGCTTCGTCGTAGCAAGCTTCGAACCATGGGCTGGCGACGTTGAACACCAGGCGCCCGCCTCGGCCCAAGACGCGTGCGGCCTGCGGGACGGCCAGGTGCGGGGGCGCCCAGCTGAGCCCACCGAAGTCGCAGAACACCAGGTCGAAGCTGTCGGCGGCGAAGGGGAGTTGTTCGGCGGCGCCTTGCACCAGCGGGTAGCGGGCCGCTCCCATCGCGTGGGCCGCTGCGGCGAGTTGGGCTTCGGACAGGTCGAGCCCGACCACGGTGGCGCCCTCGGCGGCGAGCGCCCTGGACCACTGGCCGGCGCCGCAGCCGAGTTCGAGGACGCGTTTGCCGGTGACGTCGCCCAGGGCGTGCAGGTGCGCGTCGGGGATGGAGTACATGCCCCACAGCCGGGGTGTGGCGCCGATTTGCGGGTCGTGCTCGTGCTGGTAGGCGCTGCTGAGTGGGTCGACGGCGGACGGGATGGGAGCTGGGGTAGGTGTGTGGTTGAGCTGGTCAGGCGAGGGACAACCGGATCCGGCCGATGGCGCGCAGAACCTCATTCCTGTTCTTCGCACTCTTGATCCAGGTTGGTAGCCGCGCGACGAGCGTCATCTTCTTTACTTGCGCATCCCATGGGGCTCGCTCACGCAAGGGTGCCTGTACGAACTTCCGGATCAGCTCCGGGTGTTCCGGGTTGTAGGCCCACAGCCAGCCGTGTCGCATCTCTGCCTGCAACCACAACGGCAGACCGAAGTAGGGGTCTGTCGCTTCGCCTCGCTCCCGGAAGAGGCGGAACCCTCCCCCAGCAACATCTCGCGACAGACCGCACGCCCTACAGACGAGACGGCGGCGCGTGAACACCGAGGGAACCGCGTCCTCAGCCGCCGGTGCCACCGGGGAAACGTGTGCAATCCCAGCGCACTTCGGGCAGCGCACGAGCACATGATCAATGAAGTGGTACTTCGTGTGCTGGGCATCCCGGAACCGCTGTGGCGAGAGCATGACGCCAGTATGCGATCCCTCTGCCTGCCCATGCTCATGCACCCAACAACCGTGCCCCTTCCGTGCCCGATCAGGCGGGGAAGCGCGGGGAACCACGGTCGCTCGCGGCGAGGAGGAACGAGGAGAGCCCCCGACCGAACCAGCTGGTCAGAGGCTCTCCACCACTGCGGTGAGTGTGGGATTTGAACCCACGGTGACTCGCGCCACGAGGGTTTTCAAGGCTGTTCATCCTGCTCCCCGCTTGTTGGTGCGGCAACACCTCATCATGACGCACAGCAAACGGGATTTATACGGTTGGCAGTTCGCTCACCTGCGCAGTCGAGAAGGCGACCGGCAGTTGATTTAGTCACTGATCGCAGGAAACCTCAATCAACCATTCCGGCGTATAGCACTTGGCGAACGACCACTTCCGGTCCGAGTAGCGGTCGTCCGTACTGTCGGTGTACACCTCAAGCCTGCCTTGCGCCGTCAAACGGTAGTACTCGCGAATCGGATCGCCCTCGACAGTAAGATAAGTGACCTTCAGTTCTGCGCTCTTACTGCTCTTGAGTGATTCCCGGAGGCAGGCGATTTCACGCGCCGCCTTCTTCTTTATTTCTTCGCCCTGGTCCAAGCTCACGTCCCCACAACTTGAAAACTCAGTTCTAGACGCCCAACGTTCCTTGACCGGATCGTCCAACATGCCACAACCGCCAGCCAGCAAGGACGTAGCCGCTACTGCGACGAGCCACGGGCGGGCCGAAACAGCCGCCACGCAGCGATGACGGGCGTTGCTCTGACCTGTCACGCCGTACCCCCCTCCTGGCTGTTGGACGCGGCTCTGGATAAACCGGTTCCCACGACGCTTCCCGCAGCCGTCAGTGATCGCACGCGCGTACTGTGCCAGCCGCCAAGGCCTGCATCTGGCGGCGTGATGATCTCGTGACGTCACCGCTTCTGCGTGCCACGCCGGAGCGGCTGCACCGCGGTGAGCATCGTGCCCCGACCTGCCTGACATCAACGACGGCGCACGCCCCCGGTCCCCCCGCAACTCGCCCTGCTCTCGCAGCCTCTACCGCGGCGCGCGGTGAGGCTCCGTTGATCGAACTCCTCATGCGGTGCTCATCCCGGTATGACGGAACGGAGCCAATCGGCGAGCGTGGAGAAGTCAGCGTCCACGAGGCCCTTGGCCGGGTTGACGCGATGAAGCAGTGACGGTCCAGGGTGGCTGGCGTCGACCCACAGGCGGTCCATGGCGCTGATCTCGTCGTCGACCCGGATGAACGGCCGGCCGTCGGCCCACTCGACGAGGGTGCGGGTCTTCCAGTGGAGGCCACGCGGGCCTTCATCGGCACTGGGGGGCCACTCCACCACGGGCAGCCTCGGCAGTCCGATGCGTGGGGAGACGACCTCGTTCGCCTCTTCCATCCAGGTCGTTGCCCATACGAGACAGCAGCCCAGTGCCGTGAGACGCGATCCGAGCCCAGGGGTGAGCCGCTTCAGCAATGGGTTTCCCTGATCGGGAGACGCCGAGGAGTCGGGGGCAGCTGTCTGTGGGTGACCGGATGCCGATCCGAACGGGATGAGTGGGCCGTCGATGTCAAGGAAGAGGAGGGGACGCTCCATCGTGCTTGTCACGGCGGCACGATAGCCCGGCGCGGCAAGGGGGGTGCCCCTATCTGTTTCGTCAACCGGTCGGGGCTGGTGGTCTCGGGTTTCGTGGCACGTACGGCAAAGGGGCAGCCAGCAAGCCGGCGGCCCCTTTGCGGGCGGTTCGACGTCGGTGGGAGAACGGCTACTCCATCTCGGCCACCCGCCACTTTCCGTCGATCTCGGAGAGAAGCAGCTCGGTGATGTCGAGAGGGTTGTCGCGGACACCGACGTGCCCGAAACTGTCCCCTCTTCCCCAGAATCTGGACCTGTAGGAGACCGCCAGCCGGTTGCGCTCGGCGTCGCTCAGGGGGCGATGAGGGCTTCAACGGCCTGCGGGCAACTGTCCTTGCCCTGGCCCGCGGCGAGTTCGGACTGTGCAATCCGGGTCATACGGGAGCAAACATCCGTACCTTCGCCCGAAGCGCGGGCCTTGAGGAATGCCTTGCCGGCGTCCTCCAGTGCTCCGAGGCGAGCGCTGTTGTCGCGGAGGTTGACGAAGAGCCCCAGCCCTACGACCGTGAGGAGCGCACCGATTGCCCAGAGGATCGACGCGCGTCCCTTTCCCTGCTCGTCCATGCCGGCCAATGTGCCTTCCCCCAGATGCCGAACGTGCGCGTTGCCGGAAGCTGACGGTCCGCCCTGGATTCCGGCAACCCTGGCTTTCGGTTTGCCTTGCTGGACGTTCCCATGTGGTTCCGCCGGCGGTCCGTCTCTCCGCCGCGCATGCAGGAAAACCTGTGACGTCAATGAGACTACGGGAGCAGCCTCGTGCGATCACTACTCGGTTCCGGCAGCGCTGCGACGCTTCAACTGCCGGTCATGCGAGTGGAGCGAGTTGTGGGCCCCTGCCTTCTCTCGTCAAGGGGTGGAATGGTTGATTCGCTGGAGTTCAGGCGGTTTGGGGGGCGGGTTGGGCCTCGAAGAAGGTGCCGTCGCGGAGCATGGCGAACAGCACGTCCACCCGGCGGCGGGCCAGACACATCAGGGCCTGTTTGTGGCGTTTGCCCTCGGCCTTCTTCCGTTCGTAGTAGGCCCTGGACACGGGGTCGGCCAGGGCCGCGAACGCGGACAGGAAGAAGGCCCGTTTGAGGTGCTTGTTGCCTCTGCGGGACGGGCTCTCGCTGCGGATCGAAGACCCGGATCTGCGGGTCACGGGGGCGAGCCCGGCGTAGGCGGCGAGGTGTCCGGCGGTGGGGAAGGCGGATCCGTCGCCGACGTCGATGAGGATCCTGGCTCCGGTCCTGACGCCGATCCCCGGCATCGACGTCAGGAGCCTGGAAAGAGGGTGGGCCTCCAGCAGTTCCTCGATGCTGGAGGCGAGTTGTCTGCGCTGGTCCAGCAGCGAGGACAGGTTCGCGGCGAGTCTGGGCACGATCACGGCGGCGGCGTCGGTGCCGGGCACCACCACGGTCTGTTCGTCCAGGGCGGTGAAGATGTCCGCGACCAACTTCCTCTATCCACCGGGACCTGGTGACCGGTGTTCTTCTGGCAGAGGTCCAGGCGACGGCACCGCGTGGCTCGTACGGGCCGCATGGGTTGGCCTGTGTCCGGAAGTCGGTGGTTGATGGTGTGTGAGGCGACCGCCGTCCGCAGTGGCGCCGCCGGTTGGCGCCTCAAGTGGTCCTGTAGTGCCAGCTCTCCACGTCGGGCGCCTGCCCGGCTTCAAAGAGATGAACATCAGGGGTTGTTTTCATCATCATGAAGGTCTTCAATATGTCGCAGGACAGCTTCCCCCAGGGACAGGTGGAGACCGTGGACGACACCGACGCACCGATGCCGGACGGCCGGCCGGACCTCGATGTGATGGTTGCCACGGTTGGCCTGCAGATCAAGGCCCTGCGTAAGCAGGCGGACCTGACCCTGGACGAGCTCAGCCGCCGCTCCGGCATCAGCACCGGACTGATCAGCCAGGTCGAGCGAGGGAAGGGCAACCCGTCCTTCGCCAGCCTGGTGCAGATCGCCCACGGTCTGGACGTGCCGATCGGACGGCTGTTGCACCTTGCCGATCAGGTCAGCCCGGTGGTCCGTGCCCACGAGCGCCGCAGCCTGGACTTCCACGGCTCGGGCGCGGAGAGCGGCGACCGTTTCGAACTGCTCACTCCATCGCTCAACGGCGCTCTGGAGGTCCTCTGGGTGGTCACCCAACCAGGCCACGACACTAGCGCTACCGCGTTCTGTCACAACGGCGAGGAGTTCGGCATCGTGCTTTCCGGTGTGAAGGACGTCTATCTCGACGGCGTCCGTCACCGGCTCGAAGCGGGTGACTCCATCACCTACTCGTCCAGCATTCCGCACTGGTACGTCAACCCCGGTGACGAGCCCGCCACCTCGATCTGGGTGATCACACCGCCCAGTTGGTAGGCGCAGGCCTCGCGCCGCCCCTTCCCCAACGCCCCGGCCTCAGGCCCGGGCGCCGGTACCGCACGGCCTCGTCCCGTGCGCTTCCCTACGAGGTGCCCCCATGGCATCACTCATCGGCAGAGCCCCTGTCGCCACCGGAAACTCCCTCTCCCACCGCCGCGCTCTGCTGGCCCTGGGCGGCGGAAACGCCGTCGAGTGGTACGACTGGATGGTCTACGGGCTACTGGCTTCCTACATCGGTCCGCTCTACTTCCCGTCCGGCAGTTCCGTCTCCGAGACCATGTCTGCGCTGGCCGTCTTCGCGGTCGGCTTCGCGGCCCGGCCGCTCGGCGCGATCATCTTCGGCACTCTGGCCGACCGCATAGGCCGACGCGCCATCATGCTCTTCTCCATCGGCTCGATGGTGCTCAGCAGCGTGGTCATCGCCCTGCTGCCCAGCCATGCGAGCATCGGCGTCTGGGCCGGCGTCATCCTGCTGGCCAGCCGCATCCTGCAGGGACTCTCCACCGGCATCGAGGCCCCGCTCAACTCCGCGTACATCGTGGAACTGGCACCCGAGGGCAGGACCGCCCGGTTCGGCAGCATCATCAGCATCTATGTGCAGGTCGGCATCGTCGGCGCTTCGCTGGTCTGCTTTTTGACCGCCTCGGTGGTCGCCCCTGACGCCATGGCCTCCTGGGGCTGGCGCATCCCGTTCGCGGTCGGCGCCGTCGGTGGCCTGATCTTCCTCTGGCTGCGCCGCGCCCTGCCGGAAACCCTGCACAGCGCGGATGGGAAGCAGTCCGAGCCGGCCCGGGTGGGCCAAGTCTGGGCCGAGGTCTGGCGGCACCGGCTGGCGCTCCTGGCGATCGTCTTCGTGGTGGCCGGCGCCCAGGCGCTCCAATACACCTGGACCACCGGACTGCCCAACCTGGCCCGCTCCGCCTACCACGAGAACCCGGACACCGTCTTCCTGGTCTCCACCCTCGCCGGGATCTGTGTCGCCGCGCTCTACCCGCTCGTCGGCCGGCTCGCCGACCGCAAGCGGATCTCCCGCACCTTCATCGCCTCCCGGCTCGCCGTGGTGCCGCTGATCTTCATCGTGCTCGCCTACCAGCGGCCCGGCATGGCGACGTTCACTGTGGTGATGCTGGTCGGCGCCCCGGTGCTCGCCTTCACCATGGGCCTGTACAACACCGTCGCCGCCACCTTGATGCCGACCAGTTGCCGGGTCACCGGCGTCGGTCTCGGCTACGCGATCGGCGTGGCCGGCTTCGGCGGCACCGCCCCCTATCTCCTGCTGTGGCTCCAGGACCTCGGCGCCGGCTGGGCGTTCCCCGTCTACGGCGCGGTCCTCTGCCTGCTCAGCGTCCTGCTCTACGTGCTTGTCTTCCGCCGCGGCGCCGTCCGCGTCGGGAACTGAAAGGAAGTCAGATGCCCCAGACCATCTCTCTTGATGCCATCGAGGCACCCGTGGTCCAGCGGTCCGACGTGATCGTGGTCGGCGGTGGACCGGCCGGAGTCAGCGCGGCCGTGGCCGCCGCCCGCACCGGGGCCAGCGTGACCCTGCTGGAGCGCTACTCGGCCCTCGGCGGCCTGGCTTCCGGCGGCATGGTCCTGGTCCTCGACGACATGATCAATGGGAACGAGATCACCGTCACCGGTATCGTCGACGAGTACGTCGAGCGGATGGCCAAGCTCGGCCTCGCCGTCTACCCGCCGGCCGAAGACCGCTACTCCTCGCCCGAGATGTGGGCCAAGTGGGGCCGCTGGGGCGCCTTCGACTTCCACTCCCACACCAACCCCAAGCCGATCTGCTACGCCGTCGCCTTCGATCCCGACGGCTGGAAGCGGGTCTCCAACGACCTGGTCCGCGAGAGCGGGGTCAATCTTCGACTGCACAGCTGGTTCTCCCGGCCTGTGGTCCAGGACGGCGCGGTCAAGGGCGTGGTCTGCGAGACCAAGTCCGGTCCGCAGGCGGTGATGGGCGACGTGGTGATCGACACCACCGGCGACATCGACGTGGCCTCCCGGGCCGGCGCCTCGTACGCCCAGGACAGCTACCTGGTCACCCTGGTCTTCCGGCTCGGAGGGGTGGACACCGCGGCCGCCGAGCGTTTCGAGCAGGAGAACCCGCGTGAGGCCCGGGCCATCAACCGCAAGATCAAGCGGATGCTGGGCGGCGCCTGGGAGTTGTGGTGGCTCAAGACGCCCGTTCCCGGCGTGGTCTGGTGCAACTGCCCGCACATGACCGGCTTCGACGGCACCGACCCGGTCTCGCTCACCGAGGCCGAGTTCGAGGCCCGGGCCCGGATCGGCGCCGTCCTCGACCACATCAAGTCCGACCTGCCCGGCTTCGAGAACGCCTATCTGCTCGACGTCGCCGAGCAGATGGGAGTCCGTCAGACCCGGCTGCTGCAGGGCGAGTACGTGGTCACCAAGGATGACGTCACCACTCGTCGCCACTTCGCCGACAGCGTCGCCCGCGGCCGCGACTACTACACCCCGTACCGCGCGCTGCTGCCGCGCGGCGTCGACCAGCTGCTGGTCGCCGGCCGGCACTACTCGGCCACCCCCGAGGCGCAGCGGATGTCCCGCGAGATCCCGCCCTGCATGGCCATGGGCCAGGCGGCCGGCATCGCCGCCGCCACCGCAGTGGAGCAGGACGTGCTGGTCCGGGACGTCGACCCGGCCGTCATCCAGCGCCGGATGCGCGAGCAGGGCGCCGACCCCGGTGACGTCCCCGCAGAGAACGCGACCGTCGACCAGCTCGAGGAGGCCGTGGCATGACCACCGCCGCACAGCCGCTGAGCGGCGTCACCGTCATCGACTTCACCCAAGTCTTCATGGGCCCGTCCTGCACCCAGATGCTGGGCGACTACGGCGCCGACGTGATCAAGGTGGAGCGGCCCGGCACCGGCGACATCTCCCGCACCTCGATCCCGGACCCGGCCGGCCTGGACAACCCCATCTTCCTGTCGATCAACCGCAACAAGCGGAGCATCTCCATCGACACCCGCACCGAGGAGGGCCGACAGGCCGTCCAGGAGCTGGTGCGCTCCGCCGACGTCGTGGTCAGCAACTTCCGGGCCGGCGTGATGGAGCGGCTCGGCCTCGGCTACGAGGCACTGCGCGCCGTCAACCCCAGGATCATCTGGGCCTCCGGCACCGGCTTCGGCACCGAGGGCCCGTACGCCCACAAAGGTGGGCAGGACGCCATCGCCCAGGCGTACAGCGGAGTGATGTGGCGCCGGGTCTCCGATGACGACCCCATCGCCCTCTACCCGACCACGCTCTGCGACTACACCACCGGAATGCACCTGCTCCAGGGCATCCTGCTGGCCCTGCTGCACCGCGACCGCACCGGCGACGGGCAAAAAGTCGAGGTGTCGATGTACGACTCGATGCTCCACATGCAGATGCAGGAGGCCTGCCAGCAGCTCAATCGCGGCTCCGAGATCAACTGGGCCGCGATGCCACTCACCGGGGTGTTCCCCACCACCGACGGCGCTCTGATCATGGTCGGCGGTTTCAAGGCCAACCCGCTGCACCACATCAGCCGCGCCCTGGAGCTCGACGAGGACCTGGGCGAGCGCCCCGAGTTCGCCACCCTGGACCTGCAGTTCGCGCACCGTCCCGAGCTGCAGCGGATCTTCGCCGAGGCGGTGGCCTGCAACACCACCGACTACTGGGTCAAGCGGCTCGAGGACGAGGACATCCTCTGCGCCCCGGTGCGCAGTCTGGAGCAGACCCTCGACGACGAGCAGACCGCGGTCAACAAGATGATCGTCGAGATGGACCACCCGGTCGCCGGCCGGTTCCGCACCCTCAACACGCCGCTCCACCTCTCCGCCGCCCCCGCCGAGGTCCGCCGGGTCCCGCCGCGGCTCGGCGAGCACGGCGCCGAGGTGCTCGGTGAACTCGGCTACACCGTCGAGCAGATCGAGCTGCTCCGCGAGAAGGGGGTGCTGCGATGACCGACGAGGTCCGCTACGTACGGGACGGGCACATCGCCCGGGTCACCATCGACCGCCCCGCCGTGCTCAACGCGGTGGACGTCAAGACCAACGCCCGGCTCAACGAGATCTGGGCCGACATCGAGGCCGACCCCCAGGTGCGGGTGGTCGTCGTCACCGGAGCCGGACAGCGGTCTTTTTGCGTGGGCGCCGACATGTCCGCCGACGCGGTGGACAAGACCGGCCTGGAGTACTGGGCCGGCCTGGACCCCAACGGCTTCGGCGGGCTGAGCCTGCGCACCACCCTGGACGTCCCGGTGATCGCCCGGGTCAACGGTTACGCGCTGGGCGGTGGCATGGAGATGGTCCTCGGCTGCGACATCGTCCTCGCCGCCGACCACGCTCAGTTCGGCCTCACCGAGCCCCGGGTCGGCCGGATCCCGCTGGACGGCGGCGTCTTCCAGCTGGTCCGCCGACTGCCGCACACCCAAGCCATGGGGCTGCTGCTAACCGGCCGCCGAGCCTCCGCAGCCGAGCTGCACCGCATGGGCCTGGTCAACGAGGTGGTCCCAGCCCAGCAGCTGGACGAGGCTGTCGACCGCTGGGTTGCCGACATCCTCGCCTGCGCCCCCACCTCGCTGCGCGCCATCAAGCAGATGGTCCAACGCGGGGGCGGGCTGTCCCCGCAGGACGCCCACAAGCTGCGCACCCCGGCGCTGATGGCGGCGCTGGACAGCGAGGACGCCAAGGAGGGCGTGCTCGCCTTCCAGCAGAAGCGGCCACCGCTCTGGCCCGGACAATGAGGGGAGTCCACTGATGCCCGAAAAGCTCGCCCCCGGAGTGTGGGGTGTACTCGCCACGCCCTTCCTCGGCTCCGCCTTGGAGGTGGACGAGCCCAGCCTGGTCCGGCTGGTGGAGCACTACGAGCGGATCGGTACCACCGGCCTGACCGTGCTCGGAGTCTTCGGCGAGGCCGCCCGGCTCTCCACCGAGGAGCGCCGCACGGTGCTGGAGGCGGTGACCGACACCGTCGACCTGCCGCTGGTCGTCGGGGTCACCGGACTGGCCACCGCACCGGTGCTGGAGGAGGCCCGGCTCGTCCGCGAGGTGGTCGGGGGCCGCCTCGCCGGCCTGATGGTGCAGGTCAACTCGCCCGATCCGCAGGTGGTCGCCGCCCACCTCAACGCGGTCCACGATGTCACCGGCGCCGGGATCGTCGTCCAGGACTACCCGGAGACCAGCCGGGTCGCCATCCGCACCGCCGACTTGGTCCGCGCCGTCCACGCGGTCCCCTCGGCGGTCGCGGTGAAGGCCGAGGCGCCGCCCACCCCGGCGGCCATCGCCCGGCTCACCGCCGAACTGGACATCCCGGTCTTCGGCGGCTTGGGCGGCCTGGGCCTGCTCGACGAACTGGCGGCCGGCGCCGCCGGAGCGATGACCGGCTTCTCCTGCCCCGAGGGCCTGATCGCCTGCGTCCAGGCCTGGCGAAGCGGCGGCCACGACGCGGCCCGGGAGGCTTACCTGCCGTACCTGCCACTGGTCAACTTCGAGGCACAGGCCGGGATCGGGCTGGCGCTGCGCAAGGAGGCCATCCGGCGCCGTGGCCTGATCATGGAGTCGGGGGTGCGGCCACCAGCCGCGCAGCTGCCCGAGGCCCTGGTCCCGCAGCTGGAACGGCACCTCGCCGCGCTGCCCAAGGAGGTGCACTGATGGACCTCGGCATCCGCGGCCGGGTCGCCGTGGTCGCCGCCTCCACCGGCGGCCTGGGCCGGGCGGTGGCCGAAACGCTGGCCGCCGAAGGCGCCTCGGTCGTAGTAGCCGGGCGGCGCGGCGGCCTCGCCAAGGAGATCGCCGCCGGGCTGCCGGACGCGATCGGCGTCCAGGTCGACCTCACCGTCCCGGACGGGCCGCAGGCGCTGGTCGAGGCGGCCCGCGAGGCCTACGGCGATCCCGACATCCTGGTCCTCAACGGACCCGGCCCACAGCCCGGCACCGCCGCCGGCCTGGACACCGGCGACCTCGCCGCAGCCGTGGACTCGCTGCTGCTGGCTCAGCAGCGGCTGGTGGCGCTGACCCTGCCGGCGATGCGCCAGCGCGGCTGGGGCCGCATCCTGGCCGTCGGCTCCAGCGGGATTGCCGAGCCGCTGCCCGGGCTGGTCCTGTCCAACGCCACACGGGCCGCCCTTGCCGCGTACCTGAAGACCCTCGCTGCCGAGGTGGCGGCCGACGGAGTCACCGTCAACCTGCTGCTGCCAGGCCGGATCGCCACCGATCGGGTGGCGGCACTGGACGCCGCGCGGGCCGAACGCGAACAGCGCCCCGTCGCCGAGGTCGAGGCCGCCTCGCAGGCTGCGATCCCCGCCGGACGGTACGGCACTCCCGCCGAGTTCGGCGCGGCAGCCGCCTTCCTCTGCGGCGCCCCCGCCTCATACGTCACCGGAACCGCGCTGCGCTGCGACGGCGGCCTGGTCCGCAGCCTGTGAACTCCCCACTCCCCAAGGAACCGTAGCCATGAGCACTGTGCAGATCCCCAACCTCATCGCCGGCGAGGAGGTCGCCGGCGACGGCCTCGAGCGGTACAACCCGGCGGACCCGGCCGAACTGGTCGCGGTGGCCCCGGCCTCCGGCGCCGAGGCCGTCGACGCGGCCGTGGCAGCCGCCGCCAAGGCCCAGCCGGGATGGGCGGCACTGCCCGCCCCGGCGCGCGGCGCGATCCTGCTGGACGCGGCCGAGATCCTGCGCGGCCGCCACGAGGAGGCCGCCCGCGACCTGGTCCGGGAGGAGGGCAAAACGCTGACCGAGGCCCGCGGCGAGGTCCGGCGGGCCATCGACGTACTGCGCTTCTTCGGCTCCGAGGGCTGGCGGCTCGGCGGGCAGGTGCTGCCCAGCTCGCTGCCAGACACCATGGTCCACACCCGCCGGGAGCCGGTCGGGGTCGTGGGGCTGATCACCCCGTGGAACTTCCCGATCGCCATCCCCGCCTGGAAGCTGGCACCGGCGCTGATCGGCGGCAACGCGGTGGTGCTCAAGCCCGCAGAGCTCACCCCGCTCTCCACCCGCCACCTCACCGAGGCCCTGGTCCGGGCCGGGCTGCCCGCCGGGGTGCTCAACGTGGTGCACGGCTCCGGCGCGGTGGTCGGCGAGGCCCTGGTCCGCGACCCCCGGGTGGCAGCGGTCTCCTTCACCGGCTCCACCCGGGTCGGCATGCACATCGAGCGCGTGGTGCAGGAGCGCCGCGGCCGGGTGCAGGTGGAGATGGGCGGCAAGAATGCTCTGGTGGTACTGGACGACGCCGACGTCGAACAGGCCGCGCGGATCGCCGCAGCAGGCGGCTTCGGCCTCACCGGCCAGGCCTGCACCGCCTCCTCCCGGGTCATCTGCACCCCGGGCGTGTACGACGAATTCGTCGCCGCGCTCGCCAAGGAGGCGGCCCGCTACCGCCCCGGCGATGGACTGGCCGACGGCACCCTGATGGGCCCGGTGGTGAGCGAGCAACAGCTCGCTACGGTCACCGCCGCCATCAAGCAGGCCAGAGCCGAGGGCGCGACCGTCGCCGCGGGCGGCGAGGACCCCGAGGGGCTGATGCTCGCCCCGACCGTACTCTCCGGCCTGGGCCAGCAGAGCACCGCGGCCCGCGAAGAGATCTTCGGCCCGGTCGTCGCGGTACTGTCCGCGGCGGACCTGGACGAAGCGATCAACCTGGTCAACGACTCCCGCTACGGCCTGGCCGCAGGCATCTGCACCCGCAGCCTGGCCGCCGCCCAGCGCTTCGCCGCGGCCGTCCGCGTAGGCGTGGTCAAGGTCAACCGCCCGACCACCGGCCTGGATCTCAACGTCCCGTTCGGCGGCGTCGGCGACTCCTCCAGTAACACCTTCCGCGAGCAGGGCGCGGTCGCGCTGGACTTCTACACCTGGTCCAAGTCGGTCTACCTCGGCTGGGAGAGCTAGCTACTTGCCCCTGAAAAAGGGGTTTGGGCTGGTGGCGGGGCCGGTGCTGCGGGACGGTGTTGTGTCGCTGGCCTGTCCGCGACATGCCTCTCATCGGCTGAGGACGGTCATCCGCTGGAGGTTGTAGGCGAAGATTCCCAGTCCGGCCCAGGTCTGGGCGCCAGCCAGGCGCCGCAGGCGCGTGCGACGGAAGCCGAAACCGCGCTTGAGGTGACTGATGCGGGCCTCGATGCTGTTGGAACTCCTCCATCCGCATGGCGCTCAGGCGCTTGTGATGCGGTTCGTCTTGGGCCCCTCAGCAAGAGAAGCAGCGCGCTCAGTCCTCCCCGGCCTGTGAAGGCTTCGTCGGGTGCAGGCAGTACACGCACTTGGACGCTGAGTCGACGCGCCCGTGCACCGTCGGCAGATGGCGTTCCCGTTGTGTGCCACGCTGTGGCGGTTATCAAAGGGGAGGATGAGATGACTGAGAAGCTGCTGACGCACAAGCAAGCGCTCGCCGCAGTGATCCAGGCGCTGGGCGGCATCTGGGACACGCAGCGCGCCGTACTGGCCCTGCGCGTTGCCGGGTACGAGCCGACAAGTGATGAGGCCGCGGGCAAGGAGGCCCGCCGCCACCTGCGCGACCTCGCCGATGACGGAGTGATCGTGAGGCCGGATCCGGACCAGGCCGTTTACCGGCTAGCGTGATCGGGTCTTCCAAGCCCCGCCTCTTTACTCGTGGGCGGCATTGGGGTCTGTCCGCAGTCGGAACGTACGGTCAACACTGGCCGCCCCGTGGGGAGGGGCGGACCAGGCCGTCCGATCGGACTTCGATACCCCGAGGGCCCAGCCCGTGACTGCAGTCACGGGCTGGGCCGGCTCGCCTTCAGGGTCAGAAACCGCACGGGTAGACGGAGCCCTCGTTGGGCAGCAGGGAGCTCTTCACCCACCCGTACGTCTTGTCGGTGCTGTTGTAGAGGTACGTCCAGGGGCCGCCTTCACCGTTCCCCGTGTAGCAGTAGAACTTAAGAGAGTCCTGGTTGTCGGCCCAGCCCGTAATACCGCAGGCCGTGCTGGAGCCGGTGCGCATGTTGGCGGCGACGCCCGCCTTCATCCTCAAGACGAGGCCGTCTCTGAGCACGCCCGCCTTGCCGCAGGGGGCGGCCGCCGACGCCGGTCCCGCGGTAGCCATGACCAGACCTGTTGGCCCGGCAAGTACCGCTACCGCCAGTGCTGCCACCTTCGCGCGGTGTGCTGCTCGCATGTTTCACCCTCCCCAATGAGCCCACGCGTCCTTGACGTAGGCATGGCAGAAGCATGTAAGGGCGATGTCTTGCCCGGAAGGACAGCTCCCAGCCATTCGCAAAGGAAATGACGCCTTCCGTACTTGCGGACGGACCCCAAACACTGACCACCCTGTGGGGCTCGGAGAGCGACCGGCTCCAGATCCGTGGTGCCCGGCGGCAAGTCCTTAGCCTGCCCTGTGTGATTGCGCTGCGCGCTGCTTGCGCAGGCGGGGTGGGGTGCCGCTGTCGCCCCACTGGTAGGCGGTGCCGATGACTCCGTACAGCGGGGCGCTCTGCACCGGGAACACCGTGGGCTGGCTGGCGAGGTGGCGGCACTGCTGGGCCGCGATCCGGGCGTGGTTCGATACCTACCGACTCAACCTGCCCGGCGCCGCCTTTGGGTGGTACTGGCCCGACCACGCCGTAGCGGCAGCGTTGACAGGCTTCTTCCTCACCCGCCCCTGCGGGGCGTGGAGCAACCGAAGCAGACAGTGCGCTGCACGCCAGAGTGCACCACCTGTCTCCTGCGCCCACCGGGCGGTGCAGCGGTGTAGCCCCCAGCGGGGCATCATCTCCCAGCGTCCAGCCGGCCGCCAGGCCGGACTACAGGACTTCCTCGCCAAGAAGGCAGGCACCGAAGCGTGCGGCGCGTTCTTCCAGCTCCGTGTAGGCCATGGCGGCCGGCGCGGCGTCCCACGTGGCGAACACGAGGGCGGAGACCGCTTCGCTGCGCGTCATCCCCTTCTCCCACGGCGCGCCGACAGCAGCGCACCGCTCGGCGAGCTGCCGGTCGGACAGTCTCGCGGTCTCCTGGTCGATGCCGGACCGGACGTCGGCGACCCCCTCGCACCAGGCGCGGTGGCCTGTGGCCAGGAGGTCCTGCAGCGCCTTCCGGTCGCTGAGGTCCTGGGCGCGGGCGGCGAGGTCGAGAAGCAGCGCGGTGGGGTTGGTATCCATGGTCATCTCCTTCATCCACTGTAGGGGCCGCATACCGGAACGGGGACGGGTACACCCGGCCCGGCAGCCGGCAGGCAGGTCTTCAGCTGTGGGCCATGCAGTCGGCGCATAGCGCGGGCCGCTGCAGCAGGCCACACCCCTTCGCTTCCTTGCGAGCTCCTTCTGGAGTGTGAGCCCACGATGCCTTGGCTGTCTGGCTATCGCGACTCAACTCACACTGCGAGCGCGGCACCCGCAACTACCTGCTCCTAGTGCGCTTGTCCTACGGCCCGTGTATCGGGAACCCCCGACCGGCGCTCCTCCGGGTGCCCCGCCAGGATCATCGCTGATCGAGCCTGTCCTGATCCCTGCCAACTGACCGCGGAGGCCCGCCGATGAGCACCCACCCCGAAACCATCACCCGTACCGTCTGCGGCAAGGCCTACACCATCAGTCGCCGCGACATCCACGCCGCCGCGGCCCGGCTCCGCCCTCTCCACCAAAACGACCTGCGTCACGGGGAGTTGTTCATCCTGGTCGGCTCCGGTCTCTACTACGGCCCAGACCTGATCGAGGAGGCAACCGGCGGCGCCCAGATCGACGGCTGTGAGGCATACGACCTCCTTGGCTCCCTCGGACTCCCGCTCTTCCGCTGGGACTGGGGCAACCTCAAGGACACCCGGAACGCGAAGTGAAGTGGAGCAGCGAGTTCCTGGTCCCAGTGGCCGCGCCCGCGGCCCTCCTCGACCTCGTCCCGGGCTACTGCCAGCAGTAGGCAGCCCTCCGTGTCCCGCACGTCGGCGACCTCGGCGAGCATGGACATCTGCTCCAGGTCCCTGCCTCCGGCCGACACCCGCCGCACCATAGCGTCATCGAGCTGCTGCGTCCGGCCGAGCCCGACCGGCCCCGGTCAGTCCTTCCGGTGAATCCACGTCCGGGCGAGTTCCGCGACCCAGGTGGCCGCCGCGTCGGGAGCGGGCGGGGGTGCGCCGACGACCACGAGTTCTGTGACGCCTGCTGCGGCGAGGGCGGGCAGCTGCTCCGGTGTGCCGTCGCTCAACGCGACGGCAACCGTGAGCTCGTCGAAGGTGCGCCCGTGGCGGGCGCACTCGTCGGCGAGGGTGGCGACGCGCGAGCGGACGTCGGCCGCCGGGATGTTGAAGCCGTACCAGCCGTCGGCTAGCGTGACCGCGCGGCGCAGGGCGGTGTCGCTGTTGCCGCCGATCACGACCGGGAGCCGGCCGCCGCGCAGCGGCTTCGGGTTGACGCGGATCGCGTCGAAGCGGGTGAACTCCCCTGCGAAGGAGGCTGGATCCTCGGTCCAGAGGGTGCGCATCGCGGCGAGGTACTCTTCGGTGCGCCGCCCGCGCCTGGCGAAGGGGACTGCGAGCGCTGCGAACTCCTCGGCCGACCAGCCGACCCCGACACCGAGGGTGAACCGCCCGGCTGAGAGCACGTCGAGTGTGGCGGCCTGTTTGGCGACCACGGCCGGGTTGTGTTCAGGCAGCAGGAGCATGCCGGTGGCGAGCTCGATTCGGCTGGTGACCGCCGCCGCGAAGCTCAGGGCGAGCAGCGGGTCCAGCCAGTCCGCGTCTGCGGGAACGGCGATCCGGCCGTCCGCGGAGTAGGGGTAATGGGAGACGGGCGCGTCCACGAGCACCACGTGCTCGCCGCACCAGAGCCTGGCGAAGCCGTGTATCTCCGCGGCTGTGGCCACCGCCCGGATGACCTCCGGACGGGCACCGTCACCGATGCCGAGCGCGTGCAACCCCACTCGCATCCGCCACCTCCTGGCGTCACCCTAAGTGCGAAGCGCGGACGCGTTCGGGTGACAATCGCACGCCGCGCGTGGAGGCGGCACGGCATGTCACTCGCACGGGCGAGGCCTCCGCCCGTACCTGCGCTGTCATTCCGGCCCTCAGTGGGGACGCCTTGCGGGCGTGAAGGCACGGGGGCCCCGCCTGGCCGACTCCGTTGTTCTTGGGGCGTTCAGCCCGCAGGTCAGTCTGGGGCAGCGGGGGCCGTAGTGGGGTCACGCACTATTGCTTCGAGCACGCCGGTCAGATTCTCGCTTCCCCATCGGCCCCTTGGACGGGCACCGCTCCGTAGACGCACGACGGTGCGAGGAGAGGGCTGCTGATGGCGGAGGACGACGGGATCGGGGAGTGCGAGGGGCATGGCTGCGGAGGGGCGGCGGTGGTCGGCCGTCGCCGGTGCCGTCTCGGCGATGGCGGCCGGTCAGGTCGGCGCGAGGGCGCCCGGCTCGTCGGCGTAGGCGTTGTAGACGGCCCGCAGGCCGGCCTCGGCGTCGACGAGGAGTGCGGCGGCGCGCGCGATACGCCGGGCGGCGGTGCGGGTCCAGACGCGTACCTCGTCGCTGGAGCCGATCCCATCGCACAGGACATACGCGCGGGCGCCGTTGTGGGTTTAGGTGGCGGTTGCGTCGCACTGGTGGGAGCGGTCGCCGATGAGCTGAAACGCAGCGTGGGTGCGCATGAGGGCTCCGGTTGAGGGAGGGGCCGGGTGCTGTGCACCCACGGCCAGACGGGTGGGCGGCTCAGGTGGTGAGGGCTGCCTCGGGGAGGTCCGCAACGCGCCCCTCCGGCTTGTTCCAGAATGGGGGGCTGTCTTTCTCAGCACTGCTCCACCCTGAGACGTCTGGATCAGGGCCCGGGCGGCGGGCTGTCGAACTGGACTTGGACGCTGCCCGTCGTGATGGTCACATTCCGGCCCAGACCGTGAAGGAGCCGTGCATAGGCCTCCATGTCCTTGTCGTAGCGTTCGACTTCGCGTTCGGGCGCCTCGAAGCGGGCGCCGGGTCGGATCGCCCCCCAGGGCTCCAGCAGCCGTGCCACCTTGGCCCTACCCGGCTCCGCGCTGGGGTAGATGTGGAATCCCGGCGTCTGCGCGTAGTCAACGTCGGTCAGGCCGTAGGGCATGTGTCCAGCGGTGGGCAACTCCAGGGCCAAGGCTCGGAATTGCTCATCCTCGATCAGGTCTGCCGACAGTCCCGGCAGGTCCATGGACGCGACTTGGGCGCGTCGGGCGGCGTCCTCCTCGCCGTCCGCGCTCTCGGCGATCCCCTGGGCCCACTCCCGGTCGTCGTACGTGCGCACGCACGCGCCGGTGAACTCGTCGACCAGGTCCCACCCTTCGCCCCCGGTGGCAGGAGCGATCAGGAACCGGGCGTCGGAGTGCTCGGCCGGGGACTCGGCGAAGAACACGTAGCCGCTGCCGTGCGGCTCCGTCGTCGCCAGTCCGGCCCGGCGCAGGACGTCGGCCATGAACGGCGCTATGCCGCGGGCGGGCCCGTCGAGCGTGTGCCACCAGGCGACGGCGCACCGGGCAGTCCACCCCAGCGGGCGGCGTACCGGCTGCTCGGAGATCGCTACCCCGTCTTGGGGACGGTCAAGGAATCCGGCAAGTGCGGCGTCGGCACGCCGGAACGTGGCCACCTGGGGGGCGGTGCGCTCGCGCAGCTCGGCCAGGGCGGCGGTATGTGCGGGCAGCAGCCGTCGCCGGATGTGGTCGGCCGTGTGCCGGGCGGTGGCCTTGGCCTCGCTGGGGCGAAGGTGCCTGGACGACAGCGCACCGCCGAGCACACCCGCGGAAGCCGAGCACGCGCGAGCCGTCGAGTGCCTCCCGGCCGACCCGTCGACCGCATCGAGTGCGTGACGCGGAACGTCCGTGGTGGCGGATCGGCGTCACCGCATGTCGCGGCGGTTGTGGCCGGTCCCGACGATCCGGGGGCGGCCCGATCTACCGTCGCTGTTGGGCGGAGTGCGGACTCTGGTGGCCGCCGACCGAGATCGACGTCGGGCATAGCCAGACCCGTCGATGTCTCGTCGTGCTGCTCATGGTCGTCGGTGCATCCAGGCACCTGGAGCGGCTTGCTGTGCGGGGCGCGCCGGGACCGCGGCGCCTGGTGAGGCGCCGCGGTGGGTTGTTCAGGTGGCGATGATGGTGTGGAAGAACAGCACCGCGCCCGCGAAGGCGGCGCCGCAGGCCAGGAAGGTCCGTCGACGGGCGGCCGCGGGCGGCCGCGGCCGGCCGACTTCTGACGTATGTCTTGGCACGGAGCGCGCTGCCCTAGGGTGGCGGCTTGCGAGCGGAACACACGGGAAGAGCAGGCAGGAAAAAGTAGTGGAACACAGCGATTCCCCCACGGTGGTGCCCCAGGTCGCCAAGCTGGTGGCACGCAGCGGGGACCTCAAGAACGAGCTAGTGGCCTTCGTGCACAGTCCGCGCTTTGCCCGGCGGTTGGATGCCCGGCTCGAGGAGGCAGCGGACCGGTTCGGCTTCCTGGACGAGACGACTGCCATCGAGACCATCGACCACTTCGCTCTGCAGCACCGGCTGGCGGACGGCTCGACCGTTGTCGAGCGGTTTGTGGCCCAGCGGAGGCCGCCGCTGCAGGAGGACGAGCGGGCGATGCTGCTCGGCTGGCGCGATGTGGTGGAGGCAGTCTTCGAGGTACAGGGCTCCGATGCAGGCGCCGCCGTCCTGCACAACCTGCTCGATGACCTCGTCTACCGGGTCCACTCCAACCTGGGGCGGCGTGCCCTTGGCAAACTGAACAAAGGGATGTTCGTGGCTGCCCGCATTGTGCCCGTCCACCCCGACACTGACGCCTGGCTGGTCAGCGGCAACCTCACCACTTACGCGCCCGGCGACGGACCGCAGTTGGCACAACTCGCTGTCCAGACTCTCGCTGTCAATCCGCAGTTGCTGCGCCGTAATCCCGAGATGCTGCGCAGGGCCTGGGAGATGCAGGCCGAAGCCCGCGCCGACTTCATCGAGGTGTTCGGTACCGACATGCTCGTCCTGGACCCCGGCGAGACGCACGTGCGGATGCGGGAGTACCACCGGCACCGGCAGGACAAAGCCCTGGCCGAACTCGACGACGAAGCCGCCACGCAGGCGATGAACAGTGGGCCCTCCCTCGACGAGCTCACCAGCGTGCCCGAAGAGTTCCGCGACGCGGACACCGTCGCCGTGATCTGCGACGAGACCGAAGGCCTGTGCTACTACGCCGACTTCGGCCACCTTGACGCGCTGTTCGCCGATCCCACCTTGGCCCGTGACCGCACCTACCTGAGCCGGCTCCGCGAGTACCTGAACGACGACTCCATCTCTCCCATGGTCATCCGCCGTCTGGTCCAGCGGCACCCCGAGAACGCCGATTCCGTCTTCCGCGCGCTCCTGCGCAAGCCCACCTTCGCCTGGGAGCAAGATGGGGAGGAGTTGCTGCGCCGCCGCAAGGCGATGCACTTTGCCCACGAACCCTGGCCAAGCGTCACCCCCGTCGGCGCCCGCCTCGCGGAACTCCTGCGCAAGCAAGAGCGGAAGAGGCGATGAGGCTGTCCACCGCCGAACTCAACGCCATGGTCGCCGAGGCGATCGTCGATGCCTACGACGAGTACGAACAGCTCGCCGCCTTCCAGGCGGTCATCGAGGACCGCCTGGCCCTGCCGTTCGCCACAGTCGTGCTCGGCGTCACCGTGACCGTCACCGCCATCCAGGACCGGCCCGGCAGCGGCATCGCCGCCTTGTGCAGACGCGGCCGGCACGCTCAGGCGATCGGCATCCTCGATCTACCGCTGCCCGACCTCGCGCCTGAGGGATGGGCCTGGGTGGAGGCGTACCGGCACTGGGCATCCTGAGCCGCCGGCCCTGACCACTTGGGGCTGCCGGACACCCCCAGAACAGGACGCCGCGCGACGCGTCGAGCTCCGGCGGCGGTACGTGCCACCCGGCCGGGATTTGATGATCGTGTCGTCGACCTTGCCCTGCACCGTGTCATGGACGACACGCTGAGACACGACATAGTCGTCACCATCTGTTGCAGTCCTGCCTGACACGGGCGAAGTCTTTGGCGTTCCACGAGCCGGGGGTATGAGGGCGGGGCGAACGGGACATCAGCGCATCGCTTCTCATTGAGCACACACAGCAGATCGACCACTCACCCGCCGACGGTCGATCACGCCGCGTACGTCCGCCAGGCCCACGGCGGTCGCGCAGCCCTGGCAGAGCGTCGACGGCTCAGCCTGGCGGCAAAGGCGTTGGCGGCTGTAGCCCGCCTGCACCGTCGGTATGCCTCCTCGCGACGCATGGCAAGGTGGGCGTCGTGATGGTACGGGACGAACTGATGAGCACGCTGTCGAGCCTGCGACAGGCGCGGATCGGAGCGCATCGCGCGCCGCACAAGCCGTTGCTGGTGCTATGGCTGCTGGGCCGGTTCGTCACCTCAGGGAGTACCGCGGTCACCTACGACGAAGCCGAAGGCCCCGTCAGCAGGCTGATCAACGACTTCGGTCCGGCGATGACCAACCCGTCACAGGCCAAGCAGCGTGCCGCGATGCCCTTCGTGCACCTGGAACGCACCCTGTGGGACCTGCGTGACAGCGCCGGCCAGCCGATACGCCCGACCGATCCGGATCGGGGAGCATGGCTGCGCGCCCAAGGCGCCCACGGCCGTATGCGCCCTGAGGTGGAGAGACTGCTCGCCCACCCGGGCACCGTGGCGGCGGCTGCCGGACTCCTGCTTCAGCAGCACTTCACCCCGGCTCTGGAAGCACCCATCTGTGACGCCGTCGGCCTCGAGGTGACCAGCTGGGATACGCAAGCGATCTTCGTCCCCGGGCAGGGACAACGCCGAGCACGGCGGCCGGGTTTCGTAGAGGACGTTCTGCACGCCTACGCTTACGCGTGCGCCTTTTGCGGGTTCGATGGCGCCATCGGCCGCAATCCGGTGGGTTTGGAGGCCGCCCATGTGCGCTGGCACAGCCAGGACGGTCCGGACGAAGTCAGCAACGGGCTGGCGTTGTGCTCCCTGCACCACACGCTCTTCGACCTCGGTGTGCTGGGACTCGGGCCGCACCTGCGGATCCAGGTCTCCCGCTGGTACGTAGCCCGAAGCACGGCCGGGCAGGCTGTCGACGCCCTGCACGGCAACCGTGTTGCTACGCCTCGGCCTGGCCACTCGGCCATCGATGCGCAGTACGTCGACTGGCACCAGCGGCAGGTCTTCAAACGCCCCGCAGCGCACGCTGCATGACTGCACCAAGGAAGCTCGAGCACTTCCGGACAGCCGCACCGATCCGTGACGAGTACGGGTCATCGCGAGCTGATCAGGTGGAGCCCGTGCTGGGACTGATCATCGGGGCCGTCGTCCCGGCCGCGTCGGCACACGACAACGCCACTGGCAAGGACCTGCTGGACCAGACGGCCGAACGGTGTGGGAACCGCCTGGAGAAAGCCCTGGTGGACCAAGGTTTCAAGGACGATCGTTGAGGTCGTCCGCAGCAACCCGGCAGACCAAGGCAAAGGCTTCATCCCGCAGTCAACGGCACGTTGATGCTGCACCGGAGTCTGGCCCGCGAATGCTCCCAAAGCCTCCCAAAGAGCCAGAGGCCACGGCCGGGGGAAAGCGTACGGACTGGCCCAAGCAGGCGGGCCAAAAACGTGAGAATGGGGGTGCTGATGGAGACGGGCTGCCAAGATCCGGTCTGGTGCGGTACCGGCGCCGAGTACAGATGTGAGGGCAGGCTGGGTGTCAAGATCAGGAGTCGACGGACTTCGAGATGGGGGCCGACTTGATGGGGCGCATGGTGGACCGGGCAGGTGCCTGCCCGGCGGATGACGGCCGAAGAGCGCTTCCGCACGGGTATAGAGGCAGTCGTAGAACTGGACACGAAAGTGGGACAGGATGCCCAGCGCGGCGTCAGCGGACTCTTGAGGGGCGAGACTCTTCACCAGCGGCCGTTCCTTCACGCGACGTTGCTCGACACTTCGAAGCGTGAAGAACGGCCGTCCTGCTGTCTTAGGAACGAACCAAGATCAGCGGCTCAGGTGAACCGCTGAGGTTAAACATCAAGCTAAGCCGCCCTCTGGCTCCAGCTGGCCAGCTCAGAGTGATGATGGAAGAGCCTCACTCTCGCCACCCGGAGGCGATCACGCCACGGGCACCAGCTGCAGATCGATCTTCCCCTTGCCGTCACCGATGACGTCGACGGTTACCTGCAGACGCATCTCACCCCAGGCGGCGAGCCCCTCAGCGTCCAGCAGCATGACGCCGTCCGGCATTCCCACCTCATCACGTTTGTGCGGAGGGATCGCGCTGTCGGTCACGTGCATCCATAGGCTGAGGAATCCGCCTGCTCCGGACAGACTGTCTGACAAATCTGGCATATTCGTGATGTGATCGCGCGTGGCCTCATCAACGCGCTCCGGGTCCGCCATGCCGGTGCGCCCGATGTCATAGGACTTGCTGTAGCTGACCGTGCCGAAAAGCTCTCCGGCGGACGCGGACTCCGGCAGTTGAACAATGATGGCCCCAAGTGAACTACCGGATTGGTGCGACATCACGGTGAATCCGTCCCGGACCAGCAGGGCACAGGTACTGACCGAACAAGTCCTCGTCCAGTTCCGCGGCGACAATCTGCCGCGCCTCCAGTGCAAGGTGCCGCGACGAGTCGTCCGGCAAGGACTTGAACCCGAACCCGGTAATGCGGCCGACGGCCTTCGCCCCCGGCGACGGCACCGACTTGTACTCGGTGATCAGCGACAGCCCCTCGTGGCACCACCGGTCGAGCACATCCAGATCGACGAGGAACACGTGCTTTTGCTGAGCAATCCGGGCACGGGTTGTGCTGTCGAGCAGGAGGGTGGTGACCATGAGCCTGTTCGCGTACACGCAAAGGTCCACCGCCGTGTAGCCCATTTTCCCCGTAAAACGGAAGCGGGTTGCATCGACTTCAACCTTGAATTTCATGAAGCGCCCACCTCGTGCCCTGGGGACCGCCGCCGTCACCACACTGGCCGTCGCGGCCGTCACTGCCCTCGGCGCCGCCGAGGCCCCTGACACCGCCGCCGCCCGCCCCACCCAGGCCAAGGCCGGCACCAGCGTCACCGCCAACGTGCCGGTCCTCCGCATCGGTAGCAAGGGTCCCGCCGTCACCGCCCTCCAGTACCTCCTCACCGCCCGCGGCCACACTGTGGCCGCCGACGGCGTCTTCGGACACAAGACCGCGGACAAGGTGAAGGCCTTCCAGAGGAACAACCGCCTTACCGCGGACGGGGTCGTCGGCGCGAAGACCTGGAGCAAGTTGACCCGCACCGTCCGCCAGAACTCCAGCGGCCCCACCGTCAAGGCCGCACAGCGCCTCCTCACCGCCCGAGGGCACGCCGTGGCCGCCGACGGCGTCTTCGGCAAGCGCACCGCCTTCGCCGTCAGGGCCTTCCAGAAGAGCCGGTCCCTCCCCGCCGACGCCATCGTGGGGCCGATGACCTGGAACGCCCTGCTCACCAGCTCCCCGGCCGCCCAGCCCGCCCCCAGGCCGTCGGCCCCCCGCGGCTACTCCCTGAAGTTCACCAAGAACCACAAGCATCCGATGTACTCGCCCCTCTCCCTCGTCCGCGACGGCAAGGTGCTCAAGACCTACCGCGCCAACTCCGGCATGGGCAGCAAGGACACCTGTCTCCCCAATGAGGGCTGGCTGCCCAGCGGCACCTACAAGGTCAAGGGACATGAGACCAACCGCGGCGGGTGGAACTACAACCCCCGCGTGCAGATCCAGGGCTACGCCATCCAGCTCGAGGACAAGTACTGCTCGCCGGCCTCCGGCCGGAAGCCGGTCAAGCGCACCGCCCTGTTCATCCACAGCGAGATGCTCGCCGACGGCACCCAGGCCATCAACACTCCCAAGCAGGACGACTACTGGCGCTGGGACGGCGACTTCGACTACCAGTCCAACGGCTGCATCAAGCTCAAGCCGAACGACATCAAGGACCTCTTCCAGCGCCTCAACCAGGCTCACTGGCCCAAGAACCTGACCCTCCGGGTCGGGTGAGCAGCACGATCCTTCAAACCCCACACACCGTGGCCCCCGGCAGTACGCCGGGGGCCACGGCCTTGTACGAACCTCAGTTGCCCCACCACGTGGAGGCGACAGACAGACAACCCACCCGATTATTGACCCTTGAAGCGTGATGTCGTCGGGGGCTGACGGTACGTGATCGGCGGCCGCCGCGGTGATCGCGGCTGCTACGGACCTGCGATCATCGGCGATCCACCCGCGGCGGATCTCGTGCGCCAGGTCCCGGACGCTGAGCCCGTCGCGGACCCGGGCGGCCAGGGCGACGGCGTCCTTCGGCTCGGCGGTCACCGTCGGCCCGGACGCGGTGAGGTACGCCGCAGCGACGACGGACGCGAAGCGTTCGTTGCGGGACTCCAGCGCAGGGACCTGGATCAGGAATTGCATGAGAGCTGCCGCCCGGTGGTGGCGCTCGGCGTACACCGGGACGTCCAGCACCTGGTCGGCGTGCCGGGCGACGGCGGCTGCGAGACTGCCGTAGTCAGTCACGTCCGGATCCTGGGTTGATCGCCGGGATTCGGCCGGGGCGTTGAGCCGCTCGGCTAGGTTCTGTCCGGTCGATCATGTGCGGAGCCAGATGACGAGTGCTGCTGCGGTGACGGTGCCGAGGTAGATGTATCCGCGCTTGTCGTAGCGGGTCGCGACGGCTCGGGCGTGCTTGAGCTTGTTGATGGCCCGTTCGACGGTGTCCACCATCGCCCGTGCCCATCAGCACGTCGCCGGGGCCCGGCCGACGAGTCGGCCGGCCCTGCGCTCGGACACTCGTGGCGAGCCGGGGTAGCCGGGGGTGCCTTCGCCCGGCACGCAGGTCCCTTCCGGGCGCGGAGGTCAGATGCGTCGGCGGCTGCCCGGTTTCAGGAGCAGGGGATGACGAAGTTGTCGAAGGAACGCTCGGCGGTGAGCACGCGGTCGTGCCCGTAGTAGGGGCCGGTCTGCTCGTAGTTCACGTCGAGGTGGTAGGTCCCGCACGTGATCGCTTCGTTCATAGCGCCCAGGCTGGTGTGGTAGCTGCGGGACACCAGCGTCCAGGCTTTGAAGCGTCCCTCTGAAGGACCCTCCTGCCCTGGGGTCGGCTCGATGCGGACCGTTGCAGTCGCGCCGGCCGGGTAGACGTCGCTGGCGGAGTACCAGATTCCTCCATACCGGTAGGTGGTCCTGTTGGTTTCGATGGTGAAGTGGTAGTCGCCCTGGTGGTCGAGGACATCGACGCAGGTGCGGAGATCGGTGTACGTGGTACCGCCGTGGCCGTAGACCCCCTCCCAGGGGGTGCAGTGACTGCCGACCTCGGCGGTGTCCCCGTCATCGGCCGACGCGGCGGCGGGGGCAACAAGACCGAAGGCGGCCAGGGCGACGGTCGCGGCGATGGCGCGAGTAAAACGCTTGACCCTCATGGTGTCCTCTCTGTCCGTCAGATGCCGCGGCATACGCAGCAGTATCTGAAACGACCGGAGGACTGATGAGGTGATGCTTCTTTGGGGTGAAGACCGGATCGAACGGGTGATGTGGCTCGTTGGTTCGGGCATGGGGCGGGGTGGCCTGACAGATGCCGAGTGGGAACGGCTGCGGCCGTTCCTGCCGGTCAGCAACAGGCGTTGTGGCCGGTGGCGAGACCACCGGCAGGTGATCGACGGGATCCTTCATCGAGTGCGGACCGGCGTGCACTGGCGCGACCTGCCCGAGCGGTTCGGCCCGTGGAAGACGGTCTACGAGCGCCACCGGCTGTGGTCCGCGGACGGAACGTGGGAGCGCCTGCTCCAGCAGATCCAGGCTGAGGCGGACGCGGCCGGTGAGATCGACTGGGACGTCTCTGTGGACTCCACGATCGTCCGGGCGCATCAGCACGCGGCCGGCGCTCGCAACGATCCGCCGCCGGCCCTTGCCTCAAAGGGGGCTGGGCCGGCAGAACACCAGGACGAGACGCCGTGGCAGAGCCTCGTCGCCCGCCTGGCGGAGGTGGTGCTGGAGGCGAGGGCCTGGGCCGCTCGCGGGGTGGGTTCACCAGCAAGGTCCACCTGAGCGTGGATGGCCGCTGCCGCCCGCTGTCCCTCGTCCTCACCGCGGGACAGCGAGCCGACTGCTCGCAGTTCGAGCTTGTGCTGGAGAAGATTCGTGTCCCGCGGACCGGTCCGGGCAGACCTCGGAAGAAGCCGGACGGCGTGGCCTGCGACAAGGCTTACAGCAATGGCCCCTGCCGCAACTACCTGCGCAGACGCGGCATCCGGCACACGATCCCGGAGAAGGCAGACAGCCGGGCCGTCCGCCTTCGCAAGGGCTCACGCGGGGGACGGCCTCCCGGCTTCGACGCGGACCGCTACAGGAAGCGCAACACCGTCGAACGGGCCATCAACAAGCTCAAGCACGCCCGAGCCGTCGCGACCCGCTACGACAAACGCGGATACATCTACCTCGGCACCGTCACCGCAGCAGCACTCGTCATCTGGCTCCGCACATGATCGACCGGACAGAACCTAGTGGCGCAAGTCTCGGCCCTGACCGTCACAGGACGGCGTTACTCATTGGGTCGGCAGCCAGGAGTCGAGGGCTGCTGCCAGCTCGTCGCGTCGGGTGAAGACGTGTCCGTTCATGCCGGTGGCTTGCGCTGCGCGCACGTTCTCCTCGCGGTCGTCGACGAAGAGGAAGTCGGCGGGGGCGGCGTGCATGGCGACGATGCAGTGGCGGAACGCCGCCGGGTCCGGCTTGGCCGCGTGGATCTTTCCGGAGAAGGCGACGTGGTCCAGGTGGTGCAGCCAGGGCTGGGCGGTGAGGAAGGCGTCCGCGTGGTCGGCGGGGATGTTGGACAGCAGGGCGACCTCGGCCCGCTCTCGCAAAGACTGCACGTAGGCGACCATGCGGTCATCGACACGTGACCAGCTGTCGATGTCGGTGAGTCGCAGCTTCTCGATCGTGTCGGGGCCGGCTGTAAGCGACAGCCATCGCAGGACGGCCGTCCAGTACTGGGGTGCGGTCCACTGCCCGGCGTCGTAGGGCGGACGGCAGGCCCAGTACGCGGCGGTGAAGACGTCCGTCGGCGCGCCGCTCAGGGCGGCCATCTCGTCCATGGAACCTGGGCGTTGGTGGCATGCGATGACACCGAAGAGGTCGAACAGCACGATGGGTCGGTCGGTGGACATGGCGAGGGCTCCTCCAAGTCCGGCGGTGTGGATGTCAGGGGCAGGGGTCGAGGGCGCGGGCGAGTGAGTCGAGGGATGCCAGGGCGTCAGGTCCGGCGGGGGCGAGGACGACGCTGGTCGCGCCGGCCGCGTGGCGGGCGTTGATCGCCGCGCGGGCCTGGGCGGGGGTACCGGCGATGCTCAGTTCGCGGACCCAGGCGGCGGGCATGGTCTGGGCGAAGTGCCGGGCGTCGGGGCAGGCGGCGCGGAGGGCGCGCAGCTCGGCGGCGAAGGGCAGGGGGTCGATGTGCGCGGCCCAGTCCGGCTCGCCGATCGCCTCCAGGCCGACGCGGACGCGGGCGAGGGCGGCTTCCTCGTTGTCGTCGACGGCGGCAGCGTCGTAGGTGACGATCTCCGGAGCCTTCGAGGTGGCGGCAGGTCCCAGATGGTGCAGGGAGGCGGTGACGTAGGCGGAGGTCGCGGGCTCGGCCAGGAGGAGCCCGTCGGCGACTTCGCCCGCGGCTTCCTGTGATCTGGGGCCACGGACGCCCAGGACGAACGGCGGGACGATGTCGGGCGTCTCGGTGAGGACGACGCCTTCGCAGCGCACGTAGCGACCGTTCGCGGGGCCGGGCTCACCGGCGAGGAGCAGGCGCAGCGCGGTCGTGTATTCCTTGATCAGCGTCAGGGGGCTGGCGGGCCAGGATCCGGCCTGGCGCATCCAGTCGGGCATACCGTGTCCGATGCCGGCGATGAGGCGGCCGGGATAGAGCTGGGCGAGGGTGGCCAGTTCCATCGCGGCGAAGCACACGTTGCGGGCACCGGCGGGCAGAATGCCGATTCCGACGGTGATGTTCGTGGTGCTGGCCAGGACGGAGGCGGCCTGGGCGATGCCGCCGCGCCAGCCGAGGTCCTCCACCACCCAGATCTGCTCGAACCCCAGTTCTTCGGCTCGCCGCGCGTACGGCAGCACCTCGCCGACGGGAAGATCACGGGGCAGCATGACACCGACACGGCCGCGGGCAGGCAGAGCGTGGGGCTCGGGCATCGGGGGGCTCCTTCGGTCAGCTGCGGGTTTTCCTCCCCGGCCCCTGGTGGCCGGGGAGGTGGGGAAGCTTGTGCGGCACGGGGGTCAGGACCGTGCCGCACAAGCGGTCAGTGGCCGACGCCTGCCATCTCGCTCCGTGGCGTGCGGTCGGATCCCGTACGCAGGACCCGGGCGCCCACAGCGGTGGTCACGCACAGCAGGGTCAGCAGGACGAAGGCGTGGTTGAGGGCGACGAGGTGGGTCAGCCAGCCGATGACGGCGGGGCCGGCGAGCATGCCGACGTAGCCGAGCCCGGCAACGCGGGAGACGTTGGCACCGGCGGCCGCGGGGTCGGCGTGCCCGGCCGCGCTGAACAACTGCGGGACACAGCCCGACAGGCCCAGCCCGAACAGCGCCCAGCCCGCGAACGCGGCCCACATCCACGGGCCGAAGGCCACGAGCGTGATGCCGACAGCAGCCGTGGCCGCGCCGTAGCGCAGGATCGCCATGGAACCGAACCGGGCGACAAAACGGTCGGCCAGCAGACGGCCGATGGTCATGGCCGCCGCGAAGGTGCCATACGCGAAGGCGGCCGTGCTGGCGGGCGCACCGAGGACGTCCTTCAAGTGCAGGGCACTCCAGTCGTTGGCGGCGCCCTCGCACAGCATGACCATCAGCGCCAGGACGGCCAGGAGCCAGACCCGCCCTGCGGTGCCGCGGCGCGCGGCGGCCGGTGACGCTTGCGTCTCCTCCACGGAACCGGTGCTCTCGGCGGCGGGGGCGGCCGGCATCAGGGCGCGTGCCGAGGCCAGGGCGATCACGATGCCCACCGCTCCGACCGCGGCCATGGTCGCGACCGGGTTCAGACCGGCGCTCGTGGCCCCCGCTGCGACGAGCGCGGCGAGGACTCCGCCGACGGAGAACGTGGCGTGAAAGCCCGACATGACGGGCCGGCCGTACGCCTTCTCCACGTACACGGCGTGGGCGTTCATGCTCACGTCCAGGCAGCCGTTGCAGAAGCCGAAGACCAGCAGGGCGCCCGCCAGCGTCCACGGATCCCGGGCGAGACCGGGCAGCACCAGGGCCGCGCCGCACAGCACCCCGCTGGCGGGCACCACGACGCGCGCGCCGAGGCGGTCGGTCAGAGGGCCCGCCACCTGCATCCCGACGAAGGCCCCGAGCCCGAGCAGCACCAGCAGGCCGCCCAGCGTGGCGTGGCTGATGCCCACCCGCTCCTCGACGGCGGGGATGTGCACCACCCAGGCGCCCATCAGGGTGCCGCACAGGACGAAGTAGACATAGGTCGCCACGCGGGCGGCTCGAAGCGAACGTTCCATGCCGCCACCATAACGAACAGGCTCTGTGTTTGAAAACCCGGATAATGAACGCCTTGCATGTTTGTTTTCTGGTGGTGTTCAATCCCGGTATGAGCAACGCAGACCGGCACGGGCTGATCGCGAAGGCCGTCAGGGACTCCGGCAGCGCCACGGTCCAGGAGCTCGCGGAGCTGACCGGCGCCTCGGAGATGACCATCCGGCGCGACCTCGACACCCTGGCCGCCCAGGGCGTCCTCGAACGCGTCCGAGGCGGGGCACGCACCCTGCTGCTCAGGGGCGAGGAGCCCCCCTTCGTCCTGCGCGCCCACGAGGCGGTCGACGCCAAACGCCGGATCGCCGCCGAGATCTCCGCACTCATCGCCGACGGCGAGAGCATCCTGCTGGACAGCGGCACCACCTGCCTGGAGGTCGCCCGCCTCCTGCGCGAGCGGCCCGTCACCGTCATGCCCCTGTCCCTCCAGGCCATCCACCTGCTCGGTGAGACACCGGGCCCGGCCACACTGGTCGTGCCCGGCGGACAGCCCCGCGCCGCCGAGGGCGCCCTCACCGGCCCCCTCACCCTCGCCTCCCTGGCAGCCCTGCGCTTCGACACCGCCGTCATCGGCTGCTGCGGACTGAGCGCGGCCGAGGGCCTGACCGCCTACGACCTCGACGATGCCGCGGTGAAAAAGGCGAGTATCGCCTCCGCCCGCCGCACCATCGTCGCCACGGACGGCGGCAAACTCGGCCGCACCGCCTACGCCTACGTCGGCCCCTCCACCCTCATGCACACCCTCGTCACCGACACCACCGCACCCGCCGACGAGGTAGCCGCACTCGAAGGCGCCGGCACCATCGTCAAAACCGCCTGACCACTTCGCCGCGCGGGCGCACCACACCCGCACCCAACGGCCAGCCTCGCGGGCAGCCGCCCGCGCACCCTGGGGAGCCGACCACGCCGGAGCCCGCGTGCCGGGGCCGGGCCGCATGCCGGCCGCACGGGCCGAGCTGCGCGATCAGGCCCGCTTCCTGTGGGGGCAGTGGTGAACCGGCGCCCGGAGCACCTCACTGAGCGGGCGGGGGAGATCCTGCGCTGCATCCGGCGGTGGATCGAGGAGCGGGGTGAGGGTCCGTCGGTGCGGCAGCTCGCCCAAGCGATTGGGATGGGTAGCACGGCGTCGGTCGCCTATCACCTGGCTAACCTGGAGCGGTCGGGCGCGCTGATACGCGACGGCCGGGGCTGGAACACCTGCCGCCTGGGCCGCTAAGTTCCGACACCCGCGAGTGCCTGGCGGACATTCCAGCTGCGGTGGAACGCGCAACGGCCCCTTCCCGGCCGTGTGGTCGACCAGCGGCATCGGGCCACGACCGTCGCCGCGAGCCGGTCGCGCGACAGCTCCATCGGACACAGCTCGGTGGCCAGCCACGCGGCCAGCCGGTCCTGGTCCTCCTCGGTGTTCGCCCGGAACTCGTACGCCGCCCGGATCTCGCCCCGGTGCCGCTGGATCACCTTGCTCTGCCAGTCATAGTCCGCCCACGCTTCCGCAGGTACTTTCACCTGCTGGGCCACGTACGCGCCCGCGCAGTGCAGCTCCGCGCCGAAGCCGATGAAGGGCGCGCATGATCCGCAGCCTCATTGAGCGCCGGCGGGCCCGCCGTGCCGCCGCCACCGCGGCGCAGCTGTCCGCCCATTTCGACGCCCAGATGCAGGCCGCCGCCGATAGCGCCATCACTGCGGCCCGGCGGGAACTGTCCCGCCGCATGCCCACGCTCCCGCTGCAGCACATGGACCGCGAGCGGGTCGATGTCCGGAACGTGCTCGACGTCGCCCACGAGCACTTCGGCCTTGTCGCCGTGCCACCCGAGAGGGTCGCCGCGATCCTGCGGGCCCGGTACGCCCTGCAGGCGGGCGCCATCGTCCGGCACAAGTGCGACGCAGCCAGATCCTGGACTTCCAGGCCCGCCGCGGGCTGACCGGTCACCCGCGGACGTGCGGGGCGCAGCCGGGCGGGCCGTCGCCGTCCGGGACGCCATCCTGGCCGCCGCCCCCCGTTACCTTTTTCGTGGCTCCGCAATGGGGCCTCCGGCCTTCGGGTCCGGCATGACTTCCCCCCTTGTTGTTCATGATCCGGGGGGGTGGTGTCACCGGTCCCGGAGGCATCGACGGACCGCTGATGAGGGGCTTGAGCACCGGCTTCACCCGAACCGTCCGTAACGTGGATGTGGCAGCTCGGTGCCCTGGCAAGGCCGGACGAAAGCGTGATGGAGGGGCCTGCACGTGATCGACACCGGCAACATCGACGTCTTCCTCGGCCTGGACGTCGACAAGGGCGAACACCACGCCACCGCCGTCACCCCGGCCGGGAAGAAAGTGTTCGACAAGCGCCTGCCCAACACCGAGCCCAAGCTCCGCGAGCTGTTCGCGAAACTCCAGGCCAAGCACGGAACGGTGCTGGTCGTGGTCGACCAGCCGACCTCGATCGGCGCCCTTCCGCTGGCGGTCGCGAGGAACATGGGCTGCCCAGTCGCCTACCTGCCGGGGCTGACGATGCGGCGGATCGCCGACCTCTACCCCGGCGAGGCCAAAACCGACGCGAAGGACGCGTTCATCATCGCCGACGCCGCCCGCGCAATGCCGCACACGCTGCGGGCGATCGACGGCGAGGACGAGACAATCGCCGAGCTGGAGATGATCGTCGGCTTCGACGACGACTTGGCCGGCGAGGCCACCCGGCTCGCCAACAGGCTGCACGGGCTGCTGACCCAGATCCATCCGTCGCTGGAACGGGTGCTGGGGCCGCGGTTGCAGCATCCGGCCGTCCTCACGTTGCTGGAACGGTTCGGATCCCCGGCACAGATACGCAAGGCCGGCCGTCGGCGGCTGATCACCCTTCTGCGGCCGAAGGCGCCGAGGATGGTCGAGCGGCTGGTCGAGCAGATCTTCGCCGCCCTGGACGAGCAGACCGTCGTCGTTCCCGGCACTGAGGCGGCCGCGCTGATCGTCCCAAGCCTCGCGGCCTCGCTCACTGCCGTGCTCGACCAGCGGAAACTGCTGGCCGGTCGGATCGAGGAACTCCTGGAGGCCCACCCTCTTTCGAAGGTCCTGACCTCGATGCCGGGCGTCGGCGTCAGGACCGGAGCCCGCATCCTGATCGAGGTCGGCGACGGAAGCACCTTCCCGACCGCCGGCCACCTTGCCGCCTACGCCGGTCTCGCCCCGGCAACCCGGAGCTCGGGCTCCTCGATCCGCGGCGAACAGCCCTCCAGGAGAGGAAACAAGCAGCTCAAACGGGCCTTCTTCCTCTCCGCCTTCGCCGCCCTGGGCGACCCGGCCTCCCGGGTCTACTACGACAAGAAGATCGCCCAGGGCAAGCACCACACCCAGGCTCTGCTCTGCCTCGCCAGGCGCCGGGCCGACGTCCTCTTCGCGATGCTCCGCGACGGAACCTTCTACGAACCCCAACCCGCCGCGGCCAGGTGAGGAGTTCAGACCGCCAAATCAGTCCGCCGGCCGAAGCCGCTGACGAGCGGCGTCAAGCTGCTGGTCATAGTCAGGCGCGAACAGTTCAGGAAGCGCTTTGTCCAGTGTTCCGGCGATTCGATGGATCGGTGCCCACACCGCCGGATCGTCGACAACGCGGCTGAGGTCCGTCATCTGGAGCTTCTCCAGCCAGTGCGACAGCACCAGTGCCTCGTCACTCGTGGGAGCCCGCCGCCATCGCAGACGCACTCGCGGCCGGCCATCACTCCGGCGACCGCCAGGACGCCCTCTGGTGACTGGAGCGTGTGCAGCGACAGGTGCGAGGCCTCGCAGCTTCCGGGGCGGGTGCCCGTCTGGGGTGCGGGGCCCGGCGATCTGCGGCTGCGCCGTGCGGACGCGAGTGACCCGAAGCGTTGCCGTAGGCAGGCAGCGGCGGGGTTCGAGGACTCCGGCCGCGTGCCCGCCAGGATGGTGTGTCAGAGCACAGCGAGCCGGTCCACCAGCAGTTCCACCCTCTGCTCGGTGTCTTCCGGCGGCAGCCGTCCCGCTCGGGTCAGGGTCGCGAGTCCGTGCAGGGACGCCCAGAACACCTCGGTGAACAGCCCCGGGTGGACGCCGTCCCCGGCGGCCTCGCTGAGGCTTTCCAGCAGGGCGGCGAAGGCGTCCTTCAGAGGTTCTGGGGTGTCCTCCTGTGCGTACGCCAGGCCGCCGTCGAGCTGGAACAAGGCGTCGTAGACCGCCGGGTTGCGCTCGGCGAAGTCGAGGTAGGCACGGGCGAGGGCGGCGACCCGCTCGCGCGGGCTGTTCGCGGCGGACGCCGCGGCCCGCACCGCCACGGCCATCTCGGCGGCGCCCTCCAGGGCGACGGCGCCGATGATCTCGCGCTTGCCTCGGAAGTGGCTGTAGAGGACGGGCTGGCTGTATTCGATGCGCTCGGCGAGCCGGCGCGTGGTGACTGCGTCCCAGCCCTGCTGCTCGGCGAGTTCACGGGCCGTCGCCACGATGAGGCGCTCGCGGACCGCCCGGTCGCGTGCCTTGCGTTCCTGTACCGACATAACTCGAATCCTAGCACCGCTAGACAATCAAGCGGCAGTAGCACTAGCGTTGTCCACATCAGCTAGCAGCGCTAGATCCCGGGAGGGGCAACATGCTCAGCGCACTCGAGGTCATCACCACCGTGGTCGTCGGCCTGATGGTGGGGGTGGAGTTCTCCGTCGCCTTCGTCATGAACCCGATCTTCAACGCCCTCCCGGAGGACAGTAACCAGCTGGCCCACTCCCACGGGGGCCGGATGCTCGGCGCCGTGATGCCGTTCTGGTACATCGGCTCACTCGTCCTCGTCGCGGTCTGGGCTGTCGCGGGATGGCACCACCATGGCACCGGCCTCGTCGTCACCGCCGCCGCGCTGCTGATCGTCAGCGTGATCATGTCGCTCCTGCTGCTCGTCCCGATCAACAACCGGGGCAAGACGTGGACCCCTGACAACCGGCCCGACGACTGGAAGCAGCAGATGAAGCGCTGGGACCGGTACCACTACGTCCGCGTCGCCGTCATCATCGCCGCCTTCGCCCTGCTGGTCGCCGCCCTCGCCTGATACCGAAGCCGCCCCGACATGCACTGGTTCGCCCCTGTATGTCGACAGCCTTCGCCCCGTCGGGGTGAGCCCGACAGGGCTTCGGATTTCTGACCCCGCGGGCCGACGCCGAGCCGGTGACGCACGACCCGTGGCGCGGCTTCACCAGCTACATCGAGACGGTCTGCGCCATGCAGACGGGCGGGCGATGTACGACCCGCGCCCCGGCGACCCGCGGCGCTTCGACTGGACCGGCGACGGTCCCTGACCACCCCGACCATGGGCCCGGCCACGGCAGATCAGCGCGCTGGGGCACCTCGACTGCCGTTCCTCGAGGACGCTGCCCGTGCGGGCGCCTTCCTTGCCGTCTTCCGCGCTGCGGCCATCTTCGTCTGTGCGGCTGGCGTCTCCTGGGGGACCGCGTCGCCCGTCTCGCCGCGGGCTGCCCGGGCCTTGTCGACGGACTGCTGCAGCGCGGCCATCAGGTCCACCAGCTGCCCTGGCCGGGCCGTCGGCTCCGGGACCTGCGGCAACTGGCGGTTTTCCTGCTTGGCTTCGATCACCGCGTGCAGTGCCTCGGTGTAGCGGTCGGTGAACTCGGGGCCAGCGAGGTCGTCCCGGGTCATGGCCTCGATCAGTGCCATGGCTTCGTTGACCTCGTCTTCGTCCAACTGGACCGAAGGCGGGACTACGGCGGCGGGGTCGCGGATTTCGTCCGGCCAGAGCAGACCGTGCAATGCGATCACGTCGCCGCGGACCCGTAGCAGGCCGAGCCGTTCGCGGCCGTGCCACGCGTAGTGTGCGACCGCCACTTTTGAGGCGCGCTGCAGGGCCTGGCGCAGCAGCACGTACGGCTTCGCGGCGACGCTGCCCTGGGGCTGGAGGTAGTAGGCGGGGCCGATCCGGATCGGGTCGATGTCGGCGGTCGGGAGGAAGCCGACCAGCTCGATCGCGCGCGCGGTGGGCAGCGGCGGCTGCCGCAGTTCTTCGTCGGTGAGCGGGATCATGCGGCCGCCGGCCATCTCGTAGCCCTGGCCGATCTCGCCGTAGGAGATTTCACGGTCCTCGATCTCGCACCAGTAGCGGTTGCGCACCCGGCCGTTGTCGGCGGTGTGGATCCGGCGGAGGCGGACGCTGTGATCCTCGGTTGCGCCCAGGACGGCGATGGGGACGCTGACCAGCCCGAACGAGATGGCACCGGTCCACACCTTCGGGGGCATGACGCACCTCCAGCCCCGAGCAGTATCAGCCTAGGACGCCGCCCGGACCCGGCACGAGCAAGGGCTGGTGGGCGCCCTCGGTGCTATGAGTCGAGTGTCTGGCGCGCGTCCAGGTAGCAGCGCAGCCGCACTCCGGGCTGCCCCGGATCCTGGGTCGTACGGTCCGCCGTCGCGGTCGCCCACCAGGTGCCTTCAGCGCGCCTGGCCCACGCCCTGGCCCTCGTTGGCGTGAAGGAGAAGGGGTGAGCGGGGTGGGTGGTGCGGATGCAGCTGAGGACCGGGGCGCCTCACCTGGTTGCGCGTCGGCCAGGGCTGCCACGAAGGCGTCAGCGCTACGCCCCGTTGCCGTCATGGTCGGGGCGACCACGACCCCGACCATGAGGCCGACCATGCCTCCGCCCCCGCTGCTTGCAGCCCCGACCATGGCTGGGCGGCCTGGGAGGCGGCGTGTCCGAAGTGACAGCGAAATCGAACAAGCGATCTAATGCCGGTATGGACGCGACCGACTTCCCCGACGACCTGGTCCAGGTGCAGCACGCCTGGAACACCACCTACGACGCGCTCGCCGCGCCCCGCCCCCGCGACACCACGGCGCTGCGCCGCCGCCTGCTGCGCCTGTCCGTACGGCTGTGGGGGCACCCCTACTGGAAGACCGTCCCCTCGGCGTCGGCGGCGCGCACCCAACTGCGGCAGTTGACCCGTGCTCGGGGAGTCGTCCGGGCCGCATGACGGGCCGCCGGGTGACCCTGGTCGATCAGGGGCACCACGTTGCGACGTGGGTTGCGCCTACGGTTGCGCTATCTGTTGCGTCTCCTGTTGCGCGGCCCGAAGAACCGCTTCCGCATCTATGCAGGTCACCACGCGGTTTCGGCCTGGTCGGGTCTCTGACATCCCCGTTGCGGCCGCTTTCGCCCAGACCTGGCTGGAGTTGAGGGAGAAGGGATGGGCGGCGTGGACGCGGCCGGGGATCGGTGCGCGCTCGCCGTGGTAGCGCGTCGGTCGGGGCCGCCGCGCCGCCGGTAGTGGCGACGCCAGGCGGGAGGGAGACACCGGCCGGCCGGTTCCGGCTGGCGCCGCCTAGATGCGCGCCGATCGCCGTGCCGACACTGGCCGCCGAAGTCGGCGACTGCCTCGCCGACGCCTGCAGCATCACACCTGTGGCTCTGGTCGCCAACCTGGATGACACCATCACCGGGGCGGTGATGTCGCCGCCGGATTCGGGCTCTGGTCGACAACGGCCGAGGTATGGGCGGCCCCTGACCAGGGCGTGGACGGGGCCGCCCAGTCCCTGCCGTCCTGTCACGGAGCAGGGCACTTCGACGTTAGAGCTCGGCGTCAGTCGGAGCCCTGTTCGATGAGTCGTCCGGGTGAGCTCCGCGCTACGCCGTCCGAGGATGCGCTGGCAGAAGCGGTGCGGACGTTGGGTGGGTGCGGCAGGGCTCTTCTGTGCGGCGCCGCTTGGCGCCGCACAAAAGGAATCCCGCGTTCGGGCGAGGTGGTCGGCGAGCTCGCGCTCGAGGGCAGCCTGAGGGTGGCGGCGAGAGCCATGATCCATGCTGCGGTGTCGTCCGGGTCCAGGGCGGGGTCGATCTGGCCTGGTGCGGCCGCGTTTTGCAGCAGGGTGGTGATGGTGGACCGTTCCTCGTCGTTGTCGCGGCTCAGCAGCGCTTCAAGAGCGCGGCACCTGGTTCCCCCTCCTGCTGCTCGGCGTGCTCACGCTGGGCGGAATCCTGGTCAGCCGCTTCACCTTCAAGGTCGAGACCGTTCCCTGCCCGGCGGGCGACGCCGCGGCGGGCGGCGGCTGCACCCTGATCACACAGGGCTCGCCGGTCTACTGGCCTGTCGGACTCGCCCTGGCCTACGCCGCGACAGCGTTCTTCTACATCCGCCGCTCCCACAACCGTGGCGTCGGCACCCCGGTCCGGCCGTACATCGTCACCGGGATCGTCCTGGTCGGCCTGGTGACCGCCACCGCGTTCTGGAGCCTCCGTCATGGGATGCCGCAGCCGGGCGAGAAGGTCGACTTCTGGGGCCTGCACCTCGATCCGACGTCTGGGGTGATGAGGTTCCTCGAACGACTCGCCGGAAACGCCATGGCCGTCGGGCTGCCGCTGCTGGTGCTGTCCTGGGTGGAGCGCAGCCTCGCCCTGGTGCTGCTCACTGCGGTGTACCTGGCCATCGAGCTGGTGCCGCTCACCACCGGCTGGACGGGGATCTCCTTCACCTCGCCCTGGTCCTTCTTGCCCCACTTCGCCGTCCCCGGTGTGCTCCTCCTGCTCGGCGCCCTCGGTTTCGGCCTGGCCGAGATGCCCCGTGGGCGCAACGTGTCATGACCGATCAGCCCGAACAGCACCCCGTCAGCGGCCTGGATGACGTCGTCCACCAGCGCGTCCGCCTCGGCATCCTCACCGTCGCCCACCAGGCGCGCCGGGTCGAGTTCAGCTTTCTGCGCACGGTCCTTGGCCTCACGGCCGGAAACCTCAGCCAGCACCTGGCCGTCCTGGAGAAGGCCGGACTGGTCGACGTCGAGAAGGGCTACGAGGGCAAGCGCGCCCGTACCTGGCTCTCCCTCCCTCCCGCCGGCGACCGCGCCCTGCAGGACGAGGTCACCCAGCTCAAGCGCCTCATCCACCAGATCGAACAAGGCAGGCCAGCCCCCGGAGTCCTGATCCGGACCCCTGCCTGGAGGAACGGGTGACATGCACGATGTGCAAGATCGAGTTCACGTTCCGATTGCCGCCCACGTCGAGGCGATGTCGCCGCGCCGGGCCGTGGCCCTCGCCGGAGGACAGCGTGATGCCTGGGTGCCCAGGGTGACCCGTGTAGCCATCTTTATCTTGGTATATGCGGTTTTTTCGCTCTTCTTAGGACAGCTTCAGGCGGTTTTCATGATCGCGGGTCATTCTCTTTTCCGTGACCGAGAGCTTTCACAGTGGCGAGGACGTCGGCGGTACCGCTGGACCCATCGAGCGTTGGCGGCGATGGGTCTCGGCTTCGTCATCCCGATCGGCACTGTCAGGTCTGACGTGGCGAAGTTCCGCTTTGGCTTCTGGGCGCCCTGCCGGGCGATGCGTAAGGAGTGCGACATGAGCAAGCTGGTTCTGCACGAGGTGACCGCTCCCGTCGGCCCCGCCGCAGTCCCCGTGGTCCCGGAGGCGTACGAGATCCACGCACCGGCGAGGCGGGTCCCGGATGTGTCGGTTCCGCACCTGATGGGCTTGCGTACCAGCGCGGCGCGCCCCCACCGCCGCAAGGTGCCGCTGAGCCGTCTCGCCCCGGCGCTGCGCTGAGTCGAAGTTGCTGGCTCGGCTGCGGGCGCTGATCCGACGCACCCTGCGACGAGGTGTCGCAGGGCGCCGCACAGCACGGCTGCGAAGGGGGGCGCCCCTCAGGCTGAGTTCCCGCAGCTTGCGGCGCGCGCCCTGCCGCCGGTGCTTGTGTTCCCGCTGCCGAAGCCACTCCCGGACACCGTCCGCTGGCGGCGCGGGCAAGCCCAAGGTGGCCTTGGGTAAACCCGCGTTGTTGGTGCCGGTTGGAAGGCTGGTCGGATGAACGGTGATGAGCAGCTGCTGCGCGGCCGGGCCTCGCAGCAGGGGCGTGAGCTCCGTCGCGCAGCCGCACAGATTCCCCGGGCCGCGGCCCGCGCAGGGTGGGCCGTTGTCCGCAGAAACGGTCTGGCTGGCCAAGGTAGATCGCCAGTCGTGTCTCCTCGCAGGTGCCCCGTGTCTTGGGCTCAGTCGGTCGGTTGATCGTGGAGGTCAGCGCCGTGTGTCAGGGGGCTGACGTGGAGACGGGTGTGTGGCACGGGCGTGCGCTGGATGACGAGGATGGCGGCGTCATCGCCCAGGGCCCCGCCAGTGTGGGCGAGAAGATCCTTTTCGAGGCGCTGCACGAGTGTCTTGGGACTGTTCTTGGTCCACTGGGCGACCCGCTCTTCCAGCGGGTAGAACGCACGGCTGCTGTCGCGGGCCTCTACGACACCGTCGGTGTAAAGGAGCAGGGTGTCACCGGCTTGGAACGAGAAGTTATGCACGTCGTAGGTCGCCGGCCTCAGTCCGTACATGCCCAGCGGGGGCGCTGGGGCGGGACTCGTTACGGGTGTCACGTGATCGTGCCTGATCAGGAAGGGCGGCGGGTGCCCGCAGTGCACGACCCGCGAGACGGGGCTGTGATCGGGGATCTCCAGTAGTAGCGCGGTGATGAAATGCTCCTGGACCTCCCCGTCCGCCTGCGGGAAGCCGGTGAGGTAGCGGCAGACGCTGCGGTCCAGCGCCTCCGCGAGGGCGGGAAGCGTGGCGTGGTGGTGGGCGGCCTCCTGGAATGAGCCGAGCAGCGTGGCCGCCTCTCCAACCGCGTCCAGTCCCTTTCCCCGCACATCGCCGACGATCACACGCGTACGGTCCCCGGTGCGCGCCACCGCGTACAGGTCGCCGCCGATGCACGCCTCCTTCTCGGCTGCCAGGTATGAGGATGCGATGTGCAGGGGGCCGAGCCGGTCGGGCAGTGGGTGCAGCAGGGCTCTCTGGGCGGCCTCGGAGACGGACCGTACCTGGGCCAGTTCCGCCGTCCGCCGGTCGCGGATGAAGCACACGATCATGGCGAAGACCGAGAGGATGGTGAGCGCGATGACCTGCGAGATGTGGTTGGTGGTGGCCAGTCCGCCGTGGAGCTCAGCGGTGACGACCTGGGTTCCCACCGCCAGTGCCCCGATCAGTCCGGTCAGCCGGTAGCCGCCGAATGCGGTGGTGATGGCAGGGGCTACGACGAGTAGCGGGCCAAGTTGGACGGATTCCGGGGTGCGGATGTCTGCGAGGGTGATCGCGGCGATCAGCACCAGCGGAATCGCCACCAGCGCGTGGCTCGGCTGCCACAGCTGCCGTGGATGGGCGAGGCGCTGCCCGAGGTTCATCTTTCCAATGTGCACCATCCGCTCGGAAACCATCCCTGCACGGATGCACGCCTGCCTATGAGCGGCTCAAGCGCCTGGAGTACGCCCAGGCGTCGGCAATTGAGTTCTGGGGCTCTGGGAGGGACTACAGGCGGACGATGATCAAGGCGATGCCGTCGTCTCCGCCGCCGCTGACGCCGAGGCGGGACAGCATGGTGTCAGCGAGCTGAAGGCGATGCACAGGTGCCCGCCGAGGGAACTGCACGCCGCTGGTCCTCAAAGCCCCTGCCGCCGGCGGCAGACAGTGAGGGTGTGCCGCGCCTCCACCACTTCCAGCAGCAGCTCATCCTGCCGTGTCCCCGGCCGGTTCGCCTGTTGCCGGATCCGATCGGGGGATTACTCCTCCTGAGCGGCTCGCCCGATTGCGGGCGGAGAGGCGTCGCCATAGCTTCGGCGCGTCGGGATCATCCCAAAAAGCCAACATCATCCCTTGTGTTGGCTTTCCTGTGGCATCGAAATGGAGCATTCATGTCGGTGATGACCGGTACCCCGCCCCTGCAGCAGTTCGGCCAGCAGGCCGGCGGTCAGCAGCAGATCGCTCAGGTGGTCCAGCAGGCGATCCAGCAGGCCTGCCAGCAGGCGAGCCAGCAGGTCGCGCAGCGCATGCAGCAGACGCTGCAGCAGATCCAGCAGGTCCAGCAGCAGCTGCAGCAGCAGGGCCTGGCCCACCAGGCCCACCCGTACCTGGCCGTCGCGCTGCATCACACGCTGCACGAGGGCGTCCGGCAGGCTGTGGAGCAGTCCGTGCAGCAGGCGCTGCCGACCGCGATCGTGACGCTGCTCCAGCAGAGCCAGCAGGGTCAGCAGCAGTGGGGTGGCGGCTTCGGCCAGCAGCCGTTCGGTCAGCAGCAGTCGTTCGGCCAGCCTTACCCGCAGCAGTACCAGCAGCCCAGCTTCGGCTTCGGGCAGATGGGTCAGCCTTTCGGCATCGGCTGACCTAACGCGGCCCCGTTGTGCGGTGTGCCCCGGGAGCGATTCCCGGGCACACCGCACAGCCGTGGAGGCTGGAGCTGCCCGTCATCCGGATCAGAAGCACAAAAACCGACGTAGGCGTGGTGAAGGTGGACGTGATGGTCAAGGACAGGCCCGGAAACAAGCCCGGAAGTAACCGCGAGAGTGAATCCGAGGGCGCGGGGGCCGGCGGGCCGGGTCGCAAGGAGGAGGCGGCGCCACGCAAGAAGGGCGCGCCGTCACCGGTCGCGGTGCAGCCGCGCCGGCAGCGGTTCATGGCAGCCCCGCTGCCGCAGCATCTGCTCCCGCCGGGAGTGCCTGAACTCGGCATGGATGCGGTGTGCGACCGGCTGGAGAGGATGCCCGAGGTCACGGTGGTCCGCAGACTCACCCCGTCGGGGAAGCTGCAGTCGGCTGGAGTGCAGCCCTCCTGCCCCGAACTCGTGGTCGTCGAGGCGGCCGAGGCCCAGGTGCCAGCGATGCGGACGCTGCACGTGCACATCGAACCGGACCTGCCGCTGTCCGCAACTGGACCCGCAGCCATGCCGGCCGCAGGGATGCTGCCGCTGCGCGACCCGGGGCTGGTCACGCTGCGGGACAAGCCGGTGGAGATCTCGGTGCGCGTCTGCGGTCCGGACGGTGAACCGCTGGTCGGCGCAGGGGTGTTCCTGATCGGGGCTGCCTGGCCGAGCCAGGGCATCACCGCTGCCGACGGGAAGGTCACCCTCACCCTGGCGACCGAGACCGCGCAGTCCCTCCAGTCCCTGTACGTCCGGCCCGCGGGCGGATACACCGACCGCTGGATCCACCGCCCCGACCTGTCGGAGACCCAGGACAACCTCGTCACCCTCACCCCGCTGGCCAAGGTCTACCCGGAACTGGAGCAGCGGCAGAGTTACGGCTGGGGCCAGCAGGCCATGCGGCTGGACCGGCTGCCGCCCACGTTCCGCGCCTTCGGCATCAAGATCGCCGTTATCGGTACTGGTGTCAGTGCAGAGCACCCGGACCTGAAGCAGCGGGTGCGCTCTGGCACCGACCTCGTGCGCGGCACGAAGGACGGCTGGGCCCACGACCCGGTCGGCACCGGTACCCACACGGCCGGCATCATCGCCGGCGCGGACACTGGCAAGGGCATCATCGGCATCGCCGTCGAGGCCGAACTCGACGTCTGCCAGGTGATGCCCGACGGCCACTTCAGCGACCTGATCGCCGCCCTGGACCACTGCATCGAGCGCGAGGCAGACATCGCCCACATCCAGGTGGCAACCCCGTACCCCTCGGCCCTGGTTTCCCGCAAACTCGCCGACGCCACCGCGGCGGGCATCGCCTGCATCGCCCCGGCAGGCGACACCGGCGGACCGGCCGCCTTCCCCGCCTCGCTGCCCACCGTCTTCGCCGTGGGCGCCCTGGGCGCCTTCGGCACCTACCCACCCGACACCTCCCAGGCCACCCACACCGGGCCGCAGTTGACACCCGAAGGGCTGTTCGCCGCGCCGTTCAGCTGCCACGGCCCCGCAGTGAATGCGGCCGCCCCCGGCGTGTCAGTCCTCTCCTGCGCCCCCGACGGCGGCTACACGGCTCTCGACGGCACCAGCACCGCCTCCGCCCACGTCGCGGGCCTGGCCGCCCTCGTTCTCGCCCACCACGAGGACTTCCACGGCCAGCTGCTGCCCCGCGGCCCCGGCCGCGTGCAGCACCTGTTCGAGATCATCGCCGCCAGCTGCCGCCCCCTGGCCGCCCCGGGAACACTGGACGCGGCCCGCACCGGGCGCGGCCTGCCCGACGCCCTCATCGCCCTCGGCCTGGCCCCCGGCACGCAGCTCGCCCCAGCCCTGTCACCCTTCGCCCCCTCCATGACCGGGTAGGACCCTCCCGCGGCCTGCAAAGCCGGATGGCACCCGTCCCCGAGGCAGGGCGGGTGCCATCCGGCTCCAGCGGACGTTCCAGTCCGGCCGCGTCGCGTCGACTTCGACACACGTGAACCCAGGGCGCGCCTCGTGCTCGGCGCTGGCGCCCACCGGGTAGACGGCCACGGTGTCGGACCAGCGGAATCCGTGCTCATCGATGTGATCGCCGCGATGCTGCGCTGCTCGGATGCACTGGCGCGGGCGCTCGTCGTGGCCGAGGTGCTGTGCGGAGCACTGGGCAGTGACGAGCAGCTCGGACTCGTCCACGCCGTTCCCGTTGGCGGCCTGCGGGTTCTGCCCAGGGCGAACGACGTTATCGGCCGCGGCCGCAGAGTCGTCCAGGAGGTCACGCCGCTCGGCGCCTGCGGCTCGCTCAAGGAACATGGTGGAGCTATGGGAGGCCTCCCATTGGTCCGCGAGCCGGTAGGCCCGGCCGGCGGCTGCCTGGGCCCGGCTCTCGGCGCCGTCGGCCCAGACGACGCGGGTGGCGCCGTCGTGGCCGTGGACGGACAGCATTACGTCGAGGCTGTCCCACATGGCAGTCGACGGCCGCTCACGCCAGCGGAGGACCACCGTGCCGTCCGGCCACTGCACACCATCGGCCACATCCCCAGGCCCAGAGACGCCCGTGATGTCCCGGTCACGGCGGAGGACGAACAGGCGGGGTGCCGGGCCGCCTCGGGGTCGTGCGTTATGCGACATGGGGGTGTCCTTCAGTGCGTGGGTTGGTCGGGTTCGGAAGGGACCGAGGATGCCGATAGTCCGACAAGTCTCCAGGTTGTGGCGTCGCTCGTGGCGTTCCTCGCGCACTTCGAAGAGGCGCGAGTAGGCCAGGTAGACGAGGGCGGCGACAGTGAGCAGGCTGATGACCATGGCGAAGGCCCGCGCTGGTCTTCCTGATCAAGTCCGTGGCGACCAGCGAGCCGCGTGCTGGGAGTGCAACTGCTCATGTAGCCGCGAACGTCATCCCGGCAGCTCGATCCTTGCGCCGCGAGACCGTTCACAGGCAGCGGGTGCACCATCGCCCAACGGAACTGCGCGTTTTGCGGGCGACGGGCTCCGGGGTCATGGGCGGGTGGCTGGCGGCAGACGTAGGGCGAGGAGGGCTACAGGCGCGCACTCCATGCAACGTCCGGTTCGGGATGCGCCTCCCTCTTTTCCCGCCCACGCACGGGCGAGAACGGAGATCCCCATCCTGCCCGCTCCCCTCCCGATTACGTGGACCACCGGACTGTGCGGCTTTCAGGCATGGTCCGGCAGCGGGGCACAGGCGTAAACGGGGAGCTGCAGGCCAAGATCACAGCTGGAGCGATGCATGGTGGGAGGTAAGGGCTTGGGGGCATCGGAAGCGGACGAAGATGATCTTGCCTCCGTGTTTAACCGGAGCAACGGTCACTCCGCCTCCGTACAGCTTGGCGAGGTCGACAACCGTGCGTAGCCCCTCGCCTGCGTCCGTGCGTGTTGTGGGTGGCATGTGCGGGTCACGGTCCGCGACACCCACCACCAGGTGATCGGCACCCACCGTAATAACGACTTGTGCGCTGGGAGAGCGATCATGTGTGTGCCTCACCGCGTTCGTGACCAACTCGCTGACGACCAGCAGCACCGCGTCCACCAGAGCGGAACCCGGCGCGACGTCCCACTCCGCGAGCGCCGCCTGCGTGGAGACGCGTGCCTGATGAACCGATGCCGGCTCCGTCGGCACGCTGAAGACGCGGTGGCACGGGCCCAGAGGTAGTACCTGCGGCTCGGCCGTCGTCGCTCGGCTGGACCACCTCATGACGCTCTACCTTCCTGTTCGGCGCGCCTGTCGGACCGCAAGACGGCCGAACCGCGTAAAGAGACCCGGCCGCCAGGGATTCAGGCCGATACCTTAAAAAAGCGGGCATTATTCGCATACCCGCTGTACGCGCGGTCGTATTCAGGTCAGGCGCCCAACGACAGTGGCGAGTGCACGGGCCCGCCCGCCTTGCCGCTACACCTCGATGTAGGCGACCACGGCGACGGTCTGCAGGGCGGTGACGCAGTTGCCGCCGGGCTGCTCCTTGAGCGCCCCAGCGATGTCGTCGCCGTCGATCGGGCGACTGTTGTACCACTTTGCGATGCTGTAAGGGGGCGCACTCGGGTGGCTGGCTCGCCAGGCGATCTTTGGCAAGCTTTCGCAGGATGGGTTTAGGTTGCCCGGCCGGAGCGGCGGATGGTGGGCGCTTTTCGTCGTGCGCGGCACCATGCCGCCCGGAGCTCAGGAGCAGAACATGGCAGGGAAGACGGATGTGCTGATACTGGCACTGAAAGATGCCCGTGACGCCCATGCTGCGGTCGTCGACCGGTTTTGGACGGGTGTGGCCCTCACCCCGCCGGGCACCGAGCGGCAACGGCTGGAAAGCCAGGCGAGCGAGGCGCAGTACCACGTCGGGCGGATCGAGGCCCGGGTGCGCGAAATGCGCCCGCCCCGTGGGCTGCTGTCGGCCGCCGGGCAGCTGACGTGGATGGTGACTCGCGGTGTCGTGCGGGCGGGCGTGCTTCCGCTTCGGGCGGGGGTGTCGGCCGTGGCGGGGAGGGTGCGTGGTGTGAGGCAGGCTGGTGAGCTCCGGCTGCTGAGGGCCGCCGTGGACGAGTACACGGCCGCAGCCCGGGCGCTGGCGACCTGCCAGACAGGCAAGGACATCGCCGAACGGCTCAACGACCAGGAGAGTGCCGAGTTGCTTGCCGTGCTGGGGCGGCAGGACGAGGTGCTGCTGGAGACCAGCGAGGAGAACCTCGCCCGACGGGCCAGGGCCGTGGCTGCGGCGGCGACCGAAGGCCCCCGCCTGGCGCGGGGAGAAGTCGCCGAAGGCCGCAGCCTGCTGCAGGCGATCACGCGCCAGGTGCGGGCGGCCACGGCCCAGCTTCGGGCACTGCCCCAAAGGGTCACTGAGCGAATGAAGGGCCCGACTGGGGGAGCCTGGCGGGAGATGCCCGCCGCCACCCGTGTGGCCGAGAAGGTGCAGGGCGCCATGGCCCGCGAGGAGGTCCTGCCCGTCCCCGGCTTCAGCCGGCTCGGCGTCGCGGAGATCCAGCAGCGCCTGCGCGGTCTGTCCCAGACGGAGTTGACGGTGATCGAGGGCTACGAACGCGCGCACGCGGGCCGCCGCGGGGTACTGAACACCATCGGGCATCTCCGCCAAGCCGAACCCTGGGCCGGCTACGACGCGATGGACCCGGAACGCATCAAGAGGCACCTGCACGACGTGTCCGACGACGTGGTCCGGCAGGTGCTGGAGTACGAACAACATCACCAGCACCGCAAGCGGGTCATCTCCGCAGCTCGGACACGTCTACCCGTGTAACGCTGTGCTGTGGGGCCCTGGACGGTGGGAGCGAGGCGGCGTGCGGCTCGATCTCCCGCAACCATCCCGGCGCCCCGGGTGCCCACACCGCCCGGCACAGCGCCAGCGCGTCCTGTCCGAACACCACTGCCAGCCGGTCCCGTTTCGTCTTCGACGAGGGCCTGGTCTCGCCGGCACCCCCGAGATCCATCGGCGGGTGGGGTGGCTGTGTCACCGTCTGACGTCTGAGGGAGTCGTTTCGAGCCGACTTGGGGAGTCATTCCTTGCTTGCGATCGTGATCGATGTCAGTGACTTTTGATGTCACTCGGCCTCGATCACGTGGACATTGGCCTGGTCCTCGATGGGCGGTGTGGCACGTATCCGCGCGGCCTGATTGGGTGCCTTCGGCAGCCCGGGATGCCCGAGGAGGCGCAGCCTGCGGGCGTCTGGGCGGCCTTCTTCCGAAACAACTCCCGGAGGTCACGTACAGAGCCAGCAGGGAGCATCCAGCGTGACACAGGGAACGGCCACCGTGGCAGGGGAATCCAAACGGGAGCGCGCAACGTTGTCTATATGGGGGTGTGTGGAGAGAAGGTGAACGGCTACGGGCATTCCTTTTGGACCGCATCTGTCGGTGCCGGGGCTGTCACCGGTACGCGGTGTGGGTGTCGAGGCAAGCAGGGCTACCGGGCGGCTGGTGCGCCTTCCCCTCGATGTGGCTGCGGGGGGCGTCGGCCTGCTGACCGGGTATCTCGGTCGTGCTCTGCCGTGGCGGGGGGCGGTCCGGGGCGAACCGTCGGCAGATGGGGATTTCCCCGTGCTGTTGGTGCATGGGCTGGCGGACAGGGAGTCGGTCTGCGCGGCGCTGCGGCGGGGGCTGGGCGGCCTCGGCGCGGGGCCCTTCATCACGGTGAGCTATCACGCGCTCGGCCCGGACGTCCGCGCGGCGGCCCGGGTTCTGGGCGAGCAGGTGGAGCTGGCCAGTGCTCGCAGCGCCGGGCGGGCTGTGGTCGTGATCGGGTACAGCCTTGGAGGGCTGATCGCCCGCTACTACGTGCAGCGGCTCGGCGGGGACTTGCAGGTGCCGCTGGTGATCACGCTGGCGACGCCGCACGGCGGGAGCGCCGCGGCCCTGCTGGCACCGCCGCATCCGCTTCTGCGCCAGCTACGGCCGAGAAGCGACCTGCTGGCCGAACTGGCCGAGCCGGCCGTGGGGTGCCGTACCCGGTTCGTGGCCTTCTACAGTGACCTGGACGAGGTGATCATCCCGGCCACCAGGGGCCGCATCGACCACCCAGACCTCGAGGCATGCAATGTGCTCGTGCCCGGCGTCGGGCACCTGACCCTCCCCGTCCACCAGCCGGTCATCGACCAGGTGCGCTCGCTGCTCACTGCGGCCCAGCAGGCCACGTCCGCCGCAGGCCTCCCACACGGCCACACCTTCAGTGTGAATGGACAGCCTCACGGCACAGCCGAGGTTCTTCGTGACAGCGGGAGGCAAACGGAGGACCCTGAGAGGTAGCCGATAGGAACGTCAGCACGTGTGCGGACGGACAGCATGGCTCTTTCGCGTAACCCCAAGGGCGCGCCGACGGTACGCCCGTATTGCTCCCAGGACGAACCGGGTGTGCGACAACTGATCGATGCCGACCGGCTGCCGGGGCAGCCGCACTGCACCCCGGAGAAGCTGGCCGCAGCGCGGCACGGTCCTGTCCCCTTCCCCCTGGCTGGCTGGACGGTACCGACTCGGCCGCGGATCAGCGTTCTGGCCGATGCCGAGGACCGCCCCTACGGGATCATCGCGTACTTGTCCTGGACCGATGTGCGAACCGGTCTGATCTGCTGGGTCCACGCCCACGAGGAACCGCCCGCCCTGCGCGCCCTGATCGGCCACGCTCTTGCCGCACTTACCGACTGCACCTGGATCGATGCATTCGTGAGTGCTCCGCCGGGTCCCCTGGGTCCGGGCGGCCTGCCCTGCACCCGACGCGGCGCCACCCACGACGCCCTGGTGCAGACGGGCTTCACCGGCCGCTGCCAGGGCTGCTACCTGCACTGCGTGCTCCCTGCCGAGCCCCCGCCCGCCAAGCTGGTCGCCGATGTCTTCCCCTGCGACTACCCTCCGGGCCACCGCCTGATCATTCGTGAGGCCGCCGAACCGGTCGCCGAAGCCGTGGTCAGCGTGGAACCCGACCGCACCGCGACCGTCTACTGGATCGAGACCCTGCCCACCCGCCGCCACCGCGGCCTGGGCCACAAGCTGCTCAGCCAGGCCCTGGCCCTGCTGGCCGAGCAGGGTGCCACCGAGGTCGCTCTCGTCCTTGACGACGCCCAGCAGTCCGCCTCCGAGAGCCGGGCCGCCACCCGGCTCTTCCGCTCCTTCGGCTTCACCCTCGTCGACCAGCTGTGGACCTACCAGCACCCACGCCCCCAAGCCGCGCGGCCCGGCGCGTGAGCCCGAGGGTGTGACGGGAGCCCTGACAGCCAGGAAAGGGGTGCGGCACCGACTGGCCCGCCGACCGAGGCCGGTCAGCCGCAGCCTGGGCGATGCGGGCCACCGAGGCGCCCGAGGCGGTGCAGGCAGCGCGGAGTTTGGGTCGTCCTGCTGCTGGTCCTGGTCGGCCTGCTGTTCATCGGCGCGCTCGGCTACGCCATTTACCGCCACCCGCAGCTCACCCAGCCGTTCATCGTTGCCCTGGCCGGTGCGACGGTGCTGGTCGCCATGGTGGCCGCCGTTGCCAGTGCCGCCGTCCGGTGAGCCCAGGTGGTCGATCACCTGCTCGGCCTCGTCCGGGGACGGTCGATCTTCTGGGCAAAAAACACTCTGGCGGCTTTGAGGATCTCATTCGCCCGCTTCAACTCGGTCTTCTCCTTGCGGAGTTGCATGAGTTCCTCGCGCTCGGCGGTCGTGAGCCGGTCGTCACGCTTGCCGTGGTCGGCCTCGGCCTGGCGGACCCAGCCGCGCAGAGCCTCCTTAGGGCGCTCCCGCACGCCCGGGGGAGGGGGGTCGTCCGGCCCAAGCGGACCGCCACGAGGCCGTGCATGCTGGATCTACGGGGCAATACCGGAGACCTTGCCATGGTGAACCGGCGGCAGGAACCGGCCGCTGTGGGGAAGCCCCGACGAGGAGTGAGGGACCATGGCCGAACAGACACCGCCGTATGTCACGGACCAACCTCTGCAGGGCGACCTCGGACGGCGCATCGAGCGGCGGCGCAGGGAACTGGGACTCACCCGGGAGGAAGTCGCGTTCCGTGCCGGCATGGCCCCGAGCTATGTCGCGCACCTGGAGCAGTACAGCACGGCGGCACCGGAGGCGGGCACCCTGCTCCGGCTGGCCGGAGCCCTGCGGACCACTCCGACAGAACTCGGCGGCGGAAACGTCGACCTGCCACCCGGTATCGGACGCGCCGCTTACAGTCCTCGCCTCACCGAACTGAACGAGGAGGAGTGCCGCAGACTGCTCTCGACGCACGGCGTGGGTCGCCTGGCGATACCCACCGAAGCCGCACCGGTCGTCGTTCCCGTCAACTACTCCGTCGTCGACGACGCCGTCGTGTTCCGGACCCGGGCGGACTCGGTGCCCACCCAGGGACGCGATCGCGAGGTGGCCTTCGAGGTCGACCGCGTGGACGACGCGTTGAGTCAGGGCTGGAGTGTCCTGGTATGCGGGCGCGCCGAAGCCGTGACCGACCCCGACGCCGTACGCCGCTTCGCCGAGCTCGCCTACAGCGAGCCGTGGACCGGAGGGGAACACGACCTGTGGATGCGGATCGAACCCACCGCAGTCACGGGGCGCCGCATCGACACGTGGTGAGCTTCCCCGGCAAGCGCCCGAACAGGTCCGCCGCATGAACCTCCCGTCACCGTCGGCCCGGCAACTCCCGAGCTTCGCCGCCGAATGGGCCGCCGCCAGGCCCCGCGCCGATGACGGGAGTCGCCGCACCACAACGAGTGGTCCGCGTGCCCCTGGGGCCGGCCCAGCCTTCCGTAAGTCGGGCGAACCGGCGTCTGCAGCGACGGGAGACCTGTGCGGCCCTCGATGAGGCGGAAGCCGGACTCGACGGCTTCCGCACAGGGGTGCCGCCATTGGCCGCCTTCAGCGGCTCGCCGCAGTGCCTGCACCGGCGCACGAGGGGCTGGCGGCGTTTCGGTCTGGCGGTGCTCCAGTAGAAGGATTAGCGTAATCCGCAGAGCAGTCGTGGTTCCGAAGTCGTTCGCCCGTGGGTCACCTTGCCCGCGGGTGCTTTGCTGTGCAGCCCTCTCCGGACCAGGGCGATCACCTCCGGACCCGCACCGTGCGGGCCCGAACCCCTCGAAGGAGACAGGCATGGCCAAGGGCACTGTGAAGTGGTTCAAGGCGGAGAAGGGCTTCGGCTTCATCGAGCAGGAGGGCGGCGGCCCGGACGTCTTCGCCCACTACTCCAACATCTCCGGTCAGGGCTACCGCGAACTGCGGGAGGGCCAGCACGTGGAGTTCGACGTCACCCAGGGCCAGAAAGGCCCCCAGGCGGAGAACATTCGCGTCGTGTGACCCCAGCACCCGAACAGGCCCGGCATCGTGGGTGCCGGGCCTTGGTGCCCGGTTGCGACCGTGTCAGGCCGAAGGCCCGTCGCTGGGCAGCTCGCTCGCGTGCTCACCGGTGACCAGGTAGACCAGGTGCTGAGGCGCGAAGTCTGCGATCGGGGGTGTGGGGCATGACCGCAGGCTGCCCGATTCGCGGGGCGATACGGGGGCGCTCAGCATGGAAATGAACCCGAATGCCGTCGTTTCGCGGAGGTGAACCGCGATGAATCTGCCCGTGCACCACCGGCCCGGTCGGCTCCTGGAGCGCCCGTTCCCGGCCCTGAGCTGGGGTGAGCGAGCCGATTACCGCCGACTTCGACGACCTCTTCGAGCGGATGAACCGGTTCCTGCAGGCCGCCAGCACGGCACCCGGCGTCGGGGCCTGGTCGCCTCTGGCCGACCTGCACGAAACGGACGAGGCCTACGTGATCGAGGCGGAACTGCCCGGGATCGAGCGCGAGGACATCGACGTCGAGATCGGCGACCGGGACCAGTTCATCACTGGGGAGTGCAAGCAGTGCGAGCGCGAAGGCGTCCTGCGTCGCAGTACCCGGCGCACCGGCCGCTTCGAGTACCGGGCGCTGCTCCCGGCCGACGTCGAAGCCGAAGAGATCACGGCGACGCTGGCCGACGGGGTGCTGACCGTCACCGTGCCCAAGGCCCAGGCGGCCAAGCCGCGCCACATCGAGATCACCCAAGCCTAAAGGCAGTAAGAAAGGGTGGTGGGGAGGGGTACCTGTCCCCACCACCCGGGAGGACCGTCCCGAACCCAGGCAACCTCCGCGGTACCTGCCCGCGATAGGGCCGACCGGACCTCATTGGCCCAAAACCGCACAGACCGCCCACGCCTGGACGCGGGATCGGACGCAGAGGGCCACACCATGTCCGGTATCTATGTACTGATCCGTTCCGACGGCCGGCTGGAGTTCCGCGACGGCGTGCCGGAGCAGATGCACCGGGACACCGACCCCCATCACGGGAGGTCGGCCTCCTTCACCATTCGGCGTGCCTCATGGGGCGGCAACGGCCTGCACGGTCACGTCGGCGACGTCTCCTGCATGGCCAGCACGTACCCGCCCAACCGCATCGCCACCGCACTCGTGGCCGCCCTGGGCGGCCCCGTCCAGTACATCTTCGGCAACCTGACCATCTGCGGCACACAGGCCTCCCCCGACAGCGGGCAACCGATCCTGCGCGGTCTCACCAAGGCACAACAGCACCTCATCCACGACGTGCACACCGCGGTCACCAAGGAAACCGACACCCTGGCGTAAGGCTGAAGACGACGGCCGGCGTCGCGCTCAGGCCAGCTCGTCGGGGGCATGCCCTGGGCCCACGCCCAGGGCTACAGGACACGCGCTCGATCGTGCCAAGCCGCTGCGTGATCGTACGGTCCCCCAGGACACCGATGGCGTCGGCGACCTTGGAGCTGTTCATCGGGCTCGGCAGGGTGCGGCTGCACACGGCTTGGATACAGCCCCGCACCGAAGATCGGCAGGGGAACTTTCTGGTCAGACGATCCAAGAGCAGTAAATTTTCTTTATAGGGCAATTGCCGCAGGAATTATCTGAATGTCTTGGCTACCGCCCGCGTGACAGCCCACATCCTTCCCACAGCACCACCGGCGAAAGGAGGTGAACACATGAGCGACATCGAGCAGGAGCCTCCCGCACCCGAGGAGACCGGTACCGCCGCTGAGGAAGCAGTGCAGCCTTCGGCTGAAGCGGCAGAGGAGACGCCTGCAGCTGAGGGGGGTGAAGCCGCCGCTGAGGAAGCAGAGGTGACCCCCGCGGCTGAGGAGCCCGAGACCGCTACCGAGGAAGCAGTGCAGCCTTCGGCTGAAGCGGCAGAGGAGACGCCTGGAGCTGAGGAGAGTGAAGCCGCCGCCGAGGAACCGGAGGAGCCCCCGGCTGGTTCATCCTGATCCCACTCCCGCCGCGGCCCCGCCTGGCAGGACGGGGCCGCCGCCTAACTGTCGTCGCCCTGATCGACATCCTCAAAGAGGCCGCCCTGCGTAGCGGGATGCTCAAGGCCCTCGCCCCGGTCGGCGCCCGTGAGGCCATCGGCGAGGCGAAACTCCTCGAACGCCTGCTCCTGATCGCGTACGCGTACGGCGCCAACTCGGGGATCAGTGCGGTCGCGGCCGGCGAGCACGGGCACAGCGAGGAGGAGCTGCGCTACACCGCCCTCCGCTACCTGGCCGCCGCCAGCCTCAAGGCCGCCGGGGGTGAGATCGCCAACGCCACCTTCGCCGCCCGCCAGGGAACGGTGTGGAGCCAGGGCACCACCGTGGCCAGCGGCTCGCATCCGCCCGCCTGCGGCACTCAAGACAGAGGCGCGGCCGGGGCGGAGCCGCCGGCTGCCTGGGAGTCAGTCAGGCCGCGCCTGGGTGATCAATGTCGGTGAAGTAACGTCACTCGACAGCTCTGCGTCCGTTTTAAAGGAGCGACGGGCATAGCCGGGACTGAGCGGGTGAGCCGAGGGGGGAGGCACCGTAGGGCTCAGGCGGGTGCGTAGGTCAGGCAGTCGGCCTCGGTCTTTCGATAGCCCACGGTGATGCTGGGGGCACGGCATTCGAGTTCGGCGTTGTGCCGGCAGTCCGACATCTTGCACGCGCCGACCCGTCCGGTTACGGACGGGTCGCCGCCCTTGGCCGGGGAGGTGACGAATGTGTCGCAGTGCGCGTGCCGGACAACCACGCCGGCCGTGTCGCCCACGGTGATGGCCAGAGCGTGGCAGGCGCGGTCCCGGTTGTAGGCGCAGTGCTCGGCCGTGCACTCGGTCACGACGGGCATTTCCATGACGATGGTCTCCTCGCGGCGGTATGTATGTCCAGCTCGTCGACGGCGAGCAGCGGGCGGCTGATGTGAGCGCGGGCCCGTCAGGTCGAGCGTCGTCGTCAGCGCCGCCGACGGCCAGCGGACTTCCATCGAATGGGGTAGCGCTCGTGGGCCGTGTGCCGGTGGAGAGGGTGGGGGCGGGTCGGGCCACCTGCTTGCAGCCGTCGCCCCGTACATCGACGACGCCGTACTCGCCGACCGCATCGCCGAGGAAGAACGGCAGCGGAGGCAACTCAGGACATTCGCCGAAGAATGGGCCCGGTGACCTTCACCTGGGAAGCGCGGGAACACGAGTGACTCTCCCAAGTGACCTAGTCGCCAGCGCGCTCCGTCAACCCACGGCCAGGGGTGCCCAGCACCCGATGCGCGTGGTCACCTCGGTCATCTCACGTACCGTCGTCGGCTCGATGGTTGGGCTGCTGTTGTGGGCGCAATTGCCCGTGGTGGCGCTGGGCTGGACAGCGGGCGTGGTGCAGTCCGGCTCCGTGCGTCCCGTCCTCATGCCGGGCGACGTCGTTCTCTACCAGCCACCATCGCGCGACCGCACACCGGCGGTGGGCCAAATCGTGCTGGTCCAGGACCCCGCCCGACCCGGCCGTCTGCTTACCCATCGGGTCTACCAGGTACTTCCCAACAACGACCTGATCACCAAAGGTGACGCCAACTCCGCACCGGACTCCACCCCGATTCGGCTCGCGGCGCTCCAAGGCGTAGCACGGTTGCGCGTGCCCGGGGTCGGGCTGCCGGTCCAGCTCTGGCGCGCTGAGCTGGGTCGATCGCCGTCAGCTGTGCGCCACGTTCCGCCGCCCGCTCAGGGTCCTTGCCCAGGCCGTTCTTCGCTCCCTTGCGGCGGAGGTGGGACCGCTGGTCCTCCCCGCCAGGTCGAACGTCACTGGTCGCCGGAGCGGCGCGGTGTTGTCATGGGTAGGGAGACGGGGCGTGGGCGAACGGCCGCGAAGGTCGGGGCGCCGCGCCGTCGCGAAGCGGAGGAGGCCGATGCCATGCTGCACCGCCGCACGGTCGGTGACGTGATGACCGAAGAAGTCATCACCCTCCGCCCCGACACACCGTTCCACGAGATCGCTTCCCTGCTGGACGCGAATGACATCGCCGCGGCCCCGGTCATCGATGATGAGGGCGTCCCCATCGGTGTCGTGTCCGCGTCCGACGTGCTGCGGCATGAGACCGGCATGCCCGACCCGCAGGGGCAGTACGGGAACGACGAGCGCGCGTGGGGCAAGGCCCGGGCCCGGACCGCGGGCGCGCTCATGAGCGGCCCTGTCTTCACCGCCCGTGCCGACTGGACGATCCCCCGGGCCGCGCGGGAACTCCGCAGGCGGCACGTCAAGCAACTGCCGGTCGTCGACGACCATGGGCTCCTGACTGGAATCGTCAGCCGTAGCGACCTGCTGAACGCCTTCATCCGCTCCGACGTTGAAATCCGCGGCGAGGTCGAGCGGGACGTCCTGGGGCGCATCCTCGGCCTGGAAGAGGGCACTGTCGCGGTCGAGGTTCGGGACGGTGCCGTTACCCTGCGGGGTCAGGTCCCGGAACCGCGTCTTGTCCCGGTGGTCGTGGGCCTGTGCCAGGGCGTCGACGGTGTCGCAGCCGTGGACGCGCACCTTGCGGCCGCCCAGGCGGACTAGGGCGTTTTGTTCGGATCACCGAACCCTTGGCATGTGAGCAGCCCTCATCGAGTGCGGCCCCCTGGCGGCCTCTGTAGCCTGGCGTGGCTGTACGTCGGGGGGAGCTGACTGTGGAGAATATCCTGTCCGTGGTCATCGGGGCCGCTGTCGGCCTCATAGGGGTGGTGTTCGGTTCGTGGTTCACCGCGCGCCGACAGGACCGCATGTGGCTCCGCGAACAGAAACTCAAAGCCGGGATCGGCTTCAACACGGCCGTAGGTCAGCTACTCGATTACCTGAAGGAAACACAGCTGAGTGACGACGGTCCCGGAGCCAACGAGCTGGCGAACCGGATGCAGGAGGCACGCTCAGCCCTGTACCTGCTCTGCGCCAGCGACACCATCGATCTCGCCGATGCTCTCGCGCGTCGGGTCTGGAGCACCCGGCCCACCGACGGCAGGGACGACCGCCGGGCCGAGTACCAACAGACGCTGGACCTCCTGCGTCGCTTCACGCAGCAGCTCCGGCAAGAGATCGCCAAATCGTAGTCCCCATTGGATCACCGGGTGGACCATAGGAAGATGCCTGCGATGTGGAGTCCGGCCAGGTAGGTGGTCGCGGTCTTCTCGTAGCGGGTCGCGATGCCTCGTCACTGCTTCAGGCGGTTGATGCACCGTTCGACAGTGTTGCGCTGCTGGTAGATCTCGCGATCGAAGGCCGGCGGTCTACCGCCCCGGCTGCCTCGTCGCAGCCGGTGGCCCCGCTGGTCCGCCGGGATGGGGATCACAGCCCGGATACCGCGCTTGCGCAGGTGGTCTCGGATCGCACGAGAGGAGTAGGCCTAATAGGCATGTGGGTTGGCCGCTGGGTCCGCCCAGGCAGGGGCCGGTCAAGACGTCTGGGATGTATGCAGTGCCTGGAGTGCTTCGACAAGAGGGACGCTGTCCGGCCCCTGCCGCATCGCACCAAGTCGCCGTACTGTGCCGTGATTCGAGCCATTCCCAGGGCTACCTCCCGATCAGCCGGAGCCGTCGAGTTCTTCACGAGAGCGAGGCCCCTGGGCAGGGCTGGGGTCACGGACGGCTGATGGGGTGGTGCGCCCGCGAGCGCTTCTATTAGGTCGCCGAGTGGCCCCGCCACGGCTTGATACCGATGGACAGCGACGCTTCAAAAGGAGCGGGTGGTGAACGCAACCTGCGGAATCGACTGGGCCGAGGACCACCACGAGTGGCGGTGGTCGACTCCGACGCCCGGCTGCATGGGGAGCCGTCCGTCGCCTGGTTCGATACGGACGACAACTCGGAACTGGCCCTCGCCCCGGACTTTCACTCCTTCATCGAGAGCCTCACCTCCGCTCGCGAGTTCGACAGCGAGTGGAGCGAAGGTTCACCCGGCTGAGTCCGCCTGCAAAGCAACGCTGTGGAAGCCGGGTCCCTGAGACGAGCCCATCGCCGGCTGGATCCCGCGCTCCTGCAGGTGTCCAGCAAAGCGCCGACACCTGGACCAACGACCGACAAGCGCCGCGCCTTCGTCAACGACCTGGAGCAAAGCCAGCTGATCGCGGTCTCCGCGGCCTCGAACCGGGCCAAGGGCGACAAGGCCCGGACGCCGGGCGCTCGCCGTCGGTCGCCTACTGGTGCACGTACAGCCGTGCCTGGACCCACATCAAGAACATCTACGGCCTCAGCGCCACGGTGAGCGAGAAGAACGCGCTCACTGACGTGTTCGACACCAGCGTGCAGCAACAACTGCTTGGCCCGCCAGGAAAGCTCGGCGGGCCGGGTCGCAGGTGGTGTCGGTGGCTGACCCTAGGGTGTCCCCGTGAATGTGGATGATCTTCAGTGGCAGTTGAGCAACCTCGGCGGTGTCCTGCCGCGCATCGTGGACGAGATCCTCGAACGCGGCGGCTTGGAGGCCCTGGTGGAGGCGGCGCGGGAGCGTGAGGACTGGTTCTGCGCTGCGGGTGCGGTGCAGGGTCTGTGCGCGGCGGGGGAGTTCGGGCGGGCCTGGAAGGTGGTGGAGCCGTTCGCGGCTACCGGTTGGCAGCCGGCGGTGCGGGCGGGCGCCGACGTCCTGTTGCGGTGGGGCCGCGTCGACCAGGCGCTGGATCTGGCGCACCCCAAGGAGCAGCAGGAGAACGCGGTCGACGCGTGGCGGGACTACGCTGAGGCGCTGGTCCGGGCCGGGCGGGTGGAGGACGCGATCGGCGTTCTCGGCCCGTACCTGCGCGGCGGGCGGGTGCTGGGCGCCCTGGTGGAGATGACCGAGGGCCAGGGGTGCGACGAGCGGGTGTTGGAGCTGCTCGCCCCGATCGCCGAGGAGTTCCGGCGTAACTCGGAGGAGTACGGCATTCGTGACCTGTGGGACGTCCTGCCCGCACAGGCCCGGGTCCTGGAGCGGTCCGGCCACGCGGACGAGGCAATCCGGTTGCTCGGCACGGACGTGGCCGCACGCCGGTACGGGCCGCAGAACAACGTTGAGTTCTATGCCGAGTTGCTGGCCCGACACGGTCGGATCGAGGAACTTCGCGACCTTGCCGACACCCGTAGGTACGCCGCCGTACGCCCGTACGTGACGGCCCTGGAGAACCTGGGTCGAGCCGGAGAAGCGGAGGCGTACCTGCGCGACCTCATCGCCGCCAAGCATCCGGGCCGGCACGAGAGCGCGCTGATGGGGCTGCTCATCCGCCAGGGTCGGTTCGATGAAGCCATCGAGTCGGTGGAGCACACGTTCGACGACCTCTACGACGAAAACCTTCTCCAGGCAACCATGATCCTCCTCGCCGACCAGGGCCAGCACGACAAGGCCCTTGGCCTCACGGAAGGACGCAGCCCCGACTTCCTCGCCGAGAACGAGGCGTTCTGGCTCCGGTCCAACCGGTGGTGGCTCATGGGAGAGTCGGGACGCGCCCAGGAAGCGATCGCGGAGATCGAGGCGCTGCCGGCCAGCGAGGTCGACGACCGCGAGCTGACCATCGCCTGGCTGCTCGCCCAGGACGGCCGCCTCGAGGAGGCCATCGCCCGCCTGCGCGCGCTTCCTGGCAAGCGGGCCGCAACCGACCTGGCCGAACTGCTGATCCGGCATGGCCGCTTCACCGAGGCCATTGCCGTCATCCCCGACGTGGCCGCCCAACGGAAGGAGAAACGACGCTTCTGGACGGACCGAACGGAGTGGCAGGAGGCTGCTCCGTCCGACGTCGGCTACGGGTGCGACGACTCATGGACCGCCCCGAATACCGCGCACCTGGAATGACGCTCCCCGCCAACAGAGGGTTGGCCCGCTACCTGGGTAGCTTCGCGGTGCGCTCGGGGTAGGCGGTGGCGACGTAGCGTCTTGCAGCTCAGATCCCGGCGTCTGTCTTGAGCGACGTACTGGGCATCTCTATCACCTGCGCGGTGGCCTGGTCCCACGACGCCGGCAACGCAAGGCTCGGCTATGCAGCGGACATCGCACGTCGGGAACTTCGCAAGTCTGAATAGCCGCAGTTGCCAGTACGCCCCGGGAAAGTGATGTCACACCCATCATGACAGGTCAGAGCGCGTTTTCGTAGGAGGAACGGCACAGGTGACGAGCCTTGTTCGGCCCTCTCTGGGGCACTCAGAATCTCCGTTATGAATCACTCGGGGAGAGTCGATCAGGACGACATCGTGCGGGCGCGGAATGTGCTGCTCGCGTCGGGACACCGCACGGCGCACGAGGAAGTCGACGCGTACCGGGTGCTCGCCCAGGTCAGCCCCGCCTCGTACCTGCCGCTCTTGGCCAGGGCGCTGCAACGTCTGAGTTACGACACCAGCTCCGGCAAGAAGCATGCGGCCTGCCTCGCGCTGTGCGAGGAGGCGGTGGCCGTGGCTCGGTCCATCGATCCGGCCGAACCTGCCCGTGCGGATGTTCTGTACGAGGCTCTCGACACGTGCCAGAGAGAGCTGTACGACCTGGGTCGACGCGCCGAAGGGCTGGCCATGCGTGCCGAGATGCTTGCCATTGGGCGTGCGCAGGCCGAACTGTCCGGAGGCTCCGTGGTCAAAGGGCTGCATGTATGGGCTGCCGGTCTTTCCGAGGAAGGCCGGTATGCCGAGGCTGCCGATGCCATGACCGAGTTGGTCGCAGCGATCCTGCCCGACGGGTCCGGCAGCGGGGGTCTCGCCTGGTCACTCCTGGAGTGGATCGCCGCTCTCCATGACGCTGGCCGGTCCGGCGAAGCACTCGCCGCGTTCGAGACACTCGTCAGCATGGAAGCGGCCGAAGCCGCGAATGACCGCGGCCCGATGGCCTGTCATCTCTACTCGCTCATCGGGTATGCGCAGATGCTCGATACCCACGGCCGAGGAGGGCAGGCGGCACTCGTCCGGCAAGAGGCACTCGCCTTGCTGACGGAATTGGCCGATACCGGTGAGCGGAAATCCTGGAGTGGCTATCAGGCGTCGCTTTGGGCGGCGCTGCTGTCCTTCTCCGGCGCCGAGAGCGATCGGCCTGCGTCCGATGAGCCGCGTCCCCCTTTAGGGGCGGCGCCCATGCAGTGGTCGCCCGATGCCAAGCGGCGCTACTTCGACAGCCGTCATGCCCTCCGTGAGCAGGTGGACACGCTCGCTCCGCGAGCCACCGAGGATCCGGACCAGCATCTGGCTGAACTGGTCCGGCTGCATCGGGTCCTCACCGTCCGCTCCGCCGTTTACTGGGAGAACCGCACCCATCTGTTCGCGGAGCGAGTGCGCTCCCTGTTCGACAACGGAGTGGGTCTGGCCCGTCGGCTGTCTCAGCACGATCCGACAGACGGAACGCGAACACTGGCCAGGATCCTGATCGACCGATCGACCTTCCACGCCGCCGCCCACGAATTCGGGCCCGCCCTCGACGACTTCCGCCAAGCCCTGAGCTACCTGGGGGAGGCCAACTACTGACTTTGGAAGCGTGATGTCGTTGAGGGCTGACGGGGGTGTGATCGTCGCGGTATGCCGTTTGTATGAGGTATCCGCAGGGTGGTGGGCTGACGCCTGAACGGCAGGCGTTTCGTGAGCGGATCCGGATGGAGGCCGCCGAACGGTTCGGCGCCGGTGCCTCCAGCGCGGAGGTCGCCAAGGATTTACGGGTGAGCGTGCGTTCGGTTCAGCGGTGGCGCCGGGCCTGGCAGGACGTCGGCCCGGACGGTCTTCGGTCGGTGGGGCCGGTGTCGTTGCCCAGGCTGAGCGAGAAGCTGTTTGCGGTACTGGAGCAGGAGTTGGCCAAGGGACCGGTCGCGCACGGCTGGCCGGACCAGACCTGGACGCTGGCCCGGATCAAGACCTTGATCGGGCGGCGGTTCCACAAGTCGTTCACTCTCTCGGGTATCTCCCAGATGCTGCGTCGCCACGGCTGGAGTCAGCAGGTCCCGGCCCGGCGAGCGGTCGAGCGGGACAATGCGGCCGTGGCCGGGTGGGTGAAGGAGACCTTCCCGCACGTGGAAGCACCGCGGCGGCGCTCGACGCCTACCTCGTCTTCGAGGACGAGGCCGGCTTCTCGATGACGCCGCCCACCGCCCGCACCTGGTCCCCTCGTGGCGACACCCCGGTCATCACGGTGAGGGGACGCTCCCAGCGCCAGATCTCGATCGCGGCCCTGGCCTGCTACAAACCCGGCGAGCGCTCGCGGCTCATCTACCGGCCCATGGTCCACCCGGACCACAAGGCGGGCGGGCGACGCAGCTTCGCGTGGACCGACTACCGCAACCTACTCATCAGAGCCCACCAGCAGCTCGGCAAGCCGATCGTCCTGGTCTGGGACAACCTCAATGTCCACCGTGACCGCCGCTTACGCGCGTTCATCGACGCCCAGGACTGGATCACCGTCCACTACCTGCCTCCATACGCGCCACACCTCAACCCGGTCGAGGGCATCTGGTCCCTGCTCCGCAGGCGCTGCCAAGCCAACACCGCCTTCACCGACCCCGCCCACCTGATGCGCGCCCTCCGGCGGGGACTGCGCCAAGTCCAGTACCAGCCCGACCTCATCGACGGATGCCTTACCGGCACCGGACTCACCCCGACGACACCACGCCTAAAGTGCGGAGAAGCCCTTACGTGACGTCGGACGGGACAACAGCGCCATCTGCTCGGCGTAGTTCTCCGGCTGCCAGAACAGCATAGGCAGCGCCGAGGAAGAGCACGCCTGGGATGGCGAGCATGGTGCGCTGATCGCTCTCCAGGACATCTTGGTAGCGGCTCTGGGAGATCTCGACCATGCCGCGCGCATGGGGCGTCGTGTCGAAGGCGACATAACGGCCATCCCTTACCTCGGCTGACTGCAGGTTCCCTTCCGTTGCCGTGCTGAAGACCGACAGCGCCACTCCCCACAGGGCCAACGCTCCGAGTGTCATCTGCACCTTGCCGGGCAGGCACCGGAAGGCCAGCCATATCGCGTGTTTGTCCGCGCCCGTCAGGATCAGTCGCACCAGGGCAGATGCAAAGGTCAAGAAGAGTGACGCGAAAGTCGCGGCCGTCAACCATCTCGCGTCTGTGAGCGGCAGGGCCCCAGGCAGCCACGTGAGCGTGGCCAGCACCAAGAGCGTGGCGCCCAGCCCGGCTGCAACACCACCGTGCAGCTTGAAAGTCCACCCCATGCTTCACAGCGTGTCACAAAGTCCGGTCAGGCCGTTGCTGTACACCCTGTGCGCACCTCAGCAGACGGCATACCGCAGGGAACACGATTCGTCAGACCCCAACGACATCACGCCAACAAGCTCAGTAGAGCTCGGCGCTGGTCGGAGTCCTGTTCGATGTGTTGTCCGGGGGAGTTCCGGCCCTCCGGCGTGACGCATGTTCGGGCTCCCATGGAAAGCGGCACAGCCAACCGCACTGCCTCTCAGACCGGGGCGTCACGGGTCGAGCTCGGCAGGCGTTGTGTCAGGCGATGCGCTGTTCGGCCTCCATCCGCTGGATTGCGGTACGGACGGCGGCAACGAAATCCCAGAAGACCTGGGTGGTGCTGGTCTTGCGGCCCGCCCGCGTGTTGACCCCGAACATCGCAGCGCGCAGATCGGTGGTGATCTCCAACTGCGCGCCCATGCCCAGCAGGGTGCGGTTGACGATGTTCTGCGGTGAGACGCCGGCCAGCTCCTCCTCGCCGACCGCGTCGACGGCCCGGATCCCGGCGGTTTTGAAGGCACCGAGCAGGTACTGCTTCAGAGTGGTGTTGAGGCCGCCCACCAGCACCGCCCGCGCTCCGGCCTCCAGACCGGCCTGGCTGGGCGTGCAGCCGTGCAGCGACAGCACATTGAGGCTGCCCGCGCAGAGCGAGCGTGCGACGGTGTCGTCGCAGTGGATCGAGGTGACGTGCATGACCCCGTTGTCGGACGAGCGCAGCGCTTCGAACATCCAGTAGTCGTGGACCGGCCCTCCCCCAGGGGTGACGGACAGGTCCGCCGGATGGTAGCCGGCGATGGCCAGGCACAGCTCCGAGGTGCCAGTCTCTATTCCGCCGCCGTGCGGTGCTATGACCGTCGTCCTGCCGAAGTCGTAGCGGTCGGTGAGGCTGTTGTCCTCCATGGCGTGGCGCCGGTACCGGCGGCCGTAGTCGGTGCCCTCGACCAGGCTGCTGTCCGCGTACATCGCGGTGTTCGACGGATAGGTGTCACCGGTGCTCGCGGCCTGCGCCAAGCTGCTGCCGGCGCCGACCAGTGCGGGAGCCGCAGCGAGGGCCGTCAGAACAGTTCTCCGAGACGTTGTCATGATCCCTATCCTGGCAGTGGCGACACGCCGCCTACCAGCGGGTTTCCGGGCCACTCGATGACGAGAACGCGACGGGGGGCACCGTCCCGGTCGGGTGACGGCGCCCCCGGGGTGCGGGTTGGGATCAGTGCCCGCGCGCGATCCACTCCTGGAGTGGGGGGCCTCGGCCTCAAGCGGGAGAAACGCCGCAAGGGCGAGTCCCTGCTGAAGTCGGTGCGACAGCTGATCGAGTCGGTGAACGACACCCTCAAGGGCCAGCTCGACCTGGAACAGCACGGCGGCCGGACCTTCGAGGCCGTCGCCGTCCGCGTCGCCCAGCGCGTCCTCGCGCTGGCCGCGGCGATCTGGCACAACCACAAGACCGGACAGCCGGTCATGCGATCCCTGATCGCCTACGACCACTAATCACATCGGAATGACTCGTCTAGGGCGAACGGGCACGGGCCGCGCGTGATGCTGGCTCATGAATCGTCGGCCACTGGGGACTCGACCGGTACCGGCCCCGTGCCCCGGACCGGAGCAGCCGCGCCGCTGGGCGTCGCGCGAGCCGGCGCATGTGCACGAGGCGAAGATGGAGGGTCATCAGGAGGGATGAAGCTGCCCGTCCAGACTTGGCCCAAAAATCGAACACACGGTCTAATAGCGGGCATGGAGCACGCGACCTTCCCCCCAGACCTGATGCAGCTCCAAACGGACTGGCACCGCACCTACGAGGCCCTGGCTGCGCCGGACCCGGCCCGGACCACTGTGCTGCGCCGCCGGCTGCAGTGGCTGTCCGTTCGGCTGTGATGGCACCCGGAGTGGGCCGGGCCGCATGCCGGCCGCGCGGGCCGAGCTGCGCCACCAGGCCCGCGCCATGCAGGAGCAGCGGTGAACCGGCGCCCGGAGCACCTGACCGAGCGGGAGGAGGAGATCCTGCGCTGCATTCGCCGGTGGATCGAAGACGAGGGTGAGGGACCGTCGGTGCGGCAGCTCGCCCACGCCGTCGGGATGCGCAGCACGGCCTCGGTCGCGTACCACCTGGCCAACTTGGAACGGTCCGGCGCGCTGATACGCGACGGTCGCGGCTGGAACACCTGCCGCCTGGGCCACTACTGACTTTGGAAGCGTGATGTCGTTGGGGGCTGACGGGGTGTGACCGTCGCAGTATGCCGTTTGTTAGCCCCGATCGGACCCCATTCCCACGCATTCCGGCGGCCCAGTCGAGCTGATGCAAAGACGGCCTGTTGAGAGGCGCCCGCCAGTTGAGAGGCGCCTGCCAACAGGCCGCTCGGTGGCTTGCCTCGCCCTACTTGGTGTGCTGGTACTTGGCGAAGGCGCCCGCCTCGAACAGGCCGGCGGCGCGGGCTGCGGTGACGTAGGTGTACTGACGCTCGCCGACCTGGGTGCTCGGGTCGGGGAGGTCGCCGCCGCCGACGCCCTTGAGGTTGAGCCGGCAGGCGTGGGCGCTGGCCGGGGTGGTTGGGGTTGTGGCCAGCGCCGGCGACCACGAGCGGGCGGAGCAGCTCGCCCGGGCCATCACCAACTCGCACCAGCAGGCGCGGGCGCTGACCGAGGTGGCAGAGGCGTGTGGTCTGCCGCGGGCCGGTCACTTGTTGGGGGAGGCATTCGCTCTGGGATCATGGCTGAGGCCTCTGCCGACGCTGGCGAAGCTTTACCCGCAGGAGATGATCCGGATCGCTGGCTGGGTGTTGACTTTATCGAGCGGTAGCGGCTCTGGTCCACTTCGTGTGGTCCGGTAACGCTCGGTCACGCCAATAGGACCCGCTTGCGGAGGAGTTCGAATCCTGCGCGGCCGAACATCTGGCGCTTGAGCATCTTGATCCTGTTGACATGGCCCTCCACGACGCCGGAGTTCCAGTGAAGGGTGAGGCCAGCGGTGACGGCGTCGAGGTCGCACAAGAGGTGCTGAGCGAAGTGGCGGAGGCTGGGCAGTTCAGTGGTGGCGCTGGCCGCTTCGATCCATGCGGGGAGTCGGTCGCCTTGCAGGTGGGTGAGCATGTGGGCGAAGGAGCGCACGTGCTCGGCGAGCGCTGTCAGTTCGGGGCAGTTGGCCAAGGCGGATTTGAGCTGGATCTGGTCGCCTTCGGGCAGGGCGTCGGGGTGGGTGAGGATCCAGCGTGTAACGGCTCGGGCTGATGGTGGCCGGGGGCCGACCGGTTGGGGCTTGCCGCGAAGAGTCCTGCTGACGTAGTCACGGACGCTGGCGTAGCCCCGGGGATAGCCCTGTTCCTTGATCTCCTCCCACAGTTTCCAGGCGTTGGTGCAGCCTTCCTGCCAGTGCTGGTCGAGGTAGGGCTTGTAGTCATCGAGCCTGGTCACACGGCTTTGCCACTGGCCGGTGAACATCTCCTCCGGAGTGGTGGCGCGGGAGAAGCGCAAGATCGTGTTGAGGGTCATGCCGAGCTGTCGGGCGATGGATCGCTTGCTGTGACCGGCGGCGAGGAGAGCGTGGATGGTTGCGTGTTTGGCGCGGGTGCGTTCGGCGAACCGGTGCCCTGTCGGCCAGGGCGACAACGCGGTCGGCTCCGCCTTCTCCTGAGGTTCCTCCGGCCGTGCCGGCATGGGGCGCAAGCAGCTGCGGTGCCGGTAGACGCACTTCTCGGCGGCTTCTCCCAGGTTGTGCCAGAGGTGCCATCGGTCAGCGACCTGGAGGGCCTGCGGGGCGCCGCGGGTGGCTCCTTCGGCGAAGAAGGGGGCCCGGTCACGGCAGATGATCTCGATTCCGGGCCGCTTGGCGAGCCAGGCCGCGAGCGTGTCTGCCTCCCGGTCGGGAAGGAGGTCGATCGGACGACGTGTTTCGACGTCGACGAGCACGGTTCCGTAGAAACGACCCTTGCGCTGGGCGTATTCGTCCACGCCGACCACGCGGGGTGTGGTGGTGGCGGGGTCCGGAAGCGAAGCGATCAGCCTCAACAGAGTGTTCCTGCTGACCGGGACCTCGAAGGCATCCGTCATGAGGGCGCCGGCCCGGCCTGCGAGCGCGAGACCGACCGACCCCAGCGTTGATCGCAGCCGTTCAGTACGGCGTCCGAACCGGCGAGTGAGCCCGGGGACTTGCCCGGCGAAGGTCTTTCGTGGGCAGAAGTCCTTCGCGCAGACGAACCGCCGTACCCGTAACGACACCACGACGAACTTGCCCGCCGCCGGCAGATCACGAGGAAACCGCAGGTAGGAGCCATGTATTCGCCCCGACCAGCATCCACACTCTGGACAGGCCGCCCGTCGTGCGGTCGTACGAGCCTCGACTCGGACGACCGTGTCGGTCACCTCGACCGACTCCACCAACACGCCCTCGACCGAGGAGAACAGCAGCTCATCCAGCTGCGGCAGCACTTCGTTCACAGCGAAGGACTCTCGGCCGCACCACCATCCGGCCGGGCGATTTTCGGGCGAACCCAACCGCCATCACACGAAGATCAACAGTCACCCTGCGTACGCGACCACACGAAGTGGACCAGAGCCTGAGAATTGATGTCACTCGACATTGGGAGGGCTCGGGAAGAGCCATCGGCAAGATTGATCACGGGGCTAACTCGGGTCTCCGTGTTCATCGACGCCTTCCACGGCCTGGGGCCGTGAGTCCCTTCGTTGTGCCGCACGTTGGCAGATAAGCCAGTAGATGAGCGCCGCAGGTGGCGAGACGCACAGCAGGACCAGCAGGCGGGAATCGATCACCCGCTGGGGGTCCCGCCCCGGCCGCCCCACCGGTGGCCCCCTGCTGACACGCCGTCGACCGGTGTGCGAAGCTGCCGATCACAAGGGAGGGGTGTGGTGGTGGGGCGGGCGCGTACGGCGGGCGGGCGACGGCGGCACGGCACGATCGGGGCCGCACAGGCCGCGCTGACGGTGCTGGTGGTGGGCGGAGCGGCCCTGGGAGCACTGCTGCTGCACCCCGACACGGGCTTGTTCGCCAAGGGCCGCGGGCCGCTCGGCGGCAACTCGGTCCTCGTGGTCGGCCTCGCCCTGCTGTCACTCCTCGGCGGCTTGGCGCTGCGCGGGAAGTACCTGGAGCAGGTCGGCGCCGCCCGGGAACTCAACCCGGTGGAACAGCGGATGGTTGACGGCGTGAGCCGCGTCCTGCTGGCCGCGTCGCTGGTTGTCCCGCTGCTCGTCCTGGTCCTGCACCGGTTCGGTTCGTCCGGCAGCAGCCACGGGGGCGGCCACGAGTCGTTACCGCTTCCCAGCTCGCGGCAAGACCCGGTGCCCACCCCGCCACCCGCACCACATGCCGGGCACTCTGGCCACAGCATGCACTTCGGGCTGACGCGCATCCTGCTCGGTCTCGGCATCGCCCTGCCCGTCGTGGTCGTCGTGATCGCCGGGCTGCACCTGTGGCGGTATCTGACCCGGCCGCCGGCGCCCGAGGCCCCGGCGACGTACGCGACGCTCGACGACGAGCAGGAACGCCTGGCCCAGGCCGTGGACTCCGGGCGCCGCGCCCTGCTGGACGGAACCGACGCCCGCGCAGCCGTCATCGCCGGCTATGCCGCCATGGAGGAGTCGCTCGCCGACTCCGGCGTGGCCCGGCGCGCTTCGGACAGCCCGAAGGACCTGCTGGAGCGGGCCGTCGCCGGCGGCCTGCCCGCGGGGGCGGCCGCCGCCGAGCTCAGCGCCCTGTTCCGCGAGGCCCGTTACTCCACGCACCCGATGGACGGCGGCCATCGCGAGCGGGCCGCGGCCGCGCTCGCCGAGATCGCTGACGGTCTGCGCTCGCGGGCGTCCGGGCCCGAAGCCGTGGCGGGTGGCTCGTGAAGGCGCCCACACGGATCCAGGCCTTCGTCAACTCCGTGCTGCCGGCGCCGGGTTCGGTGCGGCACTCGCTGGCCGTACTGGGCACCGTCGCCGTCGCGGCCGAAGTGCTGCTCGTCCTGGCCGACGGTGCCGCCGCGGCCGCGACCGGCCTCGCCCTCATCACCGCTGTTGCGCTGGCGCTGGGGCGCTATGCCGCGGGTGGTGCCGCCCAGGACAGCGGACACCGCAGGCCGGTGCGCCTGCTGGGCAGCCGGGCTCCGGCGCTCGGCGGGTGGCAGCGCATCGTGGCCAGGACCCTCGCGGACGACAGCGAAGTGCACCTCCGCACCGTCATGCGGCCGCAGTTGCAGCGGTTGTTCGCCGCCCGGCTGGCCGAACGGCACGGCGTGGCGATGTACCGGAACCCGCAGCGGGCCCGGGCGCTGGTCGGTGCTGAGCTGTGGCCGTGGATCGATCCCGAGGCGACCGCTCCGCAGCCCACTCTCCCCGAGCCCGTCCTGCGCTCCCTGCTCGACCGCCTGGAAGCCCTGTGACCGGTGGCGCTGCGGCCGACCCCGCAGCCCGCACACCCCACCCCGCCCCGTGAGGATCCGATCGTGACCAGCCCGCAGCCCGCCCCGGACCAAGACATCCTGACCCCTCGGCAGGCGGGCGAACGGGCCGCGGCCGTGCTCGACGAGATCGGCACGACCGTGGTCGGCAAGACGGAACCGCTGGCGCTGGTGATGCTCGGCATCCTCGCCGGCGGCCACGTCCTCATCGAGGACCTGCCGGGGCTCGGGAAGACGCTGCTGGCCCGTTCCTTCGCCACCACTCTCGGCCTGGACTTTTGCCGCATCCAGTTCACCCCCGACCTGCTGCCCTCCGACGTCACCGGCGCTCCGTTCTACGACCAGCGGACCGCCGACATGGTCTTCCGGCCGGGGCCGGTCTTCACCCACCTGCTGCTCGCCGACGAGATCAACCGCACCCCGCCCAAGACCCAGGCCGCGCTGCTGGAGGCGATGGCCGAGTCCCAGGTGTCCATCGACGGAAGCACCCGGCCGCTGCCGGAGCCCTTCGTGGTCGTCGCCACCGCCAACCCCATCGAGTACGAGGGCACGTACACCCTGCCTGAGGCCCAGCTCGACCGGTTCCTGCTGCGGGTGCGGATGGGCTATCTGACGGCGTCCCAGGAGACCGGCATGCTGCGCGCGCGTGTGGATCGGGCGGCGCCCGAGGCTGTGCTGCGCACGCTCAGCGGGCCGGGCGAGGTGCTGGCCATGCGGGCCGCCGTCGAACGCGTCGAGGTGGACGACGACCTGCTGGAGTACGTCGTCGCGCTGGTCGGCGCCAGCCGGGCCCACCCGCACATCCAGGTCGGTGCCTCTCCGCGCGGCGGCCTGGCCCTCGTGCAGCTCGCCCGTGCGCGTGCCGTCCTGGACCTGCGGGACTACGTGACCCCGGAGGACGTCAAGTCCGTGGCGGTGCCGGCCCTCGCGCACCGCGTCACCCTCAAGCCGGAGCTGTGGGTCCGGCAGATCGACGGCGACGACGTGATCCGCGAGATCATGCAGTCCGTGCCCGCCCCGCAGACCGTGCCGCGCACGCCGGTCGTGTCATGACGGAGCCAGTGCCAACTCGCAGAGCGGCAGCCGCCGCCCAACGGGCCCTGGACGGCCGCCATGACGTGGCCGCCGAACCCCCGCCGCCCCCGCCCGGCTGGCGCACCGGTGAACGCGCGCTGCGGCTGGGCACGTTGGCCGTTGTCGCGCTGGCCGCCGCGCTGCTCACCGGGCGCCCCTGGGTGCTTGCTCTCGCCGCCGCGCCCCTGGTGCTGCTCGCCCTCGCCCTGCCGAGCGGGCAGCGCCCGGACGCGGTGACGGCCGAGGTCGAGGTGGAGCCACGGCGGTGCTTTGAGGGCGAGCAGGTGGCGGTGCGGATCGCGGTGGCCTACGACGGTGAGACCGGCCGCCTGGACCCCGGCGTCACCCTCGGTCACGGGGTCCGGCTCGACCACCTCGCGGTCGGCCCGCACCGCGTCGATCTCGTCCTGACCGCGCAGCGCTGGGGCCGCTGGACGCTCGGCACGGTCGACGTCGACGTCTACGACCGCGGCGGGCTGGCCCGCCGCACCGTGCGGGCCGAACTCGGCGAGATCGCCGTCTTCCCGGTGCCCGAACACGCCGGCCTCACGCCCATCCCGGTCCGGCTGCCGCAGCGGTTCGGCGAGCACGCCGCCGTGCAGCGCGGCGAGGGCGTCGAGGTCACCGGCGTGCACCCGTATGTGCGTGGCGAACGGCAGCGGCGGATCCACTGGCCGGCCACCACCCGCCGCGGCGCCCTGCAGGTCCACCAGTTCGCCGCGGAGCGCACCGCCGACACCGTGGTGCTGCTGGATGTGCTCGCCGACGTGGTCGACCCGGTCACCGGCGCGTCCTCGCTCGACGAGACCTTCCGGGCCGCTGCCGGGCTGGTCCGCGCCTACCTGCGCACCCACGACCGGGTCGGTGTCGTGTCGGTCGGTGGCGTGACCCGCTGGCTGCAACCGGGCAGCGGCCAGGGGTACTTCTACCGCATCGTCGAGAGCGTGCTGGAGGTCCGCAAGGACCGCGCGTACGGCACGGCGGGCCTCAGTCTGCTCCCACCGCCCGCGTTGCCCGAGGGAGCGCTGGTGTACGTCATCACGCCGCTGACCGACCAGCGGATTTTCGACGTCCTGCACCAGGTGCGCGGACGGGCCAACCCGATGGTCGTGGTCGAGATCCCCACTGGCGAGCCGGTCCTGGAACCTGGCGACACCGAGGGCGAACTCGCGCTGCGGCTGTGGCGGGCTGATCGCGACGCCATGCGCTTCGCCTTGATGGAACGTGGCATCGCGGTCGTCGCCCACCGTCCCGGCGAGACCCTCGACCTCGCCCTTGCGCCGCTGCTGCGCACCCGCATCCACGGGGGGACCCGATGACCACCGTCCCCGCCCGGTTCGCCGGGCCAGGCCCGCGCCCGGCCAACAGCAGAGCCGCCCGGCTCATCGCACGTCTCACCTCTCGCATCACCGACCGCTTGCTCGGAACGGCCCTTGCCGTCGCCGCCTGCGACCCGCCGGCCGCCCTGCACGCACCGCTGCCGGTCAGGGTGCTGGTGGTCGGAGCGGCGGCGGCCGCGTGGTGGGCCGCTCCGATGGTCGACGCGCGCCCCGTCTTGACCTCTATGCGCTGGCGGACCGTCGCGGCCCGCCGCAGGACGACCGTACTGCCGGCGGCGGCGATCGCGGTCGCGGCGGCCACCGGCCCCGCGGTCTGGCTGGTCGTCTGCATCGCCGCCCTGCTGCTTGCCTACCTGCTCGTCACCGACGCCTGGACAGCCGGTGTCACCGCCCCGCCCGGCCGCCCGCAGGCGACACGCGCACTGACGGCCGCCGCCGCGACCGCAGTAGTACTGCTCGCCGCCCAGGCGCCGGTCGCGGACACCTCATGGGCACGTCTGCCCGCCTCACTCGCCATCGCCGCGACCACGGTTTGCCTGGTACTGGCGCTGCGAACCCATCGCAGCCCGCCCGGCTGACCGCCGAGACTACTGGCGAGTTTGGCGCTTATCCCGGCGACACCGTCGCGGATCTCCCAGCGGATCCGCAAGCGGCGGAACCAATGCAGATGGGCGAACGCGCGCTCCACGACCCAGCGTTGGGTGCCCAGTCCGGAGCCATGCTCGGTGCCCCGGCGGGCGATCCGCCTTGGAACCCCCTTTAACGCCCGGATGTGGGAGCCGTCGACGGCGGCCCGGGAGAAGTCCAGGGCGTTCGCGCCACGCAGCTTCGCGAGGAGGACCTCGTGCAGCCTGGGCCATACCCCGGCCTCGGTCCACTCGGCCAGGCGGCGCCAGCAGGTCATGCCCGAGCCGAAGCCGAGTTCCTGCGGCAGGTGCTCCCAGGCGATCCCGGTGTGCAGTACGAACAGGATGCCCTGGAACACCAGCCGGTCCGGGTGCCGCTTGCGCCCGGGGTGCCGGGTCCGGCGCTCGACCTTGGGCAGCAGCGGCTCGATTACCGCCCACAACTCGTCATCGACTTTCCACGGCTTCGCGAGGTGACGGTGAGTCACCGAGACCAAACCCATTGATCGTCCTCACGAAATTTGTGCCTGATCCGCAACTCGTGAACAAAGCCAGCCACCGGTTCCCACCGCTGCATGACAGTTGCAGCGGCAGCGCCTGGAAGCTCAAGACGCCCTCGCATCCGAACCCCTGAAAATAAGCGGTGACGGTGAGCTGTCGGGCGCCATTGATGTGGCTGCCGCGGGACGGGCACCTCGTAGCCTGGAGGTGCTCGGGGCCGGTAGTGAAGGACGACCCTTATGCCTCGAACCATCTGGTCCGGTGCCATCTCGTTCGGGCTGGTGACTTCTCTGAACTAGCGCCTGGTCAGGCTGGGTTGGCTGGCCGTCACGCTCCTGCGTCGGTTGGCTGGGCGTTGATCTCGCTGCACATCTCGACGCACTCGGAGCAGATCCACACGTCGGGCCCGGCGACCAGGCGGCGCTCTTCGCTGCGGGCGTGACCGCAGAACGAGCAGCGATCCGCCTGCTTCTTGCCGGGCCAGCCGCGCCGGGAGCGGCGGCCGAAAGGAGTGCGTGGGACGTTGATGTAGCAGTGCAGCAGCCGCTTGATATCGGCGACATCCACGCCGAGGTCGTTGAGGACGCGGCGGGCGCGTGAGCCGGGGTTGGTGGCGATCACGGCGAGCAGCTGTGGCGTGGTGACGGCCACCGGCGCGCGGGCCGGCGTGCGTTCGGTGGCCAGCTGCTCGGCGCCGGCCAGAGCCGCTTGGGCCTCGGCGGAGAACACGGTCCGGCCTTCGTGTGCGGGTTCGGATGGGTAGTCGAACAGGCGATGGCAAGCGTCGCGGATCTTGTCACGGCTGACGCCGAGCCGTTCCAGGGTGGCGGCGGCCACTCCGTCGGTGAGCAGCCCCAGCAGCATGTGCTCGGTGCCCGCCTCAGCCAGATGGTCGGCCTCGGCGCCGGCCAGCGCGGCGGCCAGTCCGGCCTCCAGGTCGCGGCCGCGGATCAGGCCGACGGTCGAGGGTGCATGGGCGACGCGGTTGGCGTAGCGCTGGCGGGCGGCCTGGCGGGAGACGCCGAGACGTTCGCCGATCACGGTCCAGGAGTATCCGGCCTCGCGGGTCTGCCGCACGGTCTGGTCGACAGCCTCGTCGGACCGGCCAGACACATCACGGGCCAGGGCCAGGACGGCGTCGAGGACATCGAGCGGGTCGTCACTGGTGGCACGAGCGTGGGCCGCCTGGATGAGCTGGTCCACGGTGGGTTCTGGGCTCATGCTGACAACCGTAAATTGTCACTCCTGCGGTGACAATCCCCCGTTGTCAGTCGTCCGGGTGTGATGATGCGGCAGATGTCGGCCTCGGTGCAGGTGCTCGGGTCGGTGGCCGTCGCGCGGTGGGCCAGCGTGCGCAGTGCGGTGCGGGTGGTGCGCAGTTCGGTCATGGGACGTTCGATGTCCGCGAGGTGCTGCGCGATCAGGTCCGCAACGTGCACGCAGGGCGCCTCGCCGGAGTCGCGTACGGCCAGGAAAGAGCGGATCTCCGCAAGGGTGAGTCCGGCCGCCTGGGCCTCGCGGATGAAGGCGATTCGGTGTGCGGCCTGGGGTGGGTAGTCGCGGTAGCCGGCCGGGGTGCGCGGGCCTGCCCGGTGCCGCGTGTACGAGCCAGCCCAGCCGACACCCCCGACCACACCTGCGACCATCAAGACCCGACCACGGTCACGAAGCGACAACACCGCCCCCAACCAGGCCGATATCCCCGCCGATAACCCGTCCGACAACTGTCCGCGCGCGACCGCGGCCTGGGCGGCGTATCCGCAGCTCACCACGCCTGCCCGGCCGTGATGGCGAGCCCGGCATCCCTCTATGCGCCTCTCGCAGCCGACCCCAGAACAGAAAAGGAGAAGAGGTGGGGCGGGCTGTGGCTGGCGGTTGGCGCGGCGGGGGATCGGGCGCCTCGGTGTCTCGTTGCGCGTCGGCGGGGCCTCCGCGCTCCGTGCCGGGCGAGCCCGGCACGCCAGCAGACAGAGCAACCGGCAGGGCACCACAGGCAGCAGCGGCATCTGCAGGCCTGCTGTGGTTGGGTCCTGGTCGTCATCTTCTCCCCGCGCCAGGCGGGGGCCTTCGGTCGCCGCCGCAGCCACGGCCCTGGCCCGTCGGGCGAGGTTCTCCTCGCTGGTCTCCAGCAGCACCTCGTCCTGCCGCCCCAGCACGGCAAGCAGCTCGGCACTCTCCTGGTCGTTGAGCCGTTCGGCGATGTCCTAGTGACTTTCCAGCCGTTGCCGCTCGGTGCCCGGCGGGGTGAGGGCCACACCCGTCCAAAACCGGTCGACGACCGCGGCATGGGCGTCACGGGCATCTTTCAGTGCCGGTATCAGCACATCCGTCTTCCCTGCCATGTTCTGCTCCTGAGCTCCGGGCGGCATGGCGCCGCGCACGACGAAAAGCGCCCACCATCCGCCGCTCCGGCCGGGCAACCTAAACCCATCCTGCGAAAGCTTGCCAAAGATCGCCTGGCGAGCCAGCCACCCGAGTGCGCCCCCTTACCAGCGTCGGAAAGTGGTACAACAGTCGCCCGATCGACGGCGACGACATCGCTGGGGCGCTCAAGGAGCAGCCCGGCGGCAACTGCGTCACCGCCCTGCAGACCGTCGCCGTGGTCGCCTACATCGAGGTGCGGCGGCAAGGCGGCGGCCCGTGCACTCTTGAAGGCACCCACGATGGACTGAACCCGCTACCTGCTCGCCCGCCTTAAGCAGAGCTTTCGTCCTCTCATCGGGACTGAGCAAACTCTCGGCAGAAGAGCGGGAGATCCGTTGACATCCTCACCCCCGCGGAACTAGGACAGAAGTTATAAAGCACATATATGCGTATGCCCTCAACCCTGGTGACTCCCTGGGGAACTGCCACCAGGACTCCAACGTGCGCTGCGGGAAAGAGGCGAACACATGACCGACACTGAGCGGGCACCTGAGGAACCCGAGGCGACCCCGGCCGAAGGCGAGCAGCCGGCAACCGGAGCGGCGGAGACCGAAGAGGCGACAGAAGCAGAGGCCGCCCCCACGGCCGACGAGACTGCGGCATCCGAGGCAACGCCGGCCGAAGGCGAGCAGCCGGCAACCGGAGCGGCGGAGACCGAAGAGGCGACGGAAGCAGAGACCCCCACGGCCGACGAGAATGCGGCATCTGAAGCAGCACCGGCCGAAGGTGAACAGCCGGCAGCCGAGGAAGGGGAGGCCTCGACGGCCGAGCCTGAGTAAGGCTGGCCGCCCCTGGTACAACCGCGATGACGGATATCGGCGGTAGTGCTGCGCCGCGCGGCCGGAAGAGAATGCTCCAGCCATGGCATCTTCCTCCGGCCGCGATTCTTGTCCACCATCGCCCCCGCACCCGGGAGCGGTCACCTGCTGACAACCCCAGGACTTCGCAGACCGCGAATGGCCGATGCGCATGGGCCGAGAGTGTGATGACCGAGGCGGCCCGGTCACCGTGCGTCTTGATCGCGCGCTGACGGGTATGAACCCACCTGATTGCGATGCCGCCCCAGATGCAGCCGGTCACATGCTCACGTGATGGTCACGTGCTCAGCAGTAACGGTTGCCGCAGCAGTGGTGCTGACCGTCGCGGGCCGGCTTCACCTGAGAGCCGGATGGTGCCGCAAGCCTGGTTACGGCGTCAGGGGCGTGGCCCTCCGGAAAGGTCATGCTCGGCCAGCCAGGTGGCCACTGCATCGCGCTCGAGTCGCTGCGTGCGGGCCGCTGCGGAGGCCTGCGCGGCATTGCGCTGGGCATGGCCCACCCAACCGTGCGGAGCGATGGCGCGCAGGCTGCGGGTGGCTTGCTCACCAATGGCGCTCAGCAGGTTGTCCAGTGATCCGATGGGCAGCATGCGTATTCCTCCGTAACGCGTCGTCTCTGCGGCCTGACAGGCGCCGGAATGAACCGAGTTTTTATGACTCGGCAGTCCCAATTAGGCGGGTGTGGCTGACATGGGTGAGGGCCCGAACCGGGAGGGAGTTGGTTCGGGTCCTCACCGTGTTCGCGTATCCGCGAGGCGGATCTGTATGCACGCGATGGCCTGCTTAACGATTCCTCTGCTCGCCAGATACGGGCGGCCAGCTCTACGCACTGAGCGTTTTGGTTGGCTACTGTGAGCGTCGCGGTTGACCGTAGGGCAGGGTCAGGTTGAGCTTGTTTCGCTTTGAGGACACCATCGGTGTGGTGGTCAGGCCGCCAGGGCGGCTTCGTAGTCGGCGGGGCTGCGGTAGCCGAGGCTGCTGTGCAGCCGGTGCAAGTTGTACCAGCCCTCGATCCACTCGAAGATCGCCGTGCGGGCAGTGGACCTGTTCGGCCAGGTGGCGAAGGTCGCGCGGAATCGCACGTTCGGGGTAGCGCAGCCGGGCCAGCTTGGCTACGTGTCGAGCGAGATCTCCCGACCGTTCCAGGTCGGCGCTCATCCGCAGTGAGGTGACCACGATCCGCAGGTCCGTGGCGACCGGCTGCTGCCGCGCTAGCACCGTGATCGCCCGGTCCTCCAGGTCGCGCTGCAGATCGTCGACCTCCTCATCGCCTGAGATCACGTTCTCGGCAAGCTGTAGATCGGCATCGAGGAGAGCGGTGGTGGCTCGGCCGATGGCCGAACCGACCAGGTTCGCCATCTCCACGAGGCCGTCGGTGATCGATTCCAGTTCGTCGTGGTAGTGCTCTCGCATCGCGTGCCTCCCCGCGCCGCCGCTCGTTCCCCAGCCTCCGCCGACTGCCAGACTTGCACACCTCATGCACGGGCCAGCCGGCCAACTTGGCCATCCGCGAGTACCAAGCGGGGCGACGCTGAGCACCAGGGCGGCCAACTGAAGCACTCAATGGCCAACCGAGGCGCTCAGTCACACCAGGAGGGGTGAAGCAGCCCGTCAGGACCTGGCCAGAAAAACGGGGCTGGAACACCTGCCGCCTGGGCCGCTGACCGGTATCGGACACGACGCTCAGCGGCTGCGGGGGTGGTGGGCAGCCGCTGCGCCAGGGCGTCTACATCCGGGACTGGCTCCAGCTGTTCGTCCTCGCCTGCGGGTTGCAGTCCGAGTGCGCTGTCCAGTAGCCACTGCTGGGCGGGTAACAGCCGGTTCCAGCCCTGCCGCTGCGCAGCCGTCCATGCGCCCTGGGAAGACGCAGGACGCGCGACGGTAAGGGGACGCGGTCGGCAGCAGCCCATGCGAGGGACTATTGGAATAAAGGCGGCATTGCCATAGTACGTAACATAACGCCGACTTCGCCACGCGGTGGCCGGTATGACCATGCACCGGCTGTGTGCGCATCGGAAAGGGACGATAACCATGGCAACCACGATCGATGCCCCCGACGGCATCCACTCCACCATCGAGCAGCTGCAGGGCGAGCTTCCCGGTCTGGAATCGCGCAAGCAGGAGTTGGAGCAGGAACTGGCAGCCGTGGCACAGCGTCTGGAAGCCGTCCGTACCGCGGTGGAGAGCCTCAAGACCCTGTCCACCGCGACGGCGGCGGCCACGACCGCCGCACCCAGGACCGCAGGTCGGAGGAAGACCGGAACCACCGCCCAACGCCCGGCGTCCCGCACGGCGAGGAAGGCCGCGCCCCGGGCGAAGGCTGCCAGTAAGGCCGGTAAGAAGAAGGCTGCCCCGGCGATGCGGGCGAAAGGGCTGACGGACGGGATCGTGGAGATCCTGTCGAAGGCAAAGAGGGCGATGAAGGCCGGCGAGATCAACCAGGCGCTCGGACGCCCGGAGACTGTGGGACAGATAGAAGCAGTACGCGGCACCCTGGAGCGATTGGTGAAGGCCTCCCGGGCCCGGCGCGCGGGCCGCGGCTTGTACGAAGCAGTACGAGGCTGACCGCACCATGCCTGCCGTGTGCGGCTGGTGGATCGGCACTGGGGCTCGCGGCCTGGGCGGGCAAGTGCGGCGCCGAAGTGCTCTACCGCTCGGGGACCTCAAAAGGTGGGCGCGCAACCAGTCCCGCCGCCGTCGGCACCACCGACCTGACCTGATCTGCCCCGGACACGTCACGGGCCCCGGGAAACTGCCATGACATCCCCAGGGCCCGGCTGTAGGCCTCGCCGCGTTCAACGACGCCGCGACTGTGACCTCACGCCGCCGCCCACTCCAGGCCGAGGCCTGCGAGCGTCTGGAGCTTGTCCGCGGTGACCTTCGCCCGCCTGGTCTTGGTGTTCGGCAAAATTGCCAGCCAGCCATGTATGTCCATGTGCAATGCAATGCCATGCCATCCCCCAGGAGTAGCCGTCCGCGAGCGGGTGCCGCTGCAAGCCGCAGCGGTCCCTTCGGCGACGCATCGAGGGCGGGGCAGTCGGTCACGACCGTCAGGTGGTCATCACGGCATCGCAGTCGGGGCAGACCACGGACGCGTACTCTGCGGGGTACCAAGGCGCCCCAGGGTGCTCGGATGGCTGCTGGCAGGCCGTCTCCATAGCGAAGGTGTCCTTGCCGCAGAGAGTCCGCGGTCCAGTCGCGGTGGGCGTCCCCGGGGCGGTGGGCGCCGCATGCACCCGGCGGACGGTCCGTGCCTCACCAGGCGCCCCGCCCGGGGAGGTGCGTGTGCCCACCGGCTTGTCGAGCTCGTACACGACGACGATCGCGCCCATACGTCTACGGTAGACGGCCCCACGGCCGGTCCGCGGTGGGCCATCGTGCTCAGTCTGGGGTTGAGCGTGGGGGTAACAGCGCTGCAGTTGGTCTTCCCTCAGGAGTCCGAGCACTGGCTCGGCTGGTGGAAGAACCGGTGGGCCTACCGCTACCGCCGCTGTTAGCTCCGACAGAGCTGGCGCCGGGAAGAAGACCCACATCACCAGCCCCGGGCAGGCGGTGCTGGGCCGCCGTAGCGGCGCGGTGCGGGCCGGCCGTGACTGCTCTACGAGGGCATCGCCGAAGGACGCATCCGTCTGCCATACGAGCAACTCGATGCGATGTGTCTGAAAGAGCGGGAGACAGCGGCCGACTGGGTGAAGATCCCGGCCAGGGCGTCCAGGTGCCGGGCCCTGAACCGGGATATCGACCGGTAGTCCGGCCCCGCCCCCGCGGCCAGATAGCGGAAGGCCACATCATCGGTGCACTTGCGCTCGATCGCCCGCGACGAGCGCACTCCGGTGGTGTACCCGTAGATCAGCAGCCGGACCATCAACCGCGGGGCATACGGCGGGAACCCGCGCTTCTCGGTGTAGGACGTCAGGATCGGGCCCAGGGCGAGCGCCTCGTCGACCAGTTCGGCCACGAATCGGGCCAGATGCCCCTCGGGCAGCCACTCATCCAGCGACGGCGTCAGCATCAGCATCTGATCGGGGACGAACGCCCGGAAGGTCTTCTTCACCGCCACCGTCGGCGCGATCTCCGGCTTCACCACCGCCGCCGGATCCACCTCGAACAGGCCATCCCCACCAGACATACCAGGGTTCTCCCATATGGAAGATCACGAACAGGAGGCGGCGTCGGGCTCAATCGCCTGATCGATTGCCAAGATCCGCGGACAGCGCCGCGTAGATGTACTCGCTGCCCCAGCGATCCCCGTCGAGGTCGTTCTCGACCAGGTGCGCCTCCCGGCGCATCCCGAGGCGCTCACAGACCCGCACAGACCCGGTGTTCTCCACATCCAGCCGTGCGTAGAGCCGGTGCACGCCCAGCGTGTCGAAGGCAAACCCGGCCAGCGCCGCGGCCGCCTCGGTCGCGTAGCCGTGCCCCTGGTGACCTGGGTCGAGAGTCCAGCCCATCTCGGCCTGGGCGGCGCGAACATCGGCCAGGGCGAGGCTCACCTCGCCAAGGACGCCAGGCTCATCGCGTCGGCAGACAGCGAGCGCCAGCTTGTCCCCGTCGGCGCGCCAGGCCGTCTGCGCCGCGCGCTCGGCGGCAACCTGCTCGCTGCGCTCACGCGTGTGCGCCGGCCGGTACAAGTAGCGCGCCACGCTCGGCAGGCTCTGGTAGGCGTACAGGTCGTCGGCGTCGCCGGGAGTGAACAGACGCAGCGACAACCGGGCCGTGGTCAACGGCAGCAGCGAGGCGACGTCCATGCGGACCTCCGGGACGCGGATGTGGATCAAGTTGCGGACTGATTTTCGCATCACGACTGCCCGGCAGCCACGCCTTTTCAAGAGCAGCGCTCGGCAGCCGCACTTCACCACGAGGCGCGGCATTCCAGGAGTTGTTAACTGACCCACGCTCCTAGCCCTCCAGCTACCCCGGCACCGCTCCACGAGGCAGTGAAGAAGGTGAACAAGGTCAGCGACACAGCGGGCAGTCCAAGCGCAGCCGGACGTCGCCGCACCGCTCATCCAGCAGACCGACAGGGTCGCAGCGATCGGGCTCCTGCAGACGGAGTGACCGGCGCCTCTGAAACTGGCGGGTGATGGCCGGATTTCCAACGTCATGAATCCGGCCGTCGCCCGCCTACAGCTTGTTGGGGTGTGTGAGGCGTGTGTGGCTGGGTGCCGCGCAGCATTTGCATGTGGCCCTGTCCACCGAGCTCGGGCAGTTTCCCGGCGGCCGCGCCCTGTACGACCCGCGCCCCGGCGAAGCGCGCACGCCCGGTCCCGGCGTTGCGTGCCGTTTCTACCACTCCGGCGACACGCCCTGACCGTAGTACCGACCATGAGCCCGGCCACGGCAGGTCAGGGCGCTGACGTACCTCGCCGACCGCCCGCGCGCCCGGCGGTCCTTGAGGAAGCTCTCCGTGAGGGCGCCTTCTTCGCGGGCTTGGCCGGCGCCTCGGGCACATCCGTCTCGCCGCGCGCCGCCCGGGCCTTGTCGACGGACTGCTGCAGCGCGGCCATCAGGTCCACCAGCTGACCCGGCCGGGCCGTCGGCTCCGGGACCTGCGGCAACTGGCGGTCTTCCTGCTTGGCCTCGATCACCGCGTGCAGCGCCTCGGTGTAGCGGTCGGTGAACTCGGGGCCGGTGAGGTCGTCCCGGGTCATAGCCTCGATCAGTGCCACGGCTTCGTCGACCTCGTCTTCGTCCAACTGGACCGGAGGCGGGACTACGGCGGCGGGGTCGAGGATTTCGTCCGGCCAGAGCAGACCGTGCAATGCGATCACGTCGCCGCGGACCCGGAGCACACCGAGTCGTTCGCGGCCGTGCCATGCGTAGCGGGCGACCGCCACTTTTGAGGCGCGCTGCAGGGCCTGGCGCAGCAGCACGTACGGCTTCGCGGCGACGCTGCCCTGGGGCTGGAGGTAGTAGCCGGGGCCGATCCGAACGGGGTCGACGTCGGTGGCCGGGAGGAAGCCCACCAGCTCGATCGCGCGCGCCGTGGGCAGCGGCAGCTGCCGCAGTTCTTCGCCGGTCAGCGGGATGACGCGGCCGTCGGCCATCTCGTAGCCCTGGCCGATCTCCCCGTAGGAGATTTCACGGTCCTCGATCTCGCACCAGTAGCGGTTGCGCACCAGGCCGTTGTCGCCGGTGTGGATCCGGCGGAAGCGGACGCTGTGATCCTCGGTTGCGCCCAGGACGGCGATGGGGACGCTGACCAGCCCGAACGAGATGGCACCATTCCACACGCTCGCGGGCATGACACACCTCCAGCCCCGAGCAGTATCAGCCTAGGACGCCGCCCGGCCCGGCACGAGGACAGGCCGGCGGGTGCCCTCGGCGCGCGCTATGAGTCGAGCGTTTGGCGCGCGTCCAGGTAGCAGCGCAGCCGCACTCCGGGCTGCCCCGGATCCCGGGTCGTACGGTCCGCCGCCGCGGTCGCCCACCGCATGGCGAGCAGCTCCTGGACGGCGAAGGCCGTCTGGTCGTCGCATGCCGCGATCTCCACCACGGCCGGCCCCGGCTCCACCACATGTGTTTCGTTGATCGGCTCCATGCACGGCACTACGCGCCGACACCCCAAGAGGTTCTCCGATCCCGGCCGCTTCACCTGACCGAGTAAAGGCCCCGGCCCTCTCTACCGCCGCGGCGGAGCACCTGGCGTGGTTCTGCCCGTCGCAGCGCCTAGCCATCCAGGTAGCCGAGCTCAGCGTCGGGCCGGCAGTGCCCGCAGGCCTCGATGCCTTCGCTCAGTGCCCGCAGGGCGACGTCCCGGGGTCCGCCTGTCCAGCGTTTGCCCGCCATAGGGCAGCCGCCGACGTGGACGGCGACGGGCGGTGAGTCGCGGTTCAGGCCGCCTTCGAGGATCCAGTCGGGTGTGGCCGGCCGGGCCTGCTCGCCGCGCTGGCGCTCCTGCTCGCGGCGTTCGGCTGTGGCGATCTGCTGCCGTACCCGGTCGAGGGTGAGGACGAGCCACGTCTCCAGGATGCGGAGACGGGGCAGGTCAGGCGGCAGATCGTTCACATGTTCGATTCTATGATCGGGGTGGAAGACTGCAATCCAAGGGGGGCCGGAGAGGAGCGCGCATGGCGATCGACGATGTGCTGCACCGCCTTGCCGTGGACCCTTCAGGCCTGGCTCCGGCCCCGCCCCGGCAGGTCCACCGGGAGGCAGCGGCCCGTGTCGGCCGGAATCCGGTCCCGTGTGTGGGCTGTGGTCGGTCGGCGCGTGCGGCGGGGATCATCGAGGTGCCCGGTTACGGCCGCCGGTGGTTGGACCGCTGCCGGGCCTGTCTCCTTGCCACCGTTGACCTGCAGCCGTCTCGGGTGTCGGGCACGGTGGCCGAGATCGTCGCTGACCTGCGTGCTGCCGCAGCCGAGGCCGGGGTGCAGCCGACCGTTGTGATCGACGACGAGGGCGGCTGCCGTGGGTGACTCTCAGCGTTTCTATCTGACCGTGACGGCGGCCGGCCGTCTGGTGATGCATGGCTGGTGGGGGAGCGAGACGACCGCTCGCCGCAAGTTCTCGTCATGGGTGGGGGAGTACGGCAGTATGCCCGGCGCCCGCATCACCCTCACCGATGAGCAGCAGGGCAGCGTGTTGACGTCGTGGCCGGGCGAGGGCTGACCGCCTGCCACGCTGGGCGCCATGGCTCACCGCCCGTACCCCGCCCGCGGCCGTGCGCTGCGGCAGATCCTCTGCCGCCACCGCAACGCGCGGCCGCCTGCCTTGCTCCCGCCCGCGCGCACGCAGGAGCAAGGGGCAGGCGGCGAGTACCGGCTGTCGACACGCCGCCGCTAGGAGCCCTCCTCCGTCGCGTGCCGCGCGGCTTTCTTCACACTGGCCTCGACCTCGTTCCGTGCCTGGCCTTCATCCTTCGCGTACTCGGTAACCGCGGCCTGGACGTCACGGGCAAGGTCGCGCCAGGCGCGCCACGCGGTCTCGTACGTCGCGGTCTGCTGCTCGCTCCACGGCTCGCGGGCGGGCGGCCCGTACCGATCGCGTAGCTGCACGACCTGCGCCTGCGCTGCGTCAGCTGCGCGCTGCATCTCCACGAGTTCTTCGAAGGCGTGCGCCACTTGCGGATCCTAAGCAGGCGGTCCGATCCCCCCGCTGCTGTGGGGGCGGCCCGCGGCCGGGATGCGCACCATCTACTGGCGAATGACTCCGGATGCATGAAGGCCGTGTGGTCCGGGACGATCCAGTTCGGGCTGGTCGCTGAACTTACTGCCGAGCCTTACTCGTGGCCACGATGTCGATGGCGACTCGGAGCGGTGTCTCCGCATTGCCCAGTAGTGCCCGGGTGATTGCGATCGACTGGATGACGCTCATGCCGCGCTCGGCCAGGAGGGCCTGGACAGCCTCCATTCCATCGCTCTCAAGGACTGGCCGGGACTCCTCGACAAGCGCGGCCCAGCGTGCGGCTTCCTCGGGACGTAGTCCGATCACGTGGTCAAACACGACTGCTTCCTTCCCGTGTTGAGCCGATGGGTTGTACTCACGTCTCGTCGGAGCTGACTGCTGCGCTCAGGGCCTTCACGGCGTCCTCGTATTGGTGGCGGTCGAAATGGAACGGACCGAACCCGGAGTAATCGCGTGTCTTGCGGTGGGGCTGTTCGAAGGAGTCCCAGGTCACGTGGTCAGGAGTCACGGTGATGTCGGCCATCAGCGGCCAGCATCCCCACTCACCGCATTCGCAGCCGAGCAGCGGCGTCTTCGGCCCCATTGCTCCAGAGGATCGTCCGTGGAAATGGTCTTCCATCGGGCCGAACCGGAAGAACCGCGGGATAAGGCCCCCATAGGCGTTTCCGGCTGGTTGCATCCCAGCGTCCGTCTCGAACTGGTCGATCAAGTCGGTGAGTGGTGTTCCGTCGATGCACGGGACGACTTCGAGCACGCCACGATCAGCATGGCGTCGGCAGTCGAAGCGGATCTCCTGGCTGGACATATGCTGATTGTCGCAGCTCGCTCCTTCCCTGTTCCTCCTGATTATGGCGGACAGTCATGGCCGGGCCGTGGGTCTGTGGAGGCCGGCTTCGGGGTGGGGATGCCGAGGTCGACGGCGGTCCGATGGTCGCGACGCCGGTTGAGCTGGGTGAGCTTGTCTTCGTCGCCGGCGAGGCTGACTCGCAGCCCTTCGACCTCGCCGAGCCAGCCCTCGCGCTCGGCTTCCGCGACGCGGGCGTGAAGGTTGTCTCGGATCTCCACCAAGCGGCCGCGTTGGGCGGGGTCGGGCCAGAGCATCGGGCAGCGGACGCAGGCTTCTCTGAACCAACGTCCGTGCTGTTCTTCGTAGCTCAGTTTGCGTCGCTGATGACCGTCCGAGCAGCACTCGTGGTCACGATGTCTGAGCTGCCGCACGGCGACGGGACACGGGGAGCGGCCGGGGCCCGTCTGGTGAGGGCGGCTCCGACAAGGGCCGCCGGCGCTCTCGGCTCTGAGCCGGAAGGTGTCAGCGGGCCAGAGCGGGGTCGGCCGCCCGTGGGTTGCGGGCCTTGGGCAGGGTGATGCCTTGCTCCTGGGCGGTTTGGCCTGGGCGGAGCGTCCATGGCACGGTGCCCGTGCTGGTCAGCCACTGGGTTGCCACTCTCACCGTGTTTCGCGTATCCGCGGGGGGCGGATCTTTATGCACGCGATGGCCTGCTTAACGATTCCTCTGCCTGCCAGATACGGGCGGCAGGCTTTACGTGGTGGACAAGTGTAACAACGGCGCTCGAGCTGGCCGACGGTCCGGCCGTGGACATGGCCGGCAAGTGTGGACTGGGCGTCTTGGTTGGCCACCGTGAGCGTCGCGGTTGACCGTAGGGCAGGGTCAGGTGGTCGCGGGTGGGTCGGTGAGCAGGTCGTCCGCATACTCGCCGGTGACGAGGTAGACCACGCGTTGGGCCACCGCCACGGCGTGGTCGGCGAAGCGTTCGTAGTAGCGGCCGATGAGCGTGGCGTCCACGGCCGTCTCGACGCCGTGGTGCCACCGGTCGTCCATGAGGTGGTGGTAGATAGCGCGGTGCAGCTCGTCCATGCGGTCGTCGTCCTTCTCCAGTTGGAGTGCCGCGTTGACGTCGTGGGTGATGAGTACCTCGGCGGCCTGGGCCATCAGGCGCTGCGCGAGTTGGCCCATCTCCAGGATCGTGTGGCGAAGGTCGCGCGGAATCGCACGTTCGGGGTAGCGCAGCCGGGCCAGTTTGGCCACGTGTCGAGCGAGATCTCCCGACCGTTCCAGGTCGGCGCTCATGCGCAGTGAGGTGACCACGATCCGCAGGTCCGTGGCGACCGGCTGCTGCCGTGCCAGCAGCCTGAGTGCCCGGTCCTCCAGGTCGCGCTGCAGATCGTCGACCTTCTCATCGCTTGAGATCACGTTCTCGGCAAGCTGTAGATCGGCATCGAGGAGTGCGGTGGTGGGGGGGGCGGGGGGCCCCCCCCCCCCCCCGGGACAACACCACACAGCCGGACCGAAACGAAAAAGAACAAACGGAAAAATTGATTGGCGGGCGCCACGCCCCGCGCCGCGGGG
>NZ_JBIVTV010000022.1:0-14642 GCF_044756885.1 Streptomyces sp. NPDC091412 | reverse complement strand
CGCGCTGCTTAGCGTCGCCATTCCCCGGGGTGGATCTCCGGTTCGCGGCATGGTGTCTAGGGGCTTGGTGGGGGGGGGGGGGGGCGCGGCCGTGGGCCGCCCCGACCAGGTTCGCCATCTCCACGAGGCCGTCACTGATCGCATCCAGCTCCTCGTGATAGGTCTCTCGCATCGCGCTCCTCCCCGTCCGGTTGTTTGTCAGCCCCACTGACCGTCAGGCTCTCACGCATCGCGCGTCGGCAGCGGTCGCCGAGGTTCTGCAGGGCGTGGTCAAGGGCCTTCCGGGTTTGCAGGGACGCAGTTCGGAGCGTTTGTCGTGCGCATCACGCGAATCCCGGATTACCTGCGTCGGACGGTCCAGGGCAGCAGGAACCACAGGCTGGCGAAGATCGCTGTGGTGACGGTCGTGATGACGATGGCTGCTGTACGGCCGAGTACGACGTCCATCAGCAGGAGAACGGCGCCATTGAGCGCCAGCGTCAGGAGGGCCAGGCCGATCTGCGCGTGCCGGGCAGAGAGGGCGACGATGCGCGGCTTCACACCGCGGTGGAACAGGCCACGGTGCAGGGCGACGGGGGTGGCGAGAACCGCGGAGGTGACAACGGTCAGCAGCAGCGTGACGACATAGGTGGTGCGCTGGAAAGCGTCGAGCTGCGGGAAACGGCTGGTGAACGCCAGTCCCAGGAGGAAGGCGAAGAGGATCTGCACGCCGGTCTGGACGACGCGCAGTTCCTGAAGGAGCTCCACGAGGTTCCGGTCGGCTCGCTCCTCTGGCGATTCGGAGCGGGGCGCCGGCGGCTGCTGTCCTGGCTCGTACGACATGATCTTCACTGTCCGCTTGGCTGCGCGATCACGCCAGAACCGGCGGAGCATGTGTCGACTTGGGGGTACGGGACCGGGCCGGATAGCTTTCGGTCCTCAGCCGATACCGAGAGTGGTCAGCGCCCGGGTCCAGTCGGTCACGGAGGGCCCGCTGTGCGGCGGGGCATACCGGTCCGGCGCAGGGGACCGTGGTGTGCAGCGGCTCTTCGATCCACCCGACCAACCCCGGCCATGACGGTGCCGGCGTCGACCGCAGACCCGTCCACGCCTGGGCAGGCGGGTGTGGCTGACGTGAGTGAGGGCCCGAAACCAGGCGGATTTGGTTCGGGCCCTCATCGTGTTGGCGTATCCGCGAGGGGCGGATCTTCATGCACGCGATGGTCTGCTTAACGATGCCTCTGCCTGCCAGATACGGGCGGCTGGCTCCACGGGGTGGACAAGTGCATCACGGCGGCGCTCGAGCTGGCCGATGGTCCGGCCGTGGACGTGGCCGGTCACCCGTGTCCTGTGCCATGTCACCCGAACGGCCTACACGCTCTCGCGTCGAGCGCGCGATGTTCACCCATTCGGTCCAGCCTGGACCAAGAGTTTCTGCCGCCGCGTTCCCGTGATCACTGCTTCATCGGGAGGGGTCATGGTCGTGATAATTCTGCTCCTGCCGGTGATGCTTCTGCTCATGCTGTTCGGGCTGGATGCCTTCGAGAATCTCTTGTTTCCCCCGTCATCGGCGTCCGCTCTGGAGGAAACCCAACAGGGGGCCGACCTCCCCGATCACGAAGAGTGAGACATCCGGGGATCACCACCCCGAGTTCCGAGTTCGCAAACAGCTGCTGGTGAGACACCGGGATACGCAGAGGGTCCGTGCCGACTGTTTCCGGCACGGACCCTCGTGTGGTCTCCGACGCGGTTACGCCGCTGCCCATTCCAGTCCGAGGTCGGCGAGGGCCTGGAGCCGCTCGGGAGTGAGCTTCGCGCGCCTGGTCTTGGTGTTCGGCCTCGGGGAACATCGGGACAGCGGTTATCGGTGAGAACGATCACGGTGCGGGCGGCGCGAGTGTGCTGACCCGGTTCTCGTACTCGCGGCGGGCCTTGCGCTGGGCCGGGACCGCCGGGACGCCCTGGGCGCCGTCGAGCGGCTGGCAGCGGGCGAGGAGCTGGCGGTGCACGGCGGGGACGGCGCTGACGCGCAGGGTGTAACCCTGGCCGCGCCGTACGGTCCCCCCTGGTCGAGCACGGCCCGCTCGGCGGACTTCAGTTCGGTGGTGCGGAGGAAGTCGGCGACCTTGCCAGGCATGTCGAGGGTGACTGGCAGCTCCGGGGCGGGGGCATCCTCCTCGATGGCGGTGTGGTCGGGCAGGAGATCGGCGACGGCCGTGCGGATCGCGCCGCGGCTGACGCCGTGGTCGCGGGCAAGGGCGGCGATCGAACGGCCCTCCAGGTAGGAGGCGCGGACGGTGTCGGTCTTCGCGGCCAGGATGGCCGGGCGGCGCCCGCCTTTGCTGCCCTTTGCCTCGGCGGCGCGCAGCCCGTCGTAGGTCAGCTCGCGCTGGAGGTCGCGCTGGAGTTCGCCGGCGGCGGCGAGTGTCTGCACCATGAACTTCACGGTGGACAGCAGCTCGCCGGTGCGCGGGTGGCGGGCGGTGAGGTCCATCGCGGAGAACGCGCCGTCGTGGATGCGCAGCGCCACCTGGTCGCGGTGGAGGACGTCGAGCACGTCGAGGATGTGCCCGGTACCGCGTACGAGGCGGAACATCTCGGAAATGTGCACGGTGTCGCCCGGCCGTGCGTAGGTGAGCAGTTCGCGGAACTTCGGCCGCTGGAGCGGGTGGAGGCGGCTGGAGGTGCCCGGGTCCTCCTCGAAGACGACCGGGTCCTCGATCCCGGCCTCGTCCAGGACGAGGTTCTGCCGGGCGGTCGACTGTTGGTCGGTCGAGACCCGCTTGTAGACCAGGTTCGCCACCGAGGGGCCCCTTCCGTACGGAGGATCGGACCCTATCTGTCGTCAAACCCTGTCAGCAATCACCATCGGATCTGATTGGATTTGAGCCGCCGCGAACCCCCGGATTACAGGGATTCATTGGACGCGCCCGCCGCCTGTCGTCAAACGATGGCGAGCTCAAGCGGTCAGCGCATCACCGCTGTTCAGGAGGTCAGCGTAGACCTCTGCCGGAGTGCGATAGTCATGGGTCTTGCGCGGACGATGGTTGAGTTCATGGGCGATGGCGTCCAGCTCGGCCTGGCTGAACGTTCGGAGGTCCGCGCCCTTGGGAAGGTACTGCCGAAGCAGTCGGTTGGTGTTCTCGTTGGTGCCGCGCTGCCACGGGCTCCGCGGCTTGCAGAGGTATACCGGCATCCCGGTCTTGACGGTGATGGCCTGGTGCTCGGCCATTTCCCGGCCCCGGTCCCAGGTGAGCGTCCGCCGCAGTTTAGGCGGGATCCCGAGCAGACTCCTGGTGAGGTGCGGAGTGACCTGCTCAGCCTTGATGCCGTCCGGCAGCGCGACGATGGCCGTGTAGCGGCTGGTGCGCTCGACGAGCGTGGCGACCGCCGAGGGCCGGGTGCCCATCACGAGGTCGCCCTCCCAATGGCCGGGCACCTTGCGGTCCTCGGCCTCGGCGGGGCGGGCAGTGATGGACACCATGCCGCGGATGATGCCCCGCCCGGTGGGCCGACGGGCGATCTTCGGGCGGCGCATGGGCCTGGCTGACCGCAGCCGCTGGGTGAGGCTGCGGTCGATCGCCTGGCGCCGACGAGGGTCGTAGAGCGAGAGGGAGATCGCTTCGTGCGAGATCTGCATGGAGGCGTCACCGAGGAACTGGCGTCGCAGCCATCCTGCGATCTGCTCGGGGGACCAGCACAGGGCCAGCTTGACCTCCACCAGCGCCCGTGGAGCGGGCTGTTGGGCGAGCTTGGCCTGCTTGGGCCGGCGCCCACGCGCGTAGGCGGCCGCATCGGCGGACGCGGCGCGGTAGCGGTCCCGGCCGCCGTTGCGGGCGATCTCGCGGGAGACGGTCGAAGGCGATCTGCCCAGCCGCTGGGCCAACTGCCGGGCAGATTCTCCGGCAGCGATGCCGCGGGATATCTCTTCGCGCTCGCCGCCGGTCAGGTGCCGCTCTGATCGCTGCTGCGGGGTGAGACGGACGCCGCCGCTTTGGGACAGGAACTGGCGGACGTGGTGCATTGGCGCCCCGAGGGCCCGCCCGATCAAGCTGAACGACTGCCCCTCGCGCCAGCGTCTCCAGATCTCATCCTGCTGAGCTGGCGAAAACCCGTAGTCACGCACCTGTGCCTCCACGATCACATGATCATTCGTGGGCGGTGCGTTGATCACTTGAGGGTGCCATCCTTTTCCGACAGGCGGCGGAGTTCGAGTTGGACCGGTGATGAGAAGGCCTGCCTCAGTCGTCAGCTCGTTCAACCGGTGGTGGCTGCGGTCGTCTCCATGCCGCTGAGGCCCAATCTGTGTCCGAGGGCGACCCCTTGGCTGTAGATGGCGGCGCCTTCTGCGAGGCGGACCTGCTCCCAGGCCTGCAAGGCGGCGTCCGCGGATGGTGCTTGCTGCAGGGCGTGAAAGAGGGTGATGGCGTCGGCGGCCGCCTTTTCTGCGCTGGCGGCGGTGTGTGGCCGGACCACGAAGGCAGCGTCCCCGGTCAGCAGCATCCGGTCGTTGCGCATCCTGGTGACGCGGCCGTCGAGGATCGCTTGCAGGAAGGGCTCGCGGGTGTGCTCCACCAGCTCGCGCAGGGGCTGTGGCAGCGTCGAGCGCGCGCGGACCAGGAGGTCGGTGTGTACCTGGGATGCGATCAGCCCGGGCGGCAATGAGAGGCTGTGGCCGATGCCGTTTCGGTCTGTGGTGATGCGCTCGAGTTCGGATGCGTCGGCCCTTACGTACCAGACCCAGTTCATCCGGCGGCGGCCCGGTGTGGTCGTGCCGAAGTCGCCTGGGATGAAGTAGCACAGGAATTGGGTGCGATCCCCGTCGTAGAAGCTGAAAGCGTCGCGGAAACGCGTGGCCAGCTCCTGGGGGAGGTCGGCTTCGTCGATGACGCCGCGGTACGCGACGTAGCCGGCGTAACGGGACGCACCGCCCGGTGCGACGAGCCCGCGGTGCCCGGACGCGGATCCGTCCGCGATGACCGCCAGGTCGACCGCATGCGCAGCATCGCCGACGTGGATGGTGGCCCCTCCGGGTGCGGGCGCGAGGGCGGTTACCGGCTGCCCATCGTGGTAGCGCTCGCCGGGCAACTTGTCCCGCAGGGCCTTGTAGATCGTTCCCCAGGAGATCATCTGCTGCCGCATGGGCATGATGCGGACGTTCCCGTCCTTGGTGAAGAACTGCCGGTGGGTGACGGGGACGCTGACCTGGTTGGTGTCGACGCCGCAGAACTCGCTCAGGAACCAGGCGACGCTCGGTTGCATCACGATGCCGGCGCCGCGGTCGTCGGGACGGCCTGTGGAGCGTTCCCAGACGTTGACGTCCAGTCCGAGCTCGGTGAGCGCGACCGCGTGGAACAGGCCGCCGAGCGATCCGCCGACGATGCCGACGGTCGAGATGTCGGGCGGTGTGGTCACAGTGAGCACACTCCTCCTTCGCACGTGGCCCCGGTCGGGGGTGCGGTGGTCTGCTGTTCCAGGGCTTCGACGAGTTGCTCGACCTTGACCGCGCCGTTGACGGCCCGGTCGCCCAGGATGAACAGCGGTACGCCGCGCAGTCCCATCTGCTCGGCCAGTTCCTCTTCCTCGCGAACAGCCGTCTCCAGCGCCGGGTCCTCCAGGCGTGTCGCTACGCCTGCGGCGAGGCCGGTCTCTTCGCCCAGCCGTGCCAGGACGGCCGGGTCGCCGATGTCCTGTCCTTCGGTGAAGTAGGCGACGAACAACCGGTCCGCCATGGCGGCTCCCAGTTCTGCCTCTCGCTCCGCCAGGGCGATCAAGCGGTGCCCGGCCCGGGTGTTCGGCGTCCTGGTGATCGCCTCGTAGTCGAAGGTGATGCCCTCGCTGCGGCCGGCGAGGACGGTGCCGTGGTCGAGTTGCTGCGACCGCTCCCAGCTGCCGAACTTGGCACTGCGGTAGCTGCGCCGGTCCATCCCCTCAAGGGGCATGGTCGGGTTCAGCTCGAACGCGTGGTAGCGGATCTGGATCTTGGCGCCGGTGCGTTCCTCGACGATGCCGACCGCCTGCTTGAGGCGGCGGCCGCCGATGTAGCACCAGGGGCAGATCAGATCGCTGAAAACGTCGATGGTGAACATGCATCTCTCCAATCGAACCGACTAGTCTGTTCGATGCAACCGCATCCGAGCCGAACCCATTCCCGCGCCCGCCGGAGGTACCGATGACCAGCCCTGAGGCAACGCGCGCCAAGATCGTCGAGGCCGCTGCCGACCTGTTCACCCGCTGCAGCGTGCGGGCCGTGGGGATCAACGAGATCTGGCGTGCCGCCGAGGTCGCCAAGTCGACGCTCTACCAGCACTTCCGCTCGAAGGACGAGTTGGTGGCGGCGGTCCTGCGTCAGCGCAACGACCAGTGGTGCGCGCGGCTGCGCGCCCTCGCCGAGACCCGCGAGGAGCCGACCGACCGGCTGCTCGCCATCTTCGACCTGCTCGGCGAGGAGTTCGCCGATCCCGCCTATCGGGGCAGCGACCTGGTGAACGTCGCGGCCGAATACCCCGACCCCGACCACCTGGTGCGGGTCGCCATCCGGGACCACAAGCGGGAAGTCCTGCGCTACCTCGGCGGTCTCGCCGCCGATGCGGGCACGGGCGCCCCCGAGGCGGCCGCGGCTTACGCGCTCATGCTCGCCGACGGGGCCGTGTGCGCCCGGGTCGGCCTCGGAGACACCACAGCCGCCGCCACCGCGCGCGAGGCAGCGGCGCGGCTACTGTCGGCCGGCCCGACGGGCGCCGTCTCCTCGTGACGGGGGTCAGGCGCCGTGGTGGGTGTAGTGGATGTCGAGCGGCCTGTTGGTGATGTACAGGAAGGTGCAGTCGCCGATCAATGGGCAAAGACCGTGCTGGCCAGGATCACGTGGGTGGCGGTGCCGCCGACGATGCTCAGCAGTGCGTTGCGGCGCCACAGGTGCAGGCCGATGGTGACGGCCAGCGCCGCGAGCGGGGCCGCGGCGCGAGCCTCGGTCACCGGCAGGTCGTGCAGGCAGTAGACGACCAGGATCACCATGACGCCGGCGGGCATGCGGGTGCTGAGGTACTGGACGGTGCCACTTTCGCGCAGCGGAGTGAGGGCGGCGAAGGGCAGGGCGCGCAGGCCCCAGGTGACGACGGCGGCGACGAGGACGGCGGCGATGGTGTAGCTGGCGTCAGGCATCACTGGGCTTCCTGGAGGTGGTGAGGTGGCGGGCCAAGAGGGCGGCGGTGAACAGGGCGAAGGCGACCAGGAGCATCTGGCTGGGGAAGAGGAGACGTCCGGCCAGCGCGCTGAGCACGGCCAGGACGGGGGTGGGCACATCGCCCCGCAGGTCCCGGACGGCATCGAGGGCGAGGACGGCGAACAGGGCGGTCAGGGCGAAGTCCAGGCCCGTGACGCTGTCGGGGACGAGGGAGCCGAGAAGCGCTCCGGCGGTCGAGCTGCTCGCCCAGTACAGGTGCAGGAAAAACTGCAGCCACAGGATGCGTCGGCTGGACCAGGTGCGGGCCTGCTCGCCGGTGGTCAGCGCGTACGCCTCGTCGCACATCGCGTAGGTGCTGTACGCCTTGCCGAGACGGCCACTCACGCGGTGCAGGGGGAAGGACAGCGTGTAGAAGACGTGCCGGACGTTCACCAGCAACGCGGAGACCGCGATGGCCGCAAGCGGGGCGGAGGCGGTGACCATGCCGATGAGCAGGAACTCGAACGATCCGCCGAAGATGAGCGCCGCGGACAGCCCCGCCCACCACCAGTCCAGGCCCGACTGCGTCACCAGCGCACCGAAGGCGAGACCGAGCGGAAGGAAACCCAGGCCCACGCCAGCGGAGTCCCTCAACGCCGCGCGCGCCTCGGACCGTGTCGCGGGCGGAGGGGCGGGAACGGGCCGAGGCAGGCCCCCAGTTACGACAGGGGTTATGTCCATGGGTGAAATTTTAGAATGAATCCCACCTCATATGGTTGCTATTTCCTGCCCTATGATCAAGGTATGGGTAATGAAGTTACTATCGATGCCGTTGATCGTGAAATTCTGTTTCATCTGCGTCAGGATGGACGGCTGACCAACGTCGAGCTGGCCAAGCGGGTCGGCCTGACCCCGCCACCGTGTCTGCGCCGGGTCAAGCGGCTGGAAGAGGCCGACGTCATCACCGGGTACCGGGCCGTCATCAACCCTCAGGCTCTGGGCCGCAGCCTGGAGGTCCTCATCGACGTCGAGATCTACGCCCAGGACCGCAAGAGTTTCCAGGAGTTTGAGGACACGGTGGCCTCCTACGATGAGGTCGTCGAGTTCCGCCGTATGTACGGGCGCCCCGACTACTTCCTTCGCGTCGCGGTCGCCGACCACGCCGCCTACGAAGCCTTCATCACCGAGAAGCTCAGCGGCCTGCCTGCCGTCCTGCGTCTCGAATCTCACCTGACCATGAAGAAGATCAAGGCCAACGAGCAATGATCGGGTGCTAGGGCGTGTATCGGAAGTGGATCAAGGTGGTGAGTGATGGCCGTCCATGTTCCGGAACTAAGATCACTGGCCTGACGCCGACTCGAGGAGGCGGGCGAATTGGCCGCCGTGGTGCTCGTTCACGGGCTGTATCACCGTCCCGAGCACTTCGCAGGTCCGTACCAGCTGATCACTGCACGCCCCCTTCCCCAACCAAGAGCCGCCCACGGCTTCCGCAATCCCGCCAACCAACGCCTGCGCACACGCTGCGTCACCACCCGCCGCGCCCGCGGACACCTCCGCACCGCTCAACTTTGAAGACCCCTATGCGGCGCCGCCGCGGAGGGCGGCTGTGCCGTTGCGATGGACGTCGATGCGCAGGTAGAAGTCGTGGGCTTCGAAGAACTTGACGCTCACATGGCCGTTGGCGCCGAGGTCCATGTAGTACGGACGCTTCTTCGCCCCGTTGTTCCAGTAACCCAGCCAGGTCTTCTTGACGCTGACGCCGTACGCGTGTCCGGAGCCGTAGCTGATCCACTGGCCCCAGGCCTGCTTGCCGTTGTACGCGACCTCCCCTGAGAGGGTGAAGTAGGCGACTGTGCAGCCGGCGGTGTTGCGCTTTTTCCCCCAGAACGGATGCTTGTAGCCGTAGCAGGCCGTGGCCTGGTACGTCTTGTACTTCCAGCCCCGCTTCTTCGCCAGCGGGACGATGCTCGGATCGCCCGCCTTGACCTGGGCGGCGATGCGCGCGTCCTCGGCGGCCACCCGGGCAACCGCAGCGGTTGATGTGGCGGCCTGGGCCGATGGGGCCAACGCCGCGGACCCCACCGCCGTGACCGCGGCCATGACCGTGATCCAACGGCCCGCCCTCCGCATCGCCGAGCGACCCCGCCCCCGAACTTGTGTACTCACTGTGTCCTCCCGTTGTCGTATCCGGAACCGTGCTGCCGATCCTGCTCTCCGCTCACGCGCCCTGCGGAACCGCCGCCGCCCATGGCACCGGCTCCACCTGGCCTCAAGAGCCCTGGAGCCCCGACCGGCTCCGGTCGGCCCCCGTCCCGGCGGGATCTGCCCACCCTCTCGGGCCGGGTGCCTGCCGTGCCGTCAAGTCTTGTCGCGCTGTCGGCTCCGGTGTTGGCTCTGGGTGCACTGCAGTTGACGGGCAGCGTCCAGTCCTTCATGGAGCATGGTGTGCCGGTAGGTACTCGGTGGAACCCCGAACGCGGTGCGGAAGGCCCGGGCGAAGTCGGAGGCGTGGACGAAACCCCAGCGCATGCGGACGAAACCGATGGATTTAGCGGCGAGTTGAGGGTCGGACAGGTCGCGCCGGCAGCGTTCGAGGCGCCGTTGCCGGATCCACCCCCCCACCGAGGCGCCCTGCCGCTGGAACAGCCGGTGCAGATAGCGCACGGAGATGTGGTGGGCCGTGGCGACCACCTCGGGTGACAGTTGCGGATCACCCAGGTTGCGCTCGATGAAGGCATGAACGCTGACCATCAGTGTCTGCTGACGGCTCTCGGGAGGGACAGCGCCCTCCAGGCCGAGACGGTGCGCCAGAAACGTGGTCACCAGATCCATGGTCACCGCGCCCAGGCGCACGGCGTCCTGCGGGCGGTAGCAGGCGGACTGCGTGACCAGCGGAACCAGGAACTGGGAGAGGAGCGCTCCGACACCGGTGTGCCCCGGCGTGGGGACCGCGAGAGTGCGGTCGATCTTCGCAGCCGGGAGGGGAAGCGCCGCGCGCGGCACGTGTACGACGATCACCTCCACCTCTTTCCCGTCCAGGGCCGCTCGGGCGTCGAACGGATGAGAGGTGTCGTACAGCAGCAGGTCGCCCGGCCCGACCAGCGCGTCCCGTCGGCACTGGGACAACTGCTGCTTGCCCCGCCGGGTCAGCGCGACCTGGTACAGCTCCGGATCGGAACGTCGCACCAGCGCCGGTGTGCGGCGCGACCGCAGTGTCGGGTAGGACATGACCGATATCCGCACAGCCCCCAGCTCCAGCAGTCTTGCCTCGGCTCGGAAGTCGCCGGTGTCGACGGGTGTCAACACCGTGGGAACCAGTGCGCGCGAGGTCAGGTCACACCACGACTCGAACCGTTCCGCGACCGACAACTCCTCGGTGCGGAGGACTGTTTCCATCACAGGGCACTCCACCTCATCCTGTGGCCATTCCTCTTGGCCATGGAATCGACGTGGTGACAATTCCCGGATGCAGACGACCCCGAACTTCCGTGGTTCCTCAGCAGCACCTCCCGTCCTGGGTGGCCGTGGCCAGCGCCTGTTCCTTGTGCTGTTCCATCTCGCCCAGCCGGTGCGGAGCGAGGCGGACCAGGGCGACGTGGACGGCTTTGGGGTGCGTTCGGGGCGTGGGACGAGCTCGTGCCCCTGCTTAGGTTGCGTGTCCATGCCCAGCTCCTGGACCGCGAAGGCGGTCTCGTCATCCGCGGCCGCGACCTCCAGCACGGCCAGGCCCGGCACAGCCACATGCGCGTCATTGATCTGTCTCATGCCGGGCACTACGCGCGGGCACCCGCGGAGGTTCTCCGATCCCGCCGACTTCACCCGACCGAGTAGGAGAGGCCTCGGGACGACGTCCTGGACCTGGTCGTTGTCCTGCCTCACGCCAGTTGCTCCGATGCCGCTGAAGCTAGACGTCTCTGAGCCGCAATCTCACTGAATCCGCTCTGTGGCCTGTGAAAAGTCACTGGCTTCCCGTTCCATCCAGCGATGAGACTTCCGACGTGACGCTTCACGAGAATGAGATCCCAGTCAACGAGACGCTGGTCCGGTCACTGCTGAAGGCACAGCGCCCGGAGTGGGCTGACCTGCCGTTGTCGTCCGCGGGCGCTGGCACGGACAACACCATGTATCGGTTGGGCGATGACCTGCTCGTGCGACTTCCACGAACCGCCGGCAACGGACAGTCCGTGAGGAAGGAGCAGGAATGGCTTCCTCGTCTGGCGCCCCTCCTTTCCTGTCCGATTCCCGAGCCCGTCCATGCCGGGACTCCCACCGATGCCTTCCCACTGGTCTGGTCGGTCTACCGCTGGATTGACGGTGACGAAGCCGGCCCGGACACCGTCCGGGACTGGGCTGTTTTCGGAGCCGATCTGGCGGCGGTCGTGAGGGAGCTCCACGGCATCGACCTCATGGGAGCGACTCGCACGGACGGCCTCAGCTGGTACCGCGGAGGCAGCCTGAAGCCGTGCGACCAGTGGATCACTGGGTGTCTCGACGACTGTCGAACCACGGTGGGTTCTGAGCTCGACGTTGGCACTCTGGAACAGTTGTGGCGAGCCGCACTCGCACTGCCCGATCCCTCGGGATCTCAGGTGTGGCTCCACGGCGACCTCAAGCCGACCAACCTCTTGGTCCGGGAAGGCAAGCTCCACGCAGTCATCGACTTCGGAGGACTCTCGGTCGGCTTTCCCGACGCCGAGCACTCCACAGTCTGGGACCTGCCGCCACAAGCCCGACAGGCCTACTGGGACACCCTGAACCTCGACGATTTGACCTGGACCCGCGCCCGCGCCTGGGCGGTCGCGGTGGGCGTCAGTGGGATCTCCTACTACTGGGACACCTTCCCCGCCTTCGTCGCCGAATGCCGAGCACGACTTCAGGCAACCCTCGCCGACGCCGCTACGCGTTGAGTGGTACCCCCGGCACAGGAGGAAGGGCAAAACGGCGCAGGTTCCATGACACGCAGCGGAACGCCGCACGGAATGGAGCACCTTCGCTGACACGCTCTCCACTCAGTTCGTCTCACCGAAGCTGCACCGCCCAGGTCGCAGCGTCATCGACAGCTCACTTCCGATGGGACGGGACAGACGTGCGCGCAACGGCCGACCGGCACGAGGAAGCGGTCGGCGGCTAGCTGGAGGCCCGCGCTGACGGCGGCGGCCTGCTGTTGCGGATCGTGCGGGACGGGCGGAGTCGCCGACTCTCCTGCCGACTCCGCAGCCCCGGTGCCCGCCGGGGGGGCGTGCCCCTATGCCTTTGGTCAAGGGGAATCGGGGTGCGATGGGTCGGCGAGCCGGGCAGCATCGCGGGGTGACCGACCTGCTGTGGGATGACGTGAAGTGCTTCTTCGACCCGGACTCGATGGGGTCGTTGCCGGACGTGCGCGTCCCGAATACCTCGGTGGAGGACTGGCAGGCGGTCCTCGATCTTGTGGCGGAGAAGGGCTGGAAGTGCCAGTTGTCGGCGATTCCTGCCACGAAGAAGGTAACGGGGGGGGGCGGTCAGCCGCCGGCCTGAAGTTTCGCGATCTGCTACCGCGCGGTCGTCACGAGTTCGGCGTTGGTATGGGCGTGGCCCCACAGACCCCAGCCACCTTCGGGCGCTTCGGTCAGCAACACCCAGGTGCGTTCCTTGAGCCCGTTGTCCCCGGCTGCCTCGGCCACCAGATCAGTCAGCTGCCGTACGACGGCGAGCTGCTTGTCGGTCGAGCGCGCCGGCGTTCGTCAAGACCTGGACGCGGACGTAGCCGTTGTCGCCGTCGACGATCGACAGGTGAGCCACGTCGTGGACGAAGGCGGCGGTGTTCTTGCGGAACATGGGGATGTCAGGGACCTGCTCGATGGCCATGAGCGTGGCGGTCAGGTCACGGGCGAGCGCGCCCGGGTCGGTGACGGTTCCGGGCACAGCGTACACGTCGATCATCGGCATGGTGTCTGTCCTGTTTCTTGGGGGGTGTGGTCGCGGTGGCGAACGTCAGGTGTCGAGCAGATTGGCCAGGTGCGCGCCGAAGTCGCTCTCCAGGTCGCCGCGGGTCTGCATCCCGCGGCTGAACAAGACGTCCATCCGCTTGCGGGTCTCCGGCCAGCCCAGGGCCTGCGCGAACACGGCCCGGCCCTCGAGCTGGCGGTCGAGCGGGGGCAGGCTGACGTTGTTGACGAGGTTCTTGGCCGCCTCCAGGGGGCGCCGGTCGAAGGAGGCGATGCGGCGCGCGAGGGTGTCGACGAAGGCGTCGAGTTCGTCGTCGGACAGGGCGCGGTTGACGTAGCCGTACCGTTCGGCGGTGTCGGCGTCGATGTCGTCGGACCCGAGGATGATCTCCAGCGCGCGGCCGCGCCCTACCAGCAGCGGGAGCCGCTCCGTCCCGCCTCCGCCGGGGATGACTCCCGAGCCGACCTCGGGCTGTCCGAGTACCCCCTTCTCGTGGGAGGCGAAGCGCATGTCGCAGGCCAGGACGAACTCGCTGCCCACGCCGCGGGCCCGACCGCGGATCTTGGCGATGCTGACCACGGGGTGCCGGGACAGGCGGATGAGCGCGTCGTGCGGCAGGGTCAGCCCGGTCGGGCCGGGCTTGCGGACGGCCTCCATGGACTGACCGGATACGTCGAAGTGGGCTAGGTAGAACTCGGGGTCGGCGCTCTCGAACACGACGACGCGTAGGTCCGGGCTCGCGTCCATTCTGCCGAGCAGGTCGTTCAGGCCCAGCAGGACGGCGCTGTCCACCAGGTTGATGGGCGGGTTGTCGAACAGGACGCGCCAGTAGGCGGGCGATTCTTCCAGGACGTGCACGGCGTCGTTCATCGGCTCGCCCCCGGCGCTTTGCGATTGGCGATGGTGAGGCGGGCCGACAGGTACAGGGTGTAGGGGTTGTCCCGGTCGCCGTGCAGGTCGAGCATCCCGTTGATGATCCCCGCGACGGTGTCCTGTTCGGCGGCGACGCGGGTGAAGTCGCGCAGGTACTGCTGGCTCTGTCCGATCGTTTCGGGCAGGTCCGGCGCCCCGACGCGTTTGTGGCCGGAAACGACGGTGCGCGGATTCATCGCGGCGATCGTGTCCAGGTTCGCGATCCACGCCTCACGCGCCGCGTCGTCGGTGAACGCGGTCATCATGTGGACGTTGTTGTAGCAGAGGTCTCCCGCGATGACGGCGGCATGCTGCGGCACGTGCAGGATCGTGGAGTGCTCGATGTCACCCTGCCCGAGGTCGATCACCGGCAGCTCATGGCCGTCGACGGCGATCGTGTCGGTCTTGAGCAGCTCCGGCCGGGCCGGGTCGTCCGGGACCTGGCCGACGAAGAACCGCTGCGAGTACATGCCGATGCCGGCCGCCTGCGTCTGCGCGTCGGCGAGGACGTCCTTGGTGGCCAGCGCCCGGAGGCCGGGGTGCGCAGCAGCGGCGGCCACCGGCGCTATGCGCCCGAGGCCCTGGCTCGGCTGCGCACGATTCGGTCCCTGCGCTCCCTCGGCGTCCCCGTATCCGAGATCAGGCGTGTTCTCGACTCCGGGGA
>NZ_JBIVTV010000021.1:59655-113201 GCF_044756885.1 Streptomyces sp. NPDC091412 | reverse complement strand
ACGCGTCGTCGTCATCGACTGCACCGACACCGGCGCGTCCCCGCCCACCGCCACGGAACCGACCTGGATCTGCCGGCTCTTGCGGCGCTCGGCGAGCTTGGTCGGAACGGACGGCATGCCGAGAGAAATCGCAGTCATCTGCTGTGCAACCCCAAGTCGTGGATCAAGGTCCGGCCTCGTTCAGCGGCGGGCTCCAGGCATCGAGATTACGGCACGTCCGTGTGCCCCAGCACATCCCACCCGTCAAAACCCACTCAATGAAAGGCGGCCGGACGGGAGACCCGTCCGGCCGCCTTCGTCAGGGGTCCGTTAGGAGATTTTGACCGGGTTGACCACGTCCGCGATCAGGACGAGGACCGTGAAGCAGACGAAGACGCCCGCCACCACGTAGGCCACCGGCATCAGCTTCGCCACGTCGAACGGACCCGGGTCCGGCCGGCGCAGCACCCTCGCCAGATTCCGTCGCAGCGACTCCCACAGCGCCCCCGCGATGTGCCCGCCGTCCAGCGGGAGCAGCGGGAGCATGTTGAACAGGAACAGGGAGAGGTTGAAGCCGGCGACCAGCATCAGGGCCATGGCCAGCTGCTGGGTGGGCGGGATGTCCAGGGTGAAGATCTCGCCGCCGACGCGGGCCGCGCCGACCACGCCCATCGGGGAGTCGGGCTGGCGGGGAGCGCCGTCGAAGGCCGCGTTCCACAGGGCCGGCACCTTGGCGGGCAGGCTCGCGATGGAGTGGACGGCCTCGCCGAGCCGGTCGCCCATCCAGGTCACGGACTGGCCGAAGTCCTGGCGGACGATGCCGGTGGCGGCGCTGAAGCCGAGGAAGCCGGCGCTGACGTACTGCCCCTGCACGATCTGGCCGTGGGAGTCCTTCTTGGCGACCTGGTTGGTGGCGATCTTCGCGTGCAGGGTGACGTCCTGGCCCTTGCGGTCGACGACGATCGACGCCTCCTTGCCGGGGTTGGCGCGGATCAGGTCGGACAGCTGGTTCCAGTTGTCGGTCTTCACCCCGTTGAAGGAGACGATCTTGTCGCCCGCCTTCAGGCCCGCGGCCGCGGCCGGTGCCGGGGCGTCGGTCTTCTTGCAGTTGTCGCGGTTCTCGCTCTGCGCGATGACGCACTGGGAGACCGAGCTGACGGTGGTCGTCTGCTGCGAGATGCCGAAGCCCATGAGGACGGTCAGGAACAGCGCGACCGCGAGGATCAGGTTCATGAAGGGGCCCGCGAACATCACGATGACCCGCTTCCACGGGGCACGTGTGTAGAACAGGCGCTTCTCGTCACCGGGGCCGAGCTCCTCGAAGGCCGCCGAGCGGGCGTCCTCGATCATGCCGCGCCAGGGCGAGGTGGAGCGCGCGGTGATCCGGCCGTCGTCGCCCGGCGGGAACATGCCGATCATGCGGATGTAGCCGCCGAACGGGATGGCCTTGATGCCGTACTCCGTCTCGCCCTTCCTGCGGGACCAGAGCGTCGGGCCGAATCCCACCATGTACTGCGGCACTCGGATGCCGAAGAGCTTGGCGGTGGAAAGATGCCCCAGCTCGTGCCACGCGATCGAGACCAGCAGGCCCACCACGAAGACGACTATGCCGAGGATCATCATCAAGGACGTCATGCACGCGCCTCCGCTGTCGCCGTCCGCGCTGTCAGTTCCCGGGCCCTGGCGCGGGCCCAGGTCTCCGCTTCGAGGACGTCCGGCACAGTCAGCGTAGTTCCCGTGCTGGGTGTGCCGTGCTCCTCGACCACTTGTGTCACGGTCTCCGTGATCCCGTTGAAGGGCAGTGTGCCGCGCAGAAACGCGTCGACGCACTCCTCGTTGGCCGCGTTGAACACGGCCGGGGCGGTGCCGGCGAGCCGGCCCACGTGCCGGGCGAGCCCCACGGAGGGGAAGGCCTCGTTGTCGAGCGGGAAGAACTCCCAGGTCGACGCCTTGCTCCAGTCGAAGGCGGGCGCGGCGTCCGGAACGCGTTCGGGCCAGCCCAGGCCGATGGCGATGGGCCCGCGCATGTCGGGGGGCGTCGCCTGGGCGAGGGTGGATCCGTCGGTGAACTCAACCATCGAGTGGACATACGACTGCGGATGTACGACGACCTCAATGCGATCGAAGGAAATGTCGTACAGCAGGTGTGCCTCGATGACCTCAAGACCCTTGTTGACCAGGGTGGCGGAGTTGACCGTGATCACCGGACCCATCGCCCAGGTGGGGTGGGCGAGGGCGTCCTCGACGGTGACGTCGGCGAGCTCGGCCTTGGTCCGGCCGCGGAAGGGCCCGCCCGATGCGGTGACGACCAGCTTGCGCACGTCGGTCCGTGTCCCCGCCGCGAGCGCCTGGAAGAGGGCGGCGTGCTCGGAGTCCACCGGGATGATCTGACCGGGCTTGGCGAGCGCCTTGACCAGCGGGCCGCCGACGATGAGCGACTCCTTGTTGGCGAGCGCGAGGGTGCGGCCCGCCTCCAGGGCGGCGAGGGTCGGGGCGAGGCCGATGGAGCCGGTGATGCCGTTGAGGACGGTGTGGCAGTCGGAGGCGGCGAGCTGTGTGGCCGCGTCCGGTCCGGCGAGGATCTCGGGGAGCGGCTCGGACGTCCCGTACTGCGCGGCGAGCGCCTCGCGCAGGGCCGGTACGACGTCCTCGCGGGCCACGGCGACGGTCCGCACGCGCAGCCGGTACGCCTGCTCGGCGAGGAGACCGACCCGTCCGCCGTTGGCGGAGAGCCCGGTGACCCGGAAGCGGTCCGGGTTGCGCAGTACGAGGTCGATGGCCTGGGTGCCGATGGACCCGGTGGACCCGAGGACCACCACGTCCTTGGGCCCGTCCCCGGCGACGGGGTCGAAGACGAGGTGCGGGTCGGCGAGAGGGGCTGGACTGTCGCTCATCCCCCCATTGTGGCGGCAGCGACTCCCCGAACGGACAGCGCGTCCCTCCCGGAGGGGGAGCGAGTCGCCGGCCGCCGCGCCGGGGGCGGCGCGGCACGCCCCCCGGCGGCGGACGCGGTCGGCCGCCCGGTGACCGGTGCCTCCGGGCGGCCGGTGGAGTGCGCCGGCAGGTGGCCGTACCGCGTGTCAGGGCCGTCGGCCGGCCGTTACCTGATCGGCCGGTGCACGTTCTCCCGCTCGCTCGGGCCGGGGTCCGCCGCCGCGATCCAGGGGCCGTCGTCCGACGGGTCGATGACTCCTTCCTCCAGCCAGGTGTAGGCGCCGCCGAGGACGCCCTTGACGACCTTGCGGTCGAGGTCGTCGGTGTTGCTCCACAGGCGGTCGAAGAGTTCGGCGACGCGGATGCGGGACTGGCGGCAGAAGGCGTCGGCGAGCTGGTAGGCCTCGCGGCCGTGGTCGCCGTGGGCGCGCAGGAGTTCGGCGCGGACGCAGGCCGCGCTCATCGCGAACAGTTCGGCGCCGATGTCGACGACCCTGCCGAGGAAGCCCTGCTTGGTCTCCATCCGGCCCTGCCAGCGGGACATGGCGTAGAAGGTGGAGCGGGCGAGCTTGCGGGCGTGGCGTTCGACGTAGCGCAGGTGGCCGGAGAGGTCGACGTGCCCGGACGGGTGGAACTCGGCGTACGAGCGCGGGAGCTGACCCGGGCCCGCGACCAGCTTCGGCAGCCACTTGGCGTAGAAGACGCCGGCGTTCGCGCCCGCCCTCGCCTTGTCCGAGAGGGTCTTGTCGGGGTCGATGAGGTCGCCGGCGACCGAGAGGTGGGCGTCGACCGCCTCGCGCGCGATCAGCAGGTGCATGATCTCGGTGGAGCCCTCGAAGATGCGGTTGATGCGCAGGTCGCGCAGCATCTGCTCGGCGGGCACCGCGCGTTCTCCGCGGGCGGCGAGGGACGCGGCCGTCTCGAAGCCGCGGCCGCCGCGGATCTGGACCAGTTCGTCGGCCATCCGCCAGGCCATCTCGGAGCCGTAGAGCTTGGCGAGGGCGGCCTCGATGCGGATGTCGTTGCGGTTCTCGTCGGCCATCTGGGACGACAGGTCGAGCACCGCCTCCAACGCGAAGGTGGTGGCCGCGATGAAGGAGATCTTCGAGCCGACCGCCTCGTGCAGCGCGACCGGCTTGCCCCACTGCTCGCGGGCCGCGGACCACTCGCGGGCGATCTTCAGGCACCACTTGCCCGCGCCCGCGCACATCGCCGGCAGGGACAGCCGGCCGGTGTTCAGGGTGGTCAGGGCGATCTTCAGCCCCTGGCCCTCGGCGCCGATGCGGTGGGCGGCCGGAACCCGGACCTGGTGGAAGCGGGTGACGCCGTTCTCGATGCCGCGCAGGCCCATGAAGGCGTTGCGGTTCTCCACCGTGATGCCCTCGGAGGCGGCCTCGACGACGAAGGCGGTGATGCCGCCCCGGTGGCCCTCCGACTTCGGCACGCGCGCCATGACGACGAGGAGGTCGGCCACGACCCCGTTGGTCGTCCACAGCTTGACCCCGTCGAGGATGTAGTCGTCGCCGTCCGGGACCGCCGTGGTCGCCAGGCGTGCCGGGTCGGAGCCGACGTCCGGCTCGGTGAGCAGGAAGGCGGAGATGTCGGTGCGGGCGCAGCGCGGCAGGAAGGTGTCCTTCTGCTCCTGGGTGCCGAAGAGTTTCAGCGGCTGAGGCACACCGATCGACTGGTGCGCGGAGAGCAGCGCGCCGATCGCGGGGCTGGCGGAGCCGGCCAGGGCGAGGGCCTTGTTGTAGTAGACCTGGGTCAGGCCGAGGCCGCCGTACTTGGTGTCGATCTTCATACCGAGCGCGCCGAGCTCCTTGAGCCCGGTGACGACCTCGTCCGGGATCCGCGCGTCGCGCTCGATGCGGGCCGAGTCGATCTTCGTCTCGCAGAAGTCACGGAGCTTGGCGAGGAATTCCTCGCCGCGCTGGGCGTCGTCGGGGGCGGGCAGCGGATGCGGATGGATGAGGTCGAGCCGGAAGCGGCCGAGGAACAGCTCCTTGGCGAAGCTGGGCCTGCGCCAGTCCTGCTCCCGGGCGGCCTCCGCCACCTGGCGGGCCTCGCGCTCGGTGACGGTGGGCTTGTTGGACGTTGGTGCGGACATGAGGCTCACCTCGCCGCGAATAGGGATGTGGGGGCGGTACGTTACCGACCGGTGCTACTGGATCGTATGTACCCGATACCGGGCGGACCCACCACCCCACGCGCACGGACGTTCGCAGTGCACCGTCTGTCTCGGTGTGATGCCACCCCAGCATCGTGTGTGCGGGGCGTGACGACCACTCCTGTACTCCGTTCGGATGGCCCCGCTCCGGGCCAGGGGAAGAAAACAATCGAAGCGCTTCGACAGACTATGGACACCCACCTCCGCCGGGGTTACTGTCAAACCACTCTCACACCCCGATGTCAGCACCGCGCACTGTCGAAGCGCTTCACAACACTTGGAGAGCTGGATGGTCACCCTCGCCGAGGTCGCCCAGCACGCCGGAGTCTCGGCGAGCACGGTGAGCTACGTCCTCAGCGGCAAGCGGTCCATCTCCGCGAGTACCCGGCAGCGGGTCGAGGAGAGCATCCGGCAGCTCGGCTACCACCCGAACGCGGGCGCCCGCGCCCTGGCGAGCAGCAGGTCCAACATCATCGCCCTGATGATCCCGCTGCGTACCGACATGTACGTGCCGGTGATGATGGAGATCGCCATCGCCGTGGCGACCACCGCCCGCACGTACGGCTACGACGTGCTGCTGCTCACCGGTGAGGAGGGCCCCGACGCGGTGCGCCGGGTCACCGGCAGCGGGCTCGCCGACGCCATGATCCTGATGGACGTCGAGCTGGACGACGAACGGCTGCCGCTGCTGCGCGGGACCGACCAGCCGTCGGTCCTGATCGGGCTGCCCGCCGACACCAGCGGCCTGACCTGCGTGGACCTGGACTGGGGTGCGACGGGCGCGCTGTGCGTGGAGCATCTGGCGCTGCTCGGGCACCATGACATCGCCGTCATCGGCGAGGCTCCCGCGGTCTACGAACGGCACACCGGCTTCGCCGAACGCACCCTCGACGGTCTGCGCTCCCGGGCCCGCGAGCTGGGCCTGGGCCTGCTGCACCGCCCGTGCGAGGGCGGGTACGACGCGATGGCGGTGACCCTGGCCCGGATCCTCGACGAGCGTCCGGGCACCACCGGCTTCGTCGTGCAGAACGAGTCCGCCGTCGAACCCCTGCTCGCCCTGCTGCGCCAGCAGGGCCGCGCGGTCCCCGAGGACGTGTCGGTGGTCGCGATCTGCCCGGACCAGGTCGCCGTCCAGGCCTCGGTGCGCCTGACCTCGGTGGGCATCCCCGCCCAGGAGATGGGCCGGCACGCGGTCGCGCGCCTGGTGGCCAAGCTCGACGGGCAGGGCGCGGACGAAGTGGTGCTGATCGCACCCGAGTTGACGGTCCGGGCGAGTTCCGGGCCGGTCCGCTCCGGCTCCTGAAACCGGTCCGCTCCGTCCCGGGCCCGGCCCGCTCGGGGCGGCGCCATGCCTTCTCACGCCTTCTCGCAGGACTCCCCGTCCGCACTCCTTCAAGGAGCACTCGTGAACCAGCATGCCGAGACCCAGCCCCCGCACGGCCCGGTCAGCCTCGCCCAGTCCTCCCCCACGGTCGGCATGTTCCGCGACCGGGACGGCGTGCTGGAGTGGAGCGGCCGCCAGGAGACCGTACGCATCGAGCCGTGGGGGCCGGACGCGGTCCGGGTGCGCGCCCGGCTCGGGGGCCCGCTCCTGGACGACCTGCCCGGCGCGCTCCTCGCCCACGCGCCGGCCACCGAGAGCACCGTCAAGATCGAGGACGGCCGGGGGCGCCTGACCGTCGGCACGCTCACGGTCGACGTCGACGCCGCGGGCCTGATCCGCTTCCTGCGCACGGACGACCTCACGGAACTGCTGGCGGAGGAGCGCGCCCACTTCTGGTGGCCCGGCCCCCGCCTCTACACCGCCGTCGGCAACGGCCACCACCGCCTGGAGCAGCGCTTCTGCGCCTACGACGACGAGAGGCTGTACGGCCTCGGCCAGCACCAGCACGGCCGGCTGGACCAGAAGGGCCTGGTCGTCGACCTGGTCCAGCGCAACGCCGAGGTGGCCATCCCCGTGCTCACCTCCAGCCGCGGCTACACCCTGCTGTGGAACAACCCGGCCATCGGCCGCGTGGAGCTGGCCGGGAACGGCACCCGCTGGGTGGCGGACTCCGCCCGCCAGATCGACTACTGGATCACCGCGGGGTCCCCGGCCGATGCCCAGCGCCGCTACAGCGCGGTGACCGGCCGTACGCCCATGCTGCCCGAGTGGGCGGCCGGCTTCTGGCAGTGCAAGCTGCGCTACCGCACCCAGGACGAACTCCTCGAAGTGGCCCGGGAGTACAAACGGCGGAACCTGCCCATCGACGCGATCGTCTGCGACTTCTTCCACTGGACCCACCTGGGCGAGTGGAAGTTCGACCCCGAGGAGTGGCCGGACCCGGCGGCGATGGTGCGCGAGCTGGCGGACCTCGGCATCAAGCTGGTGGTGTCCGTCTGGCCGTCGGTGTCCCCGCTGAGCGAGAACCACCCGGTGATGGAGCAACGCGGCTACTTCATCGGCACGCAGTACGGTCCGATGGCGCACGCCGACTGGCCGGACAAGCAGGTCGCCTCGACCGTCCAGGTGGCCTTCTACGACGCCACCAACCCCGAGGCGCGCGCGTTCGTGTGGTCCAGGATCAAGGAGAACTACCTGGACCCGTACGGCATCACGGCGTTCTGGCTGGACGCCTGCGAGCCGGAGCTGAAGCCGGGTTTCGCCGAGAACCTGCGCTACTGGGCGGGCCCCGGCCTGGAGGTCGGCAACCTCTACCCGGCGGAGAACTCCCGCGCCTTCGAGGAGGGCCTTCGCGCCGCCGGCGTGGACGAGGTGATCACCCTCAACCGCTCGGCGTGGGCGGGCAGTCAGCGGCACGGCGCCGCCCTGTGGTCCGGTGACATCGGCACCGACTTCGCGACCCTGCGCCGCCAGATCGCGGCCGGCCTGAACACCGCGCTGTCCGGGATCCCCTGGTGGAACACCGACATCGGCGGCTTCCACGGCGGCGACCCGGACGACCCCGCCTACCAGGAGCTGCTGGTGCGCTGGTTCCAGTTCGGCGCGCTGTCCCCGCTGATGCGGCTGCACGGCTTCCGTGACCCGGGCATGCCGCTCGGCCCGGAGATGACCGGCGGCCCCAACGAGGTCTGGTCGTACGGCGAGCGGGCGTACCCCGTCCTGGAGAAGTACCTGCGGCTGCGCGAGCGCCTGAAGCCGTATGTGCTGGAGGTCATGCGGGAGGCCCACGAGGAGGGGCTGCCGGTGATGCGGCCGCTGTTCCTGGAGTTCCCCGCGGACCAGACGGCGTGGACGGCGGACGACTCCTACCTCCTCGGCCGGGATCTGCTGGTCGCCCCGGTGCTGACGGCCGGGGCCACGGCCCGCACCGCGTACCTCCCGGCGGGCGCGCGGTGGACCGACGCGTGGACCGGCCGGGAGTACGCGGGCGGTACGGCCGTGACGGTCGACGCTCCCCTGGACCGGATCCCGCTGTTCCTGCGGGACGGGGCCGAGCTGCCGGTCGCCGGGTAGCGCGGCCCGGACGCGGACGTGCGGCCGGTCCCTCCCCTATGCGGGACCGGCCGCACACTCATGGGCCCCCGGGTCAGCTGCTGCTGACCGTGAGGCTGTTGGTGGTGAAGTCCAGTCCGCCGGACGACGACGTGATCTCGTAGCCGAACTGCACGTCCCCGATGGTCACGTTGCCGAACCAGCCCTTGGTGTCCTTGATCCACTTCAGGATGGGCAGGATGTTCACCGTGCCGGAACTGGAGTTGGAGCTGCGGATGAACGAGAACACTTCGTTCGAGCCGTTGTTGCCCTTGTAGACGGTCCAGGTCGAGCCGCCGAGGGTGACGCTGCCCTGGGAACTGCCGAGCGGGCCGACGGCCCCGGTCTTGTTGACCCAGAGCATGACCTCGTACTTGTAGCCGGTGTCCCAGATGTCGTACGAGGTGTTGTACGCGCCGGAGGACGGGACGGTGACGTTGTAGCTGCTGGTGAGCGAGGCGAGGGAGGTGACCGACTTGTTGACCACCTTCTTGGCGTTCGGGTAGGACTTGATGCCGCCCGTGTTGGGGTGGTTCGCCCACACGCCCCAGTTGGTGCCGGAGTTGGCCCAGATGCACTGGCTGCCGGTGCCGGAGCCCCAGATGTTGTTGTACAGCGTGTAGCCGTTCAGTGTGGTGTTGCCCCACTGGTCGCAGGAGTTCCAGACGGCGGCCTGGGCGGGGGCGGAGGCGAGGCCGACGGTGGCGCCGAGGGCGAGGGCGGGCGCGAGCAGCGCCGTGGAGAGCCTGCTCCGGGTGCGTGTTGCCATGGTGGTGTCCCTTCCATGGGTGGGGGGAGTTGCGGGGGGTCACCACGTCCTCAGGTCGAGGGCGCGGGCCTCTCCGGCGACCAGGTCGAGCGGTCGTGCGCCGGAGGGAGTCCTCAGGTCGATGCGGAGGGTGCGGGTGGGGCGCAGCAGCGCCGTGGCCGCGTCTGGGCTCCAGGCCAGGTCGACTTCGGCCCCGAACCGGGTGCGGATCCCGCGCAGTGCGCCCTCCGGGTACGCCGGCGGGAGCGCGGGCAGCAGAACGAGCCGGTCCGGGGTGGACCGCACCAGCGCCTCGATCAGTACGGCGGGCAGGGTGTGGGCGGCGTCGGCGTTGTAGACGTTCCGGTCCGGGTAGTGGGCGCTCATCAGGGAGGCGTGGAAGTAGTCGCCCTCCAGCACGTACCGGAGGGCGCGGGCGACGCGGTCGCCGTCGCCGAGGCGGGCCGCGATCAGGGCGTGGTGGAGGTGGCCGTGGGCCGAGTCGTTCTCCGTGCCGCGCAGTGCGAGGGCGCGGTGGGCGGCGGCGGCCAGGTCCGGGGTGTCGTGGGGGTCGATCTCGTCCAGCGGCCAGACGGCGTAGAGGTGGCTGAGGTGGCGGTGGTCGTAGGCGTCCGCCAGGCCGGGCCACGCCCATTCGGCGAGGGCGCCGTCGGCGTTGATCCGGTGCGGTGGGAGGCGGTCGGCGAGGGCCTCCCATCGGTCGGCGTCGGGGGTGCCGGGGTGGTAGGCGGCGGCCGTCCGCAGGGTGTGCCGGGCGGCGGAGAGGTCCATGGCCGCGTTGAGCGTGCCCCAGCTGGCGTTGGCGGGGCGGTTCTCGGGCGAGTAGGAGGGGACGACCACGAGGTGGCCGTGTTCGTCGGTGCGGGTGAGGAAGTCCTCGTAGAACCGGGCGGCTTCGGCGAGCGCGGCGGCGGTGCGCGGGTCCTGGGCGCCGCGTGTCTCGTCGAGGTCGACGAGCGGCTTGAGCAGCCAGTCGGCGCCGGCGGTCCACAGGTGCAGCGGGTACTCACGGCTGAAGTGGTACGCGTGGCCGGACTCGCCGTCGGTGTGCGCGGGCGCGACGGCCCCTCGGGTGCCGAAGATCGCGCGGGCGTTGTCCCGCCACTCGGGGAGTTGTGCCTCGACGAGCCGGGCCAGGGCCTCGCCGACCTCGGGGAGGCCGGCCGCGGCGGCGGAGGCGGTCTGGAGGTTGAGGTTGGCGTCCGTGGTGAACGCGCCGGACCAGGCCGTGTCCCAGTCGCCGGTCCACAGTCCGGTGAGCCGGGGCGGGAGCAGGCCGCTGGCGGAGAGCAGATGGTAGCGGCCCGCCGCGAACAGCCGCTCCGCCAGGGCCGCGCTCCCCGGCCGCTTGAGCAACTCCGAACCAGGCAGGGCACGTTCGGCGGGTTCGCCGCGCAGGTCGAGGGTGACTCGGTGGTAGGCGGTGCGGTGCGCGGGCAGATGGCGGTCGAGGAGGTCGTCGTACGTCCGCCCGGTCAGCAGGTCGAGCAGGGCCGCCGCTTCCCCGGTCACGGCCGGTGCACCGGTGTGCCGGCGCACCCGGGTGAGCAGCAGCACCGAGTCCGCGCCGGTGACGCGCGCTCCGGACGGGGCGAGCACCGTGGCGCCACCGGTGACGGCGATCAGCAGCACGCCGGTGTAGGCGCGGTCGCTGCCGGGGTAGCGGGCGTGCAGGCTCAGCACGGCGCCCTCGGCGGTGAGCCGCGCCCCGTGGCCGACGCCGAGGCCGGGCGGTACGCCGGGAAGCCGGTGGTCCAGGCGAACGTCGAGCGTGGGACCGGGCGCGGTGACGTGCTGGACGATCACGTCGTCGGCGCGGGAGACGAAGACGCGGCTGATCCGGTCCCCGCACACCGCCGTCACCTCGCCGCTGGTGAAGTCGACCGAGCGGCGGATGGGGGTCCCCCCGGTTCGAGCGGAGTCGTGAACTCGGGGGACCTGCGGGGCGCGGGGCGGGCGGCTCAGCCGGATCCGGAAGGCCGGGTGGAAGGGCTGCACCCACTGCAACGGCCGGCCGTCGGTGAAGGACTCGGCGGCGGTGCGATCACCGGCGAGCAACCGGTCCTGGAGAGCAGGCAGTTCATCGGCGAGGAGTGGGGGTCTGGCGTGCTCGCCGCCGTTGGGGCGGACGAGGGTGTGATGGGTGACGATCACGCGGTCGTCGTCCGGATCGCCGAACACCAGGGCGCCGTGGTGGCCGTTGCCGCTGAGGAAGGCGTCCTCCCAGCGGGCGGCCGGGAGAGGTTCCCAGGTTCCGTGGTGAAGTCCGCCGGTCACGGTTTCAGCACCGCCGCTCCGTACCGTCCGAGCGTCGTGCGACCGGTCACGGCCGCCCCGGTGAGCAGGTCGTGGTGGGTGCCCGGCACGTCGACGGTCACCGGCTCACGCCCGTGGTTGAGCAGGAACAGCAGCTCCCCGCGCCGGACGGCCTCGACCCCGGCGGGCAGTCCGTCCAGCACCGGGCGGACGCCCGCACCGGCGGCGACACGGATGAGCAGGGCGCGCAGCGCCTCGGGCTCCGGGAGGGTGGAGACGTACCAGGCGCGGCCCCGGCGCAGCACGGCGGGCAGCCCGTCGAGCTCGCCGCCCTGGTACGGGACCGTCTCGTCGGCGGTGCCGTCGGCCTCGATCTCCTCCGACCACAGCGTCCCGCGCAGTCCGCCCGCGCACGCGACGCTCTCCCCCGCGTCCAGCGGCCACCACTCGTGCAGCGTGCGGATGCCGAACAGTTCGCGCAGCCGCGGATCCATGCCGCCGGGGCGAATGCGGTCGTCCTCGTCGGCCACCCCGGTGAGGAAACCGCACACGAGGGTGCCGCCGCCGGCGACGTACGCCAGGAGGTTGTCGATCGCGGCGTCGGTGAGCAGGTAGAGCTGGGGGACGACGACGAGCCGGTGGGCGGTGAGGTCGTGCTCGGGGTGGGCGAAGTCGGTGGCGAGGCGGGCTTCCCACAGGGCGCGGTGCCAGGCGCGCAGGACCTCGGGGTACGCGACGTGCGCGGACGGGCGGCCGTCCTGGTCGCAGGCCCACCAGGAGTGCCAGTCGTGGAGGATCGCGATGTCGTGGGTGCCGTGGGTGCCGGACACCTCGGCGCCGATCCGCCGCAGTTCGGCGCCGATCCGCTTGACCTCCTGGAACGTACGGCCCTGCTCGCCGGCGTGGCCGACCATCGCGGAGTGGAACTTCTCCGCGCCCTGCCGGGACTGACGCCACTGGAAGTAGCAGACGGCGTCGGCTCCGTGGGCCACCGCCTGAAGGGACCACAGGCGGTTGAGCCCGGGCGGCTTGGGATGGTTGACGGCACGCCAGTTGACCGGACCGGCCGCCTGTTCCATGAGCATCCAGGGGCCGCGGGCCTGGGAGCGGGTGAGGTCCTGGACGAGCGCGCCGTACTGGGCGCCGAGGGGGTCGCGCGGGTCGGGGTAGAGGTCGACGGAGACGACGTCCTCCTCGGCGGCCCAGCGCCAGCCGTCCTGACCGGACCACAGCGGCATGAAGTTGGTGGTGACCGGAAGGTGCGGGGTGTGCCGGCGGACGATGTCGCGTTCGGCGCGGTAGCACTCCAAGAGCATGTCGGAGGTGAAGCGGCGGAAGTCCAGGACCTGGGCGGGGTTCTTCAGGTAGTGGGCGCGGCGCAGGGGCAGGATGCCGTCCCAGCTGTCGTAGCCCTGGCTCCAGAACGCCGTTCCCCAGGCGGTGTTCAGGGCGTCGAGGGTGCCGTACTTCGTGCGCAGCCAGCGGCGGAAGGCGGCGGCGGCCTCGTCGCCGTGGTCGTGGGTGCAGTACTCGTTGTTGATGTGCCACATCGTGAGGGCGGGGTGGCCGGCGTAGCGGGCGGCCAGGTCCTCGGTGATGGCGGCGGCGTAGCGGCGGTAGGTGGCGCTGGAGTGCGAGAAGTGCTGCCGGCCGCCCCACCACTCGGTGCGGCCGTCCTCGTCACGGGGCAGGGTGTCGGGGTGCAGGCGGCCCATCCAGGGCGGGGGCGAGGAGGTGGGGGTGGCGAGGACGACTCCGACGCCGTTCGCCTCCATGAGGTCCATCACCGTGTCGAGCCAGCCGAACTCCCGTGCGCCGGGGTGCGGTTCGAGCTTCGACCAGGAGAACACGCCGAGGGTGACGGAGTTGACCCCGGCGTCCTTCATCAGCCGGACGTCCTCGTGCCAGGTCTCCTCGGGCCACTGCTCGGGGTTGTAGTCGCCGCCGAAGAGAATCCGGCCGTTGGTCATCTGCATGACAGTGTCCTCACCTTGGAAGAAGGGCCCCGCGCAGAAGCCGCCTATCCCTTGACGGCCCCCGTGAGCATCCCCTTCCTGAAGTGCTTCTGGACGAACGGCGACAGCACGGCCACCGGCAGCAGTGCCATCACCATGACCGCCATCTGCACGGCCAGTCCGGACAGTTGACCGGTCTTGATGGACTGGGCGAGGCCCACCGGGGCCTGCTGCTTCTGGACGAGCTGGATCATGACGTTCTGGAGCGGCAGCATGCTCTGGTCGTTGAGGTACAGGGACGCGTTGAACCACGCGCTCCAGTAGCCGACCGCGTAGAACAGCGTGATCACGGCGAGCACCGCGCGGGACAGCGGCATCACGATCTGCCACAGGATGCGCAGGTCGCCGGCGCCGTCGATGCGGGCGCTGTCGACGAGTTCCGGCGAGATGTTCATGAAGAAGCCGCGCAGCACGAGGATGTTGAACACGCTCACCGCGCTGGGCAGGATCAGCGCGAGGTAGGTGTCGGTCAGACCGAGGGTCTGCACCAGCAGGTAGGTCGGGATGAGACCGGCGCTGAAGAACATCGTCGCCAGCAGCGTCATCAGGATCCAGCGGTGGCCCAGCGAACCGGTGCGGGACAGGCCGTAGGCGCACAGCACGGACACGGTCATCGAGAACAGCGTGCCGACCAGGGTGACCAGGATGCTGACGACCGCGGCGCGGGTGACCTGGCCGCCGCCGAGCAGTTCCCGGTAGGCGACGAAGGTGACGCCCTTGGGCACCATGACGAGACCTCCGGCCTCGTCGATGGTCCTGCGCGAGGAGAGGCTGGTGACGACGACGATCCACAGCGGGAAGAGGATCGCCAGGCAGGCCAGGGTCAGGACCAGTCCCTTGCCCGCGAGACCGGCCCCGGTGGGCTTCTCCTCCCACACCGGCCGGGCCGGGGCGGCCCACCGGCGGCGTTCGCGTACGGGCTTGCCGATCACGGCGGTCACTTCCGGTACACCCCCTGCTCGCCCATGAGATGGGCCACCTTGTTCGCGGCGAGGACCAGTCCGAGGCTGACCACGCCCTTGATCAGGCCGGCGGCGGCCGCGTAGCCGAAGTCCTGGTTGCGCACGCCGTTCCACCACACGAAGGTGTCCAGGACCTCCGCGGCGCCGGGGCCGACGGCGTCGCGTTGCAGCAGGATCTGCTCGAAGCCGACGGTGAGGGCGTCGCCGACGCGCAGCACGAGCAGCAGCGCGATCACCGGGCGCAGCGCGGGCAGCGTGACGTGCCAGATGCGGCGCCACCGTCCGGCGCCGTCCATCGCGGCGGCCTCGTACAGGTCCGGGCTCACCGAGGCGAGCGCGGCGAGGAAGACGATGATCCCCCAGCCGGCGTCCTTCCACACGCTCTGCGCGGTGATGAGGAACTTGAAGGTGCTGGGGTCGGTCATGATGTCGAGGCCGTCGTAGCCGTGCTGCCGCAGCAGCTGGGAGAGCAGTCCGGCGCCGCCGAGCAGTTGCTGGAAGACGGCGACGACCAGCACCCAGGAGAAGAAGTGCGGCAGGTACAGCACGGCCTGCGCGACCGCCCGCACCCGGGGTCTGACCACGCTGTTGATGAGCAGCGCGAGCAGGATCGGGATGGGGAAGTACAGCACGAGCTGGAGGAAGAACAGCACCAGGGTGTTCTGCACCGCGTTCCAGAAGGCCGAGTCCGCGAAGATCGCCTGGAAGTTCTCCAGGCCCACCCAGGGGCTGTGCAGGATGGAGACGACGCCGTTGTCGCTGATGTAGGGGTCGTAGTCCTGGAAGGCGACGACGTTGCCGAGGATCGGTAGGTAGTTGAACAGCAGGACGAGGACGACGGCCGGGAGTGTCATCAGGAGCACCACGCGGTCGCGTCTGAACCTGACGCGCAGGCTCAGCCTCCCCGGGTGCGGATCGTCCCGGGTTCCGGTGGCGCCGCCGGACGCCCCCGCTGTCCTCGCCGTCGGGTCGGCCTCGGTCCTGCTCCGGGGCACCGTGCTGTGGGACACGGCCGGTCTCCTTGCCTCAGCGCCCGGGTCAGCCTGCCGCCGAACCGTTCTCGTCGAGGATCTTCCTGTACCAGTCGCGCAGCCTGTCGCCGCCCTTGCTCTTCCAGTCGGAGACGGCCTGCTGCATGTCGGCGATCTTCTTGTGGCCGCGGACGATGTCGTCCTCCAGCTGTTCGAAGTCGTTGGACAGGTTGGTCCAGCGGGAGGGTTCGGTGATCTGCATGCCGTAGAAGGCGGACTTCCTGGTGAAGGCGCCCATCCGCTGCTGCCACTCGACCTGCGCCCTGGTGATGTCGGGGAGGTCGGGGTGGGCGAGGGTCGGGGCGGGGCTCGCGACCATGACGTAGGCGTTCATGACCTCGTTGTTGCCCTTGTCGTTCTTGACGGGCACGCCGTCCTTCAGGGTGTAGTGCGTGCCCTCGACGCCGTAGTTGGTGAGCATGTACTCCTTGGTGCCGTACGGGGCGGCGGTGACGTTGGCGACGGCCAGCACGTCACGGACGACCGACTCGGAGGCCTTCTTGCTGACGAAGGCGAAGATGTTGGCGGGCTGGGTGGCCCACAGGGTGGGGTGGCCGCCGTCGTGGCCGAAGACGTCCATGCCCGAGACCTTGAAGTCCGGGTTCTGGGTGGCCTGTTCGGCGGCCCGGCCGTACCACTGCGAGATGTCGTTGTTGTAGATCAGGAACTCGCCGGCGGCGAACTTGGGTCCCGGGTCGGTGGAGGCGCTCTTGCCCAGCTCGAAGTCGGGGTGGACGTATCCGGCGGCGAACAGCTTGCGGGTCCACTCCAGCGCCTCCAGGTACTCCTGGGTCTCGACGCGGTTGACCAGCTTGCCGTCGACGAGGTCCCAGCCGAGGGGCTTCTCGCCGCCGGAGAGCACACCGAAGGCGTTGAACGCCGTCCACTTCATGTCGCCGCAGGCCCACCGCTTGGCCCGGGCGTTGGTGATCTCCTTGGCCAGCGCCAGGAACTCGTCCGCCGAGCGGGGGACTTCGTACCCCTCCTTGTCGAAGAGGTCCCGGCGGTAGAGGGGCACGATGTTCGTGACGTAGGAGGCCGGCATCGGCAGGCCGCGGAGCCTGCCGCCGAAGATGGAGCGCTGCCAGGCGTCCGACGGGATCGCCGCGAGGTTCGGGTACTCCTTGACCTTGTCCCCGGACAGGTAGGGGCCGAGGTCGGCGAACTTGCTGGTGATGGCGCTGGGTATCTTGCCGCCCATGTTCCAGCCGGGGACCACCACGACGTCCGGGATGCTGCTGGAGGCGAGGACCGCTCCGAGCTTCTGGTCGTAGGTGTTGCCGTCCTGGTTCTGCCAGACGACGTCGACGCCGATGAGGTCGTTCATCGACCGGTAGTACGCGTTGTCCTGCTTGGGCGGGGAGCCCCAGAAGGGCGACATGACGCTGACCTTGCCGCCCTTGCCGAGCTTCTTCGGCACGGAGGTCTTGAGGCCGGCGAGGTCGAGCGGGCGGGTGAAGCCGACGGCGGAGCCGTTCTTGGCGGGGATGTCGGGCGGGACGACGTTGTTCGCGACGTAGGCCGGCAGCAGCTTCCTGGCGCCCTTGCCCGACGTGGTGCCGCCGCGCGAACCGCTGTCGCCACCACCGCAGGCGGTGAGCAGCGGCATCCCTCCCGCCACGGCTACGGCGGCGACCGCCGTGGAGGCGAGGAAGTTTCTCCGGCTGGGGCCGGTGGAGGCGGCGTTCGGCGTCATTGCGTCAACCCTTCGTGGCGCACCAGGACACCCGGCGGTGGGGCCGTCGGCTGCGGTGTCTCGATGTATCGATCTGTCGATGCTCGATGTCTCGAGTGGAACTGGCTGAGCTGAAGCGGTCCTCGGAGGAATGTCCGTACTGGGGGTGTCCGCCGTGTCCGCACGAGGAGTGACCGTACGGCGAGGTCGAACTGAGTCGAAGCGCTTCGATGTTGCTGCGAGGTTAAGTGAACACCTGAGGGCGCACAAGGGTCGGATCCAAGATTGCTCGGAGGCGGGGCCTACGGGACTGGTCTCATATGCCCCTTGAGGTGCGGGCCGGGAACCGCACGTGTTGCCCCGGACCGTCTTGACACCCACCCCCGAGTCGCCTGAGCATCGAAGCGCTTCGAAAGAGGCTTGCCGTTCCAGCGCTAGGGGACCCCCACGTGACCGTACGAACGCCTCACACGCCTCCGTTCCGCGATCCGCGGCTGCCGTTCGCGAAGCGCGTCGACGATCTGCTGGCGCGGCTGACCCTCGACGAGAAGGTCTCCTTCCTGCACCAGTTCGCGCCCGCCGTTCCGCGGCTGGGCGTCGCCGCGTTCCGCACCGGTCAGGAGGCGCTGCACGGCGTGGCGTGGATGGGCCCGGCGACGGTCTTCCCGCAGGCCGTCGGGCTCGGCGCCACCTGGAACGACGACCTGGTGCGCCGGATCGGCGAGGCGGTGTCCCGCGAGGTCCGGGCGATGCGCGCCCGCGACGACCGCGTCGGCCTCAACGTCTGGGCCCCGGTGGTGAATCTGCTGCGCCACCCGCTGTGGGGCCGCAACGAGGAGGGCTACTCGGAGGATCCGAAGCTGACGTCGGCGATCGCCGTCGCCTACACGCGCGGCCTGCGCGGCGGTCATCCGACGTACTGGCGCACGGCACCGGTCCTCAAGCACTGGCTGGCGCACAACAACGAGACCCGCCGGGACACCACGTCCTCCTCGGTGCGCCCGCGCGTCCTGCACGAGTACGACCTGCGGGCGTTCCGGGAGGCGGTGACGGCCGGCGCGGTGGCCGGTGTGATGCCCGCCTACAACCTGGTCAACGGCCGCCCCAACCACGTCTCGCCGTATCTGCGCGAGCATCTGCGCACCTGGACCGACGAGGACCTGCTGGTCTGCTCGGACGCGGGCGCGCCCTCCAACCTGGTCGACTCCGAGCACTACTTCGCCACGCACGAGGAGGCCGCCGCGGCCGCGCTGCTGGCCGGCGTGGACAGCCTCACCGACCACGGCACGGATCCGGCGAAGACCGTGGCGCGGGTGCGGGGCGCCCTGGAGCAGGGCCTGCTGACCGAGGCCGACGTCGACACGGCCGTGCGCCGGCAGCTCTCGGTGCGCTTCCGGCTCGGCGAGTTCGACCCGCGGGACGATCCGCACGCCGGCGCCGGGGAGTTCGACACGCCCGAGCACCGGGCGCTCGCGCTGGAGGCCGCCGAGCAGGCGGTCGTGCTGCTGAGCAACGACGGGCTGCTGCCCCTGGCCGCCGGCACCCGCGTCGCCGTGGTCGGCCCGCTCGCCGACGAGTGCAAGCTCGACTGGTACAGCGGAACGCTGCTGCGCCGGTCCACACCGCTGGAGGGTCTGTACGAGCGGTTCGGCGCCGAGCGCGTCGAGTTCGCGGAGGGGGTGGACCAGGTGCGGCTGCGCACGGCCGACGGCCGCTTCCTGCACGTGCCGCCCGGGAAGGCCGAGGGTCCGGCGCGCGGCGCGGAGGGGGCGCTGGACCCGGCCCTGCTGGCCGGCCGCACCGACCTGCCGCCGCTCACCACCGACGCCACCGGCACCATGCTGTCCCTGATGGACTGGGGCGAGGGCGTCCTGACCCTGCGCGCACCGGACGGCCACTACCTCTCGGTGGCCGACGACGGCTGTGTGCGCGCCTCGGCCGACCAGCCCGGCGGCTGGGTGGTGCAGGAGACGTTCCGCCTCGAACCGCACGGCGGCGGGCACCTCCTGCGGCACATCGGGACCGGTCGCCACGTCCGTGTCACCGCCGACGGCGTGAGGATCGCCGAGGAGAACGGGCCGGACGGCGCGGAGGCCGCGGAGGTCTTCGAACTGGTCGTGTCCGAGCGCGGGGAGGAGGCGGTGGCGCGCGCGGCCCGGTCGGCCGACGTGGTGCTGGTGGTGGCGGGCAACGACCCGCACATCAACGGCCGCGAGACACAGGACCGTACGACCCTGCGGCTGCCGGAGCACCAGGAGCGGCTGCTGCGCGCGGCCCGCACCGCGAACCGGAACACGGCGCTGGTGCTGGTCTCGGCGTACCCGTACGCGGTCGACCCCGCTCCCCTGCGGGCGGTGCTGTGGACCGCCCACGGCGGCCAGGCGGCGGGCACCGCCCTGGCCCGGGTGCTGGCCGGTGACTCCTCCCCCGCCGGCCGGCTCCCGCAGACCTGGTACGCGGACGACTCCGACCTGCCGGACCTGCTCGACTACGACGTGATCGGCAGCCGCCAGACGTACCTGTACTTCGAGGGCACCCCGCTGTTCCCCTTCGGACACGGGCTGTCGTACACGTCGTTCGGATACGGCGACCTGGCGGTCCGGGTCGAGCAGGACACGGTGCGCGTGTCCTTCGCGGTCACCAACCACGGAGGCGTCACCGCGGACGAGGTCGCCCAGCTCTACACCCGCGCCGCGGACCCGTCGGTCCCGCGCCCGCGCCGGGAGCTGGCCGCCCACCGCCGCATCACGCTCGCGCCCGGCGAAAAGGCGGACCTGACTTTCGAAGTCCCCCTCTCCCAAATGGAGTTCTGGGACGTGTCACAAGGGCGCCGGCGTCTGGAGCCAGGTCCGTACGACCTCCTCGTCGGCGCCTCCAGCGAGGACGTCCGCCTCCGCACCACCCTCACCCTCGACGGCGAGCCCGGCACGCCGCGCCCGGTTCTGGAACACGGCCTGAACGCCGCCGGCTTCGACGAGCAGTCGGGCATCGAGATCGTCGACCGGACGAGGACGACGGGCGACGCGGTGACGCCCGCTCCCGGCAGGCAGGGCGAACTCCTCTACCGCCACTGCGACTTCGGCGCGGGCGTGACACGGGTGAGCGTCGAGGTGGCGGGCGAGGGCACCGTCGAACTCTCCCTGGACGGCGACCCGGTGATCGCGTCCGTCGTCCTGGACACCCCCACGTCGGACGCGTACGACTACACCACCCTCACCGCCCCGGCCACCGCCGCCGGCGTACACGATCTGCGCCTCGGGCTGCGCGGCCCCCTGCGCCTCGCGCGGATCGGCTTCACGAGTTGAGAACGACCCGTCCCGGCCCGTCCCGGCCATGCGAGTCCCCTGGACGCGGCTCACCGTGATCGGGGTAGGTGTTCACGGGATGTCTTCGGCGTCCGGGGACGAGGCTGCGGCGGTCTGCGTCTCAACGGCGGAGAGAGGGCCGTTGGCCGTGACGATCGAGGTGAGCGGGTAAGGAGGGCCGCTGGTGCCGCAGAGGGTCAGCAGCGGCATGCCGTCCTCCTGGCGCCGGCCGAGGCAGCTCCACATCTGGCCGTGCCGGTCGACCTGGCCGCGGGCGAGGTCGTAGACGCGGCCTCCCAGAAAGAACGGCTCGCCGGCGGCCTCCGCGGCTTCGTCGAGGAGGTGAGGCACTTGGTAGGCGGTGAGGTGAACGTCGACGGCGTCGATCCGTCCGGCGGCGGTCTGGGCCCATCCGGCGCGATGGGTGGGAGCGTCGAGTGCCGCGCCGATGGCGGTCAGCCAGTACTCCCAGTGGTCGAGCGAGAGGGCGTGGATGTGGATGACGACGCGCTCGTGGTCCCAGGTGATGTGCGTGGTCTCGAGCCGGCCTTCGTTCTCGGCCCGCAGCTTGGCGGCCACAGCGGCGGTACGGGCCTGCGCCGGCGTCCAGTCGGCCGCGCCCTGCTCCTCGGTGCTCGTGGTCCGAGCGGCGGCGGGCCTGATCGCGGGGATCTGCTCGGCGACCGGCACGACGGCCGGCTGCGGCACACTCACCGCGGTGTCGGACGCCGGCGGCGCGTCAAGGCCGGTGCCGGGCGGGGCGATCGCGCCACGGAGTGCCGGGGTGGGCGGCTTCGGGCCGGCGACGGCTTCGGTGACGTCGGCGGCCGGCTGGTCCGTCTCGGGCAGGCCGCGCTGCGCCTCGTCCTGGCCCTGAAGCCGTTTGAGGGCTTCGGCGCCGCCCGTTTCCACCAGGCGTCCCTGCGCCTGGAGGCCGGCGATGAACCTGCGGGCCAACTGCGCCAGCTGCTCGGTCAGTTCGCGCTCGATCTCGACATCGCCGCGGCTGTCGGGAGTGGTCGTCATGCTCCCGCCTCCACATAGGCCCTGCGGAGGGAGTCGAGCGCGCGCCACTGCAGGGTCTTGACGGCGGCGTCGGTGGTGCCCATGGTGCGGGCCGTCTCGCTGACGGACAGTTCGCGGAGGAACCGGAGCCGGATGACGGCCTGTTGACGTGGCGTGATCCCGGACAGGGCGTGGTGCAGGTCGGCAGCGGCAAGGGTGGACAGGACCGTGTCCTCGGCGGTGCTCACCGGGGTCACCCAGGCGTCCCACACGTGGGTGATCTGGTCCACGAAGGTCAGCCGCCGTGTCGCGGCGACCTTGAAGTGGTCCGCGACCACGTTGCGGGCGATCGTGCACAGCCAGGCACGGATCGGCGTGCCGGTCCACCGGAAGGTGCCGATCTTGGCCCACGCCTTCATGAAGACATCGGCGGTGAGGTCCTCGGCGAGCGTCGGGTTCGATCTGACGCGGAGGCCGATGAACGCGGCGACGACGTCGTGGTACATCCGGTACAGCTCGCCGAACGCCTCGGGATCGCCTTGCTGGGCGCGGGTGATGAGGGCCGGTTCCCTCGTTGTGAGGCCGCCGGACACGGCCTGGGCATGAGAAATCAAAGCCTGCTTCCGATCGTGAGTGGAGGAACGGTGTCGGGCTGGGTGACGAGGAGAGACCGCCCCCCGCGGGCTCCGTGGGCCGTCAGCCGGACCCGCGCCGACGTCCGACTGGAGCGGGCGCCGGCCACCGGCGTGAAGCGGCGGTGCGCCGCGTGGTCAGCGGGTCGTCGTACACGAGAGTGTCGAGCCCGACCCCGTAGGCGTCGCGCAGCGTCCAGAGCGTGGCCAGGCTCGGTTCTTTCGTCCCGGCCGCGAGTCGGTGGAGCGTCGACCTGCTGATACCGGTGCGCTGCGCCACGTCGGCAACACTTTCGTCACCAAGCTCCTTGGCCTTCACCAGGAGCTTGGCCATATGGAGGCGGAGCATGGTCAGAAGACCCCCTAAGGGACTTGCATCCGTGCGGCTAACCCACACGCACGGACGTATGGAAGTTGCCAGGCTGATGTGACGCAAGGCTATTTTTATTCGCACATAAGTACTAGATCGACGAGTTGGCCTGGAGTAATGCCGATCTAGGCCCTTGACCTGCAAAGGTGCACGCATGCAACTAGCGTGAAACTACATGCATGCGCGCTACCCTCCGGACATGCGGACTACGGAAGATCTCCATCAGGGGACCCGGACCGGGCGACAGGCTCAAACACGGCGTGTCGGCGCCTACCTCTCCGCGGCCGCGACCGCGGCCGGGTACGACATCCGCCGGCGCAGGGGCGGCCGAGCGCAACTGGCGGCCCTGACCGGACTGAGCCTGACCACCATCAGCCGGACGCTGGACGGCAGAACCCTGCCGCTCCCCTCACAGCTGGCGAAGTGGGCAACGGTCCTCAACCTCGATCACCGGGCGATGCTGGTGGACAGCGGCCTCATTCCTGAACAACGAGGTCCCCGGACCGCAAGCCGGGAGGCGGCGTCAGCGGCACTGTCCCCGAACGAGGCGATGAACGCGTGGGGAATTTCCGACCCCATCATTCGCAAGACACTCAACGCGAGTATCGTCCACGCGATCAGACTCCAAGAGGAGCTCGACGCGGCCGACGGCTGGGAGGCCGTCGCACTGGGGTGAACCGGATAGCCTCCCTCCTGCCGCGCCAGGATCAGCGGGTCGGAAATGGTGCGCTGGCGAGAGGGGTAGCAGGTGCTCGTCGTACGAGGAACTTCCATGACCGCTGTCGTCCGCGGCAGCACTGGTGAGACGGTGATTCTGCTCCCCGGTGATGCGCGTCAGGAAGTGTCCGAGGCAACATTGACCGATCTGATCAAGGTCGCCAGCGCCGTTCTCAGTACGGCCGAACTTCAGACCATCAGCAAGATTGTCCCCAGGTTGACAATAAGTCAGATGGATTCCTGCGTTTCAGTCGATGGAATGGCGCTGACGGTCTACAGGCTGACCGTCGACTGAGTACCGGGCGCGAATAGGAGAATCCCTCCACCGCTGAGTTCCGGGATCACCCCCGCTTCAGTAAAAGGTGAGCCGCCCGCCGTCGGAAGGTTCGACGGCGGGCGGCTCGGCCTTTCACAGGAGCGGGACTAGCGGCGCCAGTAGGGGGGGCAGTCCCATCGGTTCGACTGGTAGTGCCAGTCCCGGTCGCAGTCCCGGTCCCACCTGGAGTGGCGGTCGCAGTACCGGTACCGGTAGTTGTCATGACGCCAGTAGTCACGGTCTCGCCACAGGTCGGAGCCGTGGCGGTACCCGTAGTGGCTGTAGTGGTCGCCTCGGTCGAACGAGTGGGCCGCCAACGTCGCGGAGGCTGGGGCATGGAACGGAGCCGCGATCGCCTCTGCGGAGGCGGGCACCACGACGGCGCCGGCAGTCAGAAGCGCGACCGCCACCGATCTCGCAATGGTCTTCACTTACTCTCCTTTCGAACAGCAGGAATTCGTTGTTTCCCTGCCGCTGGATGCGACGTTACATCGAATTGCTGGGCCCATCGCTGAAGCCGATGTGCGGTCAGACGCGAGGGGGCAGCCGGCCGGGATTACAGAATCAGCAGCTCAGCCGCCTTGCCGGGCATGCGTGAAGCTGCACTGTCCCGTCTTTTCGAAACACCCGTCCAGACGAATTATTGGGCGTGGCGAGATGAGCCGTCCGCCCAGTTCGCCGGACTGAATCAATGACTTCCGCAGGAGAATTCCCACTCTTAAACGACCCGTATTTCCAGGAGTGGAAATACGGGGCAGGATCCCCGCCACCTGTCAGTTCGCCACCCACAGAGCGCGACAACCGTCATTGATCCGCCCCGGCTTTTGCGGAGTTCACCCACCCCTCGGAGCCCGCGTACGGGTCGGCACACCGTCGCCGGGACGCCGGCGCCCCCCGGCCCAGTGGGGACCCGGAAGTGAACGACCGTGCGCTTTTGAACGCATGTCGCATATAGGAGGTTTGCACTCCCGCTTCCGCTTCCGCTACTGTCCGGGACCTCCGGACAAACCGTTCGGAGTCTCTGGACGGCGCGGCCGGTGTACGCCTGCTGGTTCCCCAGCGGTTTTGCCGCCTCCGGCTCCACAGCAGGGTTTCCGCATGACCCGGCTGCCGGATTTCTGCCGCCAGAACCCCTCAACAACCCTTCAATGAAAGGTGTCCCCATGAACATGGACCAGCTCGAGGCCGAGACCGCGGAACTGCTGCCCGGCCGGGAGGCGCTGGGGAAGTTCTCGTTCAACTTCACCAAGATGACGAGCATCACTAAGAAGGCCGCGCACGTGGACGCTCACAACGAGTCGGCCGCGCTGAACCAGTGCTCGCCGTGGGCCGTCGCCCAGTCCGAGGCGCAGCAGGCCATCAGCATCCAGCAGTAACACCCGCGGGCGGTGTGCAGGGCCAGGTCGACGGACTTGGCCCTGCACCCGCTCCACGCCCGGTATCGCATACGGCACGCCTGTTGTCCAGTGCTGTGACCATTCGTCAGAACATCAGACGCGCCTTGGAGAAGAGAATGACGGCGTCCGAAGAACACAGCGGCTTCAGAACGCTGGATGTTCAGGTTCCGCATCCCTGGGACGGGTTCCCACAGGAAGCGGCCGTCAACGGCATGCCGGAGTCATTCACCCACTCGATGCACACCAAGGCCGCCGGCGCCTTCATGCCGTGGAGCGCCGCGCCCGTTCCCCGGCTGAGCCACGGCTTGCAGACCCTCGGGGAGTACCAGGGATCCGGCTTCACCGAGCGCAAGTACATTGTCCGCCGAGGTGACGGTCAGGTGATCCAGCTTTCGCGCCTGCTGTACCTCGTCGTGAGCTCCATCGACGGCGTACGCGACGCCGAAGCGATTTCCCATCGGGTGAGTGGGCGCTACGGGGCTGAAGTCACCACGGAGAACGTCGTCCACCTGGTGGAGCGAAAGCTCACTCCCCTCGGTATCACGGTCCCCTTCGGAGACCTGCCGGAGGAGCCCTCGGCCCCTCGCTCGGACCTGCTCCTCGCCCTCCGCGGCCACAAAGTGATCTTCCACGAGGCGCAAGTGGCCCGCATCGCCGCCGCGCTCTCCTGGCTGCACCGGCCACTTGTCGTGGCGTTGACGCTCGCAGGCACCGCGGCCATGGACATCTGGCTTTTCGGTGTTCACGGAGCCATCACGCCCGTGCTGCAAGTGCTCGAACAGCCACTGTGGATGCTCATCCTCTTCGCGCTGACGGTCGCCTCCCTCGTCTTTCACGAGTTCGGGCACGCGTCGGCCTGCCGGTACAGCGGGGGCGTACCCGGAAAGATCGGATGCGGCATCTTCCTGATCTGGCCATCCATGTACACGGACGTCACCGACGTGTACCGGATCGGGAAGACCGGCCGCCTGCGTACCGGACTGGGGGGCGTGTATTTCAACATCATCTTCATGCTGGCCCTCACCGCGGGCTACCTTCTCACGGGCCAGTCCTTCTTCCTTGCCGCGGTCTACCTCACGCACTTCGAGGTCCTCGAACAGTTGGTGCCGGCGGTGCGGCTCGACGGCTACTACATCCTCGGCGACCTGGCCGGTGTTCCCGACCTGTACGGCAAGGTCAAGCCCATCCTGTTGAGCATGCTGCCCGGACGGAGACGCGGCGCGGCAGGTGCGGCCGACCTCAAGCGCTCCGCCCGGATCATCGTGACGGTGTGGGTCTTGACCATGGTTCCCCTGCTCCTGGCAGAGGCCGCGTACGCCCTGTGGAACCTTCCACGCCTCCTGGCCACCGCACTGCGCAGTCTTTCGGCCCAATGTCTCGGCACGTACTCGGCGTTCACGGCAGGGCAGTGGGCTGCCGGGCTGGTCGGAGTCATCGGCACGCTCATGCTGCTCTGCCCGATGGCAGGAGGCGCCTATCTCGCAGGCCGGCTGGCGGCCCGCCTGTACCGCGCCGCCATGAGAGCGACCGAGGGAAAGCCGGCCATGCGTCTCGTTCTGGCAGCCGCGGTCGCCGCCGGCTGCGCCGTTCTCGGAACCGCCTGGGTGCAGGGGCTCGCGCCCAAGCCACTTCCCGAATCAGCCCCGGTCACGCCTGTCCTGCAACCCGGTGTGCCCACCACTCGAGCCCCGCACCCCACCCCCACGGGCTCCCCGGCGGGCCACCCTGCCGGCACCACGCCGGAGAAGCGGGTCACCCGACGCAACAGCACCTCGTCGCCCCGAACCGTTCCATCCCACTCCGCGGCGGCCCCACCTGCCCCCTCGGCAACCGCCCCGGCGCCTCACCCCGGCACACCGGCCGCCTCCACGGCGGAGGCCGGCCCCACCCCGAGCACACCGGCCGGCAGCACCCCCATCACGCCGTCCCCACACCCTTCCGAGAGCCGGACGACCTCCGCATCCCCCTCTCCCCCTCCCTCCGAGTCCGTCACCGCATCCCCCTCACCCTCCGCGACAGCCCCCTCCGGCCCCAGCCCTTCCTGACCCCGCACACCACATCCGCAGGAGAGAACGATGAACCACCGCAAGCCTCGTCCCAGGACCTCCTCCAAAACAGCGATCGGCCTCGGCATCGCCGCGACCGCCGGACTGGCCGTGACGGCCAGTACCACCTCGGCGGGTGCCAGCCCCGGCGGTTCCCGCATCTCCCAGAGCGTCGCCATCGCGGTCGACATGGCGCAGAGCCATGCCAACAGGGCCCACAGGAACCAGTTCGACGAGTCCTTCAAGATCCACGAATACGGCTCGTCCGTCGCCGTGACGGCGAACAACCGGGCTACGGCGGTATCGTCAGGCTGCTCCATCGACGCCCCCTGCCGTTCGATCGCCCTCTCCTACCAGATCGTCACCACGGCCGGCCGAAACGCGCGTCTCATCAACGCCTCCAACATCAGCAGGGGCGTCAACGAACACTGCCCGGCGTGCGAGACGTTCTCCGGGGCATATCAGTTCATCGTGGCCACGCCACGGGGATTCAGCCTCAGCCGCGAAGGCCGCGGCGAGCTCGACTCGATCAACCACCAGGTCGAGGCCCTCAAGACGTCTCGTCTGCCGATCTCCCAGGTCACGCAGCAGGCGGACGAGCTGGCCCGCAGGGTGAAAACAGTCCTCGACCGTGAGGCGGCCCGTGCGCCCAGGGGTAGCGGGAGCGACGCGTCGGCCGACTTCGCACCGACCGTGACCATGCACCGCTACGTCCGGTAGGTCCCGCAATACGCTCAGGGCTGTGGACTCCCACCGCAGCCCTGAGTGCTGAAATCACGGCCGGGAAGCGAGGTCCAGTGAGCAGCGCTCATCTCATGTCTCCGTCCAAGCTGAAGCAGGCGCAGGCTCGCATCGAAAAGCTGGAGGACGAGATCGCGGCATGCCGGAAAGCCATTGACCTCATGATGGAAGTGGTGCCCCCAAAAGACGATACGAAGTGATTTCCGCCATGGCGGATGAGGGCTTCCCGGCACGCGGAATCATTGAGCTGCTCGGCGTCTCGGAGTCCGGCTATTACGCGTGGCGTGACCGCGTTCCGTCGGCTCGGTCATTGCGGCACGCCTGGCTGACCCGGGTCATTCTCGACATCTACGGCTCATCCGGTTCGACCTTTGGCTACCGCCGCATCCGGCAGGAGCTCGGCCGCCGCTACGGCATCAGTGTCAGCCATGGAACGGTGGAGCTTCTCATGGTTCAGGCCGGCATCCGCGGCAGGGCCGGCAGGCTGCACGAGGGCGCGCCGCCCGCGGTCTCCGAGGTTTCCAACCGGCGCTGGGTCGTCGACGTTTTCACCTACAGAACACCGAAGGGCGCCGTGTCCGCCGCTGTCGTCCTCGACTCGGCGTCGCATCACCTGGTGAGCTGGAGCGCGGCCCCCGAGGCAAGCGCCTCGCTCATTGATCGCGCCCTCGACAAGGCGATTTCTCATGAGGCCGCCATGGAGCAGGCCGCCGGCACCGCCAAAGGCATCCTTACCGGATGCTGTTTCACCAAGCGCGCGCAGGCCCTGAGGCACGGACCTGCTCCTGGGACCATCGGCGATTGGTACGAACACGCGCTGGTCGAGGCATTCTGGGAAAGAATGCGCCGCGAACTCACGGACCACAACGAAGAGGATGATCCGAGAAGACTCGAGAAAAGTCTGGAGACATGGACGTCACACCACCCCTGCCCATCGCCGAAGAATTAAGAGCCGGAATGGATGCGGGAAGGCCTCTTTCGGCGACGCAGGCCCATCAAGTGCTGCTGTACTGCGCCCTGGATGCGGCGTGCGTGCCGATGGATCCCCATGGCTTGCAAGCGATTGTCAGGGTGGCAGAGCTCGACTACGCAACAGTGCGGACACTGATCGACTGGATCAAAACGGCAGGAATGGAGAGGTTTTGATCCACCCTGCTCCAGGATGATCCACCCTGCTCTAGGGCTCCCCCGCCTGCAGCAAGGACTCGACGAGCACAGCCACATGCCGGCGGGCCGTGGGACTGAGCTTCTGCACGCTCGCGATGAGGATCTCCACCTCCGGATCCGCGATCTCCGGCGCGTTCTCGAAGTAGACATTGACACCTGCGGCCTCGGCCGCTGCGCGCAGCACGGGTGCCACCGGTATACCCAGGCCTCTGGCCAGACCCTCCAGCGTGGTCTGCTGAGGCATCTGCGCCAGCTTCGCCGACGTCGCCAGATGGTGAACAGTCGAGCGAGAGATGCCGCCCCGGCGCGCTACATCGCTGTAGGACCATCCCTTTTGGCCCAGCTTGTTCTTGATCATTTCCTGCAGTGTGTTGGGCACCCCTGGTGCTTCCTGTCCGAGGGAGGTTGATCGGCCGCTTGCCAATGAGTCTAACGGCGTGGCCCTCAGGTCGTTCTGCACGTTTTCTCTGGTCGCCGCCTTCGGTGCCGGTGACGGCGGCGAAGGCCGGGAAGACGGTCCGCCGGTCCGGTCGCCGGTCCCCCGAGCCACCCTCTTCCGTCAGCACCCGGGCATACGACGACGGCCGGAGCCCCCGCACAGCGGGCTCCGGCCGTCGTCGGTCGGCGGACCGTCGGGCCTACAGGGCGAGGCCGGTCAGGACCAGGACGCGCTCGTAGGTGTAGTCGTCCATCGCGAACTTGACGCCTTCGCGGCCCACGCCGGACTGCTTGACGCCGCCGTACGGCATCTGGTCGGCGCGGTAGGAGGGGACGTCTCCGACGACCACGCCGCCGACCTCCAGCGCGCGGTGGGCGCGGAAGGCGGTCTGCAGGTCGTGGGTGAACACGCCTGCCTGGAGGCCGTACTTGGAGTCGTTGACGGCGGCGAAGGCCTCGGCCTCGCCGTTCACCTTCTGCACGGTCAGGACGGGGCCGAAGACCTCCTCGCAGGAGATCGTCACCTCGGAAGGCACGTCCGTGAGGACGGTCGGGGCGTACGAGGCACCGTCACGCTTGCCGCCGGCGTGCAGGGTGGCGCCGGCCTCGACGGCCTCCTGCACCCAGGACTCCACACGCTTGGCGGCGTCCTCGCTGACCAGCGGTCCGACGTCGGTCTTCGGGTCGGAGGGGTCTCCGGTGACCTGGGCCTCGACGGCGGCGACGATGCGCGGCAGCAGGCGCTCGTAGACCGAGGCGTCGGCGATCACGCGCTGCACGGAGATGCAGGACTGGCCGCCCTGGTAGTTGGAGAAGGTCGCGATACGGCCCGCGGCCCAGTCCAGGTCCTCGTCGCTCGCGTAGTCGGCGAGGACGACGGCCGCGCCGTTGCCGCCGAGCTCCAGGGTGCAGTGCTTGCGCGGCACCGAGTCCATGATCGCGTAGCCGACCTTCTCGGAACCGGTGAAGGAGATGACCGGCAGGCGCTCGTCCTGGACGAGGGCCGGCATCTTGTCGTTGGCGACCGGGAGGATCGACCAGGAGCCGGCCGGCAGGTCGGTCTCGGCCAGCAGCTCGCCGAGGATCAGCCCGGACAGCGGGGTGGCCGGGGCGGGCTTGAGGATGATCGGCGCGCCGGCGGCGATGGCCGGGGCGATCTTGTGGGCGCACAGGTTCAGCGGGAAGTTGAACGGCGCGATACCGAGGACGACGCCCTTGGGGAAGCGGCGGGTGAGGGCGAGGCGGCCCTGGCCGCCGGCGTCGGTGTCCAGGCGCTGGGCGTCGCCGCCGTTGAACCGGCGGGCCTCCTCCGCGGCGAACCGGAACACGGACACGGCACGGCCGACCTCACCGCGCGCCCACTTGATCGGCTTGCCGTTCTCGGCGGAGATGAGCTGCGCGATCTCCTCGGTGCGCTCGACCAGCCGCTTGCTGACGTGGTCGAGGGCGGCGGCCCGCACGTGCGCGGGGGTGGCGGCGAACTCGTCCCGCACGGCGTACGCGGCGGCCACGGCCTCCTCGACCTGGGCGTCGGTCGGCACGCCGACCTTGCCCACCAGCCGCCCGTCCCACGGGTTGGTGACGTCGAAGGTGTCCTCGCCGGTGACCTGGCGGCCGGCGAGCCAGAAGGCGTGGGTGGAAGTCATCAAGGAGTCCCGGCCCTTCCGCGTAGGAGATGTACTTGGCTTTCGTCGTCCACGGTAGGGCGGGGGCGGCCCGGGGTCGTTTGTCCGAGTCGTAGCAGTGCGGGGCGGGGGTGCGCCGGATTGGCGTACGAACGGGGTCCGGCCCGGTGTCCGGCGGGATCCCTACTCCGTGGAGGTGGCCTTCAGCGCCAGCCACAGCTCCATCCGCACGTCCGGATCGTCCAGGGAACGGCCGAGGATCTCCTCGACCCGGCGCATCCGGTACCGCAGGGTGTGCCGGTGGACGCCGAGGTCGGCGGCGGCCGCGTCCCACTGGCCGTGCCGGGACAGCCAGGCCCGCAGCGAGGCCACCAGATCGCCGCGTCCCGTCGCGTCGTGCTCATACAGCGCGCGCAGCAGCCCGTCCGCGAACGCCCTGACGGCGTCGTCCGCCAGCAGCGGCAGCACCGATCCGGAGGCGAGCTGGTCGTGCTCGACGAGCACCCGCCCGCGCCTCCGCGCCACCGACAGCGCCTGTTCGGCCTGCTTGTACGCGGCGGCGGCCGCGATGGGACCGGCGGGCCCGGACAGCCCGACGACCAGTTCGCCCTCCTCCCCGCCCGACTGCTCGCGCACGTTCTCGGCCCGCGCCGCCTCCAGCGCCGCGGCGTACTGGCCGCACACCGCCACCGCCGCGCCCCCGTCGGCGGCCAGCACCACCAGGCGCTCCCCGTCGGGCACCACCAGCACCGTCTCCCCCGACCTGGCGGCGGCCGCCTCCACGACCTCGGCCAGCACGGCGAGCGGGTCGGCGCCGGTGCCGGCGGCGGCCAGTACGGCGACCGGGGAGGGGGCGGCGGACTGCACGCGCGCGTGGGCACCGGCGTGCGCCCGTGCGGCGGACGCCGAGGCGGACTCGGCGACGATCATGCGGAAGGGGGCGTCCAGCAGCCCGCCGTACAGGTCGCCGGCCACCGCGCGGGCGTGGTCGGGCTGCCCGGCGAGGAGCATCCGCAGCACGGCGGCGCCGATCCGCTGCTCGGCGGCGTGCAGCGAGCGTGAGCGTTCCGTGATGAGCGTCAGCAGGGCCACGGCGGAGTGGACGGCGTACCGCTCGGCGGTGCCGAGGGTGGCGGCCGTGCCGACGGCGAGCGCGGCGCGCGGGCGGCGCCCGGTGCCGATCGAGTGCAGTTCGACGCGGTCCTCGGTCTCGGGTCCGCCGACCACGGCGGACGCGGGGGCCGACCGGTCGCGCAGCCGCTCGATGTCGGCCGTGAGCCGTTCGGCGCGGCGCGCGGCCCACTCGGGTGCCGCGGCGACGACGGCGCCCGAGGCGTCGTAGAGCGCCGTCCAGCCGTCCACCTGGGCCGCGAGCGCCGCGAGCAGCCCCTCCGGTCCGGCGTTCAGGGCCTGCTTGGTCAGTTCCCGCTGGGCGGCGAAGCCGGCCGTGACCGCCCGGTACTGGTCGGCCGCGATGGCCGCCGAGACCGCCTTGCTGATGGCGAGGAACGGGGTGCGCCGGGGCACCTCGAGCAGCGGCAGCCCCTCCTCCTCGGCGGCGTCGACGAGCGCCGCGGGGATGTCCTCGTAGTTGACCCCGACGGCGAAGCCGAGCCCGACGACCCCGGCCTTGGCAAGCCGCTTCACATAGCGGCGCATGGCGTCGGGATTCTCCGCGTCCAGCTTGAGCGCGGTGATCAGCAGCAGTTCCCCGCCCTCCATGTACGGCACGGGGTCGGCGAGCTCGCTGACGTGGGCCCAGCGGACGGGTACGTCCAGGCGGTCCCCGCCCGCGCGCACGGTCAGCTTGAGCGCGGAGTGGTGGACGAGCGAGGCGAGCGTCGGGGGCATGAGGCCTTCTGGTCTGCGGGGTGCTTCTACGGGGTTCTTCTACGGCTTCTTGTGCGGAGGTTCTGCGGAGATCGGATGATCATTGTGATCTTTTGGACGTCACGTATGAACGGCCTATGCCGATTCTGCCTCACCGTACGGTCAACGCGTGACGGCCGTGCGCACACCCGCCGCGTTCGCCCCCCGCTCCTTCAGCCCCGCAGATCCACCAGCAGTGGCGGCGCGTGCTCGCCCCGGACGTCGGTCAGCGACAGCACCGCGTGCCCGGGCGGGACCTCGTGGGCCAGCTGGGAGGCGGACCAGCGCTCCCGCTCCACCTGCCGGGTCGTCACGGCGTCCGTGGTCACGGCCCGTCCGGTCACCAGCTTGCGCAGGGCGTGGATGGCGCGGGTCATCGGCTGGTGGGCGAAGACGGTGTGCTTGGCCACCTCCTTGGTCTCCACCCATTCGGTCCCCCAGGCCTGCGCGAACCGGCTGCCGTCCCAGGTCGTCACGCCGGCGAGCGCCATACGGCAGCCGACGGCCCCCAGCAGCGGACCGTGCAGCGCCTCGGGCACGTCGGCGACCGACCGGAGCGCCAGGACGACACCGGCGTTCTGGGAGCGCAGCCCCTGGACGCGGCGCACCGACTCGGCCGTGACGGCCCCGGTGGCGTCGTCGAGGACCAGACAGGCGAAGTGGGGGCGCCGGGTGTCCCGTACGACGGTGTGGAACTGGGCCAGGACCAGCCGGGTGATCAGCCGGGCCGCCTCCTCGTGTCCGCGTTCGGGCAGGTCGACGCGGACTCGCAGTGGATGGTGGGCCACCGCGCGCAGCGAGAAGGGCCGGCCGCCGGGCCCCGCCGCGCCGAAGAACTCGGCGAAGGCCGGCCTGTCCAGGAGCGCGAGCCGGTCCGCGAGGGCCGGTCCGGCGTCGGCCGTGGAACCGGACTGCCGCATCCGGGCGTCGAGTTCGCGCCGCATCACGGCGTGCTCGTCCGCCGGCAGCGCGGCCCGCAGGGACGCCAGCGCGCCGGGATCGCCCTCCAGCAGTTCGCGCAGCGCCGGCAGCGGCGGGAAGTGCCCGTGCGCCGCCCGGTAGGGGCCGAGCAGCTGGGCGAGCGCGGTGGCGGCGCTTTGACCGCCGACGGTGTCCAGGTCGCCGACCAGGGCCTCGGCCAGGAAGGCGGCGGCCTCGTCGGGGTCGTCGGACCCGGCGTACGGGTCGAGGTCGTGGACGGAGGCGGGGTCGCCGATCCGGACCACCACGTCGTACGCGGTGTCCGGGCCGAGCGGAGTCCCGGCGGCACAGACGGCGACCACCGCGCACGCTCCGGTGAGGGCCTGGAGGGTGAGCGCCTCGGTGACCGGCCCGGTGACGTGGCGGGTCTTCCCGGAGCCGGACGGCCCCACCAGCAGCAGCGAGGTGCCGAGTGCCTCGGCGCCGAGGGCGGCACCCGCCCCCTCGTAGTCGCGCGGGGTCCGCTCCCCCGCCCACCGTCCGATGCGCACCTGCCCCTCCAGCAGGTCGTGGCGGGCGGTGCGGCCGGGCAGGTCGCGCGCCCCGGAGGGGTGCGTCCAGGCGGCGGCGCCCTGCCGCAACACGGTCTCGGTGAAGGCGGCCGGGCGTGCCTCCCGCCGGGCCGCCTCCCACGCCCGCTCGACCCGGGCGCAATCCACGTCGTTCATCCGGCCGGCGGCCACCTCGGCGGCCAGCAGGTCGGCCGCCTGGTACTGCCCGGCGTGGCGCGGTCCGGGCCACCGCGAACGCGGCAGGTCCGCCGCGGGCGGGGCGACGGGGTCCGCGGCCGCCCGGCGGCGTGCGGCGAGTTCCCCGGCGTACGCCCACCAGGCGCCGACCCGGGCGAACGGCCAGACGACCAGCAGGGTGATGAGCGCGTACAGGGCGTCGGTGAACAGCTGGGAGGCGAACAGACCGTAGCCGCCCGAGACGAGGACGATCAGGGAGAAGACGGGGTCGACGACCGGCAGGGGGTCCCAGCCGGCGCCCGGGAAGGCGCCGGGGAAGACGAGGCTGAGCGCGATCAGGGCGCCGGCGGCGGCGAACAGGGCCCGCGCGGGCTGCGGGCGGCGGCCGACGAAGTGCCGTACGACGTCGGACCAGCTGCCCAGCCGTCCGGCGGCGTAGACGAGCACGGCGAAGAACACACCGTCGTAGACCACCATGGCCTCGCGGCCCTGTGTCCCCTTGGGGGACACGGTCCCGCCCCACCACCAGTCGTCCGGGGTGAACAGTTTCAGCGGCGCCCACTGGTACGGCAGCGCGCCCTGCCGCCACAGCGACCACACCAGTAGGGCCACGACCAGCGGGATCAGCAGCCCGACGACCGTGATCGACGGCAGCCGGTCCGGCGTCCTCGCGGCCTTGGGCGGGCGGTGCCCGAAGCGCCAGATGCCGGGCGCGGCGGCCGGACGGGGGGTGTCGAGCCACTCGGCGACGCCCGTCCGCCGTCCGGGGAGCTGCCCGTGTCCAGGTCCCTCTTGGGGATACTGCTCGTAGGCGCCGGGCGCCGGGGGGCTGCTCGGCCGGGGTGGTGTCGTGGGAGCGTCCCGCGGCATCGCCGGGCGTGGCACGGGGTTCGCGTGCGTACCCCGGGCGTCCTGCGTCCCGTCGTCCATCGCCCTTGCCCCCTGACCAGCCGTTCCGTCCACCATCAGCGAGTCAATCTAACGCCCGCGCAAGGGGAGTTCACCGATTGCGCGGCACGCCGCAGGTCACGGCGCCGACACCCGCGTTTTCCGGCCCGCGTCCCCCCTATGTCCACCGCGGACAACCGCGGGCGCCGACAACGCCCACATGGAGCATGCCCACGTCCTCCTCGCCGCCCTAACCTGCGAGAAAAGAAGGAAAAGCGTCCGAAAAACGCCGCCGTACGCAAGATCTCATCAGGGAGCCCCCATGACCGCACTTGAGCAGGAGCGCCGCGTCGTCACCGCCATCCCCGGCCCGAAGTCGCAGGAGCTGCAGGCCCGCCGGACCGCTGTGGTCGCGCAGGGCGTGGGCTCCACGCTGCCGGTCTTCGTCACGCGTGCCGGCGGCGGCATCATCGAGGACGTCGACGGCAACCGCCTCATCGACTTCGGCTCCGGCATCGCGGTGACCTCGGTCGGCGCGTCCGCCGAGGCCGTCGTACGCCGTGCCTCCGTGCAGCTCGCCGACTTCACCCACACCTGTTTCATGGTCACGCCGTACGAGGGCTACGTGGCCGTCGCCGAGGCGCTGGCCGAGCTCACGCCGGGTGACCACGCCAAGAAGTCCGCGCTGTTCAACTCGGGTGCCGAGGCCGTCGAGAACGCCGTCAAGATCGCCCGCGCGTACACCAAGCGCCAGGCCGTCGTCGTCTTCGACCACGGCTACCACGGGCGCACCAACCTCACCATGGCGCTGACGGCGAAGAACATGCCGTACAAGCACGGCTTCGGCCCCTTCGCGCCCGAGGTCTACCGGGTGCCGGTGGCCTACGGCTACCGCTGGCCGACCGGCCCGGAGAACGCCGGCCCCGAGGCCGCCAAGCAGGCGATCGACCAGATCACCAAGCAGGTCGGCGCGGACAACGTGGCCGCGATCATCATCGAGCCGGTGCTCGGCGAGGGCGGCTTCATCGAGCCGGCCAAGGGCTTCCTGCCCGCGATCCGCCAGTTCGCCGCCGACAACGGCATCGTGTTCGTCGCCGACGAGATCCAGGCCGGTTTCTGCCGCACCGGCCAGTGGTTCGCCTGCGAGGACGAGGGCATCGTCCCGGACCTGATCACCACCGCCAAGGGCATCGCCGGCGGCCTGCCGCTGGCCGCCGTCACCGGCCGCGCCGAGATCATGGACGCCGCGCACGCGGGCGGCCTCGGCGGCACCTACGGCGGCAACCCGGTGGCCTGCGCGGGCGCGCTCGGCGCGATCGAGACCATGAAGGAACTCGACCTCAACGCCAAGGCGAAGCGGATCGAGGAGGTCATGAAGGCCCGCCTCACCGCGATGCAGGACAAGTTCGACATCATCGGCGACGTCCGCGGCCGCGGCGCGATGATCGCCATCGAGCTGGTCAAGGACCGTGACACCAAGGAGCCGAACCCGGAGGCGACGGCCGCGCTCGTCAAGGCCTGCCACGCCGAGGGCCTGCTCGTCCTGAGCTGCGGCACCTACGGCAACGTGCTGCGCTTCCTGCCTCCGCTCGTCATCGGCGAGGACCTGCTGAGCGAGGGCCTCGACATCATCGAGCAGGCGTTCACGCGCATCTGAGCGGCGGATATGCACGCCTGGCGCAGCCGGCGGCAGAGCGTGTGAAGAAGGTGTGCGAGGTGGATGGCAGGACGCCGTTCCCGCTGTCCTCCGCCCACCGGCTGCCGTAGGTTCTTCCCCGGATGAGAGATACACCCGCCCACAGGGGACTGTGGGCGGCCTCAGGCCGTAGCCTCCCCAGCTTCGACCTGGTCGTGCCTCGCGCACACACCCGGAACCCACGGGTTCCGGTTCTCCTCAATGATCGGACAGTCGCCCGCCCCAAACCCCCCGGGGCGCGCGGCCTTCCGATCAGGACGGTCGCAGACAGATGGGACGGCCGTCCCCGTCGGGCCGGCGCGCATCCCCCCTTGTGCGCCGGCCCTTCGGTGTCTCCGGGGCCGGCCGGCACGGACCGGGACCGACCGGCCCGGGTCCGGGCTCACTCGCCCGGCCTGCGAAGCTGTGCACCGTGGTGTTCGTGGTGTTCCTGCTCGCCGTCCCGGCCCTCCTGTTCGCACTGATCACCTGGCAGGTGCGGGTGGGCGGCCCGCTGCTGGGCGCGGACCGGGAGGTCAGTCACGCCCTGCTGCACCCGGACCGCCTCTCCGAACTGCTCTCCGATCTGGGCCAGGTGCAGATCGCGGTACCCGTACTCCTGGCCGTCCTGATCCACACGGCCTGGCGGGGACGCGCCGCCGGCGCGGAACGCTGGTGGCTCGCGCCCCTCGCGGCAGCCGTGCCGATGGCCCTGCTCCCGGCACTCGTCGTGCCGTTGAAGGCCTGGACGGCCCGGCCCGGTACCGCGGTCATGCCGCCCGGTACCGGGTACTTCCCGTCGGGGCACGCGGCCACCGCCGCCGTCGCCTACGGTGCCGCGGCGCTCGTGCTTCTGCCCTGGCTGCGCACGGCCGCCGCCCGCCGGACCGTCGTGGCGCTGTTCGCCGCGCTCGTGTCCGGCGCCTCCTTCGGGCTGGTCCGGCGCGGCTACCACTGGCCGCTGGATGTCGTGGCCAGTTGGTGCCTGGCTTCCGTGCTGCTCTCCGCGCTGTGGCTGCTGATCGGCGTCGTCGTGACCACTGACGCCGCCCCCTAGCACTGGTATCCCATCCGCGTGTTCGGGTCGGCTCCCCGTGTCAGCCCTCCTCCTCGAGGGCCAGGGCCGCGGCCGCCTCGTGCATCGCCAGTTCCAGCAGTGCCGGGTCGGTGAGGGTGCCCGAGCCGTCCGGGGTGACCAGCCAGCGCACCCTGCCGGTGCTCCGCCCCGGATACGGCACGACGATCCAGGTGCCGGGCCCCGCGCTGCGGATACCGGTGCCGAGCCAGCGGGCCGCGGTGCCCGGCGGCACGAAGAAGCCCGTGCGCTCGTCCCCGAAGTCGGCCAGCACCGGCCCTGGCCGGTCGAGGAAACGGGTCAGGACGTCGAGCGTCGGACAGCCGAGCGCCCCGGGCAGGATCAGGACGTCCCAGGCCTTGCCCGCGGGCAGCAGGGCGGTCCCCCGGGGGTTGCGTTCCCACTCCCAGCGGCAGGCCTCGGGGTCCGGCGCGACCGATGCCAGCCAGGCGACCTCCGTCTTCGCCCCAGTCATGAGAAGACCTCCCTCATCGTTCGTGGACGCGGGCCGCGTCACAAGGGAGAGGGAGGTATCTCATCAGCCATTACGCGGATTGTGACCGCTCGTTGGAGTGAACCGGCTCAGAGCTCAGCGGCCGCGCCCGAAGTAGCTGTCGAAGGTGTTCTGGAACTGCCAGTTCCCGAACCGGTCCCAGTTGACCGACCACGTCATCAGGCCGCGCAGGGCCGGCCAGGTGCCGTGGGTGGTGGAGGAGCCGCAGTTCGTCTTCTTGGTCAGGCAGTCCAGGGCCTTGGTGACCTCCGACGGGGCGACGAAGCCGTTGCCCGCGTTGGTGGACGCCGGCATGCCGATGGCGACCTGGTCGGCGCGCAGCGGCGGGAAGACGTTCGCCGGGTCGCCGGCCACCGGGAAACCGGTCAGGAGCATGTCGGTCATGGCGATGTGGAAGTCCGCGCCGCCCATGGAGTGGTACTGGTTGTCCAGGCCCATGATCGGGCCCGAGTTGTAGTCCTGGACGTGGAGCAGGGTCAGGTCGTCGCGGAGGGCGTGGATCACCGGGAGGTAGGCGCCGCAGCGCGGGTCCTGGCCGCCCCACTTGCCCGTGCCGTAGTACTGGTAGCCCATCTGCACGAAGAAGGTCTCCGGGGCCATGGTCAGGACGAACTTGGCGCCGTACTTCGCCTTCAGGGTCTTCAGGGCCGAGATCAGGTTGACCACGACGGGCGTGGTCGGGTTCCGGAAGTCCGTGTCGTTCGCGTTGAGGGACAGGGAGTGACCCTCGAAGTCGATGTCGAGGCCGTCGAGGCCGTATTCGTCGATGATCCGCGAGACGGACGAGACGAACATGTCCCTGGCCGCCGTCGTGGTCAGCTGCACCTGGCCGTTCTGGCCGCCGATGGAGATCAGGACCTTCTTGCCGGCCGCCTGCTTGGCCTTGATGGCCGCCTTGAACTCGGCGTCGCTCTCGACGTTCGGGCACTCGGTGACCGGGCAGCGGTTGAAGCGGATGTCGCCCGAAGTGACCGACGTCGGCTCGCCGAAGGCCAGGTCGATGACGTCCCAGCTGCCGGGAACGTCGGCCATGCGGGTGTAACCGGAGCCGTTGGCGAAGCTCGCGTGCAGGTAGCCGACCAGGGCGTGCGGCGGGAGGTCCGTGGTGCCGCCGCCCGGGCCGCCCGAGTCCGCGGCCGTCTTCGCCGTCACCGTCGCCGACTTCGCCGACTCGCCCGCGGCGTTCACCGCCGCGACCTGGAAGCCGTACGCGGTCGAGGGCGACAGACCGGTGATCGTGGCGGACGCGCCGGTCACCGTCTGGACCTTCGTGCCGTCGCGGTAGACCGTGTAGCCCGTGGCGTCGGCCACCGGGGACCAGGACAGGGCCACGCTGGTCGAGGTGACGGTGCCGGTCTTCAGACCCGTGGGAGCGGCGGGCGGCTGCTGGCCGGTGCTGCCGCCCGGGCCGACGAGCGAGAGGTCGTCGGCGTTGTAGGCGCCCGTGCCGTACCAGCCGTGGGTGTAGACCGTGACCTTGGTGGTCTGCGCGCCGGTGCGGAAGGTGGTGGTGAGCTGCTGCCAGTCGGGGGCGGACTGGGTCCAGGTGGAGACGTCGGTGGTGCCGGTGCCGCTCGCGCCCAGGTAGACGTAGGAGCCGCGGACGTAACCGCTCAGCGTGTACTGGGAGTTCGGCTGGACCGGCACCGTCTGGGTGCACTGGGCGTTGTCGCTGCCGGCCGGGGTCGCCCGCAACGCCGAACTGCCGCTGCGGACCGGGGACTTCACCGTCGTACCGGATCCCGAGCAGGTCCAGCCGTCGAGGCCCGCCTCGAAGCCGCCGTTGCGCAGGATGTCCGCGTCGGCCGCTCGCGCGGTCGTCGTGAGCGCGGTGACGCCGGGCAGGGCGAGGAACGTGGCCGTCAGCGCGGCGAGCAGCCGGCGCCTGGCCGGGCCGGCCGGGCCGGCTGGTCTGACTGATCTACCTGGTCGCTGTATGTCGCGGTCCACAACTGCCTCCGGTCATGGGGGGATTGGGGAGGGTGGAGCGCGCCCAATTTGGTCCAGACCAATTCGGTTGTCAAGACCTGTGGCATCGGCGGCATGTACCGGGCCCTGGCCGCTGCCGTCTTCGCGTGGGCATGCGAAGACCTCCCTCCCCCGTGGACGCGCGGGAGCGCGTCGTGAGGGAGGGAGGTCTCCTCGCGGGTGTCAGCTGTCGAAGCCCAGGCCCAGGCGGTCCATCGTCCGTAGCCACAGGTTGCGCCGGCCGCCGTGTTCGTCGGCGCGGGCCAGCGACCACTTGGTGAGCGCGATGCCGGTCCAGGCGAACGGCTCCGGCGGGAAGGGCAGCGGCTTCTTGCGGACCATCTCCAGCTCGGTGCGCTCGGTGCGCCGACCGGCCAGCAGGTCGAGCATCACCTCGGCACCGAAGCGGGTCGCGCCCACGCCGAGGCCCGTGTAGCCGGCCGCGTAGGCGACCTTCCCCTGGTGGGCGGTGCCGAAGAACGCCGAGAAGCGCGAGCAAGTGTCGATCGCCCCGCCCCAGGCGTGGGTGAAGCGGACGCCCTCCAGCTGCGGGAAGCAGGTGAAGAAGTGCCCGGCCAGCTTGGCGTAGGTCTCGGGGCGGTCGTCGTACTCCGCGCGCACCCGGCCGCCGTACGGGTAGATCGCGTCGTAACCGCCCCACAGGACACGGTTGTCGGCCGACAGCCGGAAGTAGTGGAACTGGTTCGCCGAGTCCCCGAGGCCCTGCCGGTTCTTCCAGCCGATCGACGCCATCTGCTCGGCGTTGAGCGGCTCGGTCATCAGGGCGTAGTCGTAGACCGGGACGGTGTACGAGCGCACCCGCTTGACCAGGTTGGGGAAGACGTTGGTGCCGAGCGCGACCCGGCGGGCCCTGATCCGGCCGTAGGGCGTACGCACGGACATTCCGTCGCCGTACGGCCTCAGGGTCAGGGCGGGCGTGCGCTCGTAGACGCGCACGCCGAGGCGCACGCACGCCTGCTTCAGGCCCCAGGCGAGTTTGGCCGGGTGGACCATGGCGACGCCCCGGCGGTCCCACAGGCCGGCCTCGAAGGTCGGTGAGGCGACCTGCTCGCGCACCGCGTCCCGGTCGAGGAACTCGAAGCCCTCGGCCAGGCCCTGCTCCTGCATCTGCGCGTACCAGTCCTTCAGTTCCCGGGCCTGGTACGGCTCGGTGGCGACGTCGAGTTCGCCGGTGCGCTCGAACTCGCAGTCGATGGAGTGGCGGGCGACCGTCTCCTCGATGGCGTCGAGGTTGCGGGCGCCCAGCTCCTCCAGCTTGTGGATCTCCTCCGGCCAGCGGGTGAGACCGTTGGGCAGGCCGTGCGTGAGGGAGGCGGCGCAGAAGCCGCCGTTGCGGCCGGAGGCGGCCCAGCCCACCTCGCGGCCCTCCACCAGCACCACGTCCGTGGCGGGGTCGCGCTCCTTGGCGATCAGCGCGGTCCACAGTCCGCTGTAACCACCTCCGACCACCAGCAGGTCGCAGCTCTCGGCTCCGGTCAGCGCCGGCTCCGGGCGGGGCCTGCCGGGGTCGTCCAGCCAGTACGGGACCGGCTGGGCCTCGGAGAGGGATGTGGTCCAGTCGTGCTCACGGCTCATGGCGCCAGGGGCCATGATTTCAACTCCCTACAGAGTCAATTTCGTTGTTTCGGTGAGGCGGGTGTTACGCCTTCTGCCTGGTACGGCGGCGGCCGATGGCCATCGAGCCCAGGACGAGCAGTACGGCGATGACGAACATGGCCGTGCCGATGACGTTGATCTGGACGGGTGTGCCGCGCTGTGCCGAGCCCCAGACGAACATCGGGAAGGTCACGGTCGAGCCCGCGTTGAAGTTCGTGATGATGAAGTCGTCGAACGACAGCGCGAAGGCGAGCATCGCGCCCGCGGCGATTCCGGGGGCCGCGATCGGCAGGGTGACCCGGACGAAGGTCTGCACCGGTCCGGCGTACAGATCCTGCGCGGCCTGCTCCAGCCTCGGGTCCATCGACATCACACGCGCCTTGACGGCGACGACGACGAAGCTGAGGCAGAACATGATGTGCGCGATCAGGATGGTCCAGAAGCCGAGCTGCGCACCCATGTTGAGGAACAGGGTGAGCAGCGAGGCCGCCATGACCACCTCGGGCATCGCCATCGGCAGGAAGATCAGCGAGCTCACGGTGCCCCGCGCGCGGAAGCGGTAGCGGACCAGCGCGAAGGCGATCATCGTGCCGAGGGCGGTGGCGCCGACCGTGGCCCAGACGGCGATCTGGAGGCTGAGCGACAGCGATCCGCACATGTCGGCGACACCGCACGGGTCCTTCCAGGCGTCCATGGAGAACGCCTGCCACTGATAGTTGAAGCGGCCCTTCGGCTTGTTGAAGGAGAAGACCGTGACGACGATGTTCGGCAGGAGCAGGTATCCGAGCGTCAGCAGTCCGGCGATGACGACGAAGCGGCGCTTGAGCCAGTTGACGAAGGCCATTTAAACCAGATCCTCCGTGCCGGACTTGCGGATGTAGATGGTGATCATGGCGAGGATCGCGGCCATGAGGATGAAGGACAGGGCCGCCGCCGTCGGATAGTCCAGGATCCGCAGGAACTGCGTCTGGATGACGTTGCCGACCATGCGGGTGTCGGTCGAGCCGAGCAGGTCCGCGTTGACGTAGTCGCCGGCCGCCGGGATGAAGGTCAGCAGCGTGCCGGAGACCACGCCCGGCATCGACAGCGGGAAGGTGACCTTGCGGAAGGTGGTGAACGGCTTGGCGTACAGGTCGCCCGCCGCCTCGTGCAGCCGCGGGTCGATGCGCTCCAGCGAGGTGTACAGCGGCAGGATCATGAACGGCAGGAAGTTGTACGTCAGACCGCACACCACCGCCATCGGGGTGGCGAGCACCCGGTCGCCGGCGGTCCAGCCGAGCCAGTTGGTGACGTCCAGGACGTGCAGCGTGTTGAGGGCGCCCACGACCGGGCCGCCGTCGGCGAGGATCGTCTTCCAGGCCAGGGTCCGGATCAGGAAGCTGGTGAAGAACGGCGCGATCACCAGGATCATGATCAGGTTGCGCCAGCGGCCCGCGCGGAAGGCGATGAGGTACGCCAGCGGGTAGCCGAGCAGCAGGCACAGGATCGTCGCGGAGGCCGCGTACAGGACCGAGCGGACGAACTGCGGCCAGTACTCGGACAGCGCGTGCCAGTAGGTCGCGAAGTGCCAGGTGACCTTGTATCCCTGCTCCAGGGAGCCCGTCTGCACGGACGTGGACGCCTGGTAGATCATCGGCAGCGCGAAGAAGACGACCAGCCAGAGGATGCCGGGCAGCAGCAGCCAGTACGGCGTGAAGCGGCCCCGCCTGCGCGGCGGTCTCGTCTGCTGGGTGGCGGGCGGCGCGGGCGCCTCGGTGACGGCGGCCATCAGGCTGCGTCCTCCTCGACGCTCTCGACGCCCGCGTCTATGTCCTGCGCCGCGTCCAGCCCGAAGGTGTGGGCCGGATTCCAGTGCAGGACCACCTCGGCGCCGGGCACCAGGCGGGCGTCGCGGTCGATGTTCTGCGCGTAGACCTCGAACTCCGGACAGACGGGGCTGTCGATCACGTACTGCGTGGAGACGCCGATGAAGCTCGACTCGGAGATCCGGCCGGTGATGCGGTTGCGGCCGTCGGGGATCTCGCCCGCGTCGTCGGCGTGGGTGAGGGAGATCTTCTCCGGGCGGACGCCGACGAGCACCTTGCCGCCGGTCGTGGCCGGGGCGGAACAGCGCGCCTGGGGCAGGGTGAGCTTGCCGCCGCCCGCCTTCAGGACGACCTCCTCGCCGCTCCTGGCGTCGACCTCGGCCTCTATCAGGTTGGAGGTGCCGAGGAAGTTCGCCACGAACGTGGTCTGCGGGTTCTCGTAGAGGTCGGTGGGCGAGCCGAGCTGCTCCACCCGGCCGCCGTTCATCACGGCGACCGTGTCGGCCATGGTCATGGCCTCCTCCTGGTCGTGCGTGACGTGGATGAAGGTGATGCCGACCTCGGTCTGGATGCGCTTGAGCTCCAACTGCATCTGGCGGCGCAGCTTCAGGTCCAGGGCGCCGAGCGGCTCGTCGAGCAGGAGCACCTTGGGGTGGTTGATCAGCGCGCGGGCGACCGCGACGCGCTGCTGCTGGCCGCCGGAGAGCTGGTGCGGCTTCTTGCGGGCCTGCTCGCCCAGCTGCACCAGGTCCAGCATCTCCTCGACCTGCTTCTTCACCGACTTGATGCCGCGCCGGCGCAGACCGAAGGCGACGTTCTCGAAGATGTCGAGGTGCGGGAAGAGCGCGTAGGACTGGAAGACCGTGTTCACCGGGCGCTTGTACGGCGGCAGATGCGTCACGTCCTGGTCGCCGAGGTGGACGGTGCCCTGCGTGGGCTCCTCCAGTCCGGCGATCATGCGCAGGGTGGTGGTCTTGCCGCAGCCGGAGGCGCCGAGCAGGGCGAAGAAGGACCCCTGAGGCACGGTCAGGTCCAGCGGGTGCACGGCGGTGAAGCCGCCGTAGCGCTTGCCGATCTGAGAGAGGCGGACGTCGCCGCTGTTGTCTTTCGTCGTCATTGTCGTCACGCCCCTGTGAGCTTCGCGAACTTCGCTTCGTAGGCCGCCTCTTCCTTGTCGCTCAGCGCGCGGAAGGAGTGGGACTTGGCCACCATGTCCTTGGTGGGGATGATCAGCGGGTTTTCCGCCGCCGACTTGTCGATCTTGGCCAGCTCCGCTTGCGCACCGTCGACGGGACTGATGAAGGCGGTGTAGGCACAGAGCTGTGCAGCGGTCAGAGGCCGGAAGTAGAAGTCGATCAACCGCTCGGCGTTCGCCTTGTGGCGAGCCCCGCGGGGAACGAGCAGGTTGTCGGTGGCCGTCGTGAATCCGGCTTCCGGCATGATGTAGTCGACGTTGGCGCTGTCCGCCTGGAGCTGGACGATGTCACCGCCCCAGGCAAGGCACACTGCGACGTCGCCCTTGGTCAGGTCGGACGTGTAGTCGTTGCCGGTGAAGCGGCGGATCTGCCCCTTGTCGACCGCTTTCTGGAGGCGGGCTATCGCCGCGTCGTAGTCGTCGTCGGTGAACTTCGCCGGGTCCTTGCCCATGTCGATCAGCATCATGCCCATGGTGTCGCGCATCTCCGACAGGAAGGCGACCCGCCCTTTGAGCTTGGGGTTGTCCAGCATGTCGGAGATCGACTTCACCTCGATGCCGTCGAGAGCCTTCTTGTTGTAGGCGATGACGTTCGAGACACCCTGCCACGGATAGGAGTAGGCGCGCCCCGGGTCCCAGTCCGGGCTGCGGAACTGCTCGGACAGGTTGGCGAAGGCGTGCGGCAGGTTCGCCGGGTCCAGCTTCTCCACCCAGCCCAGACGGATCATCCGCGCGGCCAGCCAGTCGGTGAGGACGATGAGGTCCCGGCCGGTGTCCTGGCCGGCGGCGAGCTCCGGCTTGACCTTGCCGAAGAACTCGTTGTTGTCGTTGATGTCCTCGTTGTACTTGACCTTGATGCCGGTCTGCTGGGTGAACGTGTCGAGCGTGGGGTGCTTCTTTCCGCTGTCGTCGACATCGATGTACACGGGCCAGTTGGAGAAGTTGAGGATCTTCTCCTTGGCCGAGTGGTCCTCCGCGGAGGTGCCACCCTGTGCCTGGCCGGCCGGGGGGATCCCGCAGGCGCTCAGCGCCCCGAGTCCCCCGACCGCGAGCGCGCCGCCCGCCGAGGCGCGCAGCATCGAGCGTCGGCTGAAGGAGGCCCTGCCGTTGCGGAAACTGCGCCGCACGGCGGCCAGCTGGGCCGGGGTGAGGCGGTCGGGCTCGTACTGCTCCATGCGCGTGGTGCCCTTTCGGGAAGGCCTGGTTCAAGGCCTGGTCGTTGCTATCGGTCCCCGAAGATCGTGCGGTGCCAGTCCTTGCGGGACACCGCCGTGTTGTCGAACATGACGTGCTTGATCTGCGTGTATTCCTCGAACGAGTACGAGGACATGTCCTTGCCGAAGCCGGACTGCTTATAACCGCCGTGCGGCATCTCGCTGATGATCGGAATGTGGTCGTTGACCCACACGCACCCCGCCTTGATCTCCCGCGTCGCGCGGTTGGCCCGGTAGACGTCCCGGCTCCACGCCGAGGCCGCCAGACCGTACGGAGTGTCGTTGGCCAGCCGAATCCCCTCATCATCACTGTCGAACGGCAGAACGACCAGCACCGGACCGAAGATCTCCGACTGGACGATCTCGCTGTCCTGTGCGGCGTCCGCGACGAGGGTGGGGCGATAGTACGCGCCGTTCTTCAGTTCGCCCTGGGGAGCCTCGCCGCCGGTGACCACGCGCGCGTAGGCACGCGCCCGGTCGACGAAGCCGGCGACGCGGTCGCGGTGGACGTGCGAGATCAGCGGGCCGAGGTCGGTGCCGGGGGCGAACGGGTCGCCCAGCCGGACGGTCGCCATCAGGGCGGCCGTCCGTGCGACGAACTCCTCGTACAGGGGGCGCTGCACGTACGCGCGCGTGGCGGCCGTGCAGTCCTGCCCGGTGTTGATGAGTGCGCCCGCGACCGCGCCGTTGACGGCGGCCTCCAGATCGGCGTCGTCGAAGACCACGAACGGCGCCTTGCCACCGAGCTCCAGGTGCAGCCGCTTGACGCTCGCGGTGGCGATCTCGGCGACACGCTTGCCGACGGCGGTGGAGCCGGTGAAGGACGTCATGGCCACATCCGGGTGGCCGATCAGGTGCTCGCCGGCCACCTTGCCGGTGCCGGTGACGATGTTGATCACGCCGTCCGGGATGCCCGCGTCGGTGGCGGCCTGGGCGAACATCAGCGCGGTCAGCGGGGTCAGCTCGGCCGGCTTGAGCACGATGGTGTTGCCCGCGGCGATGGCCGGGAGGATCTTCCAGGCGGCCATCTGGAGGGGGTAGTTCCAGGGCGCGATGGAGCCGACGACCCCGATGGGCTCACGGCGGACGTAGGACGTGTGGTCGCCGGAGAACTCACCGGCCGACTGCCCCTGCAGATGCCGGGCGGCACCCGCGAAGAAGGCCGCGTTGTCGATCGTGCCCGGCACGTCGAACTCGCGGGTCAGCTTCAGCGGCTTGCCGCACTGGAGGGACTCGGCGCGGGCGAAGTCCTCCGCCCGGTCGGCGAGCACGGCCGCGAAACGGTGCAGCGCGTCCGAGCGGTCGCCGGGCGTGGCGCCCGCCCAGCCGGGGAACGCCTCGCGCGCGGCGGCCACCGCGGCGTCGACGTCCTCGGGGCCGGCCAGTTCGTATGTGTAGACCTCCTCGCCGGTGGCAGGGTCGACGACCGCGTGGCTGCGGCCCGAGGTGCCCTTGGTCAGCCTTCCGGCGATGTACTGCGCACCGTCAGCGAAACGGTCCTGCGCCGGGAATCGGTCCGGGGTGGCGGTGCCCGGGTTGTGCATGTCGCTCTCCTCCGCCGTTGCCCCTCGGTCACCGAGGGCAGGTGGCGTAGCTCCAGCTCGATTTGAGTGCCGATCCTGACAGAGCTCGGGGACTCCAACAAGTGATTCCGTTGTTGCCTTTTGGTTACGCGACGGAATCTGTCGACCAGGTGTCGAGTAGGCACGGAAAAGGCAGGACGGTGTGTCCGTGGTGCGTGCCACACTCGCGTGCATGGGGAACATCGACTCCTGGCAGGCTCTGACCAGGGAAGTCCGCGCGGGGACCCGCGTGCGCTACCTGTACTTCTGGGGGCATCGGCCGCACCCGGACGGCCGGGTCGGCCCGAGCTGTCTGAGTCAGTGGTGGCCGTCGCCGTTCACGGTGGACGAGGTGCCGTACGCGACCGCGGAGCACTGGATGATGGCCGACAAGGCGCGGCTGTTCGGGGACGCGGAGGCGGAGCGGCGGGTACTGGCCGCGCGGCATCCGGCGGAGGCCAAGACTGCGGGGCGGCTCGTGCGCGGCTTCGACGAGGACGTGTGGGAGCGGGAGCGGTTCCGGATCGTGGTGGAGGGCGGCGTCCACAAGTTCGCCGCCCACCCCGTGCTGCGCGAGTTCCTGCTGGCCACGGGCGACCGTGTGCTGGTGGAGGCCAGCCCGGTGGACCGGATATGGGGCATCGGACTGGCCGCCGGCGACGAGGCGGCGGCCGATCCGGAGCGCTGGCGGGGGCCGAACCTGCTGGGCTTCGCGCTGATGGAGGCGCGCGAGCGGCTGCGGGCCGGCACGCGGGCGAGCTGACCGGCCCGCGCGGAGTGCGGGCCGGGCCGGTGGCAGCGTGCGGGCCGGGCCAACGGCAGCGTGCGGGCCGGGCCAACGGCAGCGTGCGGGCCGGGTGGGGCCAGGCGGGGCAGCACCGGCCCGCGCGGAGTGCGGGTCGAGCTGGCGGCAGCGTGCGGGCCGGGCTGGCGGCGGCATGCGGGCCGGGCCGACGGCAGCGTGCGGGCCGGGTGGGGCCAGGCGGGGCAGCACCGGCCCGCACCGAGCGCGGGCCGGCCCCGGTGTCAGCGGTCGGTCAGGACGGTCACGGCCGGCAGGGGGGCGCGGGCGCCCTCGTCCCAGGTGCTGTCCGAGGAGACCTCGACGTTGTTGACATAGAAGACGCCGATGACCAGCAGGACGATCGTGGCGAGGCCGAGGACGATGCCGATGATTCCCGTGATCAGGCCGGCCTGGGCCTGGCCGTGGTTGTTGGCCTCGCCGCGTTCGGCCTTCCGGCGGCCCTTGATGCCGAAGATCACGGCGAGGACGCCGAGCACCACCCCGAAGATGCCGTAGAAGCAGAACAGGGTGCAGGACAGGATGCCGAGCACCATCGCGGCGGTGCCCATCCCGTTCTGCGGGGGCATCGGCATACCGGGCCAGCCCTGGCCCGCTCCCGGATAGGCGGGGTAGCCGTACCCGCCGGGTACGGGACCGGTGGGTATGCCCGGACCGGTGGGAGCGACGGGTGGCGGCGGCACGGCGGAGTCCGCGGTCGGGCCGCCGTAGCCGGGCGGCGGGAAACCGGCCCCCGGCATCGAGACCATCGTCTCCTGGTCGTGCACGGAGGGCGGGGGAAAGGCAGGCGGGGCGAAGCCGGGCGCGGGCGACTGCGCCGGGTCGGACGTGTTCTTCTCCAGAGAAGGCCTGCTGCCGGGCGGCGCCCACGGATCCTCGGCTCCCGCGCCCCCGCCGGCCTGCGTTCCGTCCGTCATCTCGTCGTCTCCCCCTCGATCGATCGCCCCGCCATGCTAAGGCCTCATCGGCGCAGGCGAGCGGCCGGGCACCGGTCAGCACCGCCCCCGGTCGGGAACGCGGCCCGCGGCCACGGCGAGGCATGCGCCTACGATGACGGTGCTCACCGATCAGCCGATCACCCGCGCCGCGCCCGCAGGGCCCGCGGCGCCCTTCCCGGGGAGGGACCCGTTGACCGACCAGTACGCACCCCGTGACCCGCACGCACTGTTCGACCCGCACGCGCCGCGCGACCGGCACGCCTTCATCGCCGGACTGCCCAAGGCCGAACTGCACGTGCACCACGTCGGGTCCGCCTCCCCCCGGATCGTCTCCGAGCTGGCCGCCCGCCACCCCGACTCCAGGGTGCCCACCGACCCCGAGGCCCTGGCCGACTACTTCACCTTCACGGACTTCGCCCACTTCATCGAGGTGTACCTGTCCGTCGTGGACCTGATCCGCACCCCGGAGGACGTCCGGCTGCTGACCTACGAGGTGGCCCGCGACCTGGCCCGGCAGCAGGTGCGCTACGCGGAGCTCACCATCACGCCGTTCTCCTCCACCCGCCGGGGCATCGACGAGCGCGCCTTCATGGACGCGATCGAGGACGCCCGCAAGGCGGCCGAGGCCGAGTTCGGGACCGTACTGCGCTGGTGCTTCGACATCCCCGGCGAGGCCGGTCTCGAATCGGCCGAGGAGACCATCCGGCTCGCCACCGACGACCGGCTGCGCCCCGAGGGCCTGGTGTCGTTCGGGCTCGGCGGGCCGGAGATCGGCGTACCGCGGCCCCAGTTCAAGCCCTACTTCGACCGGGCCATCGCCGCCGGGCTGCACTCCGTCCCGCACGCGGGCGAGACCACCGGGCCCGAGACGGTGTGGGACGCGCTGACCGAGCTGCGCGCCGAGCGCATCGGCCACGGCACCAGCTCCGCCCTGGACCCGAAGCTGCTCGCCCACCTCGCCGAGCACCGCATCCCGCTGGAGGTCTGCCCCACCTCCAACATCGCCACCCGGGCCGTGCGCACCATGGAGGAACACCCCATCAAGGAGTTCGTCCGCGCCGGGGTGCTCGTCACGGTCAACTCCGACGACCCGCCCATGTTCGGCACCGACCTCAACAACGAGTACGCCGTGGCCGGCCGGCTGCTCGACCTCGACGAGCGGGGCCTGGCCGAGCTGGCCAAGAACGCGGTGCACGCCTCCTTCCTGGACACGGCCGGCAAGGCGAGCATCGTGGAGGAGATCGACGCCTACACCGCGCGGTGGCTCGCGCCCTGAGCGGGACACGGCGGGACACAATGGGGCCCATGCAGACCGTGACCGCCGTGGCGCACCGCGGCGACCCCTACCGCTTCCGCGAGAACACCGTCGACTCGCTGCGCTCCGCGTTCGTACAGGGCGCGGACGCGGTCGAGATCGACGTACGGCTGACCCGGGACGGTGTTCCTGTGCTGCTGCACGACGAGTCGCTGAAGCGGCTGTGGGCCCACGACCGGCCGCTGCACGCGCTGTCCGCGGCAGAACTGCGCGACGTGACGGACGGCCGGGTGCCCACGCTGGAGGACGCCCTCGCCGCGACGGGCACCGGCCGGGTGATGATCGACCTGCCGGGCCCGGCCCGCCCGCGGGCGGTGCGGCGGATCGTCGACGTGGTCGACGCGTGCGGGGCGCGGGACCGCGTGTACTACTGCGCGGGCGCCGAGGCCATGCTCGCGGTGCGCGCCGCCGACCCGGCCGCCGAGATCGCGCTGACCTGGACGAGCCTGGCGCCCCCGCGGGCCGGGCTGCTGGAGGCGGTGCGGCCCCGGTGGCTGAACTACCGGTTCACCCTGGTGGACCGGGACCTCGCCACCCGTGTCCACCGCGGCGGCTACCTGCTGTCCGTCTGGACCCCGGACACCCGACGCTCCCTGCGCCGCCTCCTCGACCTCGGCGCCGACTCCATCACGACCAACCGCGTCGACCTGCTGCACACCCTGCGCACCGCGCAGACCGCGGCAGCGTAGGGCCTCTCGTTCGGATCATGCCGGGCTCCCTGATCCGGTCCGATCCCGACGAAGGACCCTAGGGGCGGGCCCCCGACAACACCCCGGTACGGTCCGACACTTGCTCCGGAACGCCTCGGCGATGGGTGCCCTCCCCGGACGGACGCGGCGGCGGCGATGGCGCCCATCATCCCAACGGCCACCGCGAATTCACGCGCCACCACGGACCCGAGCCGCCGCCACACCGCCTCCGGCACCCCCGGGAAGCGCTCCCGCAGCGCCGATACGCTGCGCCGCTGCCAGCCCGGCACGGCGGCCACCTCCGCCACATCGTGCGGAGCCCAGGCCGCCAGCAGCCCGAACGTGACGGCGGGGCACACCGGTTGGTCGCTCTACGTGTGCGTCACGCAGGTGCGTCTGCTACAGGCCCACGATGGCGTTCCAGCGCTTGGCGAACTCCACACGCTCCCCGGAGGACATGTCGCGGGCGATGGCGAGGCGCTCGCGCATGGTGGCGTCGGGGAAGATCAGCGGGTTCTCGGCGAGTTCGGCGGTGTCCTGGTCCTTGGAGTCGGCGAGCACGGCCTGGGCCGCCGGGACGGGGCAGACGTAGTTGACCCAGGTGGCGAGCTCCGCGGCCACCTCGGGGTCGTAGTAGTAGTCGATCAGGCGCTCCGCGTTGGCCTTGTGGCCGGCCCGGTTGGGGATCATCCAGGAGTCCGACCACAGTTCCGCGCCCTCCTCGGGCACGACGAAGCGGATGTCGGGGTTGTCCGCCTGGAGCTGGATCACATCGCCCGAGTAGGCCTGGCAGGCCAGGACGTCCCCGCTGACCAGGTCCTTGGTGTAGTCGTTGCCGGTGAAGCGGCGGATGTGGCCCTTGCGGATCTGCCGCTCCACCTGGTCGCAGATCCTGTCGAAGTCGTGGGTCTTCCACTTGGTGATGTCCACGCCGTTGGCCTGCATCAGCAGCGCGAACGCCTCGTCCAGGCCGGACAGCAGGGTGACCCGGCCCTTGAGGTCGCTCGCCCACAGGTCGGAGACCTGGCGTATCTCGCGGCCGAGCTTGCGGCGGTTGTAGGCGATGCCGGTGATGCCCGACTGGTACGGCATCGTGAACTTGCGTCCCGGGTCGAAGGCGGGGTCGCGCAGCAGCGGGTCGAGATACTTGGCCACCTGCGGCTGACGGGCGCGGTCCATCTCCTGCACCCAGCCCAGCCGGACGAACCGCGCGCACAGCCAGTCGCTGATCACGATGAGATCGCGGCCCGGGTCCTGATGGTTCATCAGGGACGGGCTGATCTTGCCGAAGAACTCGTCGTTGTCGTTGATCTCCTCGACGTAGTCGACGGCGATGCCCGTCTGCTTCTCGAAGGCCTCCAGAGTGGGCCGCTTGTTCGGGTTCTTGTCGTCGGTGTCGATGTAGAGCGGCCAGTTCGCCCAGGTCAGCCGGTGATCGGTGGCGGAGATGTCCGGGATGGCGCGGTCACCGGGCTGGACGTAGGCGGCGGGCACCCCGCAGCCGGCGAGCGCACCGAGCGCGGCCGTGCCGCCCAGGGCACGCAGCAGGGAGCGACGGGAGAGCGGGGGCGTCTTCGGAGTCTTGGGCACCGGCCCAGGATGCCGCTCCTGTCCGCGGCCGGACAATCGACGCAGCGTCGAGCACGCCGGTACGGAGCCGACACCTTGTCGATCACGGCCCGGCCGCGGAGACACCGTGTCGACCACCGCCCGGCCCCGGACACACCAC
>NZ_JBIVTV010000021.1:0-59558 GCF_044756885.1 Streptomyces sp. NPDC091412 | reverse complement strand
GTCGTCGACCACCGCCCGGCCCCGGACACACCACGTCGACCACCGCCCGGCCCCGGACACACCACGTCGACCACCGCCCGGCCCCGGACACACCACGTCGACCACCGCCCGGCCCCGGACACACCACGGCCCCGGACGGTCCGTCCTCCGTCCGGGGCCGCGAGCGGGCGAGCCACGCGTTCAGCGCGTCACGCGGTCAGTGACGCGCGGTCGGCGTCACGCGTCGAGCGACGTCATGACGTGCTTGATCCGCGTGTAGTCCTCGAAGCCGTACGCCGACAGGTCCTTGCCGTAGCCGGACTTCTTGAAGCCGCCGTGCGGCATCTCGGCGACCAGCGGGATGTGGGTGTTGATCCACACGCAGCCGAAGTCGAGCTTCTTGGACATCCGCATGGCGCGGGAGTGGTCCTTGGTCCACACCGAGGAGGCCAGCGCGTAGTCGACGCCGTTGGCCCACTCCACGGCCTGGTCCTCGTCCGAGAAGGACTGCACGGTGATGACCGGGCCGAAGACCTCCCTCTGGATGATCTCGTCGTCCTGCTTCAGGCCGGAGACGACGGTCGGGGCGTAGAAGTAGCCCTTGTCGCCGACCTGGTGGCCGCCGGCCTCGACCTTCGCGTGGGCGGGCAGCCGCTCGATGAAGCCGGCCACCTGCTGGAGCTGGTTGGGGTTGTTCAGCGGACCGAACAGGACGTCCTCGTCGTCCGGCTGCCCGGTCTTGGTCTCGGCCGCGGCCTTGGCGAGCGCGGAGACGAACGCGTCGTGGATGGACTCGTGGACGAGGACACGGGTGGCGGCCGTGCAGTCCTGGCCGGCGTTGAAGAAGCCGGCGACCGAGATGTCCTCGACGGCCTTGTCGATGTCGGTGTCCTCGAAGACCACGACCGGAGCCTTGCCGCCCAGCTCCAGGTGGACCCGCTTGAGGTCCTTGGAGGCCGACTCGGCGACCGACATGCCGGCGCGCACGGAACCGGTGATGGAGGCCATCGCCGGGGTCGGGTGCTCCACCATCAGACGGCCGGTGTCGCGGTCGCCGCAGATGACGTTGAAGACGCCCTTGGGCAGGATCGAGCCGATGATGTCGGCGATCAGGACCGTGGAGGCGGGGGTGGTGTCCGACGGCTTCAGGACGACCGTGTTGCCCGCGGCGAGGGCCGGGGCGAACTTCCACACGGCCATCATCATCGGGTAGTTCCACGGCGCGACCTGCGCGCAGACGCCGATCGGCTCGCGGCGGACGATCGAGGTCAGCCCGTCCATGTACTCGCCGGCCGAGCGGCCCTCGAGCATCCGGGCCGCACCCGCGAAGAAGCGGATCTGGTCGACCATCGGCGGGATCTCCTCGGAGCGGGTCAGCCCGATCGGCTTGCCCGTGTTCTCCACCTCGGCCGCGATCAGTTCCTCGGCGCGCTCCTCGAAGGCGTCCGCGATCTTCAGCAGGGCCTTCTGGCGCTCCGCCGGGGTGGTGTCGCGCCAGCCCGGGAAGGCCGCGGCCGCGGCCGCCATGGCGGCGTCCACGTCCGCCTGCCCGGAAAGCGGCGCGGTCGCGTACGCCTCGCCCGTCACGGGGTTGACCACCTCGGTGGTCCGTCCGTCGGCGGCGTCCCGGAACTCACCGTCGATGTAGTTGCGCAGACGACGCAGCTCGGTGCTCACTGCCGGCCCTCCTGATCTTGTTCAAGATGTCCCATCGCTGAGGCACCCACCCTAGTCCGGGGGCCCACGTTTTCAACACCCCCGCCGCCGCGAGTTCTGCGAAATCCGCACGTCTCGGTCTCGCAAACAACGAATTTCATTGCATCGACCTTGCGGAACTGTCGATACGTCGTGCACAGTGAGGTCGTGCCCAGTCGAAGCGCAGAGCAGAGGGACTCCCGCGAGTCCAGGAACGGGAGCAGCCCGCACCTGGACGCCGTCTCCCTCGCCATCATCGAGCAGTTGCAGGAGGACGGCCGCCGTCCGTACGCCGCCATCGGCAAGGCCGTCGGCCTGTCCGAGGCGGCCGTGCGCCAGCGCGTCCAGAAGCTGCTCGACCAGGGCGTGATGCAGATCGTCGCCGTCACCGACCCGCTCACCGTGGGCTTCCGCCGGCAGGCGATGGTCGGGATCAACGTCGAGGGCGACACGGAGTCCGTGGCCGACGCTCTGACCGGCATGTCGGAAGTCGAGTACGTGGTGATGACCGCGGGCTCGTTCGACATCCTCGCCGAGATCGTCTGCGAGGACGACGACCAGCTGCTGGACGTCATCAACAAACGCATCCGGGCGCTGCCCGGCGTGCGCTCCACCGAGAGCTTCGTCTACCTCAAGCTCAAGAAGCAGACCTACATGTGGGGAACCCGATAACCGTGAGCAAGGACCTCAGCCGTACCGCGTACGATCACCTGTGGATGCACTTCACCCGCATGTCCTCGTACGAGAACGCCCCCGTGCCGACGATCGTGCGCGGCGAGGGCACCTACATCTACGACGACAAGGGCAAGCGCTACCTCGACGGTCTCGCGGGTCTGTTCGTGGTCCAGGCCGGTCACGGCCGCACGGAGCTGGCCGAGACCGCGTCCAAGCAGGCGCAGGAGCTGGCGTTCTTCCCCGTCTGGTCCTACGCCCACCCCAAGGCCGTCGAGCTGGCCGAGCGTCTGGCGCACCACGCCCCGGGCGACCTGAACAAGGTCTTCTTCACCACCGGCGGCGGCGAGGCGGTCGAGACCGCCTGGAAGCTCGCCAAGCAGTACTTCAAGCTGACCGGCAAGCCCACCAAGTACAAGGTCATATCCCGCGCGGTCGCCTACCACGGCACCCCGCAGGGCGCCCTGTCCATCACCGGCCTGCCGAGCCTGAAGGCACCGTTCGAGCCGCTGGTTCCGGGCGCGCACAAGGTGCCGAACACCAACATCTACCGCGCCCCGATCTTCGGCGACGATCCGGAGGCCTTCGGCCGCTGGGCCGCCGACCAGATCGAGCAGCAGATCCTCTTCGAGGGCCCGGACACGGTCGCCGCGGTCTTCCTGGAGCCGGTGCAGAACGCCGGCGGCTGCTTCCCGCCGCCGCCCGGATACTTCCAGCGCGTGCGCGAGATCTGCGACCAGTACGACGTGCTGCTCGTCTCCGACGAGGTCATCTGCGCCTTCGGCCGTCTGGGCACCACGTTCGCCTGTGACAAGTTCGGCTACGTCCCGGACATGATCACCTGCGCCAAGGGCATGACCTCGGGCTACTCCCCGATCGGCGCGTGCATCGTCTCCGACCGCCTGGCCGAGCCCTTCTACAAGGGCGACAACACCTTCCTGCACGGCTACACCTTCGGTGGCCACCCGGTCTCCGCCGCGGTGGGCCTGGCCAACCTCGACCTGTTCGAGCGCGAGGGCCTCAACCAGCACGTGCTGGACAACGAGGGCGCCTTCCTCTCCACCCTGCAGAAGCTGCACGACCTGCCGATCGTCGGCGACGTCCGCGGCAACGGCTTCTTCTACGGCATCGAGCTGGTGAAGGACAAGCACACCAAGGAGTCCTTCAACGAGGAGGAGACCGAGCGGGTCCTGTACGGCTTCCTCTCCAAGGCGCTGTTCGACAACGGCCTGTACTGCCGTGCCGACGACCGCGGCGACCCGGTCATCCAGCTCGCCCCGCCGCTGATCTCCACCCAGGAGACCTTCGACGAGATCGAGCAGATCCTGCGCGCGACCCTGTCGGAGGCGTGGACCAAGCTGTGACCGCGGCGGCCCGACCGCCGCGCGAAAGGCGCACACCTGCGATCAGCTGATCAACACCGGCCCCGGTGCCGTCCGTTCGAGTGGGAAACGGCGGCCCGGGGCCGTGTGCTGTCCGGGCTCTCCCCAGGCGCTGCCTAGCGTGCCCTTGACGCGTCACTCTGCGTCGGACCGGCCCCGTGACCCGAGGTCTTCACACTCGTTCGCCCGTACGGGGGACACGGCACGGCATTCCCGATGAGAACCGAGGTGTACGCCCATGGACGTCCCACCCGACAACGAGGTGCTCTGGGCGCGGGCCCTGCACTACACCCACGACGACGGTTCACCCGCCCTCGGCGGCGTCACCCTCGGTGTCGCGCAGGGGGAGATCCTCGCCGTGAACGGGCCGAGCGGCAGCGGCAAGACCACCCTGCTGCGATGCCTGTCCGGCTTGACGCGGGTGCGGCACGGCGAGGTCTGGTTCAACAGCGTCCCGGTGCACACCCTGGGCCCGCTGGCCCGTGAGCGGCTGCGCCGCGACCGGTTCGGCTGGGTCGACCCCGCGCCCGTGCTCGTACCGGAGCTGAACGTCTGGGAGAACACGGCCCTGCCCCTGATGCTGCGCGGCACGAGCCGGCGGCGGGCCAAGGTGGCCGCCCAGGAGTGGCTGGAGCGCCTCGACGTCGGCGACCTGGCCCGTATGCGCCCGCACCGGCTGCGCCAGGCCGAGCGGCAGCGCGTCTGCATCGCCCGCGCGCTCGCCCCCTTCCCTACGGTGCTGTTCGCCGACGAGCCGACGGCCCCGCTGCACCGCGCCGACCGCGCCCACGTGCTGCGCACGCTCACCACCGCGGCCCGCTCGCACGGCATCACGGTCGTGCTCGCCAGCCACGACCCGGAGACCGCGGCCTTCGCGGACCGGACGGTGGCGGTGCTCGACGGGCGGTGCGTGAAAACCGTGCACCTGCCCCCGGTCGGCGACACCGCGGAAGGCCGGGCCGCGTGCTCGCTCTCCGTCTGACCCGCGTCGCCCGCCCGGGCGTCCAGCTGCGCCGCCTGACGGTCGCTGTGGCGTCGGCGGGCACGGGCTTCCTGCTGCTGTCCAGCCTCGGCTCCGCGCTCGGCCACCCGGAGCACTCGGCCGCCGCGGCGCTGCGCCTGTCCTGGTGCGTGCTGCCCCTGGCCGCGACGGTGTACCTCGCGGTCGCGGTGGCCCGCACCGACCCGGGGACCCGTCCCCGGTCGGGCCTGTCGGCGCTCGGTTTCGGCCCGGGCCGTCTGATGGCCGTCTCGGCGGCCACGACCGCCCTGGCCTGCGGCCTCGGCTCGCTGCTCGCGCTGCTGGTCTTCATGTACCTGCGCGGCGACGGCACGGAACTGCCGTTCGACGGCGCGGCACCGGCCTTCCTGGCGGCCGGGGAGCCACTGCCGGTGCCGGCCGTGCTGACGCTGCTGACCGTCGTCCCCGTCCTCACCTCGGTGGCGGTCGCGCTGGTGCTGTACCCCCGGGAGGCGAGGCTCACGACGGCCCGGAACTCCGACCGGAGGTACGGCCGCTTCGGGGCGTACCGGCGCACCGCCACGCGGGAGACGTTCGGGGCGTACGGCCGGTTCGGGGCACACCTCGGCGACGGGTCCGCCAGGCGACAGGACCGGCCGGCGGGGCAGGACCGGTCGGCGACGGCGTGCGCGGTCCGGCCCCAGGACACGGCCGACGGCACGGTGCGGACCGGGGACGACCTGTCCGGCGCCGCTCCGAGCGAGGCCGACCTGACCGGGGACGACCTGTCCGGCGCCCCCCAGGACGCCGGTCACGAACCCGCGCACGACGACACCGACCCCGACCGGCCCCCGGCCCCTCGGCAGCCGCCCACCGGACTCCCCTGGGGCATCGCCGTACTCGCCGCCGGCCTGGCCGTGGAGACGCACGCCGGACGGTCCACCACCCCCGGCGCCGTCCCCGGCCCGGTCCTCCCCGGCGGCCTGGCGTCCGGCTCCGCCGCGGTCCTCATCGGCTGGCTGATGACCGCACTCGGCCTCGCCCTGGCCGGCCCCGGGCTCACCCACCTGTGCGGCCGCGTGCTCCAGTCCGCGCGCCCGGGCGCCCTGCGGCTCCTGGCCGGGCGCGTCCTGATGGAGGAGGCGGGCCGCATCGGCCGCCCGCTGGGCGTGGTCTGCGCGGTGGGGTCGGGGACGTACGCCGTGATCGCGGCCTACGAGGGCACCGCCCGGGCGCTCGGCCCGCTGACGACGCTGGGCGCGCTGCTCGTCGCCGGCTGCGCCGTGACCACCCTGCTGATCGCCGCCGTCGAGGCGAGGCAGTCCCGTGCCGACGCCATCGCCGCACTGCTGCGGCTCGGCGCACCGGCCTCGGTGCTGCGCTCCGCCGCCCTCCTGCGCTGCCTCGCCCTGCTGGCCCTGTTCATCCCGCTGACCCTGATGGTCGCCGATCTCGCCGCCCTGCCGCTGGCCCCCTGAGCCACCGTCCCGCCGACCCACCCGCTCCGGAGAAGACACGCGAAAGAAATCCCGGGGCCGCCGATGAGTTCCGCGCGGACCCCGGGTCTACCCCTGAGAACGGCAACGAACCGCGATGGGAGAGACCCCGCCATGTACCAGCAGATGATCTTCGTGAACCTGGCGACGAACGACGTGGCCGCGTCCAGGAGGTTCTTCACCGAGCTCGGCTACACCATCAACCCCCAGTTCTCCACCGACGAATGCGCCTGCGTCGTCATCAGCGACACGATCATCGCGATGCTGCTCAGCAAGCAGCACTACGCCAACTTCACCAAGAAGGAGATCGCGGATTCGACGAAGTCCAGCGAGGTGCTGATCTGCCTGAGCGCGGAGAGCCGCGAGAAGGTCGACGAACTGGTGCAGAAGGCGATCGCGGCCGGTGGCACCGCGACCGACGAGGCCCAGGACCAGGGCTTCATGTACGGCCGCTCCTTCGACGACCTCGACGGCCACACCTGGGAGGTCATGTGGATGGACCCGGCTGCGGTGCAGGGCTGAGCCCACAGGGGGTTGAGGACAGGATCGTCTGGGCGGGTGCGTCGGCACCCGCCCAGACTCATGCCAACCCGTTGAAACCTTCACCTAGTTAATGATGAGGTAAAGTCAACGCCGCTGAGGGGCTGACGGATTGACACTCCCGCCGGAGCGCTTATAAACCTGAGCCTCCTGGGGTTACTGGGAGCTCAGCTTCGTCGTTGCCTCAACACCCCTCAAACCCCCCGCAATTGGGCATCCCGTGAAGGGCAAAGTGGCCATCTTGTCCATATCCCGTCGTACCGCACGCACCGTGCGCATCCTCGGTGTCGCCTCCGCGTCCGCCGCTCTCGCTCTCGGCGCCGCGGGCAACGCGCTCGCCTGCAACATCAAGGAGTTCTCCGCCGAAGCCAAGTGCGACGGCGAGAAGGGCGTCATCGTCGTCACCGACAAGGACCCCTCTCGTACCGAGGCCGTCGTCTCCGTGTTCCTCCAGAACAACGGCGCCGACGCCCGCGAGGTCGGTGAGCTCACGGTGAAGGGTTCCCGTGAGGGCACCACGATCACCTTCGCCGAGGACTGGCAGCCGAACGCCACCTACCGCATCCACGTCAAGGCCGGCAAGGACGGAAAGCTGGTCAACGAGGACATCAAGCCGAACCTGACCACTCCGTCCACGGCTTGCAAGACGGAGACCCCGAGCCCTCCGGCCACGCCGTCGGCGCCGGAGACGCCGGCCCCGTCGGCGACGGAGTCGGAGACTCCGTCCGAGTCGCCGTCGGAGTCGGAGTCGGAGTCCGCGGCCCCGACCGCGTCCGCCTCGGAGAGCACCACCGCTCCCGCCGGCAGCGAGAACAACGCTCCGTCGCCCGCGGTCGGTGACTCCAACCTCGCCGAGACCGGCGCCGACTCCAACACCGGCATGATCGCCGGCATCGCGGCCGCCCTGGTCGTCGTCGGCGGTGGCGCGGTCTTCTTCGGCATGCGCCGCCGTGGAGCGAACAGCAACCGCTGACGCCCCACCAGCGCACCACCCGTGGCCCGCACCCGAACTCGGGGGCGGGCCACGGTCGTTCATCCGAAGGTCGCTTGCGTCAGCCAGAACTCCAGCAGCTCCCGCTCGCCGAGCACCTCCAGCTCGGGGCTGTCCAGGGGCAGCCGGCTGTAGAACGCGAGCAGCACGGAGGTGAGCGGCCCGCGCAGGGCGACGGCCGCCTTCTCGTGACCGCGGCGCCAGGTGACGCCCTCCTCGGTCAGTTCGATGACCCACTCGGCGTTCAGCCCGGGATCGCCGTCGGTGGCGTGCAGATGGATGCTGCGGCCCGGACCGCGCAGCTCCGGGGCATCCGGGGTCGCCTTCTTCCGCTGGATGAACTCCACGATCTGAAGCCACTCGTCGATGGCGTCGGCGGCCACGTCCGCGGCGACCTCGTAGGGCCGGCCCGCGGCGAGCGTCGCGTCGGCACGGTGGATCGTGATCTCGTGGGTCATACGACGGGCCCAGAAGCCGGTGTCGAGGATCCCGGCCCAGGTCCACACCTTCGTGTCGGGTCCGGCCTCGCGGAGGGTGTCGACGGCCGTCCGGCCGGTCTCCGCCAGCCAGGCGTCCAGCGCGGCCGGATCGCCCTGCTCCTTCGGCCCCTTGGCGAGCGGGACCGCGTCGTCCGGGAGGTTCTCCAGCGCGCGGGTCCGGACCAGCGCCTCCACCCAGCGCAGGGCCCCGCCCATGTGCCGTACGAGCTCCTCCAGCGTCCAGTCCGGACAGGTCGGAACGGTGCCGGACAGATCGGCGCCGGAGGCGAGCAGGGAGCGCAACTCGTCGACTTGGTAAGCGATTTCGTCACAGTAACGGTCGTAGGAAAGCAGCGTCATGACCGCACACTAGGTGCCCTGTGGTCGATCGAGCACCACGATTTCGGTCGTGTCGAACTCCACGGCCACCTCGTCCCCGACCTCCGGTGCCGCGCGCAGGGCGCAGGCGGCTTCCAGGCGGGGGGCGTTGTCGGGCTGGAGGTGGACGGTGACGTGGGTGCCCTTGAAGGTGCGGGCGGTCACCGTGCAGGGCAGTCCCTCGGCGGCGGGGACGATGCGGACTCCGGCGGGCCGGACGAGGAGGGTGCGGATGCCCTGGGCCGAGCCGTCGGGGACCGGCACCTTGCCCCACGGGGTGACCGCGACCTCGCCGTCCACGGTCGCCTCCACCACGTTCTCGAAGCCGAGGAAACGGGCCACGAAGGCGTCCGCCGGCCGCTGCCACACCTCGAGCGGCGTGCCCCACTGGGCGATCCGGCCGTCCCGCATCACCACGACCCGGTCGGCGAGGGCGAAGGCCTCGCCCTGATCGTGCGTGACGGCGAGCACGGTGGTGCCCAACCGCCCGAACAGCTCCCGCAGTTCGACGACGAGACGCTCCCGCAGCGAGCGGTCGAGCTGGCCGAGGGGCTCGTCCAGCATCAACAGCCGCGGCCGGGGGGCGAGCGCACGGGCGAGGGCCACCCGCTGCTGCTCCCCGCCGGAGAGCGCGGCCACGGCCCGCCGCCCGGCGCCGGGCAGCCCGACCAGCTCCAGCAACTCCCCCACCCGGGCGTCCCGTTCACTCTTCGCCGCGCCGTGCATACGCAGCCCGAAGCCGACGTTTCCGGCCACGTCCCGCTGCGGGAACAGCTGGTGGTCCTGGAACATCAGCCCGACCTCGCGCCGGTGCACCGGTACCCCCGCCTGGTCCCGCCCGTCCAGCAGCACCCGCCCGGAGTCCAGCGGCTGAAGCCCGGCCACCGCGCGCAGCAGCGTCGACTTGCCGCTGCCGCTGGGCCCGAGCACGCACACGATCTCGTGCTCCGCGACCGACAGGCCGACCGCGTCCAGCGCGGCCCGCCCGCCGAAGCGCACGGTCGCGGCCTCAAGGCTCAGCAGCATCTAGAACTCCCCGCTCCGGTCGGTGCGCAGCCGCTCCAGCACCAGCAGCGCCACCGCGCACACCACCATCAGAATCGTCGACAGGGCCATCGCCTGGCCGTAGTTGAGGTCCCCGGGCCGGCCGATCAGCCGGGCCACGGCGACCGGCAGCGTCGGGTTGTCGGGCCGTGCGATGAACACGGTCGCCCCGAACTCCCCCAGTGACACCGCGAAGGCGAACCCGGCGGCGATGAGCAGCGCCCGCCGTACCAGGGGCAGGTCGACCTCCCGCCACACCCGCCACGGCGAGGCCCCGAGCACGGCCGCCGCCTCCCGCAGCCGTGCGTCCACCGCGCGCAGCACGGGCAGCATGGTCCGTACGACGAAGGGCACGCCGACCAGGGCCTGCGCGAGCGGGACCAGGATCCAGGACTGCCTGAGGTCAAGCGGCGGGCGGTCCAGGGCGATCAGGAAGCCGAAGCCGACGGTCACCGCGGAGACCCCGAGCGGCAGCATCAGGAGCGCGTCGAAACCGCGTACGAGTCGGCCCGCGTCACGGCGGGTGAGGGCCGCGGCGGCGAGAGCGCCGATCACCACGGCGATGGCTGTCGCCGCGGCGGCATAGCTCAGGGAGGTACCGACGGCATCGATCGGCGCGACCAGGAAGGTGCCGCCGTCCGCGTTCGTCAGCGCCCGGTAGTAGCCGAACCCGGGCGCGGTGAGCGACCGCTGCACCAGCACGGCGAGCGGCAGCACGAGGAGGACGGCGACGGTGGCGAGGACCCCGGCCAGCAGCGTCCACTGCCCGGCGCCGCGCGGCCGGCGGGCGGTCAGCGAGGCGTCGACCAGCTTCAGCGCGGTCTCCCGGCGCCGCACGGTCCAGGCGTGCACCGCGAGGATCGCGCCCACCGCGGCGAACTGGAGGATCGTCAGGACCGCGGCGGTGGCCAGGTCGAAGATCTCGGACGTCTGCCGGTAGATCTCCACCTCAAGGGTGGAGAAGGTCGGGCCGCCGAGGATCTGCACCACACCGAAGGAGGTGAACGTGAACAGGAAGACCATGAGTGCGGCGGCGGCGACCGCAGGCGCGAGCGCGGGCAGGGTGACCTTGCGCCAGGCGGCGAGCGGCGAGGCGCCGAGCATCCGGGCCGCCTCCTCCTGGCGCGGGTCGAGCCCCGCCCACAGGCCGCCCACGGTCCGTACCACGACGGCGTAGTTGAAGAAGACGTGGGCGAGCAGGATCGCCCAGACCGTGGTGTCCAGCCGTACGCCCCACAGTTCGTCGAGCAGGCCGCCGCGCCCGACCAGCGCGAGGAACGCGGTGCCGACCACGACCGTGGGCAGCACGAACGGCACGGTGACGACGGCCCGCAGGACCTGCCGGCCGGGGAAGTCGAGGCGCGCGAAGACATAGGCGCCGGGCAGGGCCACGAGCAGGGTGAGCGCGGTGGAGGCGAGCGCCTGCCAGGTGGTGAACCACAGCACGTGCCGGATGTCGGACTGCCCGAGCACATCGGCGATCCGCCCCAACCGCCAGGCCCCGTCGGCCTCCAGACCGCGCCGGACGATCGCGGCCACGGGATAGGCGAAGAACGCCGCGAAGAACGCGACGGGCACGGCCATGAGACCGAGCCGCGCCGCGTTCCCCGTACGGCGGCCGCGTCCGCGGCCTACCTGAGGACGAGCGAGGTCCACGACTTGACCCACTGGTCACGGTTGGCGGCGATCTTGGCGGGGGCCATGGTCCCGGGGTCCTTGGCCTGGGGGCCGTACTTCGCGAACTCCGGGGGCACCTGGGCGCCTTCGCGCACCGGGTAGACGAACATGTTCAGCGGCATGTCGTCCTGGAACTTCTTGGTGATCAGGAAGTCCAGGAGGGCCTTGCCCCCTTCGGTGTTCCCGGCGTTGGCGAGCAGTCCCGCGTACTCGACCTGGCGGAAGCAGGTGCCCTGCACGACGCCGGTCGGCGCGGTCTTCGGCCGCGGGTCGGCGTAGATGACCTCGGCGGGCGGCGAGGAGGCGTAGGAGACGACGAGGGGACGGTCGCCCTTGGCCTTCCTGCCGCCGGCCGAGCCGGAGAACTCCTGGTTGTAGGCCTGCTCCCAGCCGTCGACGACCTTGACGCCGTTGGCCTTGAGCTTCTTCCAGTAGTCCTGCCAGCCCTTGTCCCCGTACTGGGCGGCGGTGCCGAGCAGGAAGCCGAGGCCGGGCGAGGAGGTGGCGGCGTTCTCGGTGACGAGGAGGTTCTTGTACTCCGGCTCGACCAGGTCGTCGAACGAGGCGGGCGGGGTCAGCTTGTGGTCGGCGAAGTACTTCTTGTCGTAGTTGACGCAGATGTCGCCGGTGTCGATGGGCGTGACCCGGTGCTTCGCCTCGTCGACGCGGTACTGCGGCAGGATCAGGTCCGAACCCTTCGGCTCGTACGACTGGAACAGCCCGTTGTCCAGGGCGCGGGACAGCAGCGTGTTGTCGACGCCGAAGAAGACGTCGCCCTGCGGGTTGCCCTTGGTGAGGATGGCCTTGTTGACGGCCTGGCCGGCGTCGCCGTCCTCGAGGACCTTGACCTTGTAGCCGGAGCTCTTCTCGAAGTCCGCGATGACGCTCTTGGACGCGGCCCACGAGTTGTGGCTGACCAGGGTCACCGTTCTGGATCCGGCCGAACTCTTCCCGCCCGGCGACGAACCGCACGCCGACAGCGTGACCAGGCCGAGCCCGACCGCCACGGCGGCGAACGTCTTGGTGTGCACTGAAGTCCTCCTGGGGGTTGGCCAGGAAGAGACGCGGCCCTGCCCGGGATCCGCGAGGGACACCCGGGCAGGGCACAACAGCTTGAGTGATGACCGAACTTCCTACCCAGAATGACCTGGGCGAGGTTCAGAGGGTCTGCGGCCGGTGCCGCACTCTCAGCGCTGTGGCGCTCCCCTGTCGGAATATGAAGATGTGTGCGGTATCAGCCTACCGTCCGGCTACCTTTCGGTGGCAGCCAGCTGACCGCAGGCGCCGTCGATCTCCTGACCGCGGGTGTCCCGGATGGTCACCGGCACACCGTGGGCGGCGATCGCCTCGACGAACGCCTTCTCGTCCTCGGGGCGGGACGCGGTCCACTGGGAGCCGGGCGTCGGGTTCAGCGGGATGAGGTTGACGTGCACCGGCCTGCCCTTGAGCAGCCGGCCGAGCCGGTCGCCGCGCCACGCCTGGTCGTTGATGTCCCGGATCAGCGCGTACTCGATGGACAGCCGGCGCCCGGACCTGGCGGTGTACTCGAATCCGGCGTCGAGCACCTCCCGCACCTTCCACCGCGTGTTGACCGGGACGAGCGTGTCGCGCAGCTCGTCGTCCGGTGCGTGCAGGGAGATGGCGAGGCGGCACTTGAAGCCCTCGTCGGAGAACCGGTGGATGGCCGGGACCAGACCCACCGTCGAGACGGTGATCCCGCGCTGGGACAGGCCGAGCCCGTCCGGCTCGGGGTCGGTCAGGGCGCGGATGGCGCCGACGACGCGGTTGTAGTTGGCGAGCGGCTCGCCCATGCCCATGAAGACGATGTTCGACAGGCGCGCGGGACCACCGGGGACCTCTCCGTCCCGCAGGGCGCGCATCCCGTCCACGATCTGGTGCACGATCTCGGCGGTCGACAGGTTCCGGTCGAGCCCGGCCTGTCCGGTGGCGCAGAACGGGCAGTTCATGCCGCAGCCCGCCTGCGAGCTGATGCACATGGTCACCCGGTCCGGGTAGCGCATGAGCACCGACTCCACGAGCGTGCCGTCGAACAGGCGCCACAGCGTCTTGCGGGTGGTCCCCTCGTCGGTCGACAGATGCCGTACGACCGTCATCAGTTCGGGAAGCAGCGCCTCCTGGAGCTTGGCGCGGGATCCGGCGGGGATGTCGGTCCACTGCTCCGGGTCGTGCGCGTACCGCGCGAAGTAGTGCTGCGAGAGCTGCTTGGCACGGAACGGCTTCTCGCCGATCGCGGCGACGGCCTCCTTGCGCTCGGCGGGCGACAGGTCGGCAAGGTGCCGCGGCGGCTTCTTGGCACCGCGCGGGGCGACGAAAGTGAGTTCTCCGGGCTTGGGCATGGTGGTACCAGTGTCGCAGATCCACTCGGGTGGCCCGGTCGGCTGTGGACAGCCGGGGGCCGGGGTCAGAAGAGGCCGGCGATCAGTGCGCCGACCCAGGCAGCGTACGTCTTCGTGCGATGCGAGGCACCGCAGTACAGCCGTGGCTTGCGCCGTCCGTCCTGTTTGAGGAGGGCTTCGCACCATCGGCACCGCAGATCACCGTGATACGTGCCGTCATCCCCCAACCGAGCCTGCCCCATGGAGGGGACTTTAACGTCGGGCCCGGCAGGTGGTCCACGCGGTAACGGCGTCGAGCCCCCACCCGGCGGGGTGGGGGCTCGGTGGTCGTGGGCTCAGGCGGAGCCGACGAAGAGGACCAACAGGAGCCAGACCACCGGCGCGGTGGGCAGCAGGGAGTCGAGGCGGTCCATGATGCCCCCGTGGCCCGGGAGCAGGGTGCCCATGTCCTTGATGCCCAGGTCCCGCTTGATCATGGACTCGCCGAGGTCGCCGAGGGTGGCGGTGGCGGCGACCGCGAGGCCGAGCAGCAGGCCCTGCCACCAGGCGCCGTCGTCGATCAGGAACTGCATGCACAGCGCGCCGGCCACCATCGCGAAGGCCACCGCGCCCAACAGACCCTCGCGGGTCTTGCCCGGGCTGATGCGCGGGGCGAGCTTGTGCCGCCCGAAGCGCCAGCCGACGGCGTACGCGCCCGTGTCGCTGACGACCGTGAGCACGAGGAAGGTCAGCACGCGGCGCGGGCCGTCGTCGGCGGTCAGCATCATCGCGACGAACGTGGCCAGGAACGGCACGTAGAACGCCGCGAAGACGCCGGCCGTGACGTCCTTCAGGTAGCCCTCCGGCGGTTCCGTCATCCGCCAGACCAGGACCGCGAGCGCGGTCAGCGCCATCGCCACCCAGGCGCCCTCGGCACCCCGGACGTACCCGGCGACCACCATGGCCGCACCGCCGACCGCCAGCGGCACGAGCGGCGCCTTGATGCCCTTGCGCTCGTCGAGCCGGCTGGTGAGCTCCCACAGGCCGACCACGACCGCGATCGCGATGACACCCACGAACACGGCCTTGACGACGAACAGCGACACGACGATCACCGCGCCGAGCCCGAGGCCGACGCCTATGGCGGCGCCCAGGTCGCGACCCGCGCTCTTCTTCTGCGGCGCGGGCGCCGGCTGCGGGGCGTCGGGCATGGGCTCCGGATTCTGCGACGCCGTTCCGTGGAAGGACGGTGTCTGCGGCGTGTCGAGGGGCCACTGCCGCGACGCTTGGTGCGGCGGCTGAGGCGTGTCGTCGCGGTACGGGGTGCCACCCGGCTGGGCGGCACCCCGATCGTCATCCTGGTTTCCGCCGTGAGCGGGCACGACGGGCATGGGGCGGGTCCGCTGGGCGTCATGCGCATCGTACGCGGGACCCGGCGGGGCGGTCCCCGGGACGGGTCCCTGATGGGCGGGTGACCCGTCCGCGGGCCCCCAGTACCCGGCTTGCCGCGGCGCTCCCCAGGAAGTGTCGTTCATCAGACTTCGAGCAGCTCCGCTTCCTTGTGCTTCAGCAGCTCGTCCACCTGCGCCACGTACTTCGCGGTGGTGTCGTCGAGCTCCTTCTCCGCACGACGGCCCTCGTCCTCGCCGACCTCGCCGTCCTTGATCAGCTTGTCGATGGCGTCCTTGGCCTTGCGGCGCACGGAGCGGATGGACACCTTGGCGTCCTCGCCCTTGCCCTTGGCGACCTTGATGTACTCGCGGCGGCGCTCCTCGGTGAGCTCGGGGAACACCACGCGGATGATGTTGCCGTCGTTGCTCGGGTTGACGCCCAGGTCGGAGTCGCGGATCGCCTGCTCGATGTTGCGCAGCGCGGTCTTGTCGAACGGGGTCACGACGGCCATGCGCGGCTCCGGCACGGAGAACGAAGCCAGCTGGTTGATCGGCGTCGGCGCGCCGTAGTAATCGGCCACGATCTTGTTGAACATCGCCGGGTGCGCACGGCCGGTGCGGATCGCGGCGAAGTCCTCCTTGGCGACCACGACGGCCTTCTCCATCTTCTCCTCGGCCTCGAGGAGGGTCTCTTCGATCACCACTTGCTCCTGCGTGTCTTGAGTAGGCCCGGCCGCGGTTTCCCTGTCGGGACCGGCGGCCGGCTTCGTCGCGTCTTCTTCCTGCACGGTTCCCGACCGGCAGGACATTGTCCATCCCCCGGCCAGGGTCCGTCCCGTCCTTCGCCCGGACAGGTTCCTTTCCGGCTTCCCGCGGTGCGGGGGCCGCCGGTCAGTCCCGGCTGCCCTGGTCACCCACAAGCGTGCCGATCTTCTCACCCTTGACGGCGCGGGCGATATTGCCCTCCTTCAGGAGCTCGAAGACGACTATCGCGAGCTTGTTGTCACGGCACAGCGTGATCGCCGTCGCGTCGGCGACCTTCAGGTCCCGCGTGATGACCTCCCCGTAGCCGAGGGAGTCGAACTTCACGGCGTCCGGGTTGGCCTTCGGGTCGGAGTCGTAAACCCCGTCCACGCCGTTCTTCCCCATGAGCAGCGCCTCGGCGTCGATCTCCAGGGCGCGCTGGGCGGCGGTGGTGTCGGTGGAGAAGTACGGCATGCCCATGCCTGCGCCGAAGATGACCACGCGGCCCTTCTCCAGGTGGCGCACGGCGCGCAGCGGGATGTACGGCTCGGCGACCTGGCCCATGGTGATGGCGGTCTGGACCCGGCTGTCGATGCCTTCCTTCTCCAGGAAGTCCTGCAGGGCGAGGCAGTTCATGACGGTGCCGAGCATGCCCATGTAGTCCGAGCGGGCGCGGTCCATGCCGCGCTGCTGGAGTTCGGCACCGCGGAAGAAGTTGCCGCCGCCGATCACGACCGCGATCTGCGCGCCGTCGCGCACGACGGCCGCGATCTCACGGGCGATGGCGTGCACCACGTCCGGGTCGACGCCCAGGCCCCCGCCGCCGGAGAAGGCCTCTCCGGACAGCTTCAGCAGAAACCGGCCGGGTACTTTGCCGTCGTCGCTCTTCTGGGCCTTGGTGGTCATGAGATCCCGCCTTTGTTATACGTGGTGCACATGCGAAGAAGGCCATTGCCGGTGGGGCGTGTTTCGCATCCCATGCAGCGGCAATGGCCTCCTCGTCAGATCTGCTGCCGTCCGTCACACGCGTGTACGTGGCTGCACACGCGAGCGACGTGGACGACTGCTGTCGACCCTATCGGGGTCGGGGGTCCGTCGCGGTACGGACCTTGGGACTCAGATGCCGACCTTGATGCGCGTGAAGCGCTTCAGGGTGACACCGGCCTCGTCCAGGACCTTCTGGACCGACTTCTTGTTGTCCAGGGCGTAGGGCTGGCCGAGCAGCGTCGCGTCCTTGAAGAAGCCGTTCAGACGACCCTCGACGATCTTGGCGATCGCGGCCTCGGGCTTGCCCTCGGCGCGGGTGGTCTCCTCGGCGACACGACGCTCGGACTCGACGATGTCGGCCGGCACGTCCTCCTTGGCGAGGTACTTCGGCGCGAAGGCGGCGATGTGCTGGGCGACGCCCTTGGCGACCTCGGCGTTCGGCTTGTCGAGCTCGACGAGGACACCGATCTGCGGGGGCAGGTCGGGCATCGTGCGGTGCATGTACGCGGTCACGAAGCCGTCGGAGAACTGCGCGAAGCGGTCCAGGACGATCTTCTCGCCGAGGTTGGCGTTGGCCTCGTCCACGAACGCCTGGACGGTCTTGCCGGCCTCGATCTCGGAGGCGAGCAGGGCCTCGAGGTCGGCCGGGGAGGTCTTGGCGACGTGTTCGGCGAGCGCGCGGGCGACGGCCTGGAACTTCTCACCCTTGGCGACGAAGTCCGTCTCGCACTTCAGCTCGACGAGGACACCGGAGGAGTTGTCGTCGGCGATGATCGAGACCACGGCGCCGTTCTCGGCGGAGCGGCCCTCACGCTTGGCGACGCCCTTCTGGCCCTTGATACGGAGCGCCTCGACGGCCTTCTCGACGTTGCCCTCGGCCTCGTCCAGCGCCTTCTTGCAGTCCATCATGCCGGCGCCGGTGAGCTCGCGGAGCTTCTTGACGTCAGCGGCGGTGTAGTTCGCCATGAGTCTGTGAATCTTTCTCGAAGTCTGGAGGATCGAAGATCTGCACGGTCTGCGATCTACATGTAGATGCAGATGCCCGACTCTGTGCTGACCTACGGGTGAACGGCGGGAGCGGACTTCATGTCTCCGCTCCCGCCGTCAACGCTGGCGCTGACGGGTCAGGCCTGCTCGCCCTCGGCAGCCGGAGTCTCGGCAGCCGGCGCCTCAGCGGCCGGAGCCTCAGCAGCAGGCGCCTCAGCAGCAGGCGCCTCGGCGGCGGGAGCCTCCGCGGCCGGGGCCTCCTCGGCCTTCTTTTCGCCCTCGAGCAGGTCGCGCTCCCACTCGGCGAGCGGCTCGCCCGCGGCCTTCTCGCCCTTGCCCTCGGTGGCGACACCGGAGCGGGCGATGAGGCCCTCGGCGACCGCGTCGGCGATCACGCGGGTGAGCAGGGTGACGGAGCGGATCGCGTCGTCGTTGCCCGGGATCTTGTAGTCGACCTCGTCGGGGTCGCAGTTGGTGTCGAGGATGGCGACGACCGGGATGTTGAGCTTGCGGGCCTCGCCGACCGCGATGTGCTCCTTCTTGGTGTCCACGATCCAGACGGCGCTGGGCACCTTCTGCATCTCGCGGATACCGCCGAGGGTCTTCTCCAGCTTGGCCTTCTCGCGGGAGAGGACCAGGAGCTCCTTCTTGGTCAGACCGGAGGACGCGACGTCCTCGAAGTCGATCTGCTCGAGCTCCTTCAGGCGCTGCAGGCGCTTGTAGACGGTCGAGAAGTTGGTGAGCATGCCGCCCAGCCAGCGCTGGTTGACGTAGGGCATGCCGACGCGGGTGGCCTGCTCGGCGATGGCCTCCTGCGCCTGCTTCTTCGTGCCGACGAACATGACCGTGCCGCCGTGGGCGACGGTCTCCTTGACGAACTCGTAGGCGCGGTCGATGTACGACAGCGACTGGAGCAGGTCGATGATGTAGATGCCGTTGCGCTCGGTGAAGATGAAGCGCTTCATCTTCGGGTTCCAACGGCGGGTCTGGTGACCGAAGTGGACGCCGCTCTCCAGCAGCTCCCGCATCGTGACGACGGCCATGGCCGTACTCCTTGAGTTTCTCGGTTGTGCCGCGGATGCCGGACGGCTTCCGCGCCTGACGCCCTGTTGCGCCGTGCCACGAGGGACCGAGGGGCGCTGACACCGGCCGTCTCCGGTCCGGGTGTCGGGGCGTGCGAAGTCGACCCGGTGACCCGGGTCGCCACCAGAAGTGTACGGGACCCGCGGGGCGCCGAGTGACGCCCCTGTCCACAATCGGTGAGTTGTCCACAGGTTCGGCCGTCGTCGGTGGGGGTGCGGGACGGTGGGCGCATGGTTGAGATGCGTGCGACGCGATGGGCCGTCGGCCCCCGGCGAGGGCTGCTGCCCGGGTGGGCGGCGGCGATGGCGGCCTCTTTGGCGCTGGTGGCGCTGGTGGCGCTCGTGGCCGCGGCGGTGCTGATGGGCTCGGCGGCGTGGGTGGTCCGGGCGGACGACGGCCCCGCCGCGCCGGCCGGTCCCGGCCCCGGTCCCGGTCCTGACCCCGGTCCCGGTCCCGGCCCTGACCCTGACCCTGGCCCTGGCCCTGGCCCTGGCCCTGACCCTGGCCCTGGCACTGATCCCGGCTCCGGCTCCGGCTCCGGCTCCGGCTCCGGCTCCGGCTCCGGCTCCGGCTCCGGGGAAGGGGATCCACCGGTGCCGGCCGTGGGCCGGGTGTGGCCGGTGGGGGTGCGCCCCGGGGTGCTGCGCGGCTGGGATCCTCCGGCGACGGTCTACGGGCCCGGGCACCGGGGCGTGGACCTGGACGCGTCGCCGGGCGCGCCGGTTCGGTCGGTGGCGGCGGGGCGGGTGTTCTTCGCGGGCCCGGTGGCCGGCAGAGGCGTGGTGTCGGTCGAGTTGACGGGCACCGGTGACCCACCGCTGCGGACGACGTACGAGCCGGTGAGGGCGTCGGTGAAGCAGGGCGACAAGGTGGCGGCGGGCGAGGTCATCGGCACCGTGGAGGCGACAGGCAGACACTGCGGAGGCTCGTGCGTCCACTGGGGCCTGCTGCGCGGCAAGACCTATCTGAACCCGCTCCTCCTGCTGCCGCCGTGGCTCCTGAACGGACCGACGAGACTGCTACCGGTGCTCGGGGTGCCGCTGCCCTAGCCGGGGGCGGGCACGCTTCCTGCCCCCAACCGTGGGGCGAGAGCGCCTCCTGGCCCCAACCGTGGGACGGGCGTCCCACCTGTCCCCAGCGCGGGGCGGGCGCGTCTCCTGCCCCCAACCGTGGGGCGAGAGCGCATCCTGCCCCCAACCGAGGGACGGGCGTCCCACCTGTCCCCACCGTGGGGAGGGCGCGTCTCCTGCCCCCAACCGATGAGCAAGCGCGCCTCCCGCCCCCAGCCGCGAGGCCGGCGCCCCTCCCGCGATCCCGGTCCGGTCCGTGCCGCCCCGGCCTCCGCCGGCGTCAGCCGCAGACGCCGCGCAGCGCCATCCCCACCGCGGCCTCGGCGATGGCCGCCGGATCCTCCGCGGCACCCAGTTCGATCCGCCGCACCGCCGCGTCCACCACGCCCTGAAGCAGTATCGCCGCCAGCCGCGGCTGCTCGTGCCCCAGCTCCCCCAGCGCCTCCACGATCATGGCGACGAGCCCGCCGTGGGCCGCCCGGATCTTCTCCCGGGCGCAAGCGTCCAGCTCACTCGCCGAGATCGCCACGACGGCCCGGTGCCGCCGGTCCCCGACCAGCTCCAGTTGCTTGCGCACATACGCCTCGACCTTGGCCGCGGACCCGTCGGCGGAGGCCATCGCGGCCGCGACCTCCGCGGCCCACACAGGGAAGTCGACCTCGCACAGCTCCTCGACCACGGCGGCCCGTGACCGGAAATACTCGTACACCGACGACCGCGCGAGCCCCGTCCGCTCGGCCAGGGCCGGGAAGGTCAGCGCCTCCGTCCCGCCCTCGGACAGCAGGGTCCGCGCCGCGTCCAGCAGGGCGGCTCGCTGCATCGACCGGTGCTCGGCCACGGAGGCCGCTCGAATCCTTGGCACGTCGACCACTTTACGGACGCGCCACCCGGACCGGGAGGGACTCCACCCGGGTCAGCGCCCGAAGCTCGCCAGCTTCGCGCGCAGCTGAAGCACCGATTTGGTGTGGATCTGACTGACCCGGCTCTCGGTCACACCGAGCACGTTGCCGATCTCGGCGAGCGTGAGGCCCTCGTAGTAGTAGAGCATCACGACCGTCTTCTCCCGCTCGGGCAACGTGTTGATCGCCCGGGCCAGGAACGTGCGCAGCTCCCGGTCCTCGGCCACCTCCACCGGGTTGTCGGCGGCGGTGTCCTCCAGCGTGTCCATCAGGCTCAGCCGGTCCCCGCCGTCGCCGCCGACGTGCAGCAGCTCCTCCAGCGCCACCACGTTGGCCAGCGACAACTGGCTGAAAACAGCGTGCAGCTCGTCGACCGCGATGCCCATCTCGGCGGCCACCTCGACCTCCGACGGCGTCCGCCGCAGCCGGGCCTCCAGGGTCGCGTACGCCCGCTCCACGTTCCGCGCCTTCTGCCGCACCGAGCGCGGGATCCAGTCCAGCGCCCGCAACTCGTCGATCATCGCGCCCCGGATCCGCGTGATCGCGTAGGTCTCGAACTTGATCTCCCGTTCGATGTCGAACTTCTCGATCGCGTCGATGAGCCCGAAGACCCCGGAGGAGACGAAATCGGCCTGCTCCACGTTGGGCGGCAGGCCGACGCTCACTCGTCCCGCCACGTACTTCACCAGCGGCGAGTAGTGCAGGATCAGCTGCTCCCGCAGCCGCTCGTCCCCCGTCGCCTTGTACGACCGCCACAGCTCCTCGAGCGTCGAAGGAGCGGGCGGCCGCACGCTGCCACCGTCCCGGGCGGCTTGGGGGATCGCCGCCCGGTCGGGCCCGGAGGTGTGCTGGGGCATTTGTCGCCTTGTGTCGTTCTGCCCTGGAATGCGGGCGTCTGAGTGAGTTGTCGGCCTGAGTCGCTTCTGTGGTCGGAACCACGTGAGCGTAGCGTGACTGATGTGTCGCAGTGCGCGAACGGCGGGGCGTGAAGCGTGCGCAGATTCGTTCCGCGATGCGCCCCGCCGGGTCACGCACGTCACCCTCGGTGACCGCGACAGCGTCCAACTGCGGGAATCCCCACCGGCGTCGGGCCTCCCCCGGACGGCCGAACACTCTCGGTCAGCACCGCTCACGGCCCTCCCGAGCCGAGATCAGCGCCTGGCGTGTCAACTTCCATCCCTCGCCATGTCGTTCGACGTACCCCAGTGATTGGAGTTCGTACAGTTTCGCGAGCGCGTCGTCCGCGGTCGTCCGGGCGTCGCGGGCGACCTCGTCCGGCGTCGCCGCGCCGCGCGCCGGCAACGCGGCCAGAACCTGCCGGGCGTCCGGTTCCAGCAGGTCGCGCGGGAGTACGGGACCGCGCCGGTCCGGAGCGAGTTCACCCATGTCGCCGACCAGTTCGACGACTTCCGCGGCGTCTCCGACCAGCACCGCCTCGCCGCGCAGGAGCTCGTGGACACCGGCGGAGAGCGCGCTGGTGGCCGGGCCGGGCACCCCCATGGTGTGCCGTCCCAGCCGCTGCGCCGCCCGCGCGGTGACCAGCGATCCGCTGCGGTGGGCGGCCTCGACGACCACGGTGCCCCGGGTGAGCGCCGCGATCACTCGGTTGCGGACGATGAACCGGCTCGGCGTGGGGTGGTCACCGGGCGGCAGTTCGCCGACCACCAGACCCTGCTGGGCGATCCTGTTGATCAACTCGGTGTGCCCGCGTGGATAGGGCCGGTCGACGCCGCAGGCCAGGACGGCGACAGTGGCTCCGCCCGCGGCGAGGGCGCCGCGGTGGGCGGCGCCGTCGACTCCGTAGGCGCCGCCGGAGACCACCACCCAGCCCCGCTCGGCGAGGCCGGAGGCGAGGACCCCGGCCATGTGGGCGCCGTACTGGGTGCAGGCTCGGGCGCCGACGACCGCGACCGAGCGCAGCGCCCATATCCGCAGGCCGGGCCGACCGCGCACCCACAGTCCGGTGGGCCGCGCGTCACCGAGGTCGTCGAGCTGCGCTGGCCACTCGGTGTCCCCGGGGCGTACGAACCGCACACCGGCCTCCTCGGCCGCGGCGAGGTCCCGTTCGGGCTCGGCCCGTGCCGCCCGGGCGCACAGCCCCGCCCACCGCTTGCCGGAGACCCCGGCGAGCCGAGGGGAGCCTTTCAGCAGTCGCCGGGCCACCTCCACCGCCCCGAACTCCCGCAGCCACCGCCCGCCGGCCTCGTCCCCGGGCTCGATGACGCGGCTGAGGAGGACCCGGGCGAGAAGTTCGCGCTCGGGGGCCCGGGTGGCGTTCACGTCGGCGCCCCGATGGCCATGGGCACGCCTCGTGGCACTCCGGTGCGCAGTTGCAGCGCCAGGGCGACGTCCGACGCGTCGGGCCGGTCATGGCCGGCGAGGTCCGCGACCGTCCAGGCGACCCGCAGCACCCGGTCCAGTCCGCGCGCGGTGAGGACGCCCCGCTCCAGGCCGCGCTCGGCCTCGTCCATCGCGCCGGCCACCGTGTGCCAGCGGCTGCGCAGCTCGCGGCCGGGCACCTCACTGTTGGTCCGCCACGGTGTGCCCGCGAGCCGGGCGGACGCGCGTTCCCTGGCGGCCCGCACCCGGTCCGCCACCGCCGCCGTGGCCTCGCCCCGGGCGCCGCGCCGGGTGAGTTCGGAGCGGGTGACCGGGTCCACCTCCACCCGCAGGTCGACCCGGTCGAGCAGCGGCCCGGACAGCCTGGCCTGGTAGCGGCGGACCATCGAGGGCGGGCACTCGCACAGGGTGTCCCGCAGCGAGAACCGGCCGCAGGGGCACGGGTTGGCCGCGAGCACCATCAGGAACTTCGCCGGGAACCGCACCACCCCGGCGCTACGGGCGATCACCACATGGCCCGCCTCCAGCGGCTGGCGCAGGGCGTCGAGCGCGTGGCTGCTGAACTCCGGGGTCTCGTCCAGAAAAAGCACACCTCGATGGGCGAGCGACACCGCCCCCGGCCTGGCGACGCCCGGGCCGCCGCCGACGAGGGCCTGCATGGTGGCCGAGTGGTGCGGGGCGCAGTAGGGGGCAAGGTCGATCAGCGGTCTGCCCGGCGGCAGGAGTCCGGCCACCGAGTGGATCGCCGTGACCTCCAGGGACTCCTCCCGGGCGAGACGGGGCAGCAGTGCAGGCAGTCGCTCGGCGAGCATGGTCTTGCCCGCGCCCGGCGGCCCCTCGAGGAACAGATGGTGCGCCCCGGCCGCGGCGACCTCCACAGCCGTACGGGCCGAGACCTGGCCGACGACGTCGGCGAGGTCGTGTCCCTGGTCCTGCTGGGCGGCGCCCACGCTGTGCATTCCGGCGGCCGCGCCCATGCCGGGCAGGCGCAGGCCGGCCAGCAGCGGGTCCGGCCGCCCCTGCTCGTCCGGTTCCTCCTCGGGCACCGGCTCGTCGGTCAGCACCGCGATGAGCTGCCGCAGGCTGCGGACACCGAGGACCGAGACTCCGGGCACCAGCGAGGCCTCGGCGGCGGCGCACTCGGGCACGATCACCTGCTCGTACCCGGCGTCGGCGGCGGCCAGCACCGCCGGCAGGATGCCCCTGACCGGACGCACCCGACCGTCCAGACCGAGTTCCCCGATCATCACGATGTCGGCGAGCACGCGGGGATCGATCCGTTCGGCGGCGCCGAGCACCGCGCAGGCCACGGCCAGGTCGAAGCCGCTGCCGGCCTTGGGCACCGAGGCCGGGCTGAGCCCGACCGTGAGCTTCTTCTGCGGCCACTCGCCACCGGAGTTGACCACCGCGGCCCGCACCCGGTCCCGGCTCTCGGTCAGGCTCTTGTCCGGCAGGCCCACCAGCGTGAAGGCGGCGACACCCGGTTCGAGGTCGGCCTGCACCTCGACGACCACGCCCTCGACACCGACGAGGGCCACGGAGCACGTACGCGCGAAGCCCATCAGGCGGCCCCCCGTACGTGCTCGACCACGGGAGCGCCGCGCCGGGGCAGCAGGACGCCGACGAGGTCGATACGGACGCCTCCGGGCGGCGCCCCGCCATGGGACTGGATCCAGCGTTCCGCGAGGCCGCGCAGTCGCTCGGCCTTCTCCGGCGTGACCGCGGCCATCGGATGCTCGAAGAGCCCCTCCCGGCGGGTCTTCACCTCACAGACGACCAGGACGTCGCCGTCCCGGGCCACGATGTCGATCTCGCCGGTCCTGCCGCTGCGCCAGTTGCGCTCCAGGACCGTCATGCCGGTCTGGGTCAGCCGCCGGGCCGCCAGGCCCTCTCCGTACCTGCCGAGCGCGCTTCGTGCGTTCATGTCGGCACCACCTCCGGCGCCCACGGTCACGCATCCGGCCCCACGGAGTGGATCTTGGTGGGCTACTCACCGGTTGTGGACAACGCCGTCACTCACACGAGTGACAGCGTGAGAGGACCGCTGACGCCCCTCACCCGCCCGGCAGCTCCAGATCGGTCTTGTTCAGCTCCTCAATGTTCACGTCCTTGAACGTGAGGACGCGTACCTGCTTCACGAACCGGGCCGGCCGGTACATGTCCCACACCCAGGCGTCGGCCATCGACACCTCGAAGAACACCTCACCCTGTACCGAGTGGACCTGCATCTCGTAGTCGTTGGTGAGGTAGAAGCGCCGCTCGGTCTCGATCACGTATTTGAACAGACCGACGACATCGCGGTACTCCCGGTAGAGCTTGAGCTCCATCTCGGTCTCGTACTTCTCGAGGTCCTCGGCGCTCATGGCATGTTCCCCTTCAGCCGTGCGATCCCACCATTGTGCGCCAGTCCCATGAGGCCCTAGACGATTTCGGTGTCGAGGGTCACGGGCCCGGCCGGGGGACCTTCGTCGAGCAGTGTGCGCAGCAGCTCGGCGAGTCTGGTCGGATACACCGTCTCATGTGCCCGGATCAGTTCCTGACACGTCCACCAGCGCGCTCCGGCGACGCTGCGCCGCTCCAGCTCGGTCAGGGCCGTGGCCTCGATCGCGGTCCGGTCCGTACGGGCCAGGTAGTACCACTCGTCCTGGTTCCAGCGTCGACCCGCGAACGGGAACGAGCATGTGCGGCGCCACAGCACTGGGCCGAGTTCGACCTCGGTGATGCCGGTCTCCTCGGCGAGTTCCCGCAGAGCGGCCTCCTCGCGCGTCTCGGCGCCCTCCAGGCCGCCGCCCGGGGTGAACCACCAGTCGTCGGCCGGGTCGTCCGGCTCGTGGCCGTGCAGCAGCAGGATGCGGTCCTCGGGGTCGAGCAGGACCACCCGGGCGACCTTGCGCAGTCCGCCGCGGTGACCGTCCGTGCCCTCGGCGTCCCCGGCGTCCTCAGCGAGCACCGGCCGGCTCCGTCCGGGTGCGGGCGCGCGAGCCGCCCAGCCGTGTCGCGATCGGGCCGTAGGCGCCCCCGGCGAGGACCAGGACGGCACCCGCCACGATCATCGTGGCGATCGTGCGCAGCGGGCCCGGCTGGGAGAGGGCGCCGAGCGCCTCGAAGCCGGTGGGGCGGTCCAGCAGGCCCTTCATGGGCCACACGACGGCATCGACCCGGGCGTCCACGGCGTCGCGCGAAACGGTCCCCGCGGCCGCGTCCGTGAGGTGGGCGGTGGAGTCCAGGGAGCCCTGGCGCTCGTCGCCGAGCAGGAACAGCCGGCCCTGGGGCACCTTCACGGTCGGGAAACCGCCGGCCTCGGCGTCGGCGCCCTTCAGGTACGGCTCGTCGACCTGCTTGCCGTTGACCGTCAGCTTGCCCTGCTCGCAGCAGGAGACGGTGTCGCCGCCGACGGCGACCACCCGTTTGATCACGGCGGAGTTCTGCACCCAGTTCGTGTCGTGGAAGACGACCACATCACCGCGGTGCACCTGACCGCCCTCGACCCGCTGGGCCAGCACCCGGTCGCCGATGCCGATCGTCGGCGCCATGGAACTGGTGGGCACGGTGTACGGGCGGTAGATCACCGCCGCCCACGCGAATCCAGCGAGGAACAGCACCAGCCCCACGGCCACGGCGAGCCCGGACAGCCGCTGCCCGGCCTTGCCGCCCACCGGGTCCCTGCCTGTGCCGCCGCTGCGCGGGGCCGTACGCGTCGTGCTCTCGCCACCCATGGACCCGAACCCTACCGGGCGGTACCGGAACGGGGCAGCCCCTTCTTCCGGGCCACCGCCGCACCCTCCACGAGGACTTCACAGCAGCGGCGGACGGTACTGGCGCAAGCCTCCGCACCGCCGCACTGCCCCGGCTCGGCGGCCCAGCGGCTCAGCGGCTTCCCGTGGCCGTCGTCGGGGTGCCCGTACCGGCCGCGGCCTTCGCGGCCCGCCTGCGCCGCCACAGCGCCACCGGCACGACCGCGGTCAGGGCCACGCCCTGGGGGGCCACCGTCAGGGCACCCGCCGCAGAGGAGTGATCGTTGATGCCCTGCTGGTCGAAGGTCTCCGGGACCGGCAGCGTGCCCCAGCGGTTGATCGGCCAGGCCTTGACGATGGCACGGCCGACGACGTCCTTGACCGGGACCATGCCGTGGTTCTTGTCGGTCTGGTTGTAACGCGAGTCCCGGGAGTTCTGCCGGTGGTCGCCCATGACCCAGATGTAGCCCTGGGGCACGTGCACCGTGAACTGGCCGCCCTGGTCGTCGACGCTGCACGGCGTGTTGCCCGGGTAGACGTACGGCTCGTACAGCGGCTTGCCGTTGACCGTCAGCGGGCCGGTGTTCTTGCACTCGACGGTGTCGCCGCCCACGCCGACGACGCGCTTGATGAGGTCCTTCTCCTCCGCGGACGGCATCAGGCCGATCCAGCTGAGCACCGTCTGCAGCGCGTTCGGGCTGGCCGCCGGCTCGCCCGCCAGCCAGTCGTCCGGGTCGTGGAAGACGACGACCTCGCCGCGCTCGGGCTCGGAGCCGAACCACGGGGTCAGCTTGTCGACCAGGACGCGGTCGCCCCGCTGAAGGGTGTTCTGCATCGAGTCCGAGGGAATCGAGAACGCCTGTACGAGGAAGGTCTTGATCAGCAGCGCCAGCACCAGCGCGATAACGATCAGGATGGGCAGCTCTTTCCAGAAGGAGCGGGGCTTCCTCGCCTCGGGGGTGCTGCCCCCGCTCCCCTGGTCACCGCTGTGGTTGTGCTCCGTCACCGTGCCGTCCTCGGCTGTCTCGCTCTCACTCCCGGAGGTCACGGCGCTGCGCGCAGCGGGGTCCGCCGCTCCCTCGGGGTGTCCGCGGTGCTCCTCGCCGTCGTGTCCGGACCGTGCGCCAACCGCCACATCCCCCACGCCAACTCCTCACTCCGTGCCGCCGCCTGCCCCGTGCGCGGCGCAGGCCCACCACTCCCATAACGAGCGGGAGTTCCGCAGGGCTCGGGAGTCGAACCGATCCGTTCGGATCGTCTGGTACAACCCTATGCGACAGGCGGGGAGCGGCGGTCGACCCAGCCGCCGCGTCGGGCACCGAAGAAAAGGTTTTCGGCTCCTTCAGCATGGTCCAGTGGCCGACGGGCCAGCCGATGACCATGGCCCGCCCCACCACCGAGTTCTCCGAGACGGTTCCGCCGTACGGGGTTTCCTGGTGGGCGCGCGAGTCGGCGGAGTTGGCCCGGTGGTCGCCCATCACCCACAGTCGGCCCCGGGGGACGGTGATGTCGAACTGGGTGTTGGAGGGGGCGTTGTCCGGATACAGGTAGTCGCCCTCGTTCAGGGGAGCGCCGTTGACGGTCACCCTGCCCTGCGTGTCGCAGCACTTGACGTGGTCACCACCGACGCCCACGACCCGTTTGATGAGGTCCTTCTCGTCGTCGGAAGGCAGCAGGCCGATGAAGGTGAGACCCTGCTTGACCTGCTTGACCCCGACGGGGTCGTCCTTCTGGGCGGTCTGCTCGCCGGCCAGCCAGCCGCCCGGGTCGTGGAAGACGACGACGTCGCCGCGCTGCGGCTTGGCGCCGAACCACGGGGTGAACTTGTCGACCAGGACCCGGTCGCCGATCTGGATCGTCTGCTCCATGGAGCCCGACGGGATCACGAAGGCCTGCACGAGGAAGGTCTTCAGCACCAGGGCTATGAGCACGGCGACGCCGACGAGGAGCGGTATCTCCCGGACCGCGGAGCGCCTGCGCCGCCGCTTGACCTTGCGTTGCAGCTTGCGACGCTCGGCGCGGGTGCGGCCGCCGGCCGGACCCGCGGCGCGCCGCGCCCCGGTGGGCAGGAGGTTGTCGGCGGCGTTGGCGGAGACGCCGCGCGGTCGGCCGCGGCTACCCATGGCTGCCGCCCGCATGGCCGGCGGCGGGCACGCGCGCGTAGGCGTCCGGCCGGTGCAGGTGGGTCCGGTGGCCGAAGGGCCAGACGATCCAGTCGGCCCGGCCGATCACGTCGCCGACCGGGATCATGCCGCCGCCCGGCGAGCCCAGATGGTTGCGGGAGTCGCTGGAGTCGCCCCGGTGGTCGCCCAGGACGAACAGGGTGCCCTCGGGCACGACGACGTCGAAGGGCACGGCCGAGGGGCTGTCACCGGGGTAGAGGAACGTCGACTCGTCGACCGACCGGCCGTTCACCTGGATCCTGCCCTCCTTGTCACAGCAGACCACATGGTCTCCGCCTACACCCACAACGCGTTTGATGTAGTCGCCGTCCCCGAAGTACCCGGTGCCGTCGAACACGACGACATCGCCGCGCCGCGGAGGGGCTCCGAAACGGTACGCCAACTTGTTTACGGCGACGCGGTCCCCGATCCTCAATCCCGGCTCCATGGATCCGCTCGGAATCTCGAACGGTTGCATCACGAACGTGTTGAGGAGCAGTAGGAAGGTCAGGCCGCTCAGCGCGGTCAGGGTGATCCTCCCGCCGGGAAGCCACTCGGTGATCCGCGACATCAACGCGAAACGCGACCGTTCCTCCGGCCCCCGCGCCCCCGGGGTCTCACCGGGTTCGCCGTCACAAGGGCGGGAGGAGCGGTCGCGCTCCGTCTGCTGTGCTTCGGTGTCCATCGGGGCCGAATGTTATCCGGCCCCGCCATGGACTCCGGGAGGCGCTCAGTTCTCGCGCTTCTCCTTGATCTTCGCGGCCTTGCCGCGCAGCTCGCGCAGGTAGTACAGCTTGGCGCGGCGCACGTCACCCTTGGTGACGAGCTCGATCTTCTCGACGATCGGGGTGTGCACCGGGAAGGTGCGCTCGACGCCGACGGAGAAGGAGACCTTGCGGACCGTGAAGGTCTCGCGCACGCCGGAGCCCTGGCGACGGATCACCACGCCCTTGAACTGCTGCACACGGGAGCGGTTGCCCTCGATGACGCGGACGTGGACGTTGACGGTGTCGCCCGGGCGGAAGGCCGGGACGTCCTCGCGCAGCGACGCGGCGTCGACGGAGTCGAGCAGGTGAGACATTTCGTCTGCTTTCTTCGTTGATGCCACAGGTCATCAACGGAAACTAGATGTACGGAGTTGGTGCTGCACGGGTCGGGACGGGCGTCGTGTCCCCCTGCGGCAGGGGCGCACGCCGGACCGGCGCACAACAGCGCTCTATTCTTCCACGCCGTCGGTCCTGCGCCAAAATCGGCCGTGCGCCTCACCCTCGGGGTCCGGCGACCAGCCCAGGATGGACAGCATCTCGCGGTCCTTCTTGTCGAAGGCCTTCGGATCGCAGCGCTCGACGAGGTCGGGCCGGTGGGCCGTCGTGCGCCGCAGGGCCTCGTCGCGGCGCCAGCGGGCGATCTTCCCGTGGTGGCCGCTGAGCAGCACCTCGGGGATGCCGTGGCCGCGCCACTCGGGCGGCTTGGTGTAGACGGGGCCTTCCAGGAGGTTGGCCATCGTGCCGGGCGCGAAGGAGTCGTCGCGGTGCGACTCGGCGTTGCCCAGGACGCCGGGCAGCAGCCGCGCCACGGCCTCGGTGACGACCAGCACGGCCGCCTCGCCGCCGGCGAGGACGTAGTCGCCGATGGAGACCTCGTAGACGGGCATCCGGGTGGCGTACTCGTCCATCACCCGGCGGTCGATGCCCTCGTAGCGGGCCGGCGTGAAGATCAGCCAGGGGCGCTCGGAGAGCTCCACGGCGAGTTCCTGGGTGAAGGGGCGGCCACTGGGCGTCGGGACGATGAGCGCGGGCGCGTGCGAGCCGGTCTCGTAGCCGTCGGCGAGGACCGTGTCCAGGGCATCGCCCCAGGGCTCGGTCTTCATGACCATGCCGGGGCCGCCGCCGTAGGGCGTGTCGTCGACCGTGTGGTGGCGGTCGTACGTCCAGCCGCGCAGATCGTGGACGTGCACGTTCAGCTGTCCACGCGCGCGTGCCTTGCCGACCAGGGAGACGTTCAGGGGTTCCAGGTACTCGGGGAAGATCGTGACGACGTCGAGCCGCATCAGGACTCGTCCTCCGCGGACGGGCGGGAGGAGGCGCCGGGTCCGTCGGCGGCCTCGTCGCGGACGTCCTGGTCGTCGATGAGGCCGGGCGGCGGGTCGACGACCGCCCGCTGCTCCTCCAGGTCGATCTCGGTGACGATCTCCCCGACGAACGGGATCATCACCTCGGTGCCGTCCGGACGCTCGACGATCAGGAGGTCCTGGGAGGGCAGGTGGGAGATCTCGGTGATCCGGCCGACCTCCTTGCCCTCCGTGGTGACGACGTCGAGGTCCATCAGCTGGTGGTCGTAGTACTCGTCCTCGCCCTCGGGAAGCTCCTCCGGGTCGATCTCGGCGATCAGGAGGATGTTGCGCAGGGCCTCGGCGGCGGTGCGGTCGCGCACGCCCTCGAAGCGCAGCAGGAGGCGGCCGCTGTGGACGCGGCCCGTCTCGATGGTCAGCGGGCCGGCGGACGCCGGGTCGGTGGCCAGGACGGCGCCGGGGGCGAGCCGCAGTTCGGGCTCGTCGGTACGTACCTCCACGGTGACCTCGCCCTTGATGCCGTGGGCGCGGCCGATCCGTGCGACTACCAGCTGCACGTGGAAGATCTCCTGTCGGAAGTCTGAACGCGAGCCGCCGGGCGGCTCATACGACTACGGGCCGGGGACGGCCCAGCGGCCCTCCCCGGCCCGAGCCGGTTGCGAAAAGCGTCAGCGGACGTGGTCCACGTCGACAAGGTCGACACGGACACCGCGGCCGCCGATGGCGCCCACGACGGTGCGCAGGGCGCGTGCGGTACGACCGTTGCGGCCGATCACCTTGCCCAGGTCGTCCGGGTGCACCCGGACCTCGAGCACGCGTCCGCGGCGCAGGTCGCGCGAGGCGACCTGCACATCGTCAGGGTTGTCGACGATGCCCTTCACGAGGTGCTCAAGCGCCTCCTCGAGCATGCTGCTCAGGCCTCGGTCGACTCAGCCGAAGAAGACTCGGCGGCGGCCTCGTCCTTCTTCTCAGCCTTCTTCTTCTGGGTGATGGCCTCACCCTTGTTCTCGTCGTCACCACCGATGGCCTCGAACGACGGGCGCGTGGCCTTCTCGGCCGGCTGGAGCAGCGGCGCGGGGGCGGGCTCGCCCTTGAACTTCTGCCAGTCGCCGGTCTTCTTCAGGATGGCGAGCACGGGCTCGGTCGGCTGAGCGCCGACGGAGAGCCAGTACGCCACACGCTCGGCGTTGACCTCGATGCGCGAGGGGTTCTGCACCGGGTGGTACAGACCGATCTCCTCGATGGCCCGGCCGTCACGGCGGGTACGGGAGTCGGCGACGACGATGCGGTAGTGAGGCGAACGGATCTTGCCCAGACGCTTCAGCTTGATCTTGACTGCCACGGGAGTGGGTTCTCCTGGATTTGACGTGGTTGGGCACGGCGGAGATGCCGCGTGGGGTTGCGGTACCCGAGTGCCCGACGGACGCGTCAGCCGGAGGAGAGAGGGGTCCTGTGCGGCTGTCGAGTACAGCTAGCCATTGTGCCACACCTGGCAGGCGTCCCTCCGCGGAGGGTGCGGGGGCCGCCCCCGGGCACGACGGAGCCGCACCCGGCGCTCCGGGTGCCGTGGATGCGAGCGCCTGCCCGCGCCGGCGGGGGTGCCGCCGCGTACGGCGGCACCCCGCGCACCAGTCCTGCCGCTCATCCGGCACCCACGAGATGCCGGTACGCGGTGAGCCGGTCAGCCGGCCGCCGCGCCCACCGGCTCCGGGATCCTGAACGGCTTGCCGCAGCCGCCGCACATGATCGGGGCCTGGGCCAGGACCGAGGGGACGACCCGCACATTGCGACCGCAGTCGCAGACCGCCTTGACTCTGACCCCGCCGCCGGACGAGCCGTGGCGGGCGGCCGGTCCGCGGAAGGAACGGCCGGTGTCGGCGGAGGTGGCGACCGAGTGGGCCTTCAGCGCACGCTGGAGGCGCTCGATCGTCGGGCGGTAGCGCCGCTTCGCCTCGGGGCTGAGCGTGACCAGCGAGAAGCCACTGCTCGGGTGCGGCTCCTCGGGGTGATCCAGGCCCAGCTCCTCGGAGATCGCGAGGAACCTGCGGTTGTGGTAGCGGCCCGCACGGGACGTGTCGCGTACGCCGCGCGCGGCGGCGACGCCATGGACTGCTTCGTGAAGCAGTCGCTCGAAGGAGAGTTCGTGTCCGCACGCGGACGACGACTCGCCGATCAGGGACTCGGGCGCGGCAAGATCCGGCAGCTCGGGGTGGTACCGCTGAATGTCGGCCCACGCCTGCGCCAGCTCTGCGGCGAGAACAGGTGGTGTCGTGCTCACGTAATGACAACGAGCCGGAGGGCCGCTGTGTTCCTATTCCGGGGCATCCCAAATAATTTGCACGTACCCGTCAGTCGTCGCTGATGCGTCCTGACGAGGGCGGGTGCGCTGATCTGCGGAGAAGCCGCACAGCTCCACCCAAGGTGGTGCGCAAAGGGAGTACGCGCCGGCGTGTACGCCCCTCGCGCACGCGGGGGGGCATCGGGATTGCGCCACGCGCAAGAGGCGTTTCGGCCGCATCCCGGCCGGGGACCCTCATCCCGGTCAGCGCCCGCGACGCCCGCGAGGTTACCCGGTGCGCCTCCGGCGTCCGGCACCGGCCCACAGGACAAGCCGACTTCCGGCCACGTCGATCTCGGATCCAGGTTGCCGGGATGTGAAATCCCGGCCCGCACCGCCACAGGATACAAACAGGGCCCCGCGCCCCCTGGACGCGAGGAAGGGCTCGGAGTTACCTGGCATACGGGGGAAGTGGGAGCGTACGGCACGGGGGCCACGGAACCGGGCACAGCGACAGCACTCGGCGGATTGGGGCGCCTATCCATGACACCTGCGCTCGTGCGGCAGCACGTACGGCACACGGCAACAGTGCCCGACGCGGAGTTACGCGCACGCGCGCGTGACTGGTCCGAGATCCAGGAGCGGATGCTGGTCCCGCTCTACGAGGCCGTCTACGCGCGGCTGGACGTGGGCTCCGGCACACAGCTGCTGGCCCTCGGCTGCGGCTCCGGACTCGCCCTGCTCCTGGCCGCGGCCAGAGGCGCGACGGTCACCGGTGTCGACTCCTCCTGCCCCGAGCGGCTCGCCCTCGCCCGCAGGCGGCTGCTGCCGGAACCGTGGGACACACACGCGCGTGCGACCGCCCGGATCGTCGACGGATCACCGCGGGACGCCGCTGCCCCCGGCAGCCCCCCGTACACCCTCGTGACCGCCTTCGAGCCGATCGGCTGCACGGTCGGCTGCCTCGCGGGCGACTCGGAGGAGCCGGCCGGCCTGCTCGCCGCCGCGACACCGCTCGCCGAGAGGGGGGCGCCCGTGGTCCTGACCGGCTGGGGACCGCCGGAGCGCTGCGCGACCTCGTCCGTGCTGCGGGTGGCGACCAAGCTCGCCGATCCGCTGCGCAGCCCCGGCAACCGGCGCCCCGCCCCGCGCGACCACCTGGAGGAGGTGGCCCGGCGCGCCGGTCTGCGGCCGGACGGCTCCGGCCGCGTCGCCTGCCCCTTCGGGTACGCCGACCTCGACAGCGCGGTACGCGGACTGCTCTCCACGGGGCTGTTCGACGCGGCCGTCGCCGCCACCGACCGGAACCAGGTCGACAAGGAACTCAGCGAGGCCCTGCTCGCACACCAGCGGCCGGACGGCACCGTGTGGATGCCCAACGTCTTCCGGTACCTGATCGCACGGACCCCCTGAACACGACGCTCTGAACACGCCGCCCCGGACCCGGACGCGCGGACACCGGCGCCCGCAGACCCCGAACCTCACGGGACGCCGCCGGCCTCCGCCTCCTTCCGCAGTCGGGTGATCCCGGCGACCCGGTAGGCGTCGGCCTCCTCCAGCGTCTCGTTCTCCAGCAGCGCCTGCGCCAGCGCGTCCAGCTGCCCCCGGTGTTCACGCAGCTTGCGGCACGCCTCCTCGTAGCACTCGTCGACGATGCGCCGCATCTCGCTGTCGATGGCGTCCAGGGTCTGCGGGGCGGCGGCGAGCCCGTAGGCCTGCTGGGCGTCGTCCGGCAGGGCGGAGAGGCGGCCCAGGTGCTCGCTCATGCCCCAACGGGCCACCATCCCGCGCGCGATGCCGGTGACCTGCTCGAGGTCGTGCTCGGAGCCGGTCGTGATGACCTCGTAGACGACGTGTTCCGCCGCCATGCCGCCCAGCGCGCCGATGATGCGGCCCCGCAGGTACTCCTCGGTGTACGCGTACTTGTCGGACTCCGGCGTCGACAGCGTCACCCCGAGCGCCCTCCCGCGCGGGACGATGGTGATCTTGCGAACGGGGTCGGCGCCGGGCTGGAGCATGCCCAGCAGGGCGTGCCCGCTCTCGTGGTACGCGGTGCGCCTGCGCTCCTCCTCGGGCATCACCAGCGCACGTTCGGCGCCGAGCTGAACCTTCTCCAACGCCTCCGAGAAGTCGGCCCGCGTCACCTGCTCCTGCCGGCGCTTGACCGCGAGCAGGGCGGCCTCGTTGGCGAGGTTGGCCAGCTCCGCCCCGGTCATGCCCGGAGTCGTACGGGCCACCCGGGCGAGGTCCACGTCCGGGGAGAGCGGGATCTGGCGGGTGTGGATCCGCAGGATCGCCTCGCGTCCGCCCCGGTCCGGCGGCGAGACGCTCACCACCCGGTCGAAGCGGCCCGGACGGGTCAGCGCGGGATCCAGCACGTCGGCGCGGTTCGTGGCGGCGAGCACGATGACGCCCTCCGAGCCGGAGAAGCCGTCCATCTCCGTCAGGATCTGGTTCAGCGTCTGCTCGCGCTCGTCGTGCCCGCCCACCGAGGCACCGCCGCCCCGGGCCCGGCCGATGGTGTCGATCTCGTCGATGAAGACGATCGACGGCGCCACCTTGCGGGCCTCCGCGAACAGCTCGCGCACCCGGGAGGCACCCACTCCCACGATCATCTCGATGAACTCGGAGGCCGACGCCGAGAAGAACGGCACATCCGCCTCACCGGCCACGGCCCGCGCGAGCAACGTCTTGCCCGTGCCCGGGGGTCCCGTGAGCAGCACCCCGCGGGGCATCTTCGCGCCCATGTGGCGATAGGCGTCCGGATGCTCCAGGAAGTCGACGACGTCGTCCAGCTCGCCCTTGACCTCGTCGATGCCCGCCACGTCCGCGAAGGTGGTGCGCTGGGTGCCCGGCTGGAGTTCGACCGGCCTGGGCGGCGTCTTGCGCCCCAGCAGGCCACCCGGCCCGCCCAGACCCGAGCCGATCCGCCGCGCGAAGAAGATCCACAGCGCCGCCAGCACCGCGATCGGCGCCAGCGAGAGCAGCAGATTCGACAGCAGGCCGCGCTCCTGCACGACCGGCTGCGCGGTCACCGTGACATGGTGGCTGCTCAGGCTCTGCCAGAGCTTGTCGTCCGCGAAGGCCGGGCGCTGCGTCTTGAACTTGGTGTACTTCCCGCCGCCCTCGGGATTTGCCTGGGAACTCTTGAGCCGACCCTGGATCGCGTCGCCCTTGGAGTAGATCGTGCCGACGTTGCCCGCGTCGAGCTGCCTGCTGAACTCGGTGTACGAGATCGTCGGCTCGTTGCCCTGGTTGTAGTAGCTCAGCCCGCCGTAGGCCAGCAGGAAGACGATCACCGCGGTGACGAGCAGGCCCCACCACCTGCCGCGCATCCTTCTGCCCCCGGGCTGCCTGGGCGGCTCGTCCGGCGTGCCCTCGGTACGCCACGGCTGGTCAGAGCCGTTGCGCGGTGGCGCGGCATTGCTCATATCTGGACGTTACGGCACATGGCGTACACCGGCACGCGCTGAGGGCGCCCTTCCGTGGAAGGGCGCCCTCAGCGTCGTCCAGACGCCGTACGGGTGACACGCGGTCCCGTACGACGCTCGGGGTGGGCCTCAGCCCATGAACTTCTTGAACTCGTCCGGAAGCTCGAAGTCCTGGCCGCCCTGCTGCGGCAGCCCCAGGGCGCCGCCCGCCTGGGCGGCGGCGCGGCGGGCCGCCTCCTCCTGCTCCTGCTGCTTGCGCTTCATCGGGTTGCCGGAGCGCTGCTTGCCCTTGGCCTTCTTCGGCTGCTTCTTGGACCGGCCGGGACCGCCGCCCATGCCCGGGATCCCCGGCATGCCGGGCATACCGCCGCCCTGGGCCATGCGGGACATCATCTTGCGCGCCTCGAAGAACCGCTCGACCAGGTTCTTCACCGCGCTGACCTCGACGCCGGAACCCTTGGCGATACGGGCGCGGCGCGAGCCGTTGATGACGGTCGGGTCCTGGCGCTCGCCCGGGGTCATCGACTTGATGATCGCGGCCGTGCGGTCGACGTCCCGCTCGTCGATGTTGTTGATCTGGTCCTTGATCTGGCCCATGCCGGGCAGCATCCCGAGCAGCTTGCTGATGCTGCCCATCTTCCTGACCTGCTCCATCTGGGCCAGGAAGTCGTCCAGGGTGAAGTCCTGGCCCTTCTTGGACGCCAGCTTGGAGGCCATCTTCTCGGCCTCTTCCTGGCTGAACGTCTTCTCCGCCTGCTCGATCAGGGTGAGCAGGTCACCCATGTCGAGGATGCGGGAGGCCATCCGGTCCGGGTGGAAGGCGTCGAAGTCGTCGAGCTTCTCACCGTTGGACGCGAACATGATCGGCTTGCCGGTGATCTGCCGGATCGACAGGGCCGCGCCACCGCGGGCGTCACCGTCGAGCTTGGACAGCACCACGCCGTCGAAGCCGACGCCGTCGCGGAAGGCCTCCGCGGTGTTGACCGCGTCCTGACCGATCATCGCGTCGACGACGAACAGGATCTCGTCGGGGCTGACGACGTCCCTGATGTCCGCCGCCTGCTGCATCATCTCCTGGTCGATGCCAAGACGGCCGGCGGTGTCCACGATCACGATGTCGTGGACCTGGGTCCGCGCGTGCTCGAGGGAGTCCTTGGCGACCTTGACCGGGTCGCCCACACCGTTGCCCGGCTCGGGCGCGTAGACGGCTACGCCAGCGCGCTCGGCGACGACACTGAGCTGGTTGACCGCGTTCGGGCGCTGGAGGTCGGCGGCGACCAGCAGCGGGGAGTGGCCCTGTTCCTTGAGCCACTTGGCGAGCTTGCCCGCGAGCGTGGTCTTACCGGCACCCTGCAGACCGGCGAGCATGATCACGGTCGGGGGCTGCTTGGCGAAGCGGAGACGGCGGGTTTCGCCGCCCAGGATCGTGACCAGCTCATCGTTGACGATCTTGAGGACCTGCTGGGCCGGGTTCAGCGCCTTCGAGACCTCGGCGCCGAGGGCACGCTCCTTGACGTTCTTGATGAACGAACGCACGACGGGGAGCGCGACGTCGGCTTCGAGCAGGGCGATGCGGATCTCGCGCGCCGTGGCGTCGATGTCCGCTTCGCTCAGCCTGCCTTTTCCGCGGAGGTTTTTGAAGGTCGCGCTGAGGCGGTCGGAGAGAGTATCGAACACGGCGGCGTCGGTCCTCGGGGTCGGGGTCGGCAGTCTGAGCGCCTTCCAGGGTATCCGGCTCGGCAAGCAAAGCGTCCCTGCCCGCCCAATACAGCGAGCAGGGACACACACCCCGGACCGACGGGGACTACGTCGCGTCCATGTCGGCTTCTCTCCAACGCCACCCCCCGCGGCGGCGGGGAGCACCTCCGTTCAACGCGTGGGACGACCACGAGGTCACGCCCGCAACGCGTCTTCCAGCTTGCGGGCCACAGAAGCCGCCTCCTCGGCCGAGAGCGGAGTGCTCTTGTCACTCATGACGTAGAAGGCGTCCATCGCGTTGGCGCCGAGCGTCGACACGTGCGCACTGCGCACCTGCACCCCCGCGTCCTCCAGCGCCCGCCCGATCCGGAACAGCAGCCCCGGCGCGTCCTGGGCGCGGACCTCGATCACGGTGGCGTGCCGGGAGGCAGCCGGGGCGACCGTGACCCTGGGCGGGGGTGCCGCCACGCCGTGGCGGCGCGGGTAGGCGGCGTCCCGTTCGGCGAGGCGGGCCGCGACGTCGAGGGTGCCGTCCAGGGCCCGGACGAGGTCGGCGCGCAGCCGGGCGGCCCGGGGCAGGGTGCCGTACTCGGCGGCGACGCGCCAGTCCAGCAGGAGTACGGAGCCGGGGGCGACGCCGTCCGGCAGGTCCAGGGGCCGTAGCTCGGCCGTGCGGACGGTGAGCCGGTGGGTCGCCAGCACTCCGGCGACCGAGGGCAGGACGCCGGGCTGGTCGGGAACGGCGATCAGCAGCTCGACGCCGAGGGGCTCGGGCTCCCCCGGGTACTCCTCGATGGACGGTTCGGTCCGCGCCCGCAGCGCCAGGGCCGGCCCGCCGGTGCGGAAGGCCTCGATGGCGAGCCGCTCCTGCTCGGCGGTGGGCGCGGCGGGCTCGGGCTCTTCGGGGACGTCCCCGGCGAGGACCGCGCCGACCCGTCCGACCAGGTCGGTGACGAGGGAGCCGCGCCAGGACGACCAGGCGGCCGGCCCGGTGGCCAGGGCGTCCGCCTCGGTGAGGGCGTGCAGCAGTTCGAGGGTGCTCTGGGTGCCGACCGCCTCGGCGACGGCGTGGACGGTGACCGGGTCGTCCAGGTCGCGCCGGGTGGCGGTCTGGACGAGCAGCAGGTGGTGGCGTACGAGAGTGGCGAGCACCCGGGTGTCCGCCGGGTCGAAGCCGATCCGCCAGGCCACGTCCGCGGCGATGCTCTCGCCGGCCGCGCAGTGGTCGCCGGGCCGGCCCTTGCCGATGTCGTGCAGCAGCGCGGCGACCAGAAGCAGGTCGGGGCGGCCGACCCGGCGGGTGAGGGCGGAGGCGCGTACGGCCGTCTCGATCAGGTGGCGGTCGACCGTCCAGCGGTGGACGGGGTTGCGCTGCGGGCGGCAGCGCACCCGCTCCCAGTCGGGCAGGAACCGGGTGATCAGCCCTTCCGCCTCCAGTGCCTCCCAGACCTCGACGGTGGGGCGGCCGGAGCCGAGCAGGGTGACGAGCTGTTCGCGGGCCTCGGCGGGCCAGGGCGTGGGCAGGGGGCGGGCGGTGGCCGCGAGATGCCGTACGGCGTGCGGGGAGAGCGGCAGGCCCGCCTGGGCGGCGGCGGCCGCTGCGCGCAGCGGAAGCACCGGGTCGCGTTCGGGGCGCGCGGTGCGGGCGAGCCCGACCTCGCCGTCCTGTTCCACCACGCCTTCGGCGAGCGGCGTCCGCTCCGCGACCGGCCTGCCGCCGCCGAGCAGGGCGCGCAGCCTCGGCCGCACCGCGCGCGACCGGAGCACACGCCCCACCTCGCGCCAGGTGACGTCACCGGCGTACGACAGGACGCGTGCCGCCTCGTACACCTGGCGCAGGAGCGCGTCGGCGTCGGGCAGGCCCAGTTCCACGGCGACCTGGTCCTGGTCCTGCAACGCGAGCCGGTCGGAGGCGCGGCCCGTCGTCAGGTGCAGGACGTCACGCACGTCCAGCAGCCGGCGGCGGGCGTCGGCGAGGCCCTCGCGCGGTGCGTCGGCGAGCCAGGAGGCGGCGACGGCACGCAGGGCGGTGGCGTCCCGCAGGCCACCGCGGGCCTCCTTCAGGTCGGGCTCCAGGAGATACCCCAACTCGCCCTGCCGCTCGGCGCGTTCGGCGCACAGCTCCCGGAGTTCGGGCAGGCGTCTCGGCGCCTGGTTGCGCCAGTCGGCGAGGATCGCGGTGCGCAGTGCGGTCGTCAGGCCGAGGTCGCCGGCGAGGTGCCGGGTGTCCAGCAGGCCGAGCTGGACCTTGAGGTCGTCGCGCGCCGCCCCGCGGGCCTCGGCCGGGGTGCGGACCGCGTGGTCGAGGGCGATGCCGAGGTCCCACACGGGGTACCAGAGGCGGTCGGCGAGGGCGGCGATCTCCTCGGTGTCGCCGCCGTGGTGCAGGAGCAGCAGGTCCAGGTCACTGCGAGGCGACAGCTCGCCGCGCCCGTAGCCGCCCACGGCGACGAGGGCGACGCCCCGCGGTCCCCCGGCCGCCCTGGTGAACAGCTCCGCGAGCCAGTGGTCGGTCAGTCCGGCGAGCGCGGCCCGGCGCGGTGGCCCGGACCGCGCCCCCTCGGTGAGGAGGCGCAGCCGGGCCGCCGCGTAGCCGCCCGGCTCCGCGTTCTCCGCTTCGCTTCGCACGTCCGTTCCCGTCACCGGCGGCTCCTGTTCCTCGCGCTGTTCAGAGCGCGTCCGGTCCGCGCTCGCCGGTGCGGACCCGGACCGCCGTCTCGACCGGCACGGACCAGACCTTGCCGTCACCGATCTTCCCTGTGCGGGCGGCCTTGACGACGACCTCGATCAACTGCTCGGCTTCGTCGTCCTCGACGAGCACCTCGATGCGGATCTTGGGCACCAGGTCGACGGTGTACTCGGCTCCGCGGTAGACCTCGGTGTGGCCGCGCTGACGTCCGTAGCCGCTCGCCTCGGTGACGGTGAGACCGTTGACGCCGAACGCCTGGAGGGCCTCCTTGATCTCGTCGAGCCGGTGGGGCTTGACCACGGCGGTGATGAGCTTCATGCGTCCACCTTCCTGCTCTGCGTGGCGGCCTTCTTGATCTGCGCGGCGGCCAGGGCCGGGGTGGTGACGGCGGCGACGACTCCGCCGCCCGCGCCGGTGAGGTCGTAGGCGGTCTCGGCGTGCTCGGCCTGATCGATGCCGGAGATCTCCTCGTCCTCCGTGACCCGCATGCCGATGGTCCGGTCCAGGAGGAAGGCGAGGATGGCGGAGGCGATCAGGGAGTAGGCGAGGATGGCGAAGACACCGGCGCACTGCTTCCAGAACTGCTCCAGGCCACCGCCGTAGAAGAGGCCCTTGACGGCGGACTGGCCCTTGCCGCTGGCGAAGAAGCCGATCAGCAGGGAGCCGACGACGCCGCCGACCATGTGGACGCCGACCACGTCGAGGGAGTCGTCGTAGCCGAACCGGTACTTCAGGCCGACCGCCATGGCGCACAGGACGCCGGCGACGGCACCCACGGCCATCGCGCCGAGCGGGGAGACGGCGCCGCCGGACGGGGTGATCGCGACCAGGCCGGCGACCGCGCCGGAGGCGGCTCCTAGGGTGGTGAACGCGCCGTGCCGGATCTTCTCGTAGGCGAGCCAGGCGAGCATGGCGGTGCCGGTGGCGACCTGGGTGTTGACGAACATCAGCGGGCCGACGCCGTCGTCGTTGCCGAGCCAGGAGCCGGCGTTGAAGCCGAACCAGCCGAACCACAGCAGTCCCGCGCCGAGCATGACCAGCGGGAGGCTGTGCGGGCGCATCGGGTCCTTCTTGAAGCCGATGCGCTTGCCGATGACGAGGATCACGCCGAGTGCCGCCGCGCCGGCGTTGATGTGGACCGCGGTACCGCCCGCGAAGTCGATCACGCCGAGCTTGGCGGCCCAGCCGTCGGCGCCCCAGACCCAGTGGGCGACCGGGAAGTACACGACCGTGGCCCACAGCACCAGGAACAGCGTCCAGGCGCTGAACTTGACCCGGTCGGCCAGGGCGCCGCTGATCAGGGCGGGGGTGATGATCGCGAACATCAGCTGGAAGACGGCGAAGACGAAGACCGGGATGGTGTATCCCGGCCACAGTTCGGTCTTGCCGATACCGCTGAAGCCGACGAAGTCGGAGGTCCAGCCGATGAGGGAGCCCCGGTCGGCGCCGAAGGCCATCGAGAAGCCGTAGAGCACCCACAGGACGGTGACGACGCCGAGGCTGATGAAGCTCATCATCAGCATGTTCAGCGTGCTCTTGACCCGGACCATGCCTCCGTAGAAGAAGGCCAGACCGGGGGTCATCAGCATCACCAGGGCGGAACAGATGAGCATGAAGCCGGTGTTGGCGGACGACAGTTTGGGTGCGTCCGCCGCCAGCATGATGGCGGCTGATGCCATCGGCGTCTCCTCGTCGGTCGGTGCGGCCCCGTGCGGGCGGCCGGGCGAAGCCTTGCGCGGTCCGGTCGGCCAGGGGTTGGGCCGGCCGACCGTGCCACGAGACTCGCCCGGCGCGGTTTCGGTGGATGCCTCGCGTTGTTTCGCCGGGGTGACGAAGAGGTCTGCTGTGTTACGTACCGGTGAAGCGCGTGGTGACGTGCCGTGAAGCGCGTGCCGGAAAACAGGCCGGCCGCGGGCGGCCTTCCGATGACCAGGCATGGGGGAGCCGAGTCGGGCAGTTCGGGAGGGCCGGCCGCGGCCGGGGTCGGGGAGGCGCTGTCAGACGGCCTCGGCGGTCTCGGGCAGTTCGGCGGCGAGCTGTTCGGTCAGGTCGATGACCTCCGCGAGGTCCCCGTAGCCGCGTACGGCGTTGTCGACGGTCTTGCGGATACGGGTGTTCACGCGCTCGGAGCGGACCTTCTTGGCCACCCTCATGGCCTGCCTCGCGTATTCGGTGCTCTGCTCGGGCTCGCGCTGGAGCAGGTGGACCGTGGCCATGCCGATGAGGTTCAGGGCGTACGACCGCTGGTGTTCGCGGTCGTCGGCGAACTGTTCCACGGCCTTCCGCATCAGCGGCTCCGCCAGTGAGGCGTAGGTGGGACTGCGGCCGGCGACGTAGGCGAGGTCGCGGAAGGAGTGGGAGTTCTCGCCGTACAGCTCGGCCTCGGAGAAGAAGCGGATCCAGTCGGGGTCGGGCTCGTCCCAGTCCTCGGCGTCGGCGAAGGCGTCCTCGGCCATGCGCACGGCGCGCTTGCACTTGCCGGGCTGGCCCGTGTTGGCGTAGGCGCGGGCCTCCAGCGCGTACAGCATGGACTGGGTGCGCGGGCTCGCGCAGTCGCGGCTGCCGTACTGCGCGAGGTGGATGAGCTCCAGGGCGTCCTCGGGGCGGCCGAGGTGGATCATCTGGCGGCTCATGCTGGACAGGACGTAGGAGCCGAGCGGTTTGTCGCCGGCTTCCTTGGCGGCGTGCAGGGCGAGGACGAAGTACTTCTGCGCGGTGGGCTGGAGTCCCACGTCGTAGCTCATCCAGCCGGCCAGTTCGGCGAGTTCCGCGGCGACCTTGAACAGCCGGCGGCCGGTGGGCTCGGGCTGGGGCTCCTGGAGGAGGTCCGTCACCTCGTGCAACTGGCCGACGACCGCCTTGCGGCGCAGGCCGCCGCCGCACTGGGCGTCCCACTGCCGGAACATCACGGTGGTGGTCTCCAGCAGCTCCAGCTCGGGCCGGGAGAGCCGGCCGGGACGGCGGGAGGCGGCCTGCGGCTCGGGCTCCTCCAGGGGGGCCGGGGGCGCGGGCACGAGCCAGCGCTGGAGCGGCTCGATGAGGGACGGGCCCGCGGACAGCGCCAGCGACGTTCCGAGGAAGCCGCGCCGCGCCAGCATCAGGTCGCTGCGCGAGAACTCGCTGAGCAGGGCCACGGTCTGCGGGCCCGTCCAGGGCAGGTCGACACCGGTGGCGGAGGGGGTCGGGCGGGCGGTGCGCAGACCGAGGTCCTCCACGGCGACGACGCAGCCGAAGCGCTCGGAGAACAGCTCCGAGAGGATCCTGGGGATCGGCTCGCGCGGGTTCTCGCCGTCCAGCCACCGCCTGACGCGCGAGGTGTCGGTGGAGATGTGGTTGGCGCCCAGCTGGCGGGCTCGGCGGTTGACCTGGCGGGCGAGCTCGCCCTTGGACCAGCCGCTGCGCACGAACCACGAGGCGAGCAGCTCGTTCGGGCGCTTGTCCGCGCTCGCAGCGCTCGTCTCGCTTCCGTCGTTGCCGCTCACTGGAACTCCCCCATCCCTGAGACCACTTGTCGCTTGGTGCGCCAAGCCCTATCAGAATGCCGGTCAACAAGGCCGTTCGTCCGCCGATTCTCACCCTTCGAACCGACTGCCGACTTGCCTCCGGCATACCCACGAGTGCATGTGCCCCCAGGCCTCGCACACTCACAGTAATCCTACGATCACCCGTCCAGCCACGGGGATCCCTGAAACGCCACCATTCGCCACCCCTTCGAATGAACCCTCGGTGGCCCCTACGCGATTCACTTGACATAGGACAGCCGCGGGCGAGTGGAGCGGTGCATGCGAGGGCGCGCGCCGCCGGACGCACCACCCCCGGCGCCGCCGCACGCCGCACGGCCCCGACCGGGCCGGGGAGGAGCGGAGACAGAGAGTGACGATCGGCATCCGCCACGTAACCATCGGGGCGGTGGACCCGTTGGAGGGGGCATGGGCTTCACGATCGGCGGCATTCGCGAGATCCGCTCCGGCACGCGGCGGCGCGGCCGGCCGTACCGCTCGTCGGAGTGCACGGCGGTGGCCGAGTACACCGGGCTGTGGGGCTGGGACGTGGTGCGGGGCGCGCGGGCCGTCGGCGGCGCCTGCTCCTGCGGCCGCACGAACTGCCCGGCTCCGGGCGCCCACCCCCTGGAGTTCGCGCCCGGGATCCCGGCCGGGGCCACGCTCGACGAGGTGACCAGGGCGTGGCGGGAGCTGCCGGGGGCCGCGGTGATGCTGGCCGTCGGCCGCGTCTTCGACGTCATCGAGGTCGCCGAGCCGGCCGGGCGCCGCGCCCTGGTCCGGCTGGAGCGCATGGGCCTCCCCGTCGGCCCGGTGACCGCCACCCCGGACGGCCGGGCCCAGTTCTTCGTCGCCCCCGGCGCCGCCGCCGAGCTGCCCGCCCTGCTCTACCGCCTGGGCTGGGACGATCCCGGCTCCCTCGACCTGCGCGGCCTCGGCCCCGGCACGTTCCTCACGGCCCCGCCGTCCGACCGCGGCGGCCGCGGCCCGGTCCGCTGGCTCCGCTCTCCCGCCCTGGACACCGCCAAGCCCCCTCAGGCCCGCCTCCTTCTGGGCACGCTGGCCTATGCGGCGCACCGGTCACGGGCGTAGCCGGAGGACGGGACACCCGAACGGCGCCACCGGGGGCACCCGACGGCCGGCGGGAGTCGGGGCGCGGTCCTGTCGAGCAGGCCGCTCACGGGGTCAGTCAGCTGAGCACGGCCCACGGGAGCAGCTGCCGAGCACGAGTGGCGGGAGCATCCGCCGCCAGGGTAGGCGGGAACAGCGAGGACATGGCGCCCGTCGGCCCCACATGACGGACTCGCCCTCGACGGCGGTCGAAGAATGCCTCACCGGCGGCCCCCTCCCCGGCCGCCTGGCCACCTGGCCGCTCGGGCCATCGGCTCGCCACGTCCGGACGGATCCCGTCGTCGGCCTGTCGGAGTGCCCCGCGTGGGGTGGGCCCGCGGCCCGTACGGCCGGCGGGGGCCTCGGCTCGTGTGCCGGTGACGGGTCTGGTCGTATGGACGACACCCCACCAAGAGCCCAGGGTCCTGTGCGGGTGCGCGTCCGGGTCCGGGTGGTGGCGCGTGCGTGTGCGTGGGCGGCGCCTCCGCCTCGGCACGTGTCCGCTCCCGCCGGTGTCCCCACGCCACATACGGGCGCGGGGCGGGCGGCAGCCGAAGGTGCCGGCGTCCGGCGTCCGGCGTCCGGCCAGGGGCGTTCCGGGAGTGGCCGCGACTGAGCGTGGCCCGACGGGCCGCCGGAGCGACGAAGTGTCGGGGTGTCGTGGGCTCCGCGGCGGCCGAGGCAAGGACTCGTTCCTGCGGCCCTCGGCTCGGCCTGTCGGGCCCGGCTCTGCGTGCCGGCCCCGTAGACGCTCGGCGCGCGGGTCCGTGGGCGCCCGGGTGCCGGGGCCGTAGACGGACGTGCCCGCCCCGGTGGGACCGGGGCGGGCACGGAAAAGGGTGGGAGTCAGTCTCCGATGAGGGCGTCGACGAAGGCCTCCGGTTCGAAGGGGGCCAGGTCGTCCGGGCCCTCGCCGAGGCCGACCAGCTTGACCGGCACACCCAGCTCGCGCTGGACGGCGACCACGATGCCGCCCTTGGCCGTACCGTCCAGCTTGGTGAGCACGATGCCCGTGATGTCGACGACCTCGGCGAAGACGCGGGCCTGGACCAGACCGTTCTGGCCGGTGGTCGCGTCGAGCACGAGCAGCACCTCGTCCAGCGGCGCGTGCTTCTCCACGACGCGCTTGACCTTGCCGAGCTCGTCCATGAGGCCGGTCTTGGTGTGCAGGCGGCCGGCGGTGTCGATGAGCACCACGTCGGCGCCCATCTCCTTGCCGTCCTTCACCGCGTCGAAGGCGACGGAGGCGGGGTCGCCGGCCTCCGGGCCGCGCACGGTGTAGGCGCCGACCCGCTCGCCCCAGGTCTGCAGCTGGTCGGCGGCGGCCGCGCGGAATGTGTCGGCGGCGCCCAGCACGACGCTGCGGCCGTCGGCGACCAGGACCCGGGCGAGCTTGCCCGTCGTCGTGGTCTTGCCGGTGCCGTTGACGCCGACGACCATCACGATGCCCGGCTTGCTGGCGGCCGGCTCGGTCTTCACCGTGCGGTCCATGTCGGGGCCGATCAGCGTGAGCAGCTCCTCGCGCAGCAGCCCGCGCAGCTCCTCGGGGGTACGGGTGCCGAGCACGCGCACGCGCTCGCGCAGCCGGTCGACCAGCTCCTGGGTGGGCTGCACGCCGACGTCGGCGGTCAGCAGGGTGTCCTCGATCTCCTCCCACGTGTCGTCGTCGAGGTTCTCGCGGGACAACAGGATGAGCAGGCCCTTGCCCAGGGCGTTCTGCGAGCGGGAGAGGCGGGCGCGCAGCCGCACCAGACGGCCGGCGGTGGGCTCGGGCACCTCGATCGGGGGTGCCGGAAGCTCCTCGACGGGCGGCTCCTCGACGGCGACGGAAGCCGAGCCGTCGGGCAGGTCCACCTCCTCGATCGTCCGCCGCGGCTCCTCTCGCGGCGTCTCGGCCTCCTCACCGACGTGTGGCTCGGCCGGAGGGGCGGTGATGTCGGGCGCCGAGGGCGGCGGCGGGGGCAGCGGCTTCCTCCGCCGGCTGCCGATGATGAGCCCGCCGAGCGCGCCGAGCACGACCACGGCGATAACTACAGCAAGGATGATGGTTTCCATAACGCGTCCAGTATGCGCGACCACCTGGGCGGTCAGCGGTAGTCCCGACGGGGCCGCGTGCCCCTGGAATACCGGACCCGCCGGCCGTCCGGCGTACAGGATGCGGAACGCCCGCACGAGCACGTGCTGCCCCGGCTCGGTGCGTGAGCCGGGGCAGTGAGGCAGGGGCGGTTACCCCATCTCCTCCAGCGCCTTGCCCTTCGTCTCCTTGACGAACTTCAGGACGAACGGGATGGAGAGCGCGGCGAAGACCGTGTAGACGACGTAGGTCCAGGAGAGGTTCCAGTCGGCCAGCGACGGGAAGCTCGCGGTGATGGCCCAGTTGGCGATCCACTGGGCGGAGGCGGCCACGCCCAGCGCGGCGGCGCGGATCTTGTTCGGGAACATCTCGCCGAGCAGGACCCAGACGACCACACCCCAGGACAGGGCGAAGAAGAGGACGAAGACGTGAGCCGCGATCAGGGCGACCCAGCCCTGGGTGGCCGGCAGCTTGCCGCCCACCAGGGGGTACGAGAACGCCCAGGCTTCCAGGGCCAGGCCGACGACCATGCCGCACGAGCCGATGAGCGCGAGCGGCTTGCGGCCGATGCGGTCCACGAAGATCATCGCGATCACGGTGCCGACGATGTTGATGATCGACGTCGTGAACGAGTAGAGGAACGACTCCGTCGGGTTGACGCCGACCGACTGCCACAGCGTCGCGGAGTAGTAGAACGCGACGTTGATGCCGACGAACTGCTGGAAGGCTGACAGGCCGATGCCGATCCAGACGATCCTCTTGAAGAGGAAGCTGCCGCCGAGCAGGTCCTTGAAGGTGGACGTGTGCTCGCGCTTCATGGCGGTCTCGATCTCGGCCACGCGGGCGTCGAGGTCGATGTGGTCGCCCTCGACCTCGGCGAGGATCCGGCGGGCCCGGTCACGGCGGCCGACGGAGAGCAGGAAGCGCGGGGACTCGGGGATGGCGAAGGAGAGCAGTCCGTACAGGACGGCCGGGACGACCATCACGCCGAGCATCACCTGCCAGGCCTCCAGGCCCAGCAGCCGGCCGCGCTGGTTGCCGCCGGCGGCGTTGAGCAGACCCCAGTTGACCAGCTGGGAGATGGCGATGCCGACGACGATCGCGGCCTGCTGGAAGGAGCCGAGGCGACCGCGGTAGGCGGGCGGGGCGACCTCGGCGATGTAGGCGGGGCCGATGACCGAGGCCATGCCGATGGCGAAGCCGCCGACGATCCGCCAGAAGGCGAGGTCCCACAGGGCGAACGGCAGGGCCGAGCCGACGGCGCTGACGGTGAACAGGGCCGCGGCGATCCGCATGCAGCGGATGCGGCCGATGCGGTCGGCGATGCGGCCCGCGGTCGCGGCGCCGATCGCGCAGCCGATCAGGGCGATGGCGATGACCTGGGCCAGTTCCGCGGATCCGATGCCGTAGCGGCTCCGGATGGCCTCGACGGCGCCGTTGATCACGGAACTGTCGTATCCGAACAGAAAGCCACCCATGGCGGCGGCCGCGGCGATGAAGATGACGTGCCCGAGATGTTCGGGGTGAGCCGTCCGGGCTCCCGGCCCTGGGGCCTGCGTTGTGGTCACGTGTACTCCTCGGGCACCCCGGCAGCGCTGCCGGGGGGTGGGGGTCAACCCCTCCATGCGATGAGATCTGAAGATAAAAACAACGCTAAAGAGGTTATGCCTTCACCTGTCGAAGTCAATTTCCCTGCCTTGTAGGTGATCAACGGGCATCCACCCCGCGCGACCCCTGGACTTCGATTCAAGTGTTGTAGTCAAGCTGTGGACATGATCCGTCTACCCCGAAGTGACGGAGGCACGCGGGATCCCCGGCACCACACGTGCCGGGGCGCTGACGCAGTGCTAACGCAGGCGCTGGCTGATGACCTTCGACACACCGTCGCCCTGCATGGAGACGCCGTAGAGCGCGTCGGCGACCTCCATCGTGCGCTTCTGGTGCGTGATCACGATCAGCTGCGAGGCCTCCTGAAGCTCCTGCATGATCCGGATCAGCCTTTGGAGGTTGGTGTCGTCGAGGGCCGCCTCGACCTCGTCCATGACGTAGAAGGGGCTGGGACGGGCCTTGAAGATCGACACGAGCAGCGCGACGGCGGTCAGCGACCGCTCGCCGCCGGAGAGCAGGGACAGCCGCTTGACCTTCTTGCCCGGCGGGCGCGCCTCGACGTCCACGCCCGTCGTGAGCATGTTGTCCGGGTCGGTCAGTACGAGCCGGCCCTCACCGCCCGGGAAGAGCCGGCCGAAGACGCCCTCGAACTCGCGGGCGGTGTCCCGGTAGGCCTCGGTGAAGACCTGCTCGACACGCTCGTCGACCTCCTTGACGACCTGGAGCAGGTCGGCGCGGGTCTTCTTGAGGTCCTCGAGCTGCTCGCTGAGGAACTTGTGGCGTTCCTCCAGCGCCGCGAACTCCTCCAGGGCCAGCGGGTTGACCTTGCCGAGCTGCTGGTAGGCGCGCTCGGCGGCCTTCAGCCGCTTCTCCTGCTCGGCCCGCGCGTAGGGCCGGGGCCGGTTGCGGGGGTGCTGCGGGTCCTCCGGCAGCTGCTCCCCCTCGGCGGGCGGCGAGGGCGGAACGAGCTGGTGCGGCCCGTACTCCGCCATCAGGCCCGCCGGTTCGACCCCGAGTTCCTCCAGTGCCCTGGTCTCCAGCTGCTCGATGCGCAGCCGCTTCTCGGCACCGAGCACCTCGCCCCGGTGGACCGAGTCGGTCAGCTTGTCGAGTTCGGCCTTGAGCTCCCGGCCCTCGGTGCGGGCGGCGGTCAGCTCCTGCTCGCGCCGGGCCTTGGCGGCCTCGGCGGCGGCCCGCTCCTCCTCGGCGCGGGCCACGGAGACCTCGACGTGCGCGAGCAGCTGCCGGGCGCCGGAGGCGACCGCCGAGGCGACCGCCGCCTCGTGGCGGAGCCGGGCGCGCCGCTGCTCGGCACGCGCGCGTGCCTCACGTTCGGCACGGGCGGCCCGGTCCAGCGCGTCGGCCCTGCCGGCCAGCCCCCTGACCCGTTCCTCATGCGTACGGACCTGGAGGCGGGCCTCCATCTCGGTCTGGCGGGCGTTGGCCCCGTCGGCCGCGAGCCGGTCGCGCGCTGAGGTGTCGGGCTCCTCCTCGATTGGCATCTCCTCGGCCACGGCGAGCCGCTCGGCGAGTTCCCCCACCTCCTGGAGGGCGTTGTCGAGGGCCTCCTGGGCGCGGGCGGCGGCGGCCGAGGACCGCTCGGCCTCCCCGGCGGCGCCGCGCGCCTGCCCGGCGAGTCGGCCCAGTTGCTGCGCCACGGCCGACTTCTCCCGGTCGGCGGTCCGCCGCCGCTCCCCCAGCTCCTCGACCAGCGCCGCGCACCGGCCGCGCCGCTCGGCGGCCCGCTGCTGGTCCTCGGTCAGCGCCTCGCACCGCACGGCGAGCTGTTCCAGCTCGGCGGCGGCCTCGTCCACGGAGGCCTGCACCTCCAGCAGACTGGGCGCCCCGGCGGAGCCGCCCTGCGCGAAGTACGCCCCGAGCAGATCCCCTTCGGCGGTCACAGCGGTCAGCTCGGGTCGGGCGAGGGCCAGATCCTCCGCGTCCTCCAGCGTCCCCACCACGACGATTCCCCGCAGCAGCCACCGCACGGCGGGCATCAGCTCGGCGGGACCGCGCACGAACTCGGCGGCAAAGGGGTGCCCGGGCACGGGGGTGCCGGTGGTGGCGGGCGCGCCCGCCGCACCGCCCATACGGTCCTCGGACCCATCCCACCCGGCAGCGGCGCCATCCGGCACACCGGCCGCGGAGAGCCCGGCTCCCGCCGCATCGCTCCCCTCCGCGCCGGCGGCTGCCACGCCCCCGGCGACGCCCGTGACCTCGTCCGGCTGGGTGGCGTCCGGGGCGCCCGACGAGGTGGCGGGCGTCGCCGGGGCCGCCGTCGGCCCGGGCTGGGGGTCGCTCGGGAGGGCTTCGCCCGGCGGCGTGGGCGCTTGGATCGTGGGGGTTTCGGGTGAGGGGCCCGCGAGGAGCAGTGCGGCTCGGCCCGCGTCCTGTTTGCGCAGCAGGCGGAGGGCGTCGGCCGCCGCGGAGGGGGTGGTCACGGCCAGGGCGTCGGCGGCGGTGCCGAAGGCGGCGGCCAGAGGGGTTTCGTAGCCGGGGGTGACCGTCAGGAGTTCGGCGGCGGGGCCCAGCAGGCCGGTGAGGCGGTCCTTGGCGTCGAGCAGGGCGCCCGTGCCGTCCTTGCGGCGCAGGCCCAGGGCGAGCGCGTCGTGCCGGGCCTGGGTCGCGGCCCGCTTGCGTTCCGCCGCGGTGACCGCCTCCCGCGCGGCGACGAGGGCGGCCTCCGCCTCGGCCAGTGTCGTTCTCGCCGTCTCGTGCCGTCCGGCCAGCTCCTCGTCGCCGGCGTCGAGGCCGTCGACCTCGGCCTTGAGCGCCTCGTACTCCTCCTGGGCGTGGACGGCCCGTTCCTGGGCCTCGTCCCTGGCGGCGGCCAGCCGCTCGATCTCGGCCTGGGCGGAGGCGGCTCGGGAACGTGCCGCGTTCACCTGGCCGCCCAGCCGGGCCAGGCCCTCACGGCGGTCGGCGATGGCGCGGGCCGCGTCCTTCAGGCGCCGCTCCTCGACAGCCAGTTCCCGCTCCAGCTCGGCGCGGTGGGCGACGGTGTCGTCCAGGGCACGCTGGGCCGCCTCCAGGGCCGCCTCCAGCCCGGCCTCCTGTTCGCGGACGCGGTCGGCCTCGCGCTCCAGTTCCTCGGGGTCGCGGCCGCGCCGCTCCTCGGGCGGCGCGGAGGTGGCGCTGTGCACGCGCGCGTCGGCGAGTGAGATGGTGCCGCGCACGCGTTCGGCGAGCTGGGACAGTTCGTACCAGGTCTGCTGGGCACGCTGGAGACGCGGGACGAGCCGGCGCACCTCGTCCTCCAGCAGGGCCTCGCGCTGGAGGGCCTTCTTCAGCTCCTGCTCGGCGGTTTCCTTGCGTTCTTTCAGGGCCGCTTCGTCGGCCACCTCGGCCTTCAGCGCTTCGCGCAGGCCGACGAGGTCGTCGGCCAGCAGCCGCAGGCGCGCGTCCCTCAGGTCCGCCTGGATGACCGCGGCTCTGCGCGCGACCGCCGCCTGCCGGCCCAACGGCTTGAGCTGGCGGCGCAGTTCGTCGGTGAGGTCCTGCACGCGCGCGAGGTTGGCCTGCATCGCGTCCAGTTTCCTGAGCGCCTTCTCCTTGCGCTTGCGGTGTTTGAGGACGCCCGCGGCCTCCTCGATGAAGGCGCGGCGGCCCATGGGGTCGGCGTGCAGGACGGAGTCGAGCTGGCCCTGGCCGACGATGACGTGCATCTCACGGCCAATGCCGGAGTCGGAGAGCAGCTCCTGGATGTCCAGCAGCCGGCAGGTGTCGCCGTTGATCTGGTACTCGCTGCCGCCGTTGCGGAACATGATCCGCGTGATGGTGACCTCGGCGTACTCGATGGGCAGGGCCCCGTCGGAGTTGTCGATGGTCAGGGACACCTCGGCGCGGCCGAGCGGCGGACGGCCGGTGGTGCCGGCGAAGATGACGTCCTCCATCTTGCCGCCGCGCAGCGATTTGGCGCCCTGCTCGCCCATGACCCAGCTGAGCGCGTCCACGACATTGGACTTGCCCGAGCCGTTCGGTCCGACGACGCACGTGATCCCCGGCTCGAACCGGAGCGTGGTCGCCGAGGCGAACGACTTGAACCCACGGAGGGTCAGGGCCTTGAGGTGCACGCCGCCGGACTTTACCGGCCGTCGGTACCCTACTCCACGAACCCCCGCAACCGCGCGGTTTCACCTTTGAATATGCAGGGCACACCAAAAGTTAAAGACCGTGAAAGGATGCGCGGGGGCGACAAAGGCGGGGCAAGAAGGGCGGGGGAAAGAAGGAAGGGACGCCGAAGCGTCCCTTGCAACTCTGACAACTGAGCGGTTGACGGGCAGCCCAACCACTGTGTCGTTGTGCGATGCAGTGATCAGGTGAGCGCAGGCTCCGCCTGGTGTGCGTCGACGCGCTCCATGATCCTGTCGTGAGAAGCGGCAGCCGTCAGGGCGTCGTTCTCCGCCTGGATCCGCACAAGCTCGGATTCCAGGTCCTGGACGCGCTGCTGGAGCCGTCGCATCTCGGCGAGGAGTCGAGGGTCGGAGCCGCCGACGTAACCGAGAAGCGCCTTTGCCATGATGGATGGTCCTCCACACTGAGTGACCGACCGAAGCGGTGTGGGTCGTGAGGGATTCGCACCCGTGGTGCTTGGCACTGCCTGATTTGTGGTGCCGTTCATCCATGCCAAACAGCTAAGGTGCGCGGGCTTTCAGCGTCTCACCAAAAAGTTTGACGGTCAACACGATCACGCCCCGTATCCATGGGCGTCCCGGGGGCGCGCGACCGGAAACCAGGTGGCGCTGCGACTCCTGCGGGCCCCTCGGGGCGTGCGGATCATTCCGCTGTGCGGAGCCTGCCACGCCGCGCGTTTCTTGGCAACCACCTGCCTCTTTTCCCATTGGGCAGATGCCGGTGGCAGTTCCCGCCGCGGCCGGCGGGACCCGCACCGCGCCACACGATCAGCGGATGGCGAAGCCCTCGTACCCGCCGCGCGGTGTGTCCCAGATCTCGGTGACACCGTCCACACGTCCGGGCGTGTCGCCGCCCTGCAGCCAGTCCAGGAGTTTCTGGCACCCCTCGCGAGCCCCCTCGGCGACCACTTGCACGCGCCCGTCCCCGAGATTGAGGGCGAAACCGCTCAGGCCCCCGATCTCCAGCGCGGTGGCCCTGGTGAACCAGCGGAAACCCACTCCCTGGACTCGTCCGCGGACCCAGGCGACCAGTCGAACATCCTCGCTCATGGGTGCAACCTAACCGGCCAATGTCTCTCTGGGCACCTCCGCCTCTCGCGCCATGCGGTACCGTCCCGGTCCAATGAATCTCATCTGAAACTCACTCGATCGAGTGAGTTGGGTTGACCGCGTCGGCTCAGGGCGCGCGTCGACAGAGAGAGACGAGGAAGGCCAGCACATGGGACGCCACCGACGCTCGGACGCCGGCCGCGCCGCCACGGGCCGCGCCACGGGGGACAGTCGGACGCACGGCTCGTACGAGCGGGACCGCGATCCGTGGGACAGCCACCCGCAGGACGACGACGGCCGCCTGGGCATCGCGCCCTATCTGAACCCGGATCTGTACGCCGACCCGTACACCAGACCCCAGGAGCACCTCTTCGACACGGACGACGGCGCCGCCCACGCCAGGACCACCGTGGTCTTCCCGGCCGAGGGCTTCAGCCCGGCGGACGGACCGCGGGAGCGGGGGCACCGCCGGAAGAAGAAGGCCGCGACGCCGGTCCGCACGGGGCTCCTCGGGGTCTCCGCCGCGGTCGCCCTCGGCACCGTCGCGGTCGCCACCGGCGCGGTGCCCGGGCTCGAGAACTACAAGCTGGGCGGCCCGAACGGCGGCGGCGCCGACAAGGTGCAGGCCGCGGGCTCGCCGACGAACAGCGAGAGCCCGCAGGGCGGCACCTCCGGCAGCGCCGGCGTCGACCCGGGCGGCCCCTCCCGGGGCTCCACGACGAGCCGCGACGTGGACCGGTCCACGTCACCTGAGCGATCCGCCTCCGAGTCCGCCCAGGCCACCGCGACGGACGCCGACCCGGCGTCGGCCACGCCCACGAAGGCGCCGGAGGCGAAGCCGACCACGGCGCCGGAGAAGCCGGAGACCGCGCCGGCCGAGACCGCCACCAAGGCGCCGAAGACCCAGGCCCCGGCCGCAGTCTCCACGCAGACCGCCGTCGAGGCCGAGGTGCTCAGGCTCGTCAACGAGGAGCGGGCGAAGGTGGGGTGCAGCGCGCTGACGGCGAGCAGCGCGCTCGCCGGCCTCGCCCAGGACTTCAGCGAGGCCATGGCCGACGAGAACTTCTTCGACCACACGGATCCCAGCGGCGCCTCGCCGTGGGACCGGGCGGCGAAGCTCGGCATCACCAGCCTCGGCGGCGAGAACATAGCCCGCGGGCAGGCCGACGCGGAGGCGGTGATGGACGCCTGGATGAACAGCCCCGGCCACCGCGCCAACATACTGAACTGCGACTTCAAGACCCTGGGCGTCGGCGTGCACTTCGCCTCCGGCGGTCCGTGGTGGACACAGGACTTCGGGTACTGAGACAACCGCAGGCCGGACGGCACAGGGATCGCTTGGTGGCGCCTCGGCCTGTCTCGTCGTGGTGGGGAGCGGTGGCACGGGGATTCGCCTCACCGAGGCGATCACGGAGGGGGACCGTCACGTCGCCATGATCGAGTGGCACCGGCGGGGCCTGCCCGGCGAATCGTCGGGGGCACTGACTCCTGGTTAGCGCCCTCTGATGGTGAGCGCTGTGCGCGAGTACGCTTGGGTCATGAGCACCCCGCAGACCCAGGACGACCTCCCTTACAGCGTGTTCGCCAGGGCCTGCCCTTCGCGCGGGACGCTGGAGCACGTCACGGGGCGCTGGGGCGGGCTCGCGCTGGGCGCCCTGTACGAGGGCTCGCTCCGCTTCAACGAGCTGCGCCGCCGTGTCGACGGCGTGAGCGAGAAGATGCTGTCCCAGACCCTCCAGGCACTGGAGCGGGACGGCCTGGTGCATCGCGAGGCCCAGCCGACCAATCCGCCCCGGGTGGACTACGAGCTCACGGCGCTGGGCCGCGAGGTCGCCGAGCGCCTGCTGTCCCTCATCCACTGCGTGGAGGGGCGCATGGGCGACGTGCTGGCGGCACGCGAGCGTTACGACGCCACGCGCGGCGCCCGCTGACACTTCGGGCAGTAGTAGCTGGAGCGGTTCATCCACGGGCGGCGACGCAGCGGGGTGGCGCAGCGGCGGCAGGGCAGGCCCTCGCGGCCGTAGGCGTCCAGGGAGCGGTCGAAGTAGCCGGACTCCCCGTTGACGTTGACGTAGAGGCTGTCGAAGCTGGTGCCGCCGACGGCGAGGGCCTCGTTCATCACCTCCCGGACGTGGGTGAGGAGTTCGGCCGTGCGGGGGCGGGTGAAGGCCGCGGTGGGGCGTTCGTAGTGGACGCGGGTGCGCCACAGGGCCTCGTCCGCGTAGATGTTGCCGACGCCGCTGATCAGGGACTGGTCGAGCAGGGCCCGTTTGATGGTGGTGCGCTTGCGGCGCAGGGCCTGGTGGAAGGCCTCGTCGTCGAACAGCGGGTCGAGGGGGTCGCGGGCGATGTGCGCGATGACGTCGGGCAGCCCGTCGGGGGTGGTGTCGTGCAGCGACAGGCCGCCGAAGGTGCGCTGGTCGACGAAGCGGAGTTCGGTGTCCAGCTCGTCGGCGAAGCGGACGCGGATGCGCAGGTGCTTCTCGACGGGAGCGCTCAGCGGCTGGACCAGCAGCTGGCCGCTCATGCCGAGGTGCGCCAGGATCGCCTGCCCGCTGTCCTGGAGGGGCAGCCACAGGTACTTGCCGCGACGGCTGGGCAGGCCGAGCCGGTGGCCCTGGACGCGGTGCGCGAAGTCCTCCGCGCCGGCCGGGTGGCGGCGTACGGCACGCGGGTGCAGGACCTCGACGCCGGCGACGCTCCGCTGCGCGACCCACCGTTCCAGTCCGCGCCGTACGACCTCGACCTCGGGCAGCTCGGGCATGACTCCCCCGTTCACACATCGCGGCCGCTGCGGCCGTCCACGGGCCGAGCGCCCGCCCCGGGGCGGGGACGGGCGCTCGGTCGCGTTCTGCTGGGCGCGGCCCGCGGGCGGAGGTCCGCCGCGTGACCGCTCGGTTTCCCGGTTCTCAGGCGGAGGCCGGCGCCTCGTCGGCGCCGTCGGCGGACCCCACCGCCTTGGCGCGCTCGTCCGCCGCGGCCCGGATGGCCCGCCACGCGGACTCCGCGGCCTGCTGCTCCGCCTCCTTCTTGCTGCGGCCGGTGCCGGTGCCGTACGAGACGCCTCCGACGCGGGCGGCAGCAGTGAAGGTCTTCTCATGATCGGGGCCGGTCTCCGTGACCAGGTACTCGGGCACGCCGAGCCCCTCGGTCGCGGTGAGCTCCTGGAGGCTGGTCTTCCAGTCCAGGCCGGCTCCGAGGTTGGAGGACTTCTCGATCAACGGGTCGAACAGGCGGTGCACCAGTTCGGAGGCCGCGTCGAGGCCCTGGTCGAGGTAGACCGCGCCGATCACCGCTTCCAGGGTGTCGGCGAGGATGGACGCCTTGTCCCGGCCGCCCGTGCCCTCTTCACCACGGCCGAGCCGGATGAAGGCGCCCAGGTCGAGGCCGCGCCCGACCTCCGCCAGCGCACGCGAGTTGACCACCGCGGCCCGCAGTTTGGCCAGCTGGCCTTCGGGCAGGTCGGGGTGGGTGCGGTACAGCGTGTCCGTGACGACCAGACCGAGGACGGAGTCACCGAGGAACTCCAGCCGCTCGTTCGTCGGCAGACCGCCGTTCTCGTACGCGTAGGAACGGTGGGTCAGCGCGCGCACCAGAAGGGCGGACTCGAGCTTGTAGCCGAGCCGCCCTTCCAGAAGCGTGTGGGACGAGGCCGTGTTGTCCGACGGAGCACCTCCGCGTCGGCGGTGATTGCCCGCTTCGGCGCCTTCCGCCTTCTTGGCAGTGGACACAGTGCCTCTCACCAGCCGCTCAGACCTCGAGGACCTGGCGCTTGTTGTAGGTGCCGCACGACGGGCACGCGATGTGCTGCTGCTTGGGCTCGTGGCAGCGCTCGCACGCAACCAGGGTGGGGACCGCAGCCTTCCACTGCGACCGGCGGTGGCGCGTGTTGCTGCGCGACATCTTCCGCTTCGGAACAGCCACGGCTACTTCTCCTGCTTCTCGTCGGCGCGTGCTGATCGAGGCGCGCCGCCGCTCATCTCGTCCTTCTCGCCGTCCTTCATGGTGCCGGCGAGTCCCTGCAAAGCCGCCCAACGGATGTCGACGGCGTCATGGTGGTGGTCCGGGTCGTCCGTGAGCCGCGCTCCGCACTCGGAGCACAGACCAGCGCAGTCTTCCTGGCACACCGGCTGCATCGGCAGTGCGAGCACCACCGCATCCCGCAGCAGAGGTTCGAGGTCGAAGAGTCCGTCCTCGAGGAAGAGCCTGTCCTCGTCGTCCTCGTCGTCGGCGGCGTCTTCGTCGGACCGTGCGATCGCACGGCCCCGCTCGTCGGCGTCGGGGTACGAGAACAGCTCCTGGAAGTCCGCGTCGAGCTCCAGCTCGAGCGGCTCCAGACACCTTACGCACTCCCCCTCGGCCTGTGCACGGGCGGTGCCTGTGACGAGCACCCCTTCCATGACCGACTCGAGCCGGAGTTCGAGCTCCACCGGGGCGCCTTCCGGCACTCCGACGACGCCCTGGAGACCGAGGTCTTTGGGGGCGGGGACCGTACGGGTCAGGCGCTGCAGCGCGCCGGGCCGCCGCCCCAGCTCGTGCGTGTCGAACACGAGAGGGTTGCGGTGGTCGAGGCGGGCGTTCTGAGCCATTCCTACTTTCGGTTTCCGAACTCGAGGGGACGCTCTCCCGGTGATGTTCCGGGCAGCGCGGATCGCGGACGTATGCACGACCGAAGAGCCAGGATACTTGACCTTTCGCTCTCGGCCCAATCGGGTGGCCGAGTTAGTGCTGTGGCCGGAAAGGTTGGCCGGGAAGCTCGCGGCGTCCGGCGCTGGGGGCACCTCCCACGCCGTGCAGGCAGTGGGGGAGCATCGCAAGGCGGAGCATTGCCCGCGTACTGGATGTACTCGGGTGATGCGACAACGCGGCGTGGGGGTACCCCCGGCCGA
>NZ_JBIVTV010000020.1:0-119863 GCF_044756885.1 Streptomyces sp. NPDC091412 | reverse complement strand
AACTGTTCGGCGACCGCCCCTGGCCGAACAGGTCCACTGCCCGCACGGCGATCTTCGAGTGGATCGAGGGCTGGTACAACTTGCACCGGCTGCACGGCAGCCTCGGCTACCGCAGCCCCGCCGACTACGAAGCCGCCCTGGCGGCCTGACCACCACACCGATGGTGTCCGTCAAAGCGAAACAAGCTCACTTGACCGCGTCATCCGGATCGATCTGCTCGTCCTCGCACCCCTCAACGAACCAGAGAACATCGACCAAAGCCTCCGCCAGAGCACGGGTCAGCGACGGATACACAGGCATCGGAACGATCTCCCATCAGGCGGCTGACAGAGCGCGGCCATCTCACCACACGCCACTGACATCACTGTCAGTGAGCCGCCCACAGAAAGTGGACCAGAGCCCGTCCTCAGGGAGAGTTCATGGGCTTATGCCCGCCTCCCGTTGAGGTTGAGGCAGGGCGAGGGTGGTGTTGAATATGGCTCCATGAGCGAGAGTGGGCGTGCGGCGAGCCGGACGGCGGTGCTGGTCTGCCAGGGGCGGGCGGCCGCGAACGGGATAACTGCTGCAGGCCAGTTCGCGGATCCGGTGGCGGTAGCGCTGCTGCGTGTCGAGGAACGTACGCCCGTGGACGAGGTACGCGCGAACACTCCGCCCAAGGGCTGGCAGGAGCGCACCGCGTACGAGAGTGTGCGGGCGTGTGCCGAGGTGGTCGTGCCACGGACGGTCGCGATCGACGAGGCACTGCGCGCCCACGTGACCGGTCAGCTCGTGATCCTCGGCGCCGGCCTGGACACGCGCGCGTGGCGTCTGCCCGAACTCGCGCAGACGGATGTGTGGGAGGTCGACCATCCGGCCTCCCAGCAAGACAAGCACGCCCGCCTTGCCGAGGCCGCGCCAGTGCTCCGAGGACCGGATGAGGGCGATCTCCTCGCCGCCGAGCTACCGGCCATCGCCCGTTCCGTGCGGTTCACGCCGGTCGATTTCGCCGTCGATGATCTCGGTGCGGCGTTGGATGCCGCCGGGCACGACCCAGCCGCGCCGACGACATGGTTGTGGGAGGGCGTCGTCCCGTACCTCACGCGCGACGAGGTGCGCGCCACGGTGGCCGCACTCGCCGCCCGGTCGGTCCCGGGCAGTGCACTCGTCGTCAACTACCAGGCGCCGTCGGCGAGGGCGGCCGCAGGGCGGCTGCTGACACGCGTGCTCGGCAGTTCCGTCACATCGGGCGAGCCGTGGCGCTCGCTGTGGAGGCCGCAGCGGATGGCCGCACTGCTCGCGGAGTACGGCCTGCGGGTGGTGTCGGACGACAACCTCCTCACCCTCGCGCATACCCTCGGCAGCCCGGCACGCGGGCGGACGTCCTTGCAGTCGGGTCGCGTAGCCGTCGCAGAGCGACACTGACCTGAGGATCGCCCTTCCGCATTTTCCCGCAGCCGTTCGCCGCACGGCGGCGTGCCTTTATCGCCGGCCCGCAGGCCATCATGAATGTGCGGCGCTACTTCGGGATCGGGCTGGGGCTTGGTGTGGCTCTCTACACCGGGAGCCGGTTCGAGTATCTGGCCGGTGGGGGAGACCGGCCTGTGGCCGCCGGCCGGATCATGGCGGAGGACCTGGTCGCGGTGCGGACCTTGCCGGTCACCGTTTCGGCGTCTGTCGTGCTGGACAGAGGACTACAAGGAGCGCCACGTTGTCGCGTGCGGGATCAACAGACTGAAGCGCCACCGGGCCGTGGCCACGCGATACGACAAGCTCGCGGTCCGCTTCCAGGCCACTGTGCTGGTCGCAGCAATCAACGAGTGGCTGTGACCAGCACAGTCCCACGCTCTGGTCTCAGCTCTCTTGCAGCACCGTCCGGATCACGTGCCGGGCATTGTGCGCCATCGCCGGGTTCGTCTTCCGGTAGTACGGCAGCGCGATCAGTGCCTGCGAGAGTGTCCGTCCCCGGCCGCGGATCCAGGTCGCGTTGTCCACGCTCAGCGCCTCTCGGAAGACTTCCCTCGCATTGGCCGGCAGCAGATTCCACGCTGGGAACAGATCGCAGGCCGGATCGCCCGCCCCCAGGCAGCCGAAGTCGATTACCGAGGTCAGCCTGCCACCGTCTACCAGCAGGTTGCCCGGCATGAGATCGGCGTGCAGCCACACCGGCGGCCTGTCCCAGCCGGGGGCCCGCAGCGCCTCCTCCCACACGGCTGTGGCGGCATCGCAGTCGACGCCCTCTTGTGGGATCCCGCGCAGCTGCTCGATCCCCGCCCGGGTCTCAGCGTCGAGCGAAGCGACCGGTCCCCCGCGGTGGGCCTGCGGCGCACGCGGCAGGGTGATGCTGCGCATCGCCGCCACGAACTCGGCCAGATCCTCGGCCAGCAGCACCGGCTCGCTCAGGGCTCCCGCCTCGGGATTCTCCCCCGCTAGCCACCGGTATACCGACCACGGCCACGGGTATCCCTCCGCGGGCTCCCCATCCCCGAGCGCCTCGGGGATGGGCGTAGGCAGGTGAGGCGCGAGCCGGGGCAGCCACGTCCGCTCCATCGACACGTCGTTGGCCCCGCCCTGCACGAGCGGCAGCCGTACGACCATGTCATCGCCCAGCCGGTACATGGCGTTGACCGTCCCGCCGGACGGAAACCGCTCGACCGCCAGCCCCGCCCACTGCGGGAACTGCCCGGCGATCAGCCGCCGTACAAGGTCGACGTCGATGGGATGCATGCCGGGATGCATCTGCCCAGTGTTCATGGCACGTCATCCGACCGCCGGACACCGGCGAGCGTCAATCGCTTTTCCGGCGGCACCACTTTCGCAACACGCTTTAAAGCGCGTTGCAGAAGGACGTGAACAGGGCATCTCCATGGTACGGCTGGGGTGTTGAGGGCCGAGCGGGTGTGGGTGGAGGCGTTCACCGGGCTGCGGGTTGAGCAGTTCGGGCGGCTGCTGAAGGCGGTGCGGGAACGCGGCGGTGAGAGCTGCGGTTGGGGGCGACCGTGGCGGTTGCCGTTGGCCGAGCGGGTGCTGCTGGTGGCTGTCTACTACCGCACGAACCTCACCATGCGGCAGCTCGCGCCGCTGTTCGGGGTCTCGCCGGCCACAGTGTGCCGGGTGATCCAGCGGCTTGGCCCGCTCCTCGCGCTCGAGCCCGTCCGGGCGCCGCAGGATGCCACCGAGCGTTTATGGATCGTGGACGGCACCCTCATTCCGGTCCGCGACCGCAGGGTGGGCACGTCCTCACGCAACTACCGGTTCTCGGCGAACGTGCAGGTCATCGTGGACGCGGACACGCGCCTGGTGGTGGCCCCCGCCCGCCCGGTGCCGGGGACCACCGCGGATGCGAAGGCCTGGCGGGACTCGGGCCTGGCCGAGCACTGCCAGAGCGTCACCGTGCTCGGCGACGGCGCCTACATCAACACTGGCCTCATCGTCCCGCACTGCAAACGGCCCGGACGGCCGCTGCTGAAGGGCGAGGAAGAGGACAACGTCGCCCACCGAAAGGTCCGCGCCCGCGTCGAGCACGTCATCGGCCGGCTGAAGAACTACAAGATCCTCCGCGACTGCAGGCAACACGGCGACGGCCTCCACCACGCCGTCCAGGCCGTCGCCCGCATGCACAACCTCGCCCTCACCGCATGACCAGACACGCCAACAGCCCAGCTCAGGCTGCCTGATCACAGCCTTCTGCAACACGCTTTAGTGCCGTGGCCGCATACGTTCGCCGGGTTGGCGGTTGGATGAGTGGTGATGTTTGTTCCGACTCATCCGGTGGGGCGGGACGACTACTGAGAACCACGGCCTGGTCCCACAGTCCGGGCAGCACATGGCTCAACGCTGACGCCGTCTCGGAAACAGTGCGCTGAACGTTCCGCTGAGAATCGATGCGAAGAGCAGCCATCCCCATGACGCCGCCCCGAGCCGATGCGAAACCACCACCACGTAGGCGAAGCAGCCGAGGCCACCGCCCACCAGGCAGAACGCAAAGCCGCGAAGCCCGAACCACCACCTGGGGCGATCTATCTCAGGAGTCACACCAGGCATTATCCACGCTCGCTGGCAGGCCACGAGAACTCAGGAGCGATCGTCTCTGCAACACGGCGAACCTCTGCGGTCACAGCACTAGACATCCACCGGCGGCACCGAGGCCAAGCGGCGCTGCGCAGCGGCTTGGATCTCGGAAGGACCGCGTGCCCATTCGATCGTGCGGCCGGCCACAGTCGCCACCGGCCGGTCCCAGCAGGAGCGGACCGCCGCCGGACGGCGTATGCCGAGTTCGGTCCGCGCCCAGTCCGGAAGGAGCCCGACAGCGGCATTCATCAGCAGGCGCACGACCAGCCGTTCACGTCCGGTCCGGCCGAAGCCCCGGAGAAACCGCACGGAGTCCGACGCGGCTCGGGTCGCACGGAGTTGGGGACGTGTTCGGTCCAGGTAGCGCTCGACCTCCCGAGTGTTGCAGGGCACCTTCTCCGCGCCCAGCATCTCGGCGACCGGGGCGACCTGGCGGTAGTACGCGTCGCACTCGGCAGGCGTCAGCCGCAACCGCTGTGGCGCGTACGACTGGTAACCCGCCAGGAAGCTGCGCACCTCCGCGATGTGCACCCAGGTCAGCAGTTCGGGGTCGTCCGCGCGGTAGGGCCGCCCGTCCGGGGCGGTGCCGCGCACCCGGGTGTGAATCCGGCGCACCAAGGCGATCGACTCGTGTGCGGCCGGCGCGGAGCCGAAGGTCGTCGTGGTGACGAACCGCGCGGTGCCGATGAGACGGCCGACCGGATCGGACCGGAAATCCGAGTGCTGGTCGACCCCGGCCATGGCCAGAGGGTGCAGTGACTGGAGCATCAGCGCCGCGAACCCGCCGATGAGCATGCCGGTCGGATGTCCGTGCACCCGCCAGGCAGGATCGCCCGGGACGATCCCGAGCAGCCCGGGATCACCGGCCGGACCCTCGTACCGTTCCAGTTTGAGGTCCCCACCATGCACGGTCGCCTTGAGCTCCTCGGCGATCCGGGTCCTCAGCCCCACAAACACCTCCGCGATCCGATGCGCACCGCCACTGCATCGCCATTCTCTCCGGTCGACCCGACGATGGTCCGTGGGATGGCCACGAACCTGACCATGTCTCCGCCCGCGCCGTGTGCAGCCCCGGCCATGGGCGGTCAGCCTGGGCGGCAGCGTGTCCGAAGTGACAGCAAAATCGAACAAGCGATCTAATGCCGGTATGGATGCGACCGACTTCCCTGATGACCTTGTCCAGGTGCAGTACGCCTGGAACGCCACCTACGATGCGCTCGCCGCGCCCCGGTCACCTGACACCACGGCCCTGCGCCGCCGCCTGCTGCGCCTGTCCGTACGTCTGTGGTGGCACCCCTACTGGAAGACCGTCCCCTCGGTGCCGGCGGCGCGCATCGGGCTGCGGCAGCTGGCCCGCACCCGGGGAGCCGTCCGAGCCGCATGACGAACCGGCGGGTGCCCTCGCCCGACCAGGAGCAGTGTCGCGACACGGGTTGCGCCTACGGTTGCGCCGTCTGTTGCGGGTATGGGTTGCGCCTGGGTTGTGCCTGGCCCCAGACATCCCTGTTGTGGCCGCTTTCTCCCATGCACTGGCTGGAGCTGGGGGAGAGGGACGGGCGGGACGGGCGGCGCGGAAGCAGCCGGGGATCGGGGCGCACTCGCCGTGGGTGCGTGTCGGCCGGGGCCGTGCGGCGTCCGGCCCGGTCTACTGCGGTGCACCCAGGTTGGTGCCGGCGGCGAGCGCGGCTGCTTCTCCGCGTGAGGTCACGTCCAGTTTTCGTAGCAGGCCTGCGACGTGGAACTTGACGGTGCTCTCCGTGATACCGAGCTCGGCCGCGATCGCCTTGTTGCGTCTGCCCTGGGCGACCAGGTGGAGCACCTCGCGCTCGCGGCGGTTGAGGGCTGCCAGACGTGTCTCATCGCTCCGATTGGCGGGAGGCTCGAGAGGGAGGCCGATTGTCGCGTGGCTGCCCCATCCCGGGACCGCGTCCAGAGTGACCGCGGCACCCAACGTCTGTGCGCGGCCCTCGAGTTGCCGCTGCAGGGCCGGCACGTCTAGTTTCCCGGATTCCTGGTCACGTACGTCGACCACCAGCGAGGCGCCCGGGCAGCTCCAGGCGATGCGCAGGCGAGTCAGGTCGGGCTGGGCGATGAAGGCCAGCACGGTGGCGCGCGTCATCGCGCGTGCCGCGTAGGCGATCTCGCCCGGCAGCGGGCGTCCGTCCTTCGGCGGGGCCGCAAACTCGATGTGCGCCTCGTGATGGCGCAGCATCTGCCGGAGGTCCTTGCGCAGCGTCGCGAAGGCCGCATGGGCAGTCTCCTGCGACAACTCCTGGTCGGACTTCTGCATGGAACGCAACGCGATCAACGCGGCGGACGCCGTATCGGTGGCAGCCAGCCGCGCCCTGGCGTCATCGAGCCCGGACGAGCGCAGCGTGGACAGAATGGCCACGAGCGAGGTTTCGTGTGCAGCCACCATCTCGGTGATGGTGCGTGCCCGTTCGCTGGACGCGGCACGGGACTCTGCCAGGTAGTCGGGACTGGCCTGGGCGACCTGCTGCCGGATCGATGTTGCCACGATGCCGAAGACCGTCGACAACTCCGCGGGGTACGGGACCGGCCTCTGAGAACTCTGCGGAACGAGCAGGAGCAGCGTGTCGCCCCGGTCCCGCACCGTCCACACCGGGCGCTGAGCGCCACCGATCCTGGCAGTGGTGCTCAGGGCCCGGCCGGGCTCGACGACCCGCTTGAGGTCTTCGAGCTCATCGATGGTGACCTTGTGGATCAGGTCGGCGGCTCCGGCGACCTTGCGTGGACGTCCCGTGCACTCGCGAGTGAAGATCACGAGCGCTGCGTGCGGCCACCGGTGGGACAGGAGCCGGGAGAAACGGGGAGCGATGTCGTGCAACGGGCCGTCGATGACTTCCCGGAGCAGGAGAAGACCATCGGTTGAGGCCTGCGGATCTGGCATTCCGCCGACCCTACACTCTCCACCCCACTGTTCGAAGGTCGAGGATTTCCTGTCCACAAGACCAGGATCCCGGTGATCTCCACAGGGTTAGGTTCGCTGAGGCATGCACCGGACTGCATGCGCTTGTATCCACGAACGACGAAGGAATAGTTGCGATGCCTCAGCAGGTCCGCGGCGTGATCGCCCGCTCGAAGGGAGCTCCGGCCGAGCTCACCGACATCGTGATCCCGGACCCGGGTCCCGGCGAGGTCGTCGTTGCCGTGGCGGCCTGCGGGGTCTGCCACACCGACCTCACCTACCGGGACGGCGGGATCAGCGACGACTATCCCTTCCTGCTCGGCCACGAGGCGGCCGGCACCGTCGAGAGCGTCGGGGCAGGCGTCGACTCCGTCAAACCCGGCGACTTCGTCGTCCTGAACTGGAGGGCGGTGTGCGGGCAGTGCCGCGCCTGCAAGCGCGGCCGCCCGCAGTACTGCTTCGACACGTTCAACGCCGCCCAGAAGATGACTCTGCTCGACGGCACGGAACTCAACCCCGCCCTGGGCATCGGCGCGTTCGCCGACAAGACCCTCGTCCACGCGGGGCAGTGCACCAAGGTGGACCCCTCTGCGGACCCCGCGGTCGTCGGCCTCCTGGGGTGCGGTGTCATGGCCGGGCTCGGGGCGGCGGTCAACACCGGAGCCGTGGGCCGAGGCGACTCGGTGGCGGTGATCGGCTGCGGCGGCGTGGGCGACGCCGCGATCGTCGGGGCCCGCCTGGCCGGCGCCTCGAAGATCATCGCTGTCGATCGAGAGGACCAGAAGCTCACATGGGCCCGAGAGCTCGGCGCCACCCACACGGTCAACGCCACCAACCAGGACATCGTCACCGCGGTCACGGAACTGACCGGCGGCTTCGGCGCCGATGTCGTCATCGACGCCGTGGGCCGTCCCGAAACGTGGCAGCAGGCGTTCTACGCACGCGACCTCGCAGGGACCGTCGTCCTCGTCGGCGTCCCAACCCCGGACATGCGCCTGGACATGCCGCTTCTCGACTTCTTCTCCCGCGGCGGCAGCCTCAAGTCGTCGTGGTACGGCGACTGTCTGCCCGAACGGGACTTCCCCATGCTCGTCGACCTCTACCAGCAAGGCCGGCTGCCGCTGGACAAATTTGTCACCGAACGCATCAGCCTCGACGCGGTCGAGGAAGCCTTCCACACCATGCACACCGGCAGCGTGCTGCGCTCGGTGGTGGTCCGGTGAGCGGCGCCCTGCGTATTGAACGCGTTGTCACCAGCGGGGTCTTCGAACTCGACGGGGGCACGTGGAACGTCGACAACAACGTCTGGCTCGTCGGCGACGACCACGACGTCGTCGTCGTGGACGCGGCCCATGACGATGCCCCGATCGTGGAAGCGGTGGGCAACCGGCGCGTAGCAGCGATCGTGTGTACCCACGGACACAACGACCACATCTCGGTCGCGCCCCAACTTGGTGACCGCCTCGACGCCCCGGTCCTGCTGCACCCGGCAGACCGCCCACTGTGGGAGATGACCCACCCGAGCCGAACGTTCCAGGAGACGGTCGACGGCGAACGAATCGCCGTGGCGGGGACGACCCTGGAAGTGATCCACACCCCCGGACACTCGCCCGGCTCGGTCTGCCTCCACCTGCCCGAGGCCCACGCTCTGTTCTCCGGCGACACCCTGTTCGCCGGTGGACCGGGTGCAACAGGCCGATCGTTCTCGGACTTCCCGACGATCATCACGTCCATCCGTGACCTGCTGTTCCCCCTGGCCGGGAACACCCTCGTCCACACCGGACACGGAGACACCACGACCATCCAGAACGAAGCACCCCACCTGGATGAATGGATCCGCCGCGGCCACTGAGCCCTCGCCCCAGGCGCCAATCACTGGATCTCCTGCACATCCGCTCCGCTGCCACTTCTCCCGTGTCGGTTGGAGAACGAGTAAGAGGAGCTAACACAATGCCTGGACTCGCCTGTAGGTGATCACACAGCAGGCGAGCTTCAGGAACGCCTCGTGGATGTCGTCGCGGATCTCCCAGCGGATCCGTAGCCGTCGGAAGCCGTGGATCCACGCGTTCGTCCGCTCGACTACCCAGCGGACCGAGCCCAGGCCGGAGCCGTGCGGAACTCCGCGTCGGGCGATGACCGGCTTGATGCCGCGCTTCCACAGGAGCCGACGGTACTTGTCGAAGTCGTAGCCCCGGTCGGCGAACAACTGCCGCGGCCGGTGACGGGGGCGACCGGTCACTCCGCGGATCCGCGGGATCGCGTCGAGCAGGGGCAGCAACTGGGTGATGTCGTGGCGGTTGCCACCGGTCAGAGTGATGGCGAGCGGGGTGCCGCCTGCGTCGGTGATGACGTGGTGCTTCGCGCCGGGCCGGGCACGGTCGACCAGGCTCGGCCCGGTTTTGGGCCGCCCCGACGCGCCTGGTGGTGGGAGCCGTCGATCACCGCCCGGGACCGGTCCAGCTTCCCGGCACGGTGCAGCTCGGTCAGGGGCACCTGGTGCAGCCGGTCCCACACCCCGGCCTCGTGCCAGTCCCGCAGCCAGCGCCAGCACGTCATCCCGGACCCGAAGCCGAGCTCCTGCGGCAGCCACTCCCACTGGATCCCGGTGTGCAGCACGAACAGGATGCCCTGCAGGCAACCACGGTCGTCCAGTGGCAGCCGGCCGGGATGGCGCGGACGCCGCTGCCTGACCGGCAGCAACGGCTCGATCCGCCCCCACAGGTCATCCGGCACCATCCACGGAGGACCGTTCCCCTTCCCCATGACTCGTTCAACGAGCCAGCCAGAAAGGGGATATGGCTACGACCAGGCTTTCTATCAGGTGCTCTGACTCCCGCAGCTGACGGCCTGGAAAATATGGTGCGGTCGGCTGAGCTGGGGTGATAGGTAAGCGATGTGCCAGAGAGTCTTGAGTATTCCGCCCTGCTGCAACTGATCGACGAGCGGTCGGCCGCGTTCCGGAGTGCGGTTGCCGCCGCGCCCAGCCTTGACGCGCCGGTGCCGTCCTGCCCCGAGTGGACGTTGTTCGATCTGGTGCAGCACCTGGGTACGGGCCAGCGCTGGTGGGCCGCGATCGTCGCCGCGGGCCCGGCCGAGGCTCCGCCGGCCAAGGATGCCGCGGAGGTGCCGCGCGAGCTCGAGGCGCTGCTGGCCTGGTACGCCGAGTCGAACGAGCTGCTGCTGAGTGCGCTGCGCGAGGCCGGCCCGGAGCGCGAGTGCTGGGCGTGGTGGGGCGCCGGCGTGTCGCCGGCGAATGCCTGGGGCGTTGCCCGGCGCCGGGTGCACGAGGTGCTGGTGCACGCCTACGACGCCCAGCTCGCCGCAGGCGCCGTGCAGCCGATGCCGGCGGACGTCGCGATCGACGGCGTGGCCGAGTTTCTCGACACCTGCAACTCCACCCCGGCGGCCTGGCCGCACGAGGCCGCCACCATCCACTACCACGCCACCGAGGGCCGCTCCTGGCTCCTCGCGCTGGACGGCACCGGCGCCTGGCCCGCACCCCTCACGGACGACGCCGCGCCCGCCTCCGCTTCGGCCACGGGCACGGCCGAGCAGCTGCTCCTCTTCGTCTGGGGCCGCCTCACGCTGAGCGACCTGAAGATCGAGGGCGACCAGCAGGTGTTCGAGCAGCTGATCGCCTGGGAGCCCGAGGAGTAGCCAGTCAATACCGCCGGCGGACGGCCTCGATGACGTCCGCGCCGGTGAACATCGCGAACAGCTCCGCCTCCGCGCGGCGGACGGCCCGTACGGCCTCGTACAGCTCGGGCCCGAGCGCCTCCCGCAGCACTGCCGACTCAGCCAGGAAGGGGATATGGCTACGACCAGGCTTTCTGTTAGGTGCTCTGAGGGATTGGGGCGGAGCATGGTGGGCGGCGTTGGGGGGCGGGCCGCGATGTGGGTGGTGGCCGTGCCCAGCGGCTGCCCTCGGCCTGCGGGGTTGCTCGACCCGGAGCCGGTCGGGAATGCTGCGGACTCCAGTGCCGAGGCGCCGACTTGACCCCGACATCCCCCTATACGCCTCTCGCAGCTGATCCCAGAACCTAAAAAGGAGAGTGGGGCGGGCTGTGGCTGGCGGTCGGCGCGGCGGGGGATCGGCTGTCCTCAGGGCACTGTTGCGCGTCGGCGGGGACTCCGCGCTCCGTGCCAGGCCGGAGCCCGCAACGCCAGTGTGGGGAGAATGCTTCCCAACTGCGGCGTCAGCTGGGCGGTCCTTTCACAGAGGGGCGATCAGCGCCGCCGGGTGGGGGAAAGCATGGCGCTCGTGAGGAAGCTCCGGCCGCTTGCGGTGCTGGAGCGCAAAGCGCAGACCTGGCCCCAGGGTCCGCAGCTTTCCGGCACATCGCGCCAGGGGACACCGGTCACGGGACGGCCTTCAAGAGAGGCCCGAGGGAGACGGCTCCCCACCTCGCCGTCTCGGAGGACGCTCAGTCGAGACAGAACTCATTGCCCTCGATGTCCTGCATCACGATGCACGACTCATTGACGCCGTCGGCACGCAGCAGCCGCACGCGTACCGCGCCGAGCGCGACCAGCCGTGCGCACTCGGTCTCGAGTGTGGCGAGGCGCTCTTCACTCACGAGCCCGGTGCCGACCCGCACGCAAAGATGTAGCCGGTTCTTGACGACCTTGCCTTCGGGTACGCGCTGGAAGTACATTCGCGGGCCCACGCCTGAGGGGTCACTGCAGGCGAACGCTGAGCCCTGTCGCTCAGGCGGCAGCGAGCGATTGAATTCGTCCCACGTGGCAAACCCGTCCGGTGGCGGCGGTACGACGTACCCCAACACCTCGCACCAGAAGCGAGCGACGCGCTCAGGTTCCGCGCAGTCGAAGGTGACTTGGAACTGCTTGATCGACGGCATCGGCGCACCATAGCAGCGGGACGGGGGACGCTGTTGCTCATTTTCCGGTGAGGATCCGCATGTTGTCGGGGGAAGGCCCCTGCCGGCCGCTGCCGTGTGCCACCTCTGTTGTCAGTAGCTGTCGTCACACCATGAACCCTTCTCGGTAACGGCTCATGACGGTTTGTGATCTTGGATCAGGTGGTGCGTCCGTGCTCAATCTGGAGCAGGACGAGGGAGGCTCGGGCGATCCGGGTGATGGCCGCAGGGTCGAGGCTGACTCTACGCAGGGCCTTGAAGGTGACCTTCAGCAGGGCGTTGGCGCGCTCGGCGACGGCATGGACGCCCCGGATCACCGCATTGAACGCCCTGTCAGACTCGGCGAGTTCGCCGCTTTTGGGCTTCTTGACCGGGTGGCGGAGGCCGTCTGCGGCGTTCTCGTAGCCGAGGTCGGTCAGGGTGGGGACGCCCAGGGTGGCGGCCAGCCGGTTCAGGGCGTTGACCAGGCCGTGGGCGCGGGCGCAGGTGGTGTCGTGCTCGCGGCCCGGCCGGACCGGGGAGACCCACAGCGGCCAGCCGTCCGGGGCCGAGATGACCTGCACGTTCCCGCCATGATGCTTGTGTTTCCCAGACCACCAAAGATCGGCGCCGTTCGGGCCGGCGGCCCCGACACGGTCCGTGCGGATCACGGTGCCGTCCAGGTTCAGATGGGTGTACCCGGCCGCCGCGGCCCGCTCCAGCGCGGTGGACAGATCGGGCGCGTGGTCGGCGAGCACGGTCAGCCCCTCATGCAGGTAGCGGTACGCGGTCGGCACCGAGATGTCGTTGTCCCGGGCGAGCTGGACCAGCCGGGTGCCGTCGACGAACCAGCGCAGCACCAGCACCGCCTGCTTGAAGACGCCCAGCGTGCGGGTGCCCCTGCGGGTTCCGAGCCGCTTGCGGTGCCCGCGCAGCAGCTTCGCGAGATGCTCGGCGGTTGCCCTGCGGACATCGAGCACAGCGGTATAGGTGATACTGGACGTCACGTGGAGCCTCTGGTCGTACGGAACGCGATCTTCGCAGACCTGTTCCTACCAGGGGCTTCACCTCTGTCCGACACCAGGTCACCACCCCGCCGTTCGACGCATGATCACGCACCGCAACGGTCGCGTTGCCGAGGAGATCTCAATACCAGGGCTTCTCGCGAATCTGATGCTGAGTCAAGCCGTGGTCCTGGTCGGGAAGATCTCGGATCTGTCGGACGGGCGGCATACTCTGAGCCCCGTCCGCACTATCTGGGGGAGTCATGACAAGCAGGTTCACCGAGTTGGCCGTTGACTGCCACGATCCGGAGAGGCTCGCGGCCTTTTGGTGCGAGGTCCTGGACTTCGAGGTGATCGACCGGAGCAGGGGCAAGGTCGAGATCGGCTCCTGGGTGCCGACCGTCGAAGATGTTCGGGCCCGCCAGATGTCGCCCACTCTGCTGTTCATCCCGGTGCCCGAGGGCAAGAACGTGAAGAACCGGCTTCACCTCGACGTCAGCCCGATCGACGGCAGTACCGAGGACGAGGTGACCAGATTGCTCGGCCTCGGCGTCGGTCATGTCACGGCGCATGGCGAAGGGTATCGAGCCTTGGAGTGCGATCTCGGCTGAACCTCTGAACTGCCGCAGATCCGCTCAGGTCGCGGCAGAAGCGGACGCTATGCCGCCCGAGCACATCGCGGCAGACATCCGGTTACTTCGCAACGGTCAGCGGGCGGGATTGAGGAGCGCGTTCTTCCACCACTCAGGCGGCTCGCCATGCCACCAGACAATGCCCCTGCTGTCTGGCTCTGCGCCTTCGATCAGGCCGCCAGGAGGCTCGCCCAACTCGGCGTCGAGGATCTGGCCGACGACCCAGCTCACTGGCAAGTCGTCATCGATCCGGCGGCGCAGACCGATCGTGCCGTCTTCCCACCAGCCTTGATAGGCCACGCAGATCGTGTCTTCGCCCACAGTCCATGAGTCCAGGATTCGTAGATCGCCGTTCTCTTCGCTCGGGCGTGGAACGCCGGCCAGCACGGCCGCAAGGGCTTCCTCGGCTCGGGTCGGCGTAGGCATGGCGAGACCGTACCGCCGTGAAGGCTGCGGACGCTCCGGTCGCGGCATGTCCGGGCGCCCCGCGCACCGGAGGCTAGCGACGCCCCTTCGCATAGCGGCTCGGACTTCGTCGGCCTTCGGAGTGCGCGCCCCGCGCAGGTGCGTAGGGCGCGGGCAACCTCGACCAGGTCATCGGATCGCGCGTCGCCGAGGTAGTCGTTGACCCCGAGGTGTTCTGGCGTCCCCCGGTGAATTGGGCCGACGGGCCGCATCCGGCACGTTCCCGACCGGCATCGCGGTTGCACCTCAGCAGACAGCCCCGGCACGTGCCTGGGTGGCACGGGCCGGGGCTGGTTGGCCGAGGGTCAGCGGAGGGTTAGTTCGTGCCGCCGACCGTTACGTTCTGCTTGTTGTAGTTCTTGCCGTTGCCGTCGGGCTTGTAGTTCCGCTCGTAGTTGCCCGCGAGGTCCATGGAGAACCACTGGACCACGGTGTTCTTGTCGACCGTGATCTTCTCGGCGCCCTCGCGCATGCCCGCGGCGGCGAGCTTCGGCGAGTTCATCGTCGGGCGGCTGCCGTCGAGCGTGTAGTAGACGTTCGCCGGCTCGTCCACGGTGAAGGTGAACGTCGTCGAGGTGGCGGACGCGTCGGTCACCGCGAGCTTCGACGTGGGCTGCTGGTGGTCCTTGTCGTAGGCGCGGGCGACATCGAGGATGCCGATCTGGCCGTTGGAGAACTCCATGGCCTCCTCGTGGCCCTCGCTGAACGGGGGCTGGAAGCCGACCGCGTTGTACTTCTTGGTGGCCGGGTCGTAGAGGTCCGTGCCGACTTCGAAGTCCCAGCCGATGATGCCGTTGTTGTACCAGAACTCGTCGGCGCTGTTGCCGGCCGCCGAGTACAGCACGTCGACCACGGGGCCGGTGCGTCCCGGCTGGATGCCGGTGCCGCGCCAGTCCTGGACGGCGGACAGGATGTGGGTGGAGGCGTTCCAGAAGTAGTTCTCCGTGCCCATGTCCGTCCGCGGCAGCACCTCACGGCCGGCGGACTTGTACGCTCCCGGGGGCCACATGAAGTAGCCGCCGTAGGAGTGGGTGTTCATCGCGAACTTGATGTTCTTGAAGTTGTTCGCGAGCCACACCTCGTTGCGCGCTTCCGGCTCCGACAGCTCCGACGGACCTGAGTAGGTCTCGCCGGTGCAGCTGGTGCTGCCGCCGGTGTAGCCGTCGAAGCCACTGCCGACGGAGAAGTTGCGGTTGAGGTCGACGCCCCAGGAGTTGCGGCGTGCCGGGTCCGAGTTGTCCGCAGCGCAGTAGTTGACCATGTTCTTACGCTGCATGTTGTAGTCGTACATTGAGTAGTGGGCGCCGTCGGGGTTCATCGTCGGGATGATGAAGATGTCAAGGTCGTTCACCAGCTTCTTGGTGTTCGCGTCCCGCGCGTAGTTGCGCAGCAACCGTTCGGCGGTCTCCACGCAGGTGATCGGGGTCACCCACTCGCGCGCGTGCTCCTGGCAGTAGAGGAACACACCGGTCTTCGAGCCGTCCCGGTGCTTGCCGATCCGGATCGCCTTCATCTGGAACGGCTCACGCGAGACGCTCGCCGGCGCCTTGAGGCTGTCGGTCAGCGGGGTCGCCGGGGCCGCGGCCACCACACCGGTGCCATTGCTGGTCCGGTAGAGGCTGGCGGTCACCAGGGTCGACACCGCCGCGTTGGCGTTGATGGCGTTCACGACCTGGCCCGCGGTGCTGGTGATCGCGCCGGAGGCGTCCGTGGCCAGGTTGACCACGAATTCCTTGCCGTTGACCGCGACCGACAGCGGAGCGTTGGTCGTTCCCGGGTTCTTCAGCGTGATGCTGAGGTCGTTGCCGCCCTCACTGCCGTACGCCTTGGAGGTCACGTAGAACGTGCTCGCCAGTGCGGTCCCCGAACCCGTGCCGAACTGCGCCTGCGCCTGGCGGCGGTAGCCGTTCGTCTTGTGCGGGAGATTGATGATCTCCGAGATGTTCGGGAATTCCTTGGCGAGACCGACGATCCGGTCGGTGACCTCGGTCGGGTCCATGTAGTGGTCGACGAAGTCCGATACGTAGTTCGGGCTCGGTGCCTTGACCGGGTCGCCCAGCCACTTGGTCACCGGCACGGTGATCGTGCCGCCGCGGCTGCTGGTGACGGTGACCGTGGCGGGGGCCTCGGTGATGGCCAGCGGAGCGCTGAACCGGTGGTACATGTACTGGCCGGCGTCGGTGAAGCGGGACATCGTCGCCGTCCCGCCGGAGCCGGGCTCGGTGCCCTTGCCACTGTTCCAAGAGGCGGTGAGGACGGTCTGGGCGTCCGTCGCGCTGGACTTCACCTCGACCGACAGGAACCGCTGGTTGTTGAGGCTGGTGAACCACTCGGCGCGCAGAAGCGTGAGCGTGTCAGCCTCGGCCGCGTCGGCGGCCTCGATCGCGACCGCCTGCGAACGGGCGCGCATGTTCGCGTTGTAATCGCCCTGGTCCGAAATGGGGTTCTGGACGTCGAAGCCCTGGTCACGCAGGTTCTCGGTCTCATCAGGGCTGAGGACGGCGTGCACTTCGATGCCGTTGTCGACCGGCTTACTGTATTCGGCCAAATCGACACCCATGGCGTCAAGCTTGTCCACCCCCGACTTATCGGGGACGACGATGCGCATCAGTGCGACACCGTTCTGGGCGGTGCTGGAATCGCGGTCGGGTGTGACCGGTTGGCTCGTGGGGGCGCCGAGCGCCGGAAGGGCACTCATGGTGACCGCCAAGGGAATTGCGAGCAAGAGCGCGTAATGCCGCGCTCTTCGGGGACTCCTCATCGAGTTTCCTCCATCTGGCGCGCCCTCCCGAGACGGGGGTGTGAGTCGGGCGAGGCACCCAAGTTGTGGGAAGTCTGTTGGGAGAGGTAAAGCGCCGTCAAGATCTCCGCAACCCCAAATTGGGGCACTTCGCAACGGGGCTATTCAGGCCACCCCGCCGTCCGACGCATGATCACGCACCGCAACGGTCGCGTTGCCGAGGAGATCTCAATACCAGGGCTTCTCGCGAATCTGATGCTGAGTCAAGCCGTGGTCCTGGTCGGGAAGATCTCGGATTTGTCGGACGGGCGGCATACTCTGAGCCCCGTCCGCACTATCTGGGGGAGTCATGACAAGCAGGTTCACCGAGTTGGCCGTTGACTGCCACGATCCGGAGAGGCTCGCGGCCTTTTGGTGCGAGGTCCTGGACTTCGAGGTGATCGACCGGAGCAGGGGCAAGGTCGAGATCGGCTCCTGGGTGCCGACCGTCGAAGATGTTCGGGCCCGCCAGATGTCGCCCACTCTGCTGTTCATCCCGGTGCCCGAGGGCAAGAACGTGAAGAACCGGCTTCACCTCGACGTCAGCCCGATCGACGGCAGTACCGAGGACGAGGTGACCAGATTGCTCGGCCTCGGCGCCACCAGGACGGATGTGGGCCAGGGCTCAGACCGAAACTGGGTGGTCATGGCAGACCCCGAGGGCAACGAGTTCTGCGTCCTGCGCACCCTGGCACCGCAGAACTAGTGTCCTGAGTCGGGAATTCGCTTCGTAATCTGTCCGGGTGCGGCATTCGGGTCGGATTGCGAGGATGGGACGGCCGAAGGCCGAGCTGGTGCTGACCGATGATGAACGCGAGACGTTGACCCGCTGGGCCAGGCGCCGGACTTCTTCGCAGGCTCTGGCTCTGCGGTGTCGGATCGTGCTGGAGAGCGCAACTGGCCAGAGGAACAAGGACGTTGCGGCCCGTCTGGGTGTCGAGGCGCATACGGTCAGCCGTTGGCGGGCCCGGTTCGTGCGCGACCGGCTGGAGGGTCTGACCGACGAGCCTCGTCCGGGCGGGCCGAGGAAAATCACCGACGATCAGGTGGAAGAGGTGATCGTCAGGACGCTGGAGAGCACGCCGAGGGACGCCACGCACTGGTCGACGCGGGCGATGGCCAAGGAGGTGGGCCTGTCCCGGTCGGCGATCTCGCGGATCTGGCGGACCTTCGGCCTCAAGCCCCATCTGGTGGACACCTTCAAGCTCTCGAAGGACCAGCAGTTCATCGAGAAGGTCCGCGACGTGGTCGGGCTGTATCTGGCACCGCCCGAGCACGCGCTGGTGCTCTGCGTGGACGAGAAGACGCAGATCCAGGCTCTGGACCGGTCGGCGCCGGTGCTGCCGATGATGCCGGGCATGCCCGAGCGGCGCACCCACGACTACGTGCGCGGTGGCGTCACCACCCTGTTCGCCGCACTCAACGCCGCCACCGGCGAGGTCATCGGGCAGATCCACCGGCGTCACCGGGCCGTGGAGTTCAAGAAGTTCCTCGTCCGGATCGACAAGGAGGTGGCCGCCGGCCTGGACATGCACCTGATCTGTGACAATGCCTCCACCCACAAAACACCTGCCATCCAGCGATGGCTGGCCGCGCACCCCCGCTTCCACGTGCACTTCACGCCCACCAGCAGTTCCTGGCTCAACCAGGTCGAGCGGTGGTTCGGGCTGCTGACGGACAAGCAGATACGGCGAGGCGCCCACAAGAACGTCCAGGCCCTGGAGAAGGACATACGCAACTGGATCAAGATCTGGAACGAAGACCCGAAGCCCTTCGTCTGGACGAAGACCGCGGACGAGATCCTTGAACGCCTCGCCGGATATCTGAATCGAATTCCCGACTCAGGACACTAGTGTGATGCGCCGGAAATCGCGGGCTTAAGTCTGTAGTGTGTTGTCATGTCGCCAGGACCTCGTGCTGTTGAAGTCAGGCTGTCCGATGCGGAGTTCGCCGAGTTGTCGCGCTGGGTGGACGGGGCGGTGGGGCCTCGCCTTGTCGAGCGGGCCCGGATCATTCTGATGTGTGCCGACGGGGTGCCGAATACGCGTGTGGCTGCGGAGCTCAAGGTGACCACGGACACCGTGAGGAAGTGGCGTTCGCGGTTCGTTGCCCATCGGCTCGAAGGACTGACGGACAGGCCGCGGTCAGGCCGGCGCAAGGCAGCACTGGTGCTCAGCGAGGCCGAGCGACATCAGTTGATGCGTTGGGCGAGGCGCGCGAAGACCGCCCAGTTCCTGGCTTTGCGGGCCAGGATCGTGCTGCGGTGCGTGGAGGGTGGAACGAACAAGCAGGTGGCAGCCGAACTCGGTGTGAGTGAGCAGTCGGTGAACCGCTGGCGGGCCCGGTTCGTCAAGCGGCGGCTGGACGGACTGGTCGACGAACCGCGGCCGGGGCGGCCGCCGTCCATCCTGCTCGACCAGGTCGAGGACGTGGTCATCGCGACGCTGGAATCCACTCCTGGCCGGGACACACACTGGTCGCGGGCGTCCATGGCCGCCGGCACCGGGCTGTCGAAGTCCACCATCGGCCGGATCTGGAAACGGTTCGACCTCAAGCCGCACCTGCAGGATGCCTTCAAGCTCTCTACCGACCCGCAGTTCGTCGCGAAGGTCGTCGACGTCGTTGGCCTGTACCACAACCCGCCCGATAAGGCAGTGGTGTTATGCGTGGACGAGAAAGCCCAAATCCAGGCGCTGGACCGCTCGCAGCCTGTCCTGCCGATGATGCCGGGCATGCCCGAACGGCGCACCCACGACTATCTGCGGCACGGCATCACCAGCCTGTTCGCTGCCTTCAACATCGCCGATGGGACCGTCATCGGTGAACTGCACCGCCGCCACAGAGCCATCGAGTTCAAGAAGTTCCTGGTCACGATAGACAAGGCGGTTCCCGCCGGACTCGACGTGCACCTGGTGTGTGACAACTACGCAACCCACAACACCCCCGACATCAAAGCGTGGCTGGGCAAGCACCCACGCTTCCACGTCCATTTCACCCCGACCGGCTCCTCCTGGATCAACCAGGTCGAGCGGTGGTTCGGCCTGCTGACCGACAAACTCATCCGCCGCGGAGTCCACACCTCCGTGAAGGCGCTGGAGGACGACATCAGGGCCTGGATCGACTCGTGGAACGAGAACCCCAGGCCCTTCACCTGGACCAAGACCGCTGACGAGATCCTCAAATCCCTCACCGATTACCTCACCAAGGTCACTCCGCCAGCCACCGAGAACCAGCGAGAGACTTAAGCCCGCGATTTCCGGCGCATCACACTAGGCCGCGAGCGGGCACCCGCACCCCGTCACACACTGCAACCATCACGTAGGCCGGGAGTTCAACAAGCCAGGTATGGGGACGCCGTGCCGCCATGTCCTTCGCGTGTTTGGCGCTGAGCACCGTGCTGCGGCTGCCGCGGATGAGCAAGGCCGGGCAGTCGCCGGCGAGCCAGTCGTTCCAGTGATCCCCGTTGAGGTGCTGCTGTGAGGCGTTCATGTCCCTCGGGTCAAAGGCAAGGCCCCATCCGTCGGGGTACTCACGGACGGCGTCCAAGAGGTGGCTCGCCGACAGGCCGGTTTCTTCCAGCAGCTCGGCCCGGGTCGGTGCCCGGTGTGGCCAGGACAGGCTGAAGGACAGGTCGCCATCGACCTCGGCGCCGATGTCCTCGACGATCAATGCGTCCACAAGCCCGGGTAGCCGTGCCGCGAGCTGGTAGGCGTTGACGCCTCCCAGGGAGTGGCCGAGTACGACCGCGGCGTCGATCCCCAGATGTTCCAGTACGGCCGCAGCGTCCTCGACGTAGCAGGTGCGGGAGAAGTCGGGAGAGCTGTCGGAGCGGCCGTGTCCACGCTGGTCGAGCGCGATGACCCGCCAGGAGTCGCCCAGCGCCCGGGCCAGGCGCGTGAAGGTGCGGCCTTCTCCGAAGTGGCCGTGCAGGGCCAACAGAGGGCGACCCGATCCACCGAAGTCGAGAAAGGACAGGCGACGCCCAGCCGCCATCATGGCCGCGCGTTTCGGCTCGGGCGGGATCGTTGAGGTCATGGTCGTGAGTATGCGGGGATCCAGTTGCCCAAGGTCACGTGGTCTTCCACGACGCCTGAGCTCCACGGCAGGGTCAGGCCGGCAGTGATGGCAACGAGGTCCCGTTCAAGGCCGTTGATGAAGGTGTGCAGGCTGGGCAGGTCGTCGGCTCGGACCGCCTCGATCCACTCAGGGAGCCGTTCTCCCCGGAGCTGGGTGAGCATCTGCCCGCAAGGGCGGACGTGCCCGGGAAGGGCGTCCAGCTAGGGGCAGTGGGTCAGAACAGACTTGAGCTTCAGCCGCTCGTTCTCCGGAAGCGTCTCTGGGTGACTGAGGATCCAACCGGCAACAGTCCGGGGAGACGGCGGCCGACCACCCGGCACCGCGTTGCTGAAGTGGTGAAGGCATGCGCGGACAGCCCCGTACCCACCCGCTCTCTTACGAAGGTGTCGAATCGGTGGACGTGCTCACCCCCTGGGCTGGGTCGTCGATGCCGAGCCGGCGCTTTGTGTCCGCGGCGTGCGGCGCCCGGGCTCGCGGCGGCGGCGAGTGCCCCGGGGCGCCCGGCCGACGTCCTTGAACCGTGTCAGATGCGGGGCTGGCACCGGCCGCGGCGTCGGTCCAGAAGGTGCCGTGCCGGAGCGGCGCGCAGGCAGGCCCCGAGCGCGACGCACACGGCGGCCGTGCCATAAGCCCACGCCTGGAGGGGGAAGTCGGGCAGCAGCCGGCCGCCGAGGTAGAGGACGGTGCCGGCGACGGTGACGGTCAGCCACTCCCAGCGGCCGTCGAGGGCGACGAGACCGACGACGATCAGTGAGTACCAGGGGTAGTTGGGTGAGACCAGCAGCAAGGCCGTGCCGGTCAGCAACAGGGCACCGCGCCAGGGGCGAGCCGGGTCGCCGCGCCACCACACATGGAGGGCCGTCAGCGCGAGCAGCACGATGACGGTCACTTCTGCGGCGGCGTCCGGCAGCAGCAGCCGCAGCAGGGCGAAACGGTGCACGTCCCCGGGTTCGTACCCCTCCTCCTGGAGGTAGCCCGGCAGGTAGCCCAGGACGCCCGCGCCGGAGGCCATGACGTAGGGCAGGTAGGCGAGCACGACTGCAGCGAGCACCGCCAACACCAGGCGCAGCACTCGCCCCGGGCTGCGCTGCCCGGACAGAGCGCCGGGCAACGCCAGAACAGGCAGCAGTTTCACGGCGATCGCGGCGCCGAGAAGTGCGCCGCGGCGGGCCCCCGCGGTGGCGGTGCCGAGGGCGAGCACGGTGAGCAGGACGCCGAGGGTGTCGATGTGCGCGTTGTTGACCGCTTCGAAGGGGACGGCCGGACACCACCCCCACAGAGCGGTGCGGGCCGGGGCCCGGCGCGGGTCGCCGCGTCGGCGGCCCACGACGAGCAGGGCGGCGGTGGTGCCGAACGCCAGGACGGCGCCGCCTGCTTGGAGTGGCTTGTGGCGGCTGTCAGGTGGTGAGAGGACATGGACGGCGAAGAACCAGCCCTCGGCGACAGGCGGGTAGATGGTGGGGACGGTGGGGCGGTTGATGCGGACGCACAGGCCGCTGTCCGTACGGGTCAGTCCCCAGCCCTGACAGGAGCCTTCGGTGGGGAACAGCCACTGGTCGCGCAGCTTGGCGAGTTCAGGTGCGGCGGGCGGGTGGGCGTACGGGGAGATCCCGGCGGCCTGGACGCGGCCGTCCCAGGCGTAGCGGTACATGTCGTTGCTGGTGCGGGGCGGTGCGGCGAGCGCGGCCAGCGCCATGGCGGCCGCACCGGCCAGGACCAGTCCCGTCGCGGCTCGCTCCGGGGCCTTGCGCACGGCCCACACCGCGGCGGCGAACAGCGCCCAGGCGAGGGCGTATCCGGCCAGAAGGCGGCCGGGGTCACTCTGGTTGTCGCCCGCGCGAACGGTGTCGAGGACGACGGCGGTGAGTGCGGCCAGGAGGACCGCGCTGACGATGATGCTGACACGGGCCGAGGTGCGGTTCATGGGTGCGGCGGGCTGACTGGGCATCGGTTCGGGAGGTTGATGCCGCGAGGCGGCGGTATCACTCATGGGCGTTCGGGCCTTCCGGTGGCCGTGTCGCGCCGCCGTGACGCCCCGGCTGCGGGCGGTGCAGTTCCACGAACGGGCGGCCCTCGGCCGTCCACCGGCCGGTCAGGATCCAACCCGCGGCCTCGGCTGCACGCAGCAGGGCGGTGGTGCCGACGCGGGCCCAGGGGAAGGGGCGGCCGTGCCGGCCGTGGGCGTCCTCGACCCGGACGGTGAGGCGCTCGTCCACGTCGTGCGGTGCGGCCTCCGCGAGCAGGCGCCCGCCGGGCGGGACCACGGCACGGAGGCGGACCAGGAGGGCGACTGGGTCGCCGCCGATGCCGGCGTTGCCGTCCATCAACAAGACGGTGCCCCAGCGGCCTTCCCCCGGCAGGCGGTCGAACACGGACCGGCGCACGGCGACACCCCCGCGCTGGAGGGTACGGGCCACGGCGGACGGGCTGACGTCCACGCCGAGCGCCCGGATGCCCCTGGCAGCCAGCGCCGCCACCAGACGTCCCGGCCCGCAGCCGACGTCGAGAACGGAGTCGGTGCAACGGTGCAGAACGCCGGTGTCGGCGGCGTCGGGGGCAGCGCACCAGCGCTCGACGTCCAGCGGCAGCAGTTCCCCTTCTCCTCCGGCGCCGTGCGCAAGGACCGGTGGCGACAGGCGGCGTAGGAAGAGCGGGCCGCGCCCGGTGCGCAGGGCGTCGGCGTAGGGGTCGTCCGTCCACGGCTCGCCCAGTTCCGCTGAACCAAGCCGATCCGCGGGATACGGCCGCGCAGGAAGCGGGGCAGGCCACGCCACCACGGTCTGCGGATGCCGTCGGGCCGCGGTCCGCGTCGTCCACCCGGTGAGGGCAGGGTCCGTACCGCTCGTAGTGCCGCTCACCGACCGGCCTCCGCGAGCGAGTTCACGGTGGCGGCGAAGCGCGAGCCGGGTGGGCAGCAGGCGGCGACCGCGGCGGCGTCGGCGGCGGTGTCCACATCGCGCAGTTTCGGCAGGTCGCTCACGCTCAGCCCCGCCTGGACGAGTCGGCACCGCTGCATCGCCCCGGTGCGGTCGGTGGACATCGGCACGCCCCGTACGAGAGCCGCGGCGCGCGCCGGGGCCGCGAAACCCAGCGCCCAGAACCCACCGTCCGCAGCCGGACCGAACCAGGCGTCGTGGCCCTCGCGTCCGATGCCCGCGAGAAGGTCCGTGGTCAGTTGGGGGGTGTCCATGCCGACAAGGAGGGCCGGTCCGCGGTCGCAGTGGCCGAAGGCGGCCGCGATCCGCTCGTCCAGGCCGCCGGCCTCTTGGGGCACGATGTCGAAGCCGGGCGGCAACCAGGGACCGGGTGCACCGTCGAGAACGAGGACACGGCGCCGTGCGGGGGCCTCCAGCACCGTGTGCAGGGTGTCGGCGAGGGCGGCCTCGGCCAGAGCGGCCGCCTCCTGGGGCGTGTAGGGCGGGGTGAGTCGCGTCTTGACCCGCCCCGGGACGGGTTCCTTGGCGATGACCAGCAGCGTGGCCGGCCCCGTGACCGGGAGCCGGGCGCTCATCGTCCGGTTCCCCGGGTGGTCACCGCGGACACCGGGTCGGCGGCGGGACGCTCGGCGAGGACGGCTCGCATGTCCCGTACGGCCTGCCAGGTACCGCGCCAGGTGCCGGTGACCTTCGAGCGGCCCGTACGGGGCCGGTACGGCACATCCGTCTCCTCCACCCGCCAGCCTGCGTCGGCGGCGCGAACCACCATCTGCAGCGGGTAGCCGGAGCGCCGGTCGGTCAGGCCCAGGGCGAGCAGGGACTCGCGGCGGGCGGCGCGCATCGGGCCGAGGTCGTGCAGTCGTAGTCCGGTGCGCCGGCGGATCAGGCGGGCCAGCTCCACGTTGGCCAGACGGGCATGCAGGGGCCAGGCGCGGCGCGTGACAGGCCTGCGGCGACCCAGTACGAGGTCGGCGCAACCGTCGAGAACGGGCCCCGCGACGGCGGATAGAAGCGCCGGGTCGAGGGAGGCGTCGCAGTCGCAGAAGCAGACGACGTCGGCCGTGGCGGCGGCGAGGCCGGCGTGGCAGGCGGCGCCGAAGCCGCGACGCGGTTCGTGGACCACATGCGCCCCGAGGGCGCGGGCAATGTCCGCCGAGCCATCGGTGGAGCCGTTGTCGACGACGATCGCGCGCCAGTCAGACGGGACGCGGTCCAGGACCCACGGCAGGGCCTCCGCCTCGTCGAGGCAGGGAAGCACCACGTCCACAGGAGCAGGCGAAGAGGGAGATGTCTCGATCACCCCACTCACCCTACGAGGACGGAAGGGGCAAAAGGGATTTGACGATCTTACGGATCGCTGACGTCCACCGCCGCTCCCGCCGACGGCCGAAAGCCGGTGCGAGACTCGGTGGCGTGAAACGCGCACTCGTCGTGGACGACGCCCCCACCGTCTCCGAGGTCCCCCTGATCATCGGAGAGTCCGAACCGCTGGAGCACTTCCTGCGCAAGCCCGGGCAGGCGACGAGCCGAGAGGAGTTGATGCGCGGGGTGTGGGGAAGGGGAGTTCGGTGACCAGTCCACCATCACCGTCCACGGACGACGCCTGCGCGAGAAGATCGAGGACGCCCTGGCACGGCTACGGCTGATCAGCACCGTGTGGTGCAACGTCCCCGGCGGCTGCCGTTTCGAGGTCCGCCTGCCCGCCGCTGTCTGCGGAGCACACCGGGAGCCGGACCCACTCTGCGGGAGAAGCGGGGCCGGCCCTTCCTCCTTCGTCGGGGCCGACGCCGGCCGGGGGGAAACGTCAGCCCGCTCGCAGCGGGGCCGTCGCGAACTCCGTCATTCCGTCCACGAAGGCGACCTGCGGCTTCCAGCCCAGTTCGTCGCGCAGCCTGCGTGACGAGGCGGTGATGTGGCGGACGTCGCCGAGCCGGTACTCGCCCGTGACCACCGGCGCCCGCCCGCCATGCGCCTCGGCCAGGACGGCGGCCGTCTCCCCCACCGTGTGCGGCTCGCCGCTGCCGACGTTGTACGCCCGCGCGGTCCCCTCCGGCAGACCGGACAGACCGTCCAGGGCCGCGAGGTTGGCACCGGACACGTCCCGTACATGGACGAAGTCCCGCCGCTGGCCGCCGTCCTCGAACACGCGCGGCGCCTCGCCGCGCTCCAGAGCGGACCGGAACAGTGACGCGACGCCCGCGTACGGGGTGTCACGCGGCATCCCGGGCCCGTACACGTTGTGGTAGCGCAGTGCGGCCACCCGCCCGCCGACGGCGCGCGCCCACGCGCAGGCCAGGTGCTCCTGCGCGAGCTTGGTGGCGGCGTAGACGTTGCGCGGATCAAGCGGGGCGTCCTCGGTCACCAGGCCGGGGGCGAGCGGCTCACCGCACCTCGGGCAGGGCGGATCGAAGCGGCCCGCGTCGAGGTCCGCCACCTTGCGCGGCCCCGGCCGTACGACGCCATGCGACGGGCACTCGTAGCGGCCCTCTCCGTAGACCACCATCGAACTCGCCAGCACCAGACGACGCACCCCGGCCTCGGCCATGCCGGCCAGCACCACCGCGGTGCCCAGGTCGTTGCAGCCCACGTATGCGGGAGCGTCGCCGAAGTCCTTGCCGAGCCCGACCATCGCCGCCTGATGGCAGACGACGTCCACACCCTGAAGGGCCTCGGCCACAGCCGCCGCGTCGCGCACGTCCGCGTGTCTCCAGTCCACCCCGTCGGGGATGGGCGGGGACGTGCGGTGCGCGGCGGGCAACAGCGCGTCGAGCACGCGCACGCCGTGCCCGGCGCCGGTAAGGGCGGTGACGACGTGCGAGCCGATGAAGCCCGCGCCTCCGGTGACCAGGATCAACATGCCACCGACCGTACGGCCACGGGCCCTCCCGGCGACGGTACGACGCCGGATCGTCAGGGGTTCGTAAGCCTTCCCGCCACAGACCGAGCGTCGTCGGGTTGTGAGGCAGCCGGCGCCGGCAGGCCGTAGCCCACGGCGAAGCCGAGCATGGCCGACGGCCCCGAGGCCCGGCCCAGCTCGTCGCCGGCCGCGAACAGCCGCCCCACCACCTCGTGCACCTCGCCGCCCGCCACCGTCCCGGTGGAGATGCCCGCCACCGTGTCCAGCCCGGTGTAAGAGGCGGCGTAGCAGATGCGGCCCGCCCGGGCGAGTACGGTCAGGGCACCTTCGGCGTCGCGGCGCGGCCTGCCCCACAGCGGCACCAGCAGTCCGAGGGCCACGAGCCCGCCAAGCCCGACGCCGCTCACTTCCGCAGGTATGTAAGCCACCCGTGAGACGGCCCGCCGCCGGAGCGTGGAGGCAGACCTACGAAGGTGGCCGCCGTCGGCTGCGGCGGATTCCCCGCGCGGCCAGCAGGAAGGCCGTGACCGTCGCCACCGCCACCATCGTGAACAGCCAGTTGCGCGGGTAGTCCAGTGGCAGGACCGAGGAGTTGGCGGGCTTCCCCGGGCGAAGGAGCACCGGCAGGGCCACCGCCGTCAGAGCGCCCGCCACCAGCAGTGCCCCGCGGACCGGCCCGCGCACACCGCCGCGGACCAGTACCCACCCGATGAGCAGCACCAGAGGTGCGATCAGCACGTCGTGCAGCACCACCGCCCCGCCCAGCCAGACCAGGACACCCGGCAGGTCACGCACGTCCAGCAGCAGGGAGGCGCCGACGCCCATCAGCGACAGGCCGATCACACCCGTGAGGAGCCGCGCCACGCTCATCCTCATGACAGCACCTCCAGTCGGCCGACCCACTTGGTCTGCAGCACACCGGGCCGGTTCGGGGCGATCAAACGCACCGGGTAGCCGTGGTCGGGGGAGAGTTCCTCGCCGTTGAGACGCAGAGCGAGCAGGGTCAGCGGGTCGCGGGCGTGCTCGTGCCCCATCTCGGAGACCCGGTATCCGCCCCGACTCTGCAGGGACACCACGCGAACGCGGGCGTGCGGATGGGCGCCGGCAAGCTCGAGGAGGTCGATGACCCGAACGCCCGTCCACCGGGCGGACTTGCTCCATCCCTCCACGCAGGCGATCGGCAGTACCACCTCGTGCTGCGGCAGGTCCCGCAGCTCATCCAGCGTCAGCGTGCAGGACCGCGGTCCGGCGACCGTCAAACGGTAGCGCTCGGCGGGTATCAGGCCGACTCCGGCCGCGGCGGCGGTGCGGTTGACCGGCAGGCCCTGGGGGCCGTGATCCGGATGGCGGGGTGCGAGCAGGACGAGGTCCTTCAGGGGCGTGAAGGACTGGCCCACCGTGGTCACGGTGACCGCACCGACCGCCGCGGCCACCGCAACCAGCAGCGAACGCCGGTCGGGCCCGTCCTCCTCCGGCAGAGCCAGGGTTCCCGGCGATCGCCGGCTCCAGTGGGCCCGGATCTCGGGGGCCTTGACCGCCACGTGCAGCACCAGCACTCCGGCCACCAGCCAGGCCACGGCGTAGTGCACCGGCACGAAGGAGAACGGCCACGGATACCACTGTGCGGTGTTCAGCAATCCCGTGGCCACTTCGAAGACGGCCGCCGCCACCAGCACGGCCGCCGACAACCGCTCCAGCGCGTGCCGCACCGACTGCACCGGCGGCCAGGCGAACAGCCGCGGGTACACCGTCCACAATTTCGCCAGCAGCAGCGGAATCGCCGCGATACCCGAGGCGACGTGCAGCCCCTGCGTGATCCGGTAGCCCCACACCGGGCGGCTCGGCAGGTCATCGGCCAGCCACCCGGGCGGATGCTGCAGCACATGACTGATCAGACCGGTGACGAAGCAGACCACGAAGGCCAGGCCGAGCCACCGTCCGATCGAGGTCGCCGTGCGGGCATCGTGCAACCTGCCCTTGAACACAGGCGGAAACAATCGCGATCGCATATCCCCATCACAGCCGTCGCAAGGCCGGCGCGGAACGCCCGGACCCCTTACGGAACAGGGACGTCCAAGTCTTGGGGCGACCTGCTGTGGCGGCCGCCGCTCGCCGGTGGCGTGGGTGACGTGGCGTCTGCGCACGTAGACGCCGAAGCCTCGGCAGCTGCGACCTCTCCGATGCCGGCGTCGATGAGCAGGACGGTCTGCCGGCCTTCCTCGGCCGGTAGCCGGTCGAGCACCGATCGGCACAGTGCGATCCTGCTGAGAGCGGCGGTATGGGCCGCCGCGCGGGGGGTTACGTCGATGCCGAGCGCGAAGACTCCGCGACTCAGGAGTGCCCGACACAGCCGGCCCGGTCCGCAGCCGACGTCGAGAACGGGGCCGACGCAGCGATTGAGCACGGATTCGTCGGCCAGGGTGGGCTGCGCGTACCAGCGATGCACCGGCATCCGGATCCGGCACCCGTCCGCCAGCCGCAGGTACACCGGTCCGTGGCCGGCCCGCAGGGCGAGCGCATAAGGGTCTCCCCCGGCGCAGGGCGAGCCGTCCTCGTCGGTCGTCACGATGCAGCGCCGTGACCTGGTGCGGGTCGTTCCTCATCGGCGTGGGCGGCCCGCCGGACGCGGCGGAGCGTGAGAGCGAAGGCCACGGCGGAGGCGGCGAAGAGCACGGCGGTGATGGCCAGCCACCGGCCGAGGTAGACGTCCATGGACAATCCGGTGGCACCCGGGTAGGGGGTCGAGAGGGCGAAGATGAGGGGGAACCAGACAAGCAGGAGCACACCGGAGAGAAAGGCGGGCACGCGCAGGTAGTTGATCCACGGTGGTTGTGGCATGCGGGTGGCGCGATGCCGCAGGACAGCCTGTGCCGACAGGTCGGCGAGCGAGTACAGGGGCAGCAGGATCAGGTCGTGGAGGACCGCCGCGCCGACGAACCAGATCGCGACCTCGAGCGGGCGGACGGCGAACAGGCGCACCAGGGCGTAGCCGGTGATGGCGAACGAGGCGATCAGGACGAGCAGATGGAGGGGGCCGGAGCCGTACCAGCGGACGAAGCGTGCCATGGTCACGTCCTGAAGGTGAGCCGGTGCACCCACTTGGTGTTGTTCACGCCGGGGTTGGCCGGGACGATGACGCGGGCTGGGTAGCCGTGGTCGAGTGAGAGGTCCGCGCCGTTGACGTGCAGGGCGAGCAGCGATCGAGGGTCGTGGATCTGGTTGCCCCGCAGGACCACCGAGCTGTAAGGCCCTGGTGGTTGGACGGATTGCACCAGGACGCTTCCGGCGTCGGGGAGGCCTGCCATGGCGGCGAGGTCGGCCAGCCGAAGGCCGCTCCACTGCTGGTTGGGGGTGGACCATCCTTCCACGCAGGCGATCGGCAGTGCGGCGGCGTGCTGGGGCATCGCCATGAGTTGTGCGCGGGTGAAGACGAGCGTCGGACCGGGGCCGTGGATCTCCAGACGCCAGGCGGGGCCGACGTGCGCGGGCGTGACGCCGACGGAAGCGGCCGTCTTGTTGATCTGGAAGCTGTTCGGGTCGCTGCCCGGAGTACGGTTGTGGGGCGCGAGAAGGGCGGTGTTGCGCAGCAAGCCGCCGATGCTCTGTCCCGCGGTGACCACCAGGAGGAGGAGCGATCCGCCCCCCACCATGGCGAGCGCGCCGCGCCGGGTCATCGTCGGCGGCGCGGGAGCGATCGGGACCAGGCCGTCGGGGTCGGGGGGCTCGGGCCGTGTGTTGGCGAGGTCGGTGCGCAGTTCGGCGGCCAGGCTGCGGGAGCGCAGGGCGCGGGTCATCCGGCCGAGTCTGAGGCACACGTGGACGACGAACGCGGCGATGAACACCCAGGCGCCGTAGAAGTGCAGGGTGTAGAAGGAGCCGGGGAAGACGTAGAAGAGCTGGATATTGACGATGCCGGTGACGAATTCGAAGATCACCCCGCCGACCAGCATGAGCAGGGACAACCGCTCCAGTCCGTGGGCGACGGAGCGGACCGGCAGCCACTCGAACAGCTTCGGGATCACTGACCACAACTTGGCCAGCAGCACCGGCACGAGGACCACGCCGAGCGTCACGTGCACGCCCTGGGTCAGCCGGTACAGCCAGTACGGATGGGTGGGCCAGGCGAAGAGGTAGAAACCCAGCAGGCCCTTCTCCGGCGTCTGGTCGTTGATGCGGCCGAGTCCCGGGTTGTAGGCGGCGTAGGAGAGCATCCCCGTGACGAAGAGCAGCGGGATGCCGATCAGCAGCACCAGTCCGAACACGGACGTCATCCAGGGCCCGCGGAGGGGACTGCGCCAGAAGCCGGGACGGAACGGCCCCGGGGGCGGCGGAATCCGCTCGACCCGCCGCACGAGGGCCCGGGTACGAGCGGCCCACGTGGCGGCCCGCGCCGCCACAGCAGCGCGAACGCGCTCGAGGCGCCCCTGCGTATGACCCTCGTCCGAACTCGGGCGCTGCGGCCCGCCGGAGCCCGGGGCCGGCGGCCGTCCGCCGCTGTCCATCGGATACCTCCTCCGTCCCCGGGCCGACTCTCGGAACGGGGATCGCCCCCGCGCCGTCATCGTCTGTCAGGCGTCCGCTACAAACTTCCACAGATCGGGTCGGCTTTCCGTGTCTGTCGTGCATGCGGGTGTCTGTCGCCAGCCGAACGGTTGAACCGGCGCTCCGCACGGCTCGACGGGTCGCACGATCCTCGGGGGCCCCGCCTCGGAGGGGGCCGGTGCCCGCGTGTGTCAGGTGCGCAGTAGCCGCAGGTCGATGGCGTCGGCCATCGCCTTCATGCCCGCGTCGTTGGGGTGGATGTGGTCACCTGAGTCGTACGCGGGTTTGAGAGCGGACGGGTTCGCGGGGTCGCGCATGGTCCGGTCGAAGTCGATGATGCCGTCGAAGGCTCCGCTGGTGCGGATCCACTGGTTGACGTTCTGGCGGATCGCCTCGGCGGCGGGCGTGTAGTACCCGTTGCCCTCGTCGGGCATCAGCGTTGCACCGATGACGTTGACGCGGGCGGCATGAGCCTCGTCGATCAGGGTGCGGTAGCCGTTGATGAGGTCCTGGGCGGTCAGCGGCCGGCCGTTGGGGCCGGCGTTGTTGCCGATGTCGTTGATGCCTTCGAAGAGGATCACGTCCTTGACGCCTGGCTGGCCGAGGGCGTCGTGCCCGAAGCGCTTGAGGGCGCTGACCCCCTGCCACAGGTTGGGCACGTCGGTGAGGACCCGGTTGCCACCGATGCCGGCGTCGACGACACTCAGCTTCTGCGGGCCCCGGTCGGCGCCCAGCCGGCGCCCGAGGAAGTCCGGCCACCGGGTGTAGGTGCCCGTGGAGGAGTGGTAGCCGTCGGTGATGGAGTCGCCGAAGGCGACGACGGTGCCCTTCGCTGTCGGCGACACGACGTCCAGCCCCGCCAGGTAGTACCAGGAGGTCGTGGTGGTGCCGAACGCGGCAGCGCTGTCGTCACCGATGTGATTGCCGGAGGCGATGTAGGTCGTGTCGAATGCGTCGGAGTGCCAGGTCGACGTGCCCGTCGTGCCGGGCACGTAGAGGCTGACGAGCAGGTTCTCCCCGGCGCTGACCGAGATCGGGATGACGTCGCTGACCGCCTCTTGGCCGGCGGGGATCGTGACGTGGCCGGAGTTTCCGAAGGAGACGTTCCGGGTGGTGCCGCGTGCAGCCTCTCCGCCGCTCGCCTGGACGGCCACGTCCACGGCGCTGATCTCGAGCGGGTCGGTGCTGTACCGGTTGGACAAGGTGATGCGAGCGCCCGAGCCCGCGACGCTGCTGTGGACCACCATCCGGATGCTCTGGTTGCTGAAGGACGGGCCGCCGGTCGTCATGCTGGGCGACCAGGCGCTGACCCGTGTGCCCTTGCCTTGCCACGACGACGTGGCGGCGCTCGCCACGTTCGTGGTGCTCAGCGGAACGACCGTGAGGGCACAGCCGGTCAGCGCGCCGGCCACGGTCGGCCAGGATCTGCGACGTGGTCGGCGACCCGCCGCCACGCTTCCCTTGTTGTGGGGGGACATCGTCGGTCTCCACTCTTCTCGTCGTCCGCGGCGGGCTGGGCTCACCGGCTCCGGCTGAGGTGCTGTGGGGGCGCAGGAGGCGGCATCACCAAGTTCACCCGGTGAAGACACGCTGTACGCCACGGACACAGTCACCGAATGACATGTCGTACGGGTGGGGCTGCGTCGGCGGCTGGTCATACGCCGCCGATGTGACGGTCAGGGGCTTGGACCTGACCGCCACGATCAGCGCCGCGACGCCCTTGCCGCAGGGCGTCGTTGCGCGGGCCGGACGGCCGTCCGGGCACGTGTGACGAGCCGGCCTCAGCCGAGGCTGCCCAGGGTGACGGATTCACCGGGCCTGAGGCTGATCTTCCGCGAGGCGCTGCCCGCGACGACGGTCGTGTCACGGCCGCCGACGCTCTTCAGCGTCACCCGGGTGACCTTGCCGTTCTTCCAGCTGAGGCCGGCGACGAAGCCGCCGCGGACGCCGACGCCGGATATCGAGCCCGATGCCGCCCACGCGGCGGGCAGTGCGGGCAGCAGCTCGACGTGGCCCGGCCGGGAGTAGACCAGCATCTCGATCATCGCGGAGGGGGTGCCGAAGTTCGCGTCGATCTGGAAGATGCCGCGGCCTTGCCCCATGTCCATGATGTCGAAGAGGTTCGGCGCGGTGCCGTTGCTGCCGCCCGCCGACGGCTTCAGGTTGTTGACGACGAGCTGGTAGGCCTTCTCCGCGTTCTTCAGCCGTGACCAGCACAGGCTGCGCCAGGCGTTGGACCAGCCGAAACTGTTCATGCCACGGGCGGTCAGCAGGGCCGTCGCGCCGGCGAGGATGTCCTTCGGCGTCGAGTCGTCCGGGCGGATACGGTCGCCGGGGAAGAGGCCGACGAGCGGGGAGAGGTGCCGGTGTGTGGTCTCGCCGAGGTCGTCGGGCGACATCCACTCCTCCAGCCAGCCGGTCTTGGGGCTGACCACGGGCAGGTACAGGTGCCGGCGCAGACCGTCGATCGTCGCGCTGTAGGAGGTGTCCTTGCCGAGTACCTGGGTCGCGGTGCGGTAGTTGGCGAAGAGGTTCCAGACCAGTTCCTGGGCGTAGGTGATGCCCTTGGCGTCGAGCGGACCCTGCTCGGGCGACCAGTCGCTGTCGGCGATGAGGACCTTGCGCGAGGCCCCGGAGGCGTCGGTGACGGTCGTGGTGATGAGGCGTGCCTCCCAGAACTCCACCGCGCCCTTGATGAGGGGGTAGATCTTTTCGAGGTAGGCGCCGTCCTGCGTGTACGCGTAGTGCTCGAACAGGTTCTGGCAGAGCCAGGCGTTACCGGCCGGGTGCCACCACCAGCCGCCTCCGCCGTAGGGGTTGGTGGAGACGGCCACGGTCCAGCCGGCGATCCTGCCGCTGGAATTGCGGTACCGGTTGGTCGGGCTGTTGAACAGCCGCTGGGTGACGTCCGTCCAGGAAGGCAGCTGCGCGAGGCAGTAGTCCGTGAAGGCGTCGAAGCAGCCGGACAGGCCCGCGCGGTCGGCCATCCAGTAATTCATCTGGATGTTGATGTCGGTGTGGTAGTCGCCCATCCAGTCCGGGTCGTTGCCGTCCAGCCACGGCCCCTGCAGGCCCATCGGCAGGCTGCCCCGCGACCCGGAGATCATCAGGTAGCGGCCGAACTGCAGGTAGGCGGCCTCGAGCTCCGGGTCGGGGACGTCGTCCCGGTGGCGTGCCCGCACCCGTTGCCAGGTGTCCAGCTTGCGCTGTGCGGCGGACGACGTGCCGAGATCGATGTCCAGCTGCTCGAACATCGGGCGGAAGTCGGCGACATGGGTGTGCAGCAGGGTGCTCGCGGAGTGGCCGGATGCGTCGAGGACCTTGGTCCGCGCCAGGCGCTCCGGGTCCACGGACGGGTCACGGAACCCGGCGGCCGCTTCGGGCGCGTAGTTGGTGCCGCCGCTGACCACGACGGTGAGGTCCTTGCAGCCGCGGAAGGAGATCGACGTACCGTTGACGGCCACCGTGCCCCCGCTGCCGTACGCGGTGACGGCGGCACCGTACTTCAGCCCGTTGGCGAAGGAGGCGCCGAACGAGGTGGAGCGCCGGGCGTTGTTGGAGGTGGTGGACTCGCCGTGCGTGCCGGTGAGGGAGACGGTACCGGTGTAGGTGCCGCTGCCCTGCCGGGAGAAGTACAGGACGATGACGTCGTCGGGACGGCTGGCGAAGATCTGTCGCTGGTAGGTGACGCCGGACAGGTCGTACGAGGCGCTGACGAGGCCCTGGGCCAGGTCGAGAGTGCGACGGTAGTTGTCGACGGAGCCCAGGTCGTGGCCGGGAATGTCGACGGTCAGCTCCGCCAGCAGGGTCAGCGAGCCGAAGTCGTCGCGGCCGTAGGGGAACTGGCCGTCGCTCTGCAGAGTGTCGTTGAGGCCACCGGTCCACAGGGTGGCGTCGGTGATCGTCAGCAGTTCGCTGGAGGGGTCGTTGCTCGCGAGCGCTCCGAGGCGCCCGTTCCCGACCGGCAGACCCTGCTGGATCATCGAGTTGGAGGAGCCGGGAGCCTGCCACCACAACTGGTTCTTCGCGGCGGCGGCCGCGGACAGCAGGGGTGAGGTGGCCGGGCGCTGGGGGGCCGCCGAGGCGGTGAAGGCGGGCAGGCCGCCAAGGGCGGCGGCCGTGCCGGCTGCGGCGGCGAGGGCGAGGAAGCCCCTTCGGCTCGGGTGGTTGTCGCGCGTTTCGGTGTGCTGGGTGTCCACGTTGTGCACTCCATGTCCGGGGAACGGCGCGTGCGGGAACGGCACATACATGTCGGCGGGCGTTGTGTGAGGGGAATACGCCGGGCGTGAAGCCCGGATGTCGCGGGACCGTGCGGCGGCCCGGGGGCGGTCGCCGGGTGCGGGGCCCGGTCGTGTCACTTCCGGGCCCGCGGAGGTCAGGCGGACTTGGGTACGGTGATCCTGTCGATGTCGGGCGAGTAGTCCCAGCCGCTGTCGAACGTGATGGTGTTGGAACCCGCTTTCAGCGCCAACTCGACGCTGATGGTCTCGACCGTGCCCCAGTCGCCCGTGGAAGGGAACTTGAGGCTGGTGCCGTTGCCGCTGTTGGAGTAGACGGTCACCGAGCGGGAGTCGCCGCTGACATAGGAGACGTTGACGGGGTAGATGCCGTCCTTCTTCACCGTGATGTCGTTGAACTGCAGCTTGCTGGCGAGGTAGAGGTTGCCGACCTTCTTGCCGCCGGAGCAGGAGTCGCATGCGGCGACGGAGGCGTTGCCGGTTCGGGTGTTGTTCGCGGACTCCGCCTCGTAGCTGGTGGTCGCCAGTGGCGCGCCGCCGGGCTTGACGGTGAACAGCCGGGAGCCGTGTGCGGGCAGCGTCGCGGTGATCTTGCTCTTGTACGTCCCGAGGTCCTTGTGGTTCCACAGGTCCCGCACGGAGGCCGCGCCGGTGAACCCGAAGGACGCCCAGTTGGCGGTGACGGAGGCCGGCGAGTGGCCGAGGTTGAACAGGGCGACGGTGTAGCCGCCGTCGGAGTTCTTGGTTCCCCAGACCTGCTCGTCGCCCATCGGGGTGACGGGACGTGCGACGGGGGAGTTGTTCTGGTCGACGGCGATGACTTCCTGGTTGGTCAGCAGGGAGAGACCGTAACTGTCCAGCTGGGTGAGGTCGTCACCGGTGAACAGGGGCGACTTGTTGATGGCCCACAGGGTCATGTAGCTCTGCCGTTCGGCGTTGGTGAGGCCGTCCATCGCCCCGTTGCCGACATCGATCGCGTCGAGGTCGTTCCAGCCGCCCGGGCCGGCCTTGCCGCTCCAGGCGGGGGCGTCGTCCCACCGGCCCTTGACCGAGTTCTCCCAGGTGACCAGGGTGTTGCAGTAGCACTCGACGTCGGTGTCGATGCGCCAGCCGTTGGAGTACTTCTTCCAGTCGGCGGCGTGACCGATGTCGAGTGACCAGGAGAGCTCGAGGTGGATCGGACGCCCGGTGTCGGCGATGGCCTTGTGCCAGGCGGCGACGTCCGCGACGTTGTTGTAGTTGTCACCGGACTTGAACGAGCCCGGACCCACCCCGTCCAACTTCAGGAAGTCGTAGCCCCAGTCCGCGAGCATCTGCGCCTGCGAGTCGATGTACCTCTGCGCGCAGGGGTTGCCGAAGTCCAGCTTGTAGGCGCTGTCCCAGCCGTTGGTGGTGCGCAGGTCCGGGTGGACGATGTCCGCGGTGGTGCAGCCGGGGGCGTTCCAGACCGGCACCCTGCCGTCGCCGTACGCCCCCTTCTCCAGGCCGACGGGGAGGTAGATACCCGCCTTGAGGCCCTTGGAGTGGATGTGGTCGGCGACCGACTTCATGCCGTGGGGGAACCGGACCGGGTCGGGCGTCTGCCGGCCGTACTGGTCGAACTCGGTCGTCCAGTTGTTGTCCATCCACCAGCCGGCGTCGATGTTGACGTGGTCGTAGCCGTACTTCTTCAGCGTGGTGGCGAGGGCGTCCGTCTGCTTCAGGACATTCGCCTCCGTGAGGTAGCTGTAGTCGCCGTTCGGGTTCAGGCCCGGGTACTGGGAGGACTGCATGCTCCAACTGGACCAGCCCATGAACGGCTTGGCCGCAATGCCGGAAGTGACGTCCGCCGTGGTCGCGGCCGAGGTGACGGCCGCGGTCGTGGACCTGGAGGCGGCCGTGGCCGGGGTGGCGGTGGGGACCGCCGCAGTGAGCCCGGCCGTGACGGCCAGGACCAGCGTGACTCTCATGGTGTGGCGTGGGGAGCCGGCGAGGGCTCCGCGCAGAGCTCTGTACGAGGGTGACCGCATGGGTCTGCCTCCTGGGGATGGGATGAGCGGAATCGCGCGGTTGCACCCGTCAGGAACGGGCGTTGTGCCGGTCAGGGGCGGCGTGCACCGGACAGGACGCCGGGGGAAGCGGCCGGGCAACCGACGGCCGGGGCGTCGGGTCGGCGGCTCAGCCCTTGCCCGAGCCGATGGTGAGGCCGCTGATGAACTGTCGCTGGAGCGCGAAGTACACCAGCAGCGTGGGGATCGCGGTCATGAGAGCACCTGCCGCGATGAGGTTGGGATTGGTGAAGTAGGCGCCCTGGAGATTGGCCAGTGCGGAGGTGATGGGGCGCTTGTCACCCGCCTCGATCAGCGCGAGTGACCAGAAGAAGTCGTTGTAGATCCAGATGGATTCAAGGGTCGCGAGCGCCGCGAACGCCGGACGGCACAACGGCAGCACGATCTGGAAGAACTGCCGCCACACCGGGGCACCGTCCACGAGAGCGGCTTCGAAGATCTCTTTCGGGACCGTCTTCATGTAGTTGCTCAGCACGAAGGTGCAGAAGCCGCACTGGTAGGCGATGTGGATGAAGATGATGCCCCACAGGGAGTTGTAGACGAGCAGGGAATCGCTCATCCACGCGGGCAGCGGCACGAGAAGGTACAGCCGGTACAGCGGAGTGATCAGGACCTGTGCGGGGAGCAGATTTCCCGCGGTGAAGAGCATCAGCAGTGCGACGTTCCAGCGGAAGTCGAACCGTGAGACGAAGAAGGCCACGGCTGCGGCGAACAGCAGGGTGCCGAGCACCGCCGGAACCGTGATGAGCACGGAGTTCCAGAAGAAGTGCGGCATCCCGGACTGGTTCCAGGCGTCTGAGAAGTTCCGCAGGCCGATGCTGTGCGGCCAGGACAGATACCCGTGCCGGGCGGTGTCGGAGTAGGGACGCAGGGAGGTGTACACGGCCCAGAGCAGCGGGACGAGCCACAGCAGCGCTGTGCCGCCGAGCATGATGTGGCGTCCGGTCTGCCGCTTCGGCCTTGCGGAGCCCGCGGCGTGATACGTCCGCGAGGGGCGTGACCGGCGGGCCGGTGGTGCGGCGGTCGTGGTCACTGGTCCTCCTTGCGGAACGTCTGGACGAGGAACGTCCCGATTGCGGCCAGGGAGACGATGAGCAGGATGACCGCGAGCGCGGACCCGTATCCGATGTGGCTGGACTCGCCGATGATGTTGTCGGTGATGAGAAGCGACAGAAGTTCCATGCCGGGCTTGCTTCCGGTACCGCCGCCGAGGACGTAGACGACGTCGAAGGCGCGCAGTGACTCCATGAGGGTGACGACCAGGACGATGATGTTGACCGGCTTCAGGGCCGGCAGCACCACTCTCATGAAGGTCTGGCGTCCGTTGGCGCCGTCGAGGGCGGCCGCCTCCTTCAGGGCGGGGTCGAAGCCCTTCAGTCCGGCCAGGTAGAGGATCATGATGTAGCCGGTGTGCCGCCAGCCGGAGGTGACCAGGACGGCCCACAGATTGAGGTGGGGATCGCCCAGCCAGTTGATGTGGTGGCCGATCACACCGTCGAGCAGGCCGGTGTCGGGGTTGTAGATGATCTCCCAGATGAAGCCGACGACCGCCAGGGACAGCACCATCGGCATGAAGATTGCGGTCTGGTAGAGGCGGGTGAAACGGATCTTGTGGTCGAGCTGGTAGGCCAGGAAGACCCCGAACGGGGTGGGGAGCAGTGCCGTGAACAGCAGCCAGATCAGGTTGTGCTGGACGGCCGGCCAGAACGGCGGGTAGTTGGTGAAGATCTCGTGGTAGTTGCCCAGCCCGACCCACTGGATGTCGGACAGGGTGAGGCCGTCCCAGCTGGTGAGGGACAGGCCGACGGAGGCGAGCGCCGGCAGCCACACGAAGGCCAGCAGGGCGAGCAGCGGGATGCCGACGGCAAAGGTCAGAAAGAGGCGGTCACCAGGACCGAGCCGGCGAGGACGAGGGTGTGCGAGCGACGGAGACCGACGCACGGTGCGCACGGAGGACATGGTGAACCCCCTCCGGTAGGGTCAGGCCGTGAAGAAGCGAGAGCGCTGCGACTCGATCTTCTTGAGCAGGGCTGAGCCGTTGTCGGGGTGGTTCAGCCATTCGGTGAAGCCGGGCTCGACCACGGTGGAGATGAAGCCCGGATCGCTGTCGCGGTCACCGAACTGGGTGATGTGCTGGGCGCTCGCGATGAGTTCGGCGGCCTTCTTCTGCAGGGCGTTGTACGAACCTGTTCCGGCACCGGAGTTGACGGCCACGTTGCTCGGGTCGATGCCCATGTAGACGCCTTCGGCCTTCGCACCGCCGAGGAACTCGAGGAAGTTGGTCGCGCCGTCGAGATTCTTCGGCCTGCGGCTGAGCATGAAACCGTCGGTCGGCGCCTCGACCGTGTCCTGACCGTAGGCCGGGTCGATCTCCGGGAAGGGGAAGAAGTCGATGTCGGACCGGAGGGAGTCGTCGGTGATCTGCTGGCCGACGAAGAGGCCGATGATCGCCATTCCGGACTTCTTGTCGAGCAGTGACTGCGCGGCGTCCTGCCAGGAGCGGCCGCCGCCGTTGGTCTGGTAGTAGGGGGTGAGCTCGCGCCACAGGTCGATGGTTTTTGCCGCGCGAGTGTCCGTCCAGGCGACCTGGCCCCTCATCAGGGACATGTGGAAGTCGTAGCCGTTGGCGCGGAGGTTGAGGTAGTCGAAGGCGCCGAGAATGCTCCAGCTGTCGCCGCCGCCGTAGCCCGAGGCGATCGGTGAGAGACCGTCCTTCTTCATCTGCTTGGCCAACGCGATGAACTGGCTCCAGTCGGTGGGGACCTGGTAGCCGTGCTGCTGGAAGACGCTCTTACGGTAGAAGACGGCCCATGGGTAGTTGTAGAGCGGCACGAAGTAGTACTTTCCGTCCTCGCCCTTGGACAACTGCTTGGTGGCGTCGCTGTAGCCGGCGCCTATCCTGGCCCATACGTCGTCAATGGGGCTGGCCAGGCCCTTTTTGGCGAAGTACTGCATGCGGTAGCCGGCGAACCAGGTGAAGACGTCGTCCGGGGTGCCCTGGAGGTAGGTGGAGATGCTCTTCTGGAAGGTGTCGTGGTCGACGACGTTCGTCTTGACCGTGAGGCCGCTGTCCTTCTGGAAGGCGTTCGTCACCGCGGCGTAGGCCTTCTTCGGGGTGGCGTCCCCGCCGTTCGATCCGAAGGTCACCGTCTTCGGGTCGGACCCGGTCCCCGAGCCGCAGGCGGCAAGAGCGGGCACGGCCAGGGTCGCGGCCCCGGCACCGAACAGCCCCTGGAGCACCGTTCTGCGGCTGGGTCCTGCGGCCGTCCGAGAGCTGCGGATCTGCAACGTCATGGCTACTCCTCGTACGTGTCTGATCCGATGAAGGACTGGATCGCGGTTGCCGCGGCCCCACGCGCCCACTCCTCGAAGGGCAGGGGACGTGTCATCACGTCGCACTGCGAAGCAGTACCGAAGGCGGACGCGGCGAACGCGTCGCGGATGCCCTCGGCGAAAAGGTCGTAGGCGGCCAGGCCCTCCCCGGAGATGATCACCCGCTCGGAACCGAGGATGTTCACCAAGGAGCCGATGGCCTTGCCGATGGCCTCGCCGGCCCGTGCGTAGACCGCTCGGACATCGAGGTCTCCGCCGTGGGCCAGGTCCAGCGCCTCGGTCGCAGCGCTCACGTCCTTGCCCGTGGCCTCGCGCACCGCGCGGAGAATCGCGGGGTCCGCCGCGATCGCCTCCACGCACCCCCGGTTGCCGCAGTGGCAGAGCGGGCCGAGCGGGTCGAGGGACAGATGCCCGATCTCGCCGGCCACGCCGTGCGCGCCCGACACCACCCGTCCGTGCACCACCAGGCCACAGCCGATGCCGGCGCCCACGGTCACCAAGGCGAAGTTCAAGAGTCCGACTCCGGCCCCGAACCAGTGCTCGGCGACCGTGAGCGCCCGCACGTCGTTGTCGACCGTGACCGGCAGCCCGGTCGCGGTCCCGACGATCTCGGCGAGTGGTACGTCCCGCCACTCCAGGAAGGGCGAGTAGCGGACGACTCCGTTGGCGCGGTCCACGTCTCCCGAGATCGCGAGGCCCAACCCCCGCACCCGCACGCCGAATCCGGCGGCCTCGGTGAGCAACTCCTGCACCAGGGAGGTGAGGGCGGGGAGGACCGTCTCAGGTTCGCGGCCCGTGAGCGGTACGTACCGGGCGATCCGGATACGGCAGCACAGGTCGGCCAGGACAGCGATGATCTCGTCGCCTGTCACCTTGATCCCGATGAACATCGCCCTCCCCGCCTCCACCCGCACCAGGCCGGCCGGACGTCCCACAGCGGGCCGCGCTCCTTCGTCCACGCCCTCGGTCAGATAGCCGAGCTCCATCAGCGGACGGACCGCCTTGGTGACGGCGGCCGGGGAGAGCCCGGTCCGCCGCCCCGTCTCGGCCCGGGTGAGCGGACCGTGGGACAGCAGGGTGGTGAAGACGAGGGAAGCGGCCGGCGTCATCGGCGGGGTCGCCTCGGGGGAGGGGGTCGAGCGCATGGCCGGAAACCTAGGTGGGTTCTTTTTCGCTGTCAATGAAAAAAGCATGCCTCTTTTGAAGCATGCGAGTTACCCACTGTCAGCCTGGAAAACATAGATGCCGACCGGGTGTTGACACGTGATCCAAGGCGGAGTTGGCTGCGCACTGCTCCTGTGCGGCACTCTCCGAACGTGAGGATCCATGTCTGAGATCTCCTTCGAACCGGCCTCCGGCGTCTGGCTGCTCTCCACCGCGCGCACGTCGTACGCGATGCGGATCGATCGCACCGGGGCCCCCTGTCACCTCGCTTGGGGACCTCGGCTGCCCCTTGCGGCGGCGGGCCAACTCGTGCCTCCTCAGGTCGGGGAGATCAGCAGCTTCGAGGGCCGCTCACCGGCCGGCGAGGAGTTGCCGGTCGACGGTGGGGCCCGGTACGGAGCGCCGTCCCTCCGGGTGCGGTTCGCCGACGGCACCCGTGCCTTCGAGTGGGCGCACCTGGGCCACCGGATCAGCGAATCGGCCCCCGGTACGACGGAACTCGCCCTGGAGTTCCGCGACCGCCACCACCCGCTGGCGGTCACCCTCCACTACCGTGTCCACGACGACACAGATGTCATCGAGCGTTGGACCGTGCTGCGCAACACCGGACAGCAACCGATCGCTGTGCTGCGCGCGGATTCGGCCGCTTGGACGCTGTCGCCGCGCGACGACTACCGGATCAGTCACGTCACGGGCCAGTGGTCGGCGGAGGGCCTGCTGCACCGGGAGCCGGTGCCGCACGGCGAGACCGTGCTCACCAGTCGGCGCGGCATCACCAGCCACCACGCGAACCCGTGGCTGATGCTGGACGCCGGCGATGCCACCGAGGACCGGGGCGAGGTGTGGAGCGCCGCCCTGGCCTGGAGCGGAAGCTGGCACCTCATCGTGCAGCGCACGCCCGACGGACGTGCGTCCTTCACGGGCGGAGCCGGGCATGACGGAGCGGAACTGCCACTCGGCCCGGGCGAGGAGTACGCGACCCCGCGCTTCGCGGCCATGTACACCGACCGCGGCTTCGGCGCGGCGAGCCGCGCCTGGCACGCGTACGTCCGGGCCCATGTGCTCCCGCACCCGGACGAGACGCGCCCCGTGCTGTTCAACTCCTGGGAGGCCACCGGCTTCGATGTCGACGAAGCCAGTCAGAAGGCGCTTGCGGCCCAGGCGGCGACGCTGGGCGTGGAGCTCTACGTCGTCGACGACGGCTGGTTCCGAGGCCGCCGCGACGACACCGCCGGTCTCGGCGACTGGGCACCGGACCCCAAGCGGCTCCCCCAGGGGCTGGGGCCGCTGGTCGAGGAGGTCCACCGGCTCGGGATGCAATTCGGCCTGTGGGTGGAGCCCGAGATGGTCAACCCGGACAGCGACCTCTACCGCGCGCACCCCGACTGGGTGTTGCACTTCCCGCACCGCACCCGCACGGAACTGCGCAACCAGCTGGTGCTCAACTTCGCGCGTGACGACATCGCCGAGTGGGCGTACGGATGGCTGACCCGGTTGGTCGTGGACAACGGAATCGACTTCCTCAAGTGGGACATGAACCGAGCCTTCAGCGAGGCCGGCTGGCCCGCCCGTGAAGACGGCCAAGACCTCCTGTGGACGCGGTACGTGCACAACCTCTACGACGTCGTCGACCGCCTGCGTGCGGACCACCCCGGGCTGCGGATCGAAACGTGCAGCGGTGGCGGCGGTCGCGTCGACCTCGGCATCCTCTCCCGTACGGACCAGGCGTGGCCGTCCGACAACACCGACGCGGTGGACCGCGTCTCCATCCAGCACGGCTTCAGCCAGATCTACCCGGCACGGGTGATGGCGGCGTGGGTGACGGATGTGCCCAACCAGCTCACCAGCCGCTCGGTGCCGCTGCGTTACCGCTTCCATGTCGCGATGGCGGGGGTCCTGGCGGTAGGCGGCGACCTCGCACACTGGACACCCGAGGAATTGGCTCAAGGCGCGGAACTGGTGGCGCAGTACAAGAGGGTCCGTCACATCGTGCAGCACGGCATCCAGCACCGGCTGCGCGGTCCCGTCGACGACGGCCCGACCGCGGTGCAGTACACCACCCAGGACCGCCGGGAGGTCTTCGTGCTGGTGTGGCAGCGGGCACTCCGCCACGGCACGCCGCGCCCCGTCCTCAGGCTCGCCGGCCTGGATGCCGCCGCGCGCTACCGGGATGCCGCTACCGGCGCCGAGCATCACGCGTCCGTACTGACCGGGTACGGGATCACACCCGAGCTGCCGGTCGGAGACTGGTCCAGTACCTCCCTGCACCTGATCAGGGTGGACGACGTGGCGGGGGATGGCACCGGCCCCTGGACGTCATGAGTTCTCCGCCGAGGGGCGGGCATCCGGCGTCGCCACCCCGCAGTGGCCGCACCGCGGCCGCCCGGGCAGAGCTCCGTGACTCCGATGACCGGCTGCTGGACCACGCCACCAGCGGTTGCGTGCCCTTCCCTCTCCCCGCACGCTGACCGCCATACGCATCGCGACGGAAAGTACCGGGCCCATGAGCGACGAACTCCTCGATCTGGCAATCGCCACCGCCGGCGGCCAAGCGCTCTGGGACACCCTGCGCGGCTTGAAAGTCGACATCTCCATCGGCGGCCCGATCTGGGCGAATAAAGGCTGGCCGCCGGACAAGACGTTCGACCAGGTCCTGACGCTCGACACGGTCGGAGAGCACATCGTATTCGACCCGTTCACCCGCCCCGACCGGCGGATGGTGTTCGACGCCGCCGCTGAAAGCGTCACCATGCAGACCCTCGACGGCGAACCGGTCGAGACCCTCGCCCCCGCACGCGCCGGCTTCAAGGGAATGCTGCGCGACAGCACCTGGGACGCTCTACACCTCGGCTACTTCCTGGGCTACGCGTGCTGGAACTACTTCACCACCCCGTTCCTGTTCACCCATCCGGAAGTACGGGTCCGTGAGATCGAACCGTGGCGCGAGGCCGGGCAGACCTGGCGGCGCCTGCAGGTGCGCTTCCCGCCCGAGATCGCCACGCACAATCCCGACCAAGTGTTCTACTTCGATGCCCTCGGAATGCAACGCCGCATGGACTACATCGCTGAGGTCAACGGCAGCACTCTCGTCGGCCACTACACCAGCCGCTACCAGAGCTTCGGCGGCCTGCTCGTGGCGACGCGCCGACGAGTCTTTCGCCGGAACCCCGACAACAGCGTCAACCTCAACCTCCCTTCCATCACGCTCGACATCCACGACGTCGAGCTCGTCCACTCCGACGACGAACAGGTACGGCCATGACCACGGAAACCGCCTTCATCGACCACCCCGCCCGGCGGCTCGTTGTGGCGCTCCCCGACCCCTACGACGCAGCGCGCGAGCACTACGAAGCCCTCGTCCCCGAGGTCGACCTGCCCCGCTTCTTCCAGATGGCCTCCTGGCAGGCCACGCTCGAGCTCGCCGAGATCAACGCGCCGCATGGTTTCATGCGCTACTACCGCAGCGACATCACCGCCGTCATGGCCGGCTCGCCGTCCTCCTGGAAGGCCACGCAGTACCTGATGGGCAACCACACCATCGCCGAACGCATGTTCCGCCACGACCCATCGATTATGGTGCACGCACCACTGAGGACCCTGCTCTACGCGGACCCCGACGGCGACACCAAACTCGCCGTCGACCAGCCCAGCCTGCTGTTCGCCAGCTACGGCAATCCGCGGATCGCCGACGTCGGCCGCGAACTCGACGCCCTCCTCGCCCAGTTGATCACCCTTCTCGGCGGCGACGCACCTCCCCAGCTGTGACTCCATGTGGCGGCGGCCGACCGCTACGGTGCGGCCGGAGCGACGGGATCGCACCAGGCGGGCCAGTACGCAAGAGGCTCTTCCGGCCGATCGGCGTGTCCCCTTGGATGCCCGTCCCGGATCCGCCGATCGACGTGTCCTCTTGGATGCCCGTCCTGGACCCGCCTGAGGGAGGAGATGCCGGACAGTCGCCCGCGTGGTTGCCTGGTGCCGGTGGGGTTGCGTGCGCGACCCCCGCCGCACTTGGCACCCACGCCACGAGGGACAAAAGATCATGGAGCGCTTCACACCGGACTACCCGGAAATGATCGTCCCGGTCGGCCATGTCGAACCCGTACCGCGTCGCATCCGGGGCTATGCGGCGAACCTTCCTGTCTTCGACACCGTGCGGGCGCGATACGTGTGGCTCTGGCCGGGCTACCCGCAATACTGCGTTCCGCGCGAAGACATCCGGGACGGTGCTCTCCTCGACGAGGGCCGGACCATGGCGCTACGGGTCGGCAGGGCGCGCCGCCACACCCTCCGGCTGGGCTCGCTGACCCGCCCGGGCGCGGCCTGGGAGTGGGCCGATGACGTAGCTGGTGTCGCCGGTTTTGTCAGCTTCCGCTGGGAGGCCATCGACGCGTGGTTCGAAGAGGACGAGCAGGTGTTCGTCCACCCCAGGAGTCCTTACACCCGCGTCGATGCGCTTCGGTCGGGCCGCGGTGTGCGCGTCATGCTCGACGGAGCCGTGCTCGCGGACGCGCCTTCCTCGGTGATGGTGCTGGAGACAGGCCTCCCGACGCGCTACTACCTCGACCGCGTGTACATCGACTGGACCCACATGCAGCCGACTGACACCGTCACCAGTTGCCCCTACAAGGGCAACACCAGCGGCTACTGGTCCGTCACAACGGACAGGGCCACCCACCCCGACCTCGCCTGGGCGTACGACTTCCCGACCCGGCAGGTGGCGCCCATCGCCGGACTGGTGGCCTTCTACAACGAGCGCGTGGACCTCTACCTCGACGGCCACCCGTTGCCACGCCCCTCTGCCGTCACCAGAGCCATGTGGGAGCAGGAACACCCCGTCTGACAGAACACAGGCAGAGGCCCGTACCCGGCTGCTACGGCACTTCACGGAGACGCTCCGTGCGCTGCCCCCGGAACTGTCGCTGGCGCCACGGCATCCGGACCTGCCCCACGCGGGCCTGCACCGCGGGATTGTCCTGTCCGAGGACCTGAACCATCCCGATGACGGCTGGGCGACCTTCGACATCCGGTACTGGGTGCTGGGAACCACGCCGGACGCCTGCGAGCATGGCCGGCTCGACACCGCTGTTCCTGCGGGACTCGGTGGTGGGGGAGCCGATGCCGACGCGGATCGCTTGGCGGGATGGGGAGGCGGTGTCCTCCTTGTAGTCGGGCTCGCAGAGTGACCGCCCGAACTGCTCAACCCACGAGATGCACCTGTAAGACGATCAGCCACTCCAGCTCGATCCGCTGGGCCCACGTCCTGGGGGAGGACACGGCCGCAGGGGCGAGGTCCTCGCTGATCCAGGAGGCCAGGTGTCCGTCTCCGCCGGTACCGGTGCGGCCGTTGATGTCGTACAGCAACGCGCCGTCGCGCATCACCGCGCGATCCCGTTTTTAAGTTAATTAGCAATTAATATTGACAGGCTTGGGGGGCCTGGGCACAGTTTCCGCCGTGGCACCGGCGCCCGGCGGACCGGAGCGGGGTGCCCCATACCCCCAACTCTCGGGAGAATTCAGTGGCTTCGCATCGTGCAGGGACGGCGCGACTGCGGCGGACCGCGGTGGCGCTCGGCGCCGTGGTGCTGGTCGGGTCGATGGTCCCGGCGGCACACGCCGCGGAGGACCAGGGCGCGCCGCAGTACTACGACAGCGGCCTCGCCCCTACGCCGTACATGGGATGGAACACCTACTACGGGCTCGGCGCCCCGACGGAGGACCAGGTCAAGAAGGTCGCCGACCACCTCGTCAGCAGCGGGCTGCGCGACAGCGGCTACGACATCGTCTGGCTGGACGGTGGCTGGCAGGCGGACCAGCCGCGTGATCCGAAGACGGGCCGGCTCGTTGCCAGCCCCACGCGCTTCCCCTCGGGCATTCCCGCGCTGGTGACGTACCTTCACCAGCGCGGCCTCAAGGCCGGCATCTACACCGACGCGGGCGAGTACGACGGCGGCACGTGGTGCGGGCTCGGCAGCCGCGGCCACTACGAGCAGGACGCCCGCCAGTTCGCCGGGTGGAAGGTCGACGCCATCAAGGTGGACTTCCTCTGCGGCATCGGCGCCGGGCTCGACCCGGGCCCGGCTTTCAAGGAGTTCAGCGACGCCGTCGCCAAGTCCGGGCGCACGATGCTGCTCAACCTGTGCAACCCGCTCACCGACGACTGGGGCATGCCGCACACCCCTGAGCAGGACGCGCACAACACCTTCGTCCATGGCCCGACGACCGCCGACTCCTGGCGCACTGGCACCGACATCGCCTGGGGCACCCCGACGGCGGGGGAGTGGCCGAACGTTCTGCGCAACATGGACGCCAACGCCTGGCACCCTGAGGCCCAGGGCCCCGGGCACTGGAACGACCCGGACTACCTCATCCCGATGCGCAAGCTCGCCGAGGGCGGCTATGAGCTGACGGAGGAGGAGTCCACCACACAGTTCGTGATGTGGGCCGAGATGGCCTCGCCGCTGGTGCTCGGCAGTGACCCGCGCACCCTGCCGAAATCGATGATCGACACCCTGCGCAACCCCGAGATCATCGCCGTCGACCAGGACCCGCTGGGCATCCAGGGCGTCCGCGTGGCGACGGACTCCGTCGGCGACGTCTACAGCAAGGTGCTCAAGGGCGCGGGCAAGCGGGCGGTCGTCCTGCTCAACCGCTCCGACCAGGCGCAGGATCGCACGGTGACCTTCGCCGACGCCGGGCTGACCGGCAAGGTCGCGGTGCGCGACCTGCGGGCCCGCGCGCCGCGCGGCACCTTCAGCGGCTCGTACACGGTACGCGTCCCCGCGCACGGCACTGCCTTCCTCATGCTGACCGGCACGGACGACGCCCCGGGCGCGCAGCTGCCCGGCCGCTCCTCGGCAAGTCCGGCGCTGGTGCGGGACGGTGACACCCTGACCGTCTTCACCCGCGGCACGGACGGAACCCTGCGCACGCAGACCGCGCGCGGCGGGGACTGGTCCAAGGTCCGGACCACCGAGCTGGGCGGCCCGACGCGGGGCCGCATCCTCGGCCAGCCCGCCGCGTACGCCTCCGCCGGCGGCCGGATCGACGTCTTCGTCCGCGGCACCGACGACACCGCCTACCGGCGCGTGTACGCGAACGGGCGCTGGGGCCGCTGGCAGAGCCTGGGCGGCACACTGACGGACGCGCCGACCGCGGCCTTCTCCGGGCCGGACGACTGGACGCTGTTCGCGCGTGGCGCGGACGGCAAGCTGTGGTCCCGCGGTCCGGCCTCCGGCTGGACCGCGCTGGGCGCACCGCAGGACCGCCCGTTCTACGGGCGCCCCTCGGCCGTCGTGGACGACGCCGGGCGTTTGCACGTGGCCGTGCGCACCGCCGACGACGCGGTGTGGTGGCGGTCCCGTGACACCTCCGGCAGGTGGTCGGACTGGACGGCCCTGGGAGGCACGATCAGCGGCAGCCCGACGCTGGTGGCCTCCGGCGGCACGGTGCACCTGTACGCCCGTGCCGGTGACTACACGCTCTGGACGCGCAGTTGGACCGCGTCCGGCGGCTGGGCGGGCTGGAGCAAGAACAGCGCCTTCGCCAGCGGTGTCTTCGACGGTGCTCTCGGCGGCGTCGCGGGATCCGACGGCGGCGTGCTCGTCGCCTTCCGCGGGGTGGACGGCCGCGTCCACCAGGCCGCGCTCTGAGCGCTGCGATCACCCCATTCCACCCTGCTTCACCTGCGTCAACCCGTACCACTTCCCGGTACCAACAGGTGTGCCTCCAGGCCTTGTTCGGCCGGAGGCACACCCTCCGAGAAATAAATTAGTAATTAATCTTGACGGTGTGCGGATCTCTGCGACAGGCTGTGCCTGCCGCGCCCGGGGCCGGGCCGTCAGGGCCTCAGCTCCGTTCCATGGGCACTTAGGGAGTGCACAGATGACCGCCTTCAACGCCACCCGCCGCAGATTCCTCGTAGGAGCGGGCGCAGTCGGCGCCGGCGCGCTGCTCAGCGGCTGCGTCACCCAGAGTCCGTCCGCCTCCGGAGGAAAGTCCGGCGGCCCGGTGACCCTGCAGTCCAACCTCTCCTCCCCGCAGGCGAAGACCGCGATGCAGGCGATCGTCGCCGCCTTCGACAAGCGCGGCGACGCCAAGGCGGAGCTCAACACCGTCGCCTCGGAGACGTTCCGCACCCAGCTGCCGACCTACCTCACCTCGGCCAACCCGCCGGACGTGTACACCTGGTACCCCGGCTCCGTCGCCGAGTCGTATGCCAAGAAGGACCTGCTCCTCGGCCTCGACGACATCTGGGAGAAGTCCGAGCTCTCCGGCTACTCCGACGCGCTGAAGAAGCTGTGCTCCTCGGCCTCCAGCGGCAAGAAGGTCTTCGTGCCCACCAGCTACTACTGGTGGGGCATGTTCTACCGGAAGTCCAACTTCGCGAAGTGGGGCGTGCAGGAGCCCAAGACCTGGGACGAGTTCCTCGACCTGTGCGACAAGCTCAAGAGCAAGGGCGTCGCCCCGATCGGCCTCGGCGCCGGCGGCGACACCCCGTGGGTCGCCTCCGCCTGGTTCGACTACCTCGACATCCGCGTCAACGGCGCCACATACCACCGCGAACTCCTCGCGGGCAAGCACCGCTTCGACGACCCCGAGGTCCGCAAGGTCTTCGACAAGTGGGACGAGGCCCGTCCGTACTTCGACCCCAACGGCACGGCGATCCCCTTCCAGGACGCCACCACCGCCCTCCTCCAGGGCCGCACCGGCATGATGCTCATCGGCACCTTCTTCGCCGACGCCGCCCCCAAGGACGCCCTGGGCGACCTGGACTTCTTCCAGTTCCCCATCATCGACCCGAAGGTGCCGGTCGCCGAGGAGGCGCCCACCGACGGCTACTTCGCCAGCGCCCGCACCAAGCGCGCCGACGGCGTCAAGGAACTGCTGCGTTACCTGGCCACCGCCGAGGCACAGGAGCTCTACCTCAAGAGTTCGTCCGGCACGACGCTGCCCACGCACCCCGACGCCAAGGACGCCGGCACCCCGCTGGTCCTCAAGGGCCGCAAGCTCATCGAGGGCGCCGCCGACCTGACGCAGTTCTTCAACCGCGACTCCAGCGACGCCCTGCAGCCGACCGCCGACACGGCGCTCGTGCACTACCTGGCCAAGCCCAAGGAGATCGGCTCGATCCTCACCACGTGGCAGCGCAGCGCACAAAAGATCTGGAGCCAGTGACGATGGCGCTGATCGGCTCCGCACGACGGTCCAGGGCCACGCGGGTGCCCCCGGTGGTCCTGGCCTTCGTCCTCGTCCCGCTGCTCGCCGAGGCGTTCTGGGTCTTCTGGCCGGCCCTCCAGGGCTTCTACCTCTCCCTGACCTCCTGGGACGGCCTGGCGGCCCCGAAGTTCGTCGGCCTCGGCAACTTCAGCGAGATGCTGCACGACGCGGTCTTCCGCACCGCCGCGATCAACACGGTGCTGTGGCTGCTCCTCTTCGGCGGGCTCTCCGCCGCTCTCGGGCTCGGTGCCGCGCTGCTGCTCCAGCAGGAACGGCGCGGCATCGGGTTCTACCGGGCGGCGCTCTTCCTGCCGGTGGTCTTCTCACTGGTCGCCACGGCGCTGGTGTGGCAGGCCATGTACCAGCCGGACGGTCTGATCAACAACGTGCTGGAGTCCGTCGGTCTCGGCGGCTGGAAGCACGCCTGGCTCGCCGACCAGGACACCGCCTTCTACGCGGTGATCGTGCCCGCGCTGTGGCGCCAGGTCGGCTATGTGATGGTGCTGTACCTGGCCGGCCTCAAGGGCATCGACCCCGCGCTGTACGAGGCGGCCAAGGTCGACGGCGCCACCCGCCTGCAGCAGTTCCGGCACATCACGCTGCCGCAGTTGCGCAGCGTCAACGCGGTCGTCCTGTCGGTGATCGTCATCGACTCGCTGCGCTCGTTCGACGTGGTGTGGGCCCTCACCCGCGGCGGCCCGTACCACTCCTCCGAACTGCTGAGCACCTACATGTACTCCACCGCGTTCCAGTCCCTGCGCCTGGGATACGGCTCCGCGCTCGCCGTCGTCATCTTCGTGCTGGCCTTCGGCGTCATCGTGAGCTACCTCGTGCGCGCCTTCCGGGAGGCCGACTGATGACCGCCACCCACACCACAGCGCACGTCAAGAACGCGGGGGGCGTGGCAGGCCAGGCCGGACCCGACAAGGCCGCGGCGCCCCGCCGGCCCGCGCCGCGCGGCCGCGCCCTGCGCACGACCAGTTTCCACCTGACCGCAGGCCTGCTGTCCGCGCTGTGGCTGCTGCCGATCGTCCTCGTGCTCGTCACCAGTACCCGGACGTTCGACGACATCGCCGCGCACGGCGTCGGCAGCCGGCCGCACTCGTTCACCTTCGACGGCTTCCGGCAGGCGTGGGTGGACGGCGGCCAGCAGCGTGCCCTCATCAACAGCATGCTGGTCACCGTCCCCACCGTGCTCCTCTCGCTCGGCCTCGCCTCCATGGCCGCTTTCGCGCTCAGCCGGTACAACCTGCCCTTCCGGCGCGTCCTGCTGCTGCTCATGCTCGGCGGCAACCTGCTGCCCCCGCAGATCCTGCTGATCCCGGTCTCCAAACTCAGCGAACTGCTCGGCATCCACGACCAGCTGTACGCCCTGATCGGCGTGCAGGTCGGCTTCGGCGTCGGCTTCTACGTCTTCGTCCTGCACGGCTTCATGAGGGCGATCCCCGGAGAGATCCAGCAGGCCGCCGTCATCGACGGCGCGAACCCGTGGCAGATCTACTGGCGGGTCATCCTGCCGCTGGCCCGCCCGGCGTTGGCCGCGCTGAGCGCGCTGTCCTTCACCTGGATCTTCAACGACCTGCTGTGGGCCATCACCGTGCTGCGCACCGACACCCGGATGCCCATCACCGCCTCGCTGATCGGACTGCAGGGCCAGTACGTGTCCATGTGGAACGTCATCGCGGCCGGTTCGGTGATCGCCGCCGCCCCGACGGTGGCCGTCTTCCTCCGCTTCCAGCGCCACTTCGTGGCCGGACTGAACCTCGGAGCCGTCAAGTGACCGCGCACGACGACCGGTGGCTGCTGCGCACCGACACCACCACCTACGCCGTCACCCTCGGCGGCGACGGCCGCTGGGCCGAGCTCGCCGCCTGGGGGCCGCACGGCGCCGAGGACGGGCCGTCCCCCCTGGACTGGTCCCGCCGCACCCACTTCATCACCCCCGCCGACGCCGCCCCGGCCGAGTACATCCCCTACGGGCTGCGGCCGTTCACCGGCGCCGACCTGATCGCCTCCCGCCCCGGCGGCGACCGCGGCAACTGGTGGCGCTTCACCGGCGCCACGCAGGACGCGGACCGGGCACTGCGCCTGGAGTTCGCCGACGACCTCCTCGGCCTGCGTACGACGCTCCGCTACGAGACGGTGCCCGGCACCGACGTCGTCCTGCGCTGGACGGAGTTCACCTGCACCGGCGAGACCGAGGTGCGCCTGGAGCGCTTCGACTCCGCGGCAGTCAACGTGCCCGTCCAGGGCGGCGCGCGGCTGACGTACCTGGCCGGGCAGTGGTCGCAGGAGTTCCAGCTCAAGGACGTGCGCCTGGAGCGCGGCCGCTTCGAGATGGAGAGCACCCAGGGCTCGGCCGGGCACGCGTATCACCCCTGGCTCGCGATCCAGGACGCCGCCGCCCCCACCGAGGGCGCCACCCCCACCTACGGCATCGCGCTGGAGTGGTCCGGCAACTGGCGGATCACGGCCGACGCCGAGCCCGGCGGCGCCGTGCGGGTGCGTGCCGGCCGCGTGCCCCATGAGGGCGCGGTCCGCCTCGCGCCCGGCGCCACCCTCGTCACGCCCCGGCTGGCCTGCGCCTTCAGCCCCGACGGGCTCGACGGGCTGGCCCGCGTGTGGCACCGCTACGAGCGGCACCTCACCGGCGACCGCATCGACCGGCCCCGCAAGGTCCTCTACAACTCGTGGGAGGCCACCGGCTTCGACGTCGACGCCGCCGGTCAGCTGGAGCTCGCCAAAGTCGCCGCCGAGCTGGGCGCCGAACTCTTCGTCGTCGACGACGGCTGGTTCACCGGACGTCCCGACGACACCGGAGGCCTCGGCGACTGGGATCCGGACCCGGCCGAGTTCCCCGGCGGCTTCGACCGGTTCGTCGAGGACGTCCGCGCCCTCGGCCTGGACTTCGGCCTGTGGGTGGAGCCCGAGGGCATCAGCCCCCACTCCAGGCTCTACGCCGAGCACCCCGAGTGGGTGTACCGGATCGACGGCCGCCCCGCCACGCTGGTGCGCAACCAGCTTCTGCTCGACCTCGGCCGCGAGGACGTCCAGGACTTCGTGATCGGCACCCTCGACCGGCTGCTGGGCTCCCACGCCATCAGCTACCTCAAGTGGGACATGAACCGGCCGCCCACCGAGCGCGGCCGTCCCGGCCACCCGGCCGGGCCCGACCCCGAGCTCCATGACCTCGACGCCGCCCACGTCGCCGGCTATCTCCGGGTCCTGGACCACCTGCGCACCGCCCACCCGCACGTCACCGTCGAGGGTTGCGCGGGCGGCGGCGCCCGCGTCGAGCACGCGACCCTCGCCCGGACCGACGTGCTGTGGCCGAGCGACAACACCGGGCCCATGGACCGGCTGCGCATCCAGTACGGCTACCTCCACGCCCACGCACCGCACACCATGAGCTCCTGGGTCACCGACGCCCCCGGCGTCTTCGACCCCCGGCCCCGCTCGCTGGCCTTTCGCTTCGTCAACTCCCTCGCGGGCGTCCTCGGCATCGGCGCCGACATCCGCCACTGGACGCCGGAGCAGCGCGCCGAGGCGGCGGAGTGGATCGCCCGCTACAAGGAGATCCGCGACGTCGTCCACCACGGCGAAGTCCACCTGCTGGGCAGCCCCGCCGACCCGACGTGCGGCATCCAGTACGAGGAACGTGGGAGACGCAGCGGCGCTCGCCTGGTGGTGACCGCCTGGAACACCGGCCCGCTCGACGGCGCGCCCCTGGTGCCCGGCCGGGCCGCCCGGCTGCGGCTGCGCGGCCTGCGGCCGGACGCCGTCTACACCGACACCGCCACCGGCACCCGCTACAGCGGCGCGTACCTGACCCACTCAGGGCTACCGCTCGTCTGGACCGCCGGACACGACGCGGAGTTGACCGTCCTGGCCCGGCAGTGACGACAGCGGAAGAATCGGCACCCCATCCGACTCTCGAACATCCGCACACCACCTTCCCCTCGGACAGGAGACGATCCAGCCCATGAACCCAGCCGCCCGCTTCACCAACCGCGTCGCCGTCGTCACCGGCGCCGCATCGGGCATCGGCGCGGCCACCGCAGCACGCCTCGCCGCGGAGGGCGCGGCCGTCGTCCTGGCCGACAACGACGCCGAACGCGGCGAGGAGACCGCGGAGCGGCTGCGCCAGAACGGCGCCCGCGCCCTGTACGTCGCCGCCGACGTCGCTCGCGAGGACGACTGGCAGCGCGTGATCACCGCCGCCCACAGCTTCGGGCCCGTGGGCGTTCTGGTCAGCAACGCGTACACGGTGGCAGTCGCCCCGGCCCACGAGACCAGCCTCGCCTCCTGGGAACGGCAGCTCTCGGTCAACCTCACCGGCGCCTTCCTGGGCGTCAAGGCGACACTGCCCGACCTGCGCGAGCACCAGGGGGCCGTGGTACTCGTCTCCTCCGTCCACGCCCACCGGGGCATCCCCGGCCACCCGGCGTACGCGGCGAGCAAGGGCGCCCTGCTGTCGCTGTGCGGCCAGCTCGCCGTCGAGTACGGACCGTCCGTCCGCGTCAACGCGGTGCTGCCGGGACCGATCCTGACCGCCGCCTGGGACCGGGTCCCGCCGGCCGACCGCGAGCTCAGCGTCGCCGGGACCGCGGCGCGCCGCTTCGGCACTCCCGAGGAGGTCGCCGCCGCCGTCGCCTTCCTCGCCGCCGACGAAGCCTCCTACATCACCGGATCGAGCCTGCTCGTGGACGGCGGCTGGAGCGTCGCCAAGGACTCCGCCTGACGGAACCGACCGCTCCCGCCACCGACCGACCAGCAAGAAAGGCAAACACATGACGCCATACGCGCGCCGCGGAGTGCACGGCCAGACCGTGGAGACCCTCGCCCGCCGGGTGCTCAGCGGCGAGATCCCCGAGGGAGCGACGCTCGACATGGCGGCCCTGCAGAGCGAACTGGACGTCAGTCTGACGGCCCTGCGTGAATCGCTCAAGGTGCTCGCGGCCAAGGGGATGGTCGACGCCCGGCAGAAGCGCGGCACGTTCGTCCGGCCCCGCTCCGACTGGAACCTGCTCGACGCCGACGTGCTGCGTTGGCAGTTCTCCGAGCCGAGCGGCACCGGCGCCGACGCCGCACTGCTCCGTAACCTCGGCGAGGTCCGCGGCATCATCGAACCCGCCGCCGTGCGACTGGCCGCGGCCCGCCGCACCGACGCCGACCTCGAGGCAATGGAGGCGGCACTGACCGCCATGGGCAAGGAGGGCGGCGCGAGCGACGCCGTCAAGGCCGACCTCACCTTCCACCGGGCGCTGCTCGCGGCCACCCACAACGAACTGCTGGAACGCATGGAGATGGTCATCGAGTCGGGCCTGGCCCATCGCGACCAGCTCGTGCACAGCGCCCCCCACAGCGAGGACCCGGTCCCCAGCCACCGAGCCGTCCTCGACGCCGTGCGCGACCGGGACCCGGACGCCGCGGAACACGCCATGCGCGCCCTGCTCGACCAGGCGACGCGCGACCTCGACAAGCTCAGCGGCCCGTCCGCGCCCGCGGGCGCGGACCACTCCGCCGAGCAGAAGGACGGCCAGGCACCGTGAAGATCGAGCGCGTCGAGACCTTCCTCGTCCCGCCCCGTTGGCTGTTCTGCCGCATCGAGACCGACGACGGCGTCGTCGGCTGGGGCGAGCCGGTGGTGGAGGGCCGGGCCGAGGTGGTCCGGTCAGCCGTCGAGGTGCTGGCGGAGTACCTGGTGGGCCAGGACCCGCTGCGCATCCAGGATCACTGGCAGGTGCTGAGCAAGGGCGGCTTCTACCGGGGCGGCCCGGTCCTCTCCAGCGCCGTCGCCGGCATCGACCAGGCCCTGTGGGACATCGCGGGCCGCGCGCTCGGGGTGCCCGTGCACACCTTGCTCGGTGGCCCGGTCCGCGACACCGTCCGGGTGTACGCCTGGGTCGGCGGCGACGAACCCGAGCGGCTCAAGGAGGAGGTCACCGCCCAGGTGGAGGCCGGCTTCACCGCCGTCAAGATGAACGCCGCCGGGCGCACCCCGCCGATCGGCAGCCCCGCCGAGACGGCTGCCGTCGTCGAGCGTGTGGCGGCCGCCCGTGAGGCCCTGGGACCGCACCGCGACGTCGCCGTCGACTTCCACGGCCGCTTCAGCGCCGCCAATACGCGGCGCGTGCTCCACGAGATAGCCCCGCTGCACCCGCTGTTCGTCGAGGAACCCGTTCTGCCCGACCAGGCACACCTGCTGCCCGGGCTGGTCGCCGCCTCGTCCGTACCGCTGGCCACCGGAGAACGGCTGTACGGACGGGGGGACTTCCTCCCGGTGCTCACCGCGGGCGTCGCCGTGGCCCAGCCGGACCTGTCGCACGCCGGCGGGATATCGGAGGTCACCCGGATCGCCTCGCTCGCCGAGACCTTCGGGGCCCACCTGGCGCCGCACTGCCCGCTCGGTCCCATCGCGCTGGCCGCCAGCCTCCAGGTCGCCTTCGCCACATCCAACTTCCTGATCCAGGAGCAGAGCCGCGGCATCCACTACAACAAGGACGCCGACCTGCTGTCCTACCTGGTCGACACCGAGCCCTTCCGCTTCGTCGACGGCCAGGCGCACCGCACCGCACTGGCGCTGCCCGGACTCGGCATCGCCGTCGACGAGGACGCGGTTCGCGCCGCCGACCGGTCCGGACACGCCTGGCGCAACCCCGTGTGGCGGCACGCCGACGGCTCCTTCGCCGAATGGTGACCGGCACCCGGCTCCCGGTCTCCGTGATCACCGATCCGGACCACGGCGGACGCTGGACCTCACTGACCGCTGGCGGCCGCGAATGGCTGTGGCACCGCGACGAGCCCCGCCGCCCCCTGGTCCGGCCCGGCGACCCCTTTGCCGACGCCGGCGGACTGGAGGAGTGCGTACCCACCGTGCGCGGGCTGCCCGACCACGGGGATGCCTGGTCACGGCGCTGGCGCAGGCACGGGCAGGCGGACGTCGTGGAGTGCCCCGACTTCCGCCTGACCCGACGCCTCGGTACGGAGGCGGGAGCCGCCGTCGCCGACTACACGCTCACCGCAGAGCCCGGCTACCGCTTCGTGTGGGCCGCCCACGCCCTGCTGGACCTCTCCCCGGATGCGTGGATCGGCATCGAGGCATCCGCGGAGACCCGGCTCTACCCGGACGAGGGCGCGGGCTGGATCACCGGGCACTGGCCGCGCGTCGACGGCATCCCGCTCGACCGGCTCGGCCCGGACGACGGGACGGCCGTCGGAGCGGTTGTCCTCACCCCACGAGTTGCTGTGCACGACGGCCCCCACACGCTGCACCTGTCCGTCGAGGCCGCCGGACAGCCGGTCGCGGTCGCCCTGTGGCGCAACCTGGGCGGCTTCCCCCGGGACGCGCCGTACCGCTCGACCGGCGTCGAGCCGATGCTCGGCCGCGTCTTCGACCGCACGGGGGCGACCGACGGCGACACGGGCGTCGTCCCGCCCTCCGGCGAGGTCGCCTGGCGGCTCACGGTCACCGCGACCCGCCGCCCCTGAACCCCCATCACCAGAAGGGATGTCGCATGGACCTGCTCGCCGCGCTGCGCGCCCACCGGCTGCTCGCCATCGTCCGCGGCAGCGACCCGGATGCCGCGCTGACCACCGTGCTCACCCTCGCCGAGGAGGGTGTCACCCTCATCGAGGTCTCCCTCAGCGGACGCGACGCGCTGGACGTCATCGCGCGGGCCCGCGCCGCGCTCGGCCCGGACGCGACCCTCGGAGCCGGAACCGTCCTCAGCACCGAAGACGCACGGGCCGCCCACCAGGCCGGGGCCGCCTTCCTCGTCACCCCGGCGGTCAGCGACGGCATCGCCACCGGGCGGGAACTCGGACTCCCGGTGCTCGCCGGCGTGATGACCCCCACCGACATCCTCCAGGCGCTGCGGCTCGGCGCCGACGCCCTCAAGCTCTTCCCGGCCGGCAGCGCCGGCGGGCCCGGCTACCTGCGCGACCTGCGCGGCCCCTTCCCCGACCTGCCCTTCGTGCCTGTCGGGGGCGTGGACGCGGAGGCCGCCGCCGCGTACCTGCGGGGCGGCGCCACCGCCGTCGGCGTCGGATCACCCCTGATCGGCGACGCCGCCGAGGGCGGCAACATCACCGCCCTGCGCGAACGGGCCCGCACCTTCCTGGACGTCGTCCGCGCGGAGGCCCGCCCGTGACCGCCACCGTGCCCCCGGCGGTGCTCGGGACCGACCGCCTCGAACTCGGCGAAGGCATCCGCTGGACGGGCGACCGCGCCGTGCTCACCGACATCCTCAGCGGCCGGCTCCTCGCCGCCCCCGACGACCCTGCCGCGCCACTCGCCCTGATCGCTCAACTGCCCTGCCCACTGGGCGCGGTGGCACCGGTCGAGGGCCACCCCGGCCACTGGATCGCGGCCGCGGGCACCGGCATCTGCCGCATCGACCCCGCGGGCCGGGTCGAATGGATCGCGCGACCCGAGGACGACGCCACGGCGCCGATGCGGATGAACGACGGCGTCGCCGACCCCCACGGCCGCTTCTGGGCCGGCAGCATGGCCTACGACACGACCGAGGACGCCGGCTCCCTCTACCGCCTGGACCGCGACGGCCGCGTCACCCGCGTCCTGCGGGACATCACGATCCCCAACGGTCCGGCCTTCAGCGCCGACGGCACCGTCATGTACCTCGCCGACAGCGCCCGGGGCGTCATCCTGCGCTGTCCGGTCGACCCCGCGAGCGGCGACCCGGGCACGCCCGAACCCTTCGTCGCGCTCGCCTCCGGCAGCCCCGACGGGATGACCACCGACATCGAGGGCGGGCTGTGGACCGCCGTCTGGGGCATCGGGCAGGTCCACCGCTACCACCCCGACGGCAGTCTCGACCGGATCGTCGACCTGCCCGCCGAACAGCCCGCCGGACTCTGCCTCGGCGGCCCGGACGGCCGCACGCTTCTCGTCACCAGCGCGCACATCGGCCTGCCCGCCCCGGGACCGTTCGACGGCGCGGCCTTCGCCGTCCGGGTCGACGTGCCCGGCGCCCCGGCCGCCCCGTACCGCCCGGCGATCCCCTCCGCCCCGGACCCGGCGGACCGCGCCGACACACTCTAGGAAGCCCACCATGAGCACCCACCGGCCACTGCGCCCCGGCCCCGTGGTCTGCGTCGGCGAGACCATGGCCGCCCTCGCCCCCGACCCCCTCGGACCGTTGGACGGCGCCGACCTGCTGCGCGTCGACATCGCGGGCGCCGAATCGAACGTCGCCCTCTACCTCGCCGACCACGGCATCCCCGCCCGCTGGGTCTCCGCCGTCGGCGACGACCCCTTCGGCCGCCGCGTCCGCGCCCGGATCGCCGCGGGCGGCGTCGACGTCAGCGGCGTCCGCACCGACCCGGAGCGGCCCACCGGACTCCTGCTCAAGGACCCGGGCGCGCACGGCACCCGCGTCCACTACCACCGCGCCGGATCCGCCGCCTCGGCCCTCACCCCCGACGTACTCGACGATCCGGCGCTGGAGGGCGCCGCGCTCGTCCACCTCAGCGGCATCACCCCCGCCCTGTCACCCGATTGCCGCGCCCTCGTCGAACGCGCGCTGCGCCCCGACCGTCCGTGGCCCGTCAGCTTCGACGTCAACCACCGGCCCGCCCTATGGGCCGGCCGCTCGGCCGCCAACGTACTGCGGCCGCTCGCGGACCGGGCCGACATCGTCCTCGTAGGCCTTGACGAGGCCCAAGCCCTGTGGGGGGACGGGATCACTGACGCCGTACGGGTCCGCGACCTCCTGCCCGGCCCGCGCGTCCTCGTCGTGAAGGACGGGGACCGCGCCGCCACGGCCTTCGTCGGCACCACCGCCCACAGCGTGCCCGCCCTGACCGTGCGCGTCGCCGAACCGGTCGGCGCCGGCGATGCCTTCGCCGCCGGATTCCTCAGCGGGCTCTTGCGGCAGCTGCCCGTGGACCGCGCCCTGCGGCTGGGCCATCTGACCGCGGCCTCGGCCCTGCGGATCGCCGCCGACCACGGCCCGTTGCCGGACCCCGCCCTCGTCGCGGCGCTCCTGGACGCCGACGAGGAGACCTGGCGGGCCGCCGTGATCGACTGATCCCTCGGGACGGGACCGTCCGGGGCGCCTCCTTCCGCAGAGCGACGTGTCGCTGGAGGTGAAGGCCACCACCGGAACCTCCTACCTGGCCAACCTCACCGGGTTGGTCCCGATACGCGTCGCCTGCCCGCATAGCCGCCAGCCGAAGGCGCGTTGCCGCCGGCGCACGCACCACACGGCAGGCACCCAGGCGTGGTGACAGCTCTTCACCCGAGTGGATCAAGGCCTGATAGCCTGCCGAGGTCTTGGCGATCGGGCCTCATCAGCATCGGTGCGCAACCCGGCTACCGCACGATCAGGCACCGTGTCCCAGGCGGTGTCTCATCTCGCGAAGGAAATGTCCTCCCGATACCGTGGTGAGCCGGCAGCTGCGATCCGGCATGGTGCGTACCTGTCAGTTCGGTCCCGACAGTCATGGAGAGGGCGTTCGGCGTGTTGTTGGCGGGTCGGTACCAGCTCGAGGAGCTTCTCGGCCGAGGCGGAATGGGAGAGGTCTGGCGCGCACGCGACGAGGTCCTCGGCCGCCCGGTCGCGGTCAAGCTGCTCCTGGCCGGTGGCGTGGACCCGACAGCCGCGGCCCGCTTCCACCAGGAGGCGCAGACGACCGCTCGCCTGAGCCACCCCAACGTCGTCGCCGTATACGACTTCGGCCAGGCCGACGGCCGCCTCTACCTGGTCATGGAGATGGTCCAGGGGCACAGTCTCGCCGAGCGACTGGCCTCGGGGGGACCTCTCACGTCCCGCGAGGTGGCTGCCATTGGCAGCCAGACCGCCTCAGGCCTGGCCGCCGCGCACCGGCAGGGCATCATCCACCGCGACATCAAGCCTGCCAACCTCCTTCTGGTTCCGGACGGCACGGTCAAGGTGGTGGACTTCGGTATCGCCCGTCTCGCCGATGACACGGCGGCCGCGCTCACCAGCGCGGGCATGATCGTGGGAACGGTTTCCTGCCTCGCCCCCGAACGCGTCCTCGGAAAGGACGCCGGTCCTGCCTCCGACATGTACGCGCTCGGCTGCGTACTGTACGAGCTTCTCGTCGGGCACCCCCCGTTCCGTGCCGATACTCCGACGGCGCTGCTCTACCAGCACGTCCAGGAGTCGCCGTTGCCTCCGCACAGCGTGGGGGTGGAGCTTCCGGTGGAGCTCGAACAACTCGTCTTGTCACTGCTCGCCAAGGACCCGGAAAGCCGGCCGGACGCCGAGCGGGTCGCCGACTGGTTGTCCGCCCCCGAGAGGTGGAGTGCGACCCCGTCGGCGGGGCTCACACCACCGCCAGCCCCGGGGCGGGTCGTCGAGATGGACCGCACAGCCGCGCTACCGGCCCCCACGACACGACGATCTCGCGGCCGCAACCGCCGGCCACGCACGGTCGCGATCTCGGGGATCGCAGCGGCGGCCCTGGTGGCCCTGGGTTTCTTCCTGTTCCAGCCCGACCCCACGGACGTCGCCTCCGGTTCGCCCGTCGCGCCGTCCGCCACCGATGCTTCGGTGTCGCCTCCGCCGGAGCACGGGTCAGCCACCGCCCCTGCCGTGGCCGCACTCGCCGCATTGTCGGACGATCCCGGGGTGCTGCTCAGCCAGCTGTCCCAGACGCTGAGCGACGCCGCGGACCAAGGCCGCCTCGATCCGCACCTCGCCCACGATCTGGAGCGCAAGCTCTCCGAGGCCGGGGACAAGCTGGCCGAGGGCAGGGAGAAAGGGAAGGACAAGACCAAGGACGTACGCAAACGGGTCCGCGACGTCCGGCACAAACTCGCTGACGCCGAGAAGGATCACGAGTTCACCAGTACCGCAGAGCTCGACCGACTCCTCACTCACCTCGCTTCCTTGGTAGGGGATGACTCCTAGCCGGGTCCAAAACTGATGGGCGGGGCGGTGGCGGCGTCGATCTCAAGCGACACGCCGGCGGCGTCCGCCGCAACGGCCGCGACCATCGCGGCGACAGCGCCTCCTGCGGCGAAGGCGCGGGCCGGCAGCCACAGTGGGCGCGGATCGGTGGCGCGAGTCCTGCGACAGCCCCGGATGTGACTTTCAGGGCTTCACTGCCCGGAAGAACCGCGGCCGGGGACCGGCTGGGCATCCAATCGAGGGGCGGGCCGAGGTCTCGGCCCGCCCCCGCGAGGTCAGGCGCCGGCCGGAGTGCCCGTCACCTTCAGGTGGCGGACGCGGCCCACGTTGTCGAAGGATCCGAAGCCCACCCGGCCCGAGGCGAAGACCGGGTCGGTGGCCGTGATCAGCGGATTGGGACTGCCGTCCAGGTAGACGGCGGTCTCACCGGTGCCGGCGCAATGAGTGAGGCGGACTTTGTGCCACCCCTCGTCCTTGATCGCCGGAGGCGCGCCGAAGGATCCGTTCCACTGGTCGTCGATGCGCAGCCGGTCGGCGTCGTTCACCGTGAACAAACCGTTGTGCGGGTAGATGGTGTTGTCGCTCGACAGGTGCGCGTACTGGAATCGCGTGTCCGACTGATAGTCCCAGATGAGAATGACGTCACGGTTGGTGATCTCGACGGGGGTGTCGATCCGGACCTCCGCCTCGACGGTGACGGAGGAGTAGCGCGGGCCCGCGGTCAGGACGGCGTACTCGAAGGGGCGCCGCGGTCCCGGGCGGGCGACGCCCGGCTCGGTCATGATCGTCTCGCGTTCGGTGTACGCCCACTTGGCCGGGGTGACCGGCGCCCAGTTGCCGGGGCCGGTGGTGTGCGTGGTGGGGGTGTTGCCGATCTTGCAGTCGGCGAAGGTGCGGGTCCCGGTCACCTTCCAGACCTTGCCGTTGGCCTTCGAGACGATGTACAGGCCGCCGCCGTGGTCGGAGCCGAAGCGCAGGTCGACACGTTGGTCACCGGCGAGGTCGCGCATGGTGACCGTCTTCCCGGACGACTTGTCGAAGAGCATCAGCTGCTCGAGCGGCGCGAGGCCGGAGCCGCGGCGCATGTCGCGGGTGTCCGCGGCCAGGATCCGGCCGTCCACGAGGTCGCCGAAGATGTACTTCCCGCGCAGCGCCGGCGCGTCCTTGCCGCGGTAGACGAAGCCTCCGGCGATGGCGCGGCCCACGTCGGACCGGCAGTCCCAGCCGGGTTCCGGGTCGTGGTCGTAGGCGGCGACCGGGTAGGTGTAGCCGTACTGGGCGTCGTCGGCGGGAAGAGGGAGGATGCGGGCGCACGGGTCGGTGGTCTTCTTGTCGAATGCGAAGGGGCCCTCGCGCTCGCTCCAGCCGAAGTTGTCCCCGGCCTTGACCTCGTACACCGACTCGATGGCGTGCTCGCCTATGTGGCCGAGATACATACGGTGGCTGCCGCCCGCGTCCCAGCTGAAGCGGTGCGGGTCCCGCATGCCTAGGGCGTAGATCTCCTCAAGGGCACCGGGCTCACCGACGAACGGGTTGGACGCGGGGATGCCGTACCGGCCGTTGGCGCTGTCGCGGCCCGCGGGATCGATCCGCAGAAGTTTGCCGTGCGGGAGCGTCAGGTTCTGCGGCTCGCTGTTGCCGACGCCCTGCCCTCCGTCGCCCACCGCGAGGTAGAGGAGGCCGTAGTCCTCGTCGTGGGGCTTGGCCGTCGGGTTGAAGTCGATCTGCTGAATGCCGTGGACCTGGCCGGTGAAAGCGATACGCAGCACCTCGCGATGGGTGCCGTGGAAGACGGCCGCGGCGGGATCGTCGGCGGTCCACTCGGTGATGACGCCGTGATAGGTGAGCGTGCCGGCCTGCCGGTAGTCGGGGGTCTCGGTGGTCTGCGACGCGAGCTCGGTGTGGATGGTGTAGAAGCGCCCGTTCGTGCCGAACTCCGGGTGGAACGCGGCGTACCCGAAGCCCTGACCGAGGCCGCGGCCCGAGAAGAAGTGCGGGAATGCGGCCTTGACGTCCAGGTAGGGGTGCGGGGTGCCACCGGAGGTGCTGGTCGCGGCGCCGGGGTCGGTGAGGTACAGGGTGCCGTTGAGGTCGGGAGTCGCCATCCGGCCGGAGCCGTCGGGGAGTTCATTGATGGTGTTGATCCGGGCGTGGCGCATCAGGCGCGGATCCGTTGGTGCCGGAACGGGTTCCGACTTGGGGAACTGCGCGAACTCCTCCAGGACGAGGCCCGTCGTGGACTGCACGGGCTTCTGCGGAATGGGGTCGGTCAGGGCGGCTGTCGCCGCGGCGGGCTCGTCGGCGTGGGCAGGGGCGGCGAGACCGCCCAGGGCGAGGGCTGCGCTGACGGCCACGGCCGCCCAGGTCCTTCGATATGTACGTCGTGACGCCATGCGGGTCCCTTCGGGCTGGCGCGAGAAGCAGGGAAGAACGATCCAGGACGGGAACGGTCAGCGGCTCCGTGTCATGCGCTGGTACTCCGCCGCCACCGCTCCGGCCGGCACCGGGCGGTCCAGGAACAGGAGGTCGTCCATGCGGCAGTCGCAGGCGTTGCTCTCCTGGGTGTTCTGGGGGAAGCTGCCGCCGATCTTGATGCCGCGGGGATCTGTGGGCGAGGCGCGGTGCGGCGCCGGCGTGGTGGCGAGTTCCCAGGGGTCGCCCGGCGTGACGTAGAAGCCGTCCAGGGGCCTGCCGTCGCGGTAGAGCGCGAGGGTGCCGTCGCGGAAGTCGAATGTCGCGGCCAGGTGGACCCATTCACCGCGGGGCAGCAGTTCCTCCCAGGGGGCTTCGGCGGCGAAAGTCTGGGAGGCGCCGCCGTCCAGGCGTCTCCCCAGCGCGACCAGCTTCAACTCGCCGTTCACCTGGATGAGTTCGAGCAGCGCACGCACCGCGTGACCGTCGGAGGTTCCGGACAGTACGCCGGCCAGTCCGACCGCGTTGTAACGGTCGCTCGGGTTGGGCGTGTTGGAGTTGAGGGCGGGGTTGTCGCCCGTCATCTTGAACCAGCCCATGACGGTGGCACCGCGGGCACTGCGGAAGGCCCCGAGGGACGACATGCCCTCGGCGTCCCAGGCCCCGGCCTTCCAGTCGTCGTTGCCCGCGGTGGCCGGGTTCTGCTGGCGCACCTGCAGGGCGGGCGAAGCACCCGGGTACGCTTCGTCGGCCACGCGCATCGCGGAGCCGCCGTTGATCAGGCTGAGCGTGGTGCCGGAGCGTCCGATGTCCAGCTCGCGACCGGGGTCGGCGGGGTCCGGGTGTCCGAAGTCGTATGCCGCCACAGCCTGGGCTCGCAGCGGAGTGTGGGCGGTTGAGGGGCGGGCCGCCTGGGCCGGAAACGTGGTGGCGGCAAGCGAGGCGGTCGCGGCGAGCGCGGCGACGGCGAGTGAGTAGCGTCTGGTGCGGGGCGGTGTCATACAGCCTCCCAGCGGCACTGAAGGGGCATTTTCGGCCGGGTTCTCCCGACCGGCAGAAAGCGCTTTCGTCCGCGTGCTGGGACCATGTAACCCTTTTGCCGCGCCCAGGACAATGGGCGTGTACTCGCCAATTTTTGAGCGTCCCTCGGCGACGGCGCGGGCCTCGTTGCGGACAAAGGTGCTTGGAGCCGGCCATGTGGGGCGGCAGTTGGCAGCCCCCGACGGTCAGCAGCCCGCTGGCGAGGAACTGGCGAGGAAGCTGCCTCGCACCCCGGCGAGCGGCTGGACCAGTGCCGCGAGTGCGGCGCCGGGACCGCATGTGAGAGCGTTGGCTGCGTACCGTGCCCGGCCCGGTGTGTCGTCTGTCCGGTCCGCGCAGTGAGCGCATCGAAGTCACTCCCCACGTAACCTCTTCCTGTGCCATCCTCCCGCCTGCGTCGCGTCGCCGTCCTTGTGCTCGAGGGCGCGAAGCCGCTCGATGTCGGAATTCCCGCGCAGGTTTTCACGACCCGCGCGAGCATGCCGTACGAGGTGCGGGTGTGCGGGGCGACACCCGGTCTCGTGACCGGCGGCGATGGCCTCGCGTACTACGTCGCCCACGGCCTCGACGCCCTTGCGTGGGCCGACATCGTCTTCGTCCCCGGCTACCGGTTTCCGGACCGCGACGACCCGCCGCAGGCCGTCGTCGACGCACTGATCACCGCCCATGCTCGGGGCGCGCGGCTCGCCGCCATCTCGACGGGCGCCTTCGCGCTCGCCGCCACGGGCCTGCTCGACGGCAGGCGCGCCACGACGCACTGGCACTACACACGGGCACTCGTGGCCAGGCATCCGCTCATCCAGGTCGACGAGGACGTGCTGTTCGTCGACGAGGGCAGCGTGCTCACCTCGGCCGGCGCCGCCTCCGGCATCGACCTGTGCCTGCACATCCTGCGCGGCGACCTCGGGGTGGCCGCGTCCAACCACGCGGCCCGCCGCCTGGTCGCGGCCCCCTACCGCAGCGGCGGCCAGGCCCAGTACGTGCCGCGCAGCGTCCCCGAGCCGCTCGGCGAGCGCTTCGGCGCCACCCGCGAGTGGGCGCTGCACCGGCTCGGCGAGCCCCTCACCCTCGACATACTGGCGCGGCAGGCCGGGGTCTCGCCGCGCACGTTCTCCCGGCGCTTCGTCGAGGAGACCGGCTACACGCCGATGCAGTGGGTGATGCGCGCCCGCATCGACCTGGCCCGCGAACTGCTCGAGCGCTCGCAGCGCAGCGTCGAGCAGATCGCCGCCGACGTCGGGCTCGGCACCGGCGCGAACCTGCGCCTGCACTTCCAGCGCATCCTCGGCACCACCCCGAGCGAGTACCGGCGCACCTTCACCCGGGGCGAGTAACCCGCCCGGCACCGCGTGGCGGGATCCTTTTGAACCGTGGCGATCCCGCCACTGTCAGCGGCGCGAGCCGCGGGCGAACCTGGTGGCGAAGGAAAGGGACATCACTCATGACTCGCATCGCCATCAACGGATTCGGCCGCATCGGACGCAATGTGCTGCGCGCACTGCTCGAACGCGACAGCGCCCTCGAGATCGTCGCCGTCAACGACCTCACCGAGCCCGCCACTCTCGCCCGGCTGCTCGCCTACGACAGCACGGCCGGCCGTCTCGGGCGTCCGGTGACCGTCGACGGAGACACCCTCGTCGTCGACGGCCGTCGGATCACGGTGCTGGCCGAGCGCGAGCCCGAGCAGCTGCCGTGGGCCGAACTCGGCGTCGACATCGTCCTGGAAGCCACCGGCCGCTTCACCTCGGCCAAGGCCGCCCGCGCCCACCTCGACGCGGGCGCGAAGAAGGTGCTCGTCAGCGCGCCGTCGGACGGCGCCGACGTCACGCTCGCGTTCGGGGTCAACAACGACGCCTACGACCCGGCCGTGCACACGATCGTCTCGAACGCCTCCTGCACCACCAACGCGCTCGCGCCGCTGGCCGCGGTCCTCGACGAACTCGCCGGCATCGAACACGGGTTCATGACGACGGTGCACGCCTACACGCAGGAGCAGAACCTGCAGGACGGTCCGCACCGCGACGCCCGTCGCGCCCGGGCCGCCGGCGTCAACATCGTGCCGACCACGACCGGTGCCGCCAAGGCGATCGGCCTGGTGCTGCCGAGCCTAGACGGCAAGCTGTCGGGCGACTCGATCCGCGTACCGGTGCCGGTGGGCTCGATCGTCGAACTCAACACGACCGTCACCCGCGACGTGACGCGCGACGACGTGCTGGCGGCGTACCGCACCGCAGCGGAGGGGCCGCTCGCCGGCGTCCTCGAGTACTCGGACGACCCGCTCGTGTCGTCCGACATCACGGGAAACCCCGCCTCTTCCATCTTCGACTCGGCCCTCACCCGCGTCGACGGCCGCCACGTCAAGGTGGTCGCCTGGTACGACAACGAGTGGGGCTTCTCGAACCGCGTGATCGACACCCTCGAGTTCCTCGCCACCCGCTGACCGGACGCCGGGGTGGGCCCCGCCTCCGGCGACCGCGCCGGCCAGCACTTCCTTTGGCCGCTCCAGTTGACCAGTCGGGCAGCCAGAGCGCTCAGTCACGGAAGCGGGTCCGATCTTCGTCCTCTGCGTGCGCCGCTGTCATGAACCGGCTGGCCGACGAGACGTCAGCGCTGGGAGCCCGACTCCCAGCGCAGCGCGGCCCGGCGCCGGTAGCGTCGGGCGAAGCCGTGCAGCAGGATGAACCGCGGCACCGCCGGCACCTGGCGGACGACGACCTGGTGGCGGGTGCTGTCGAGGCCGTCGAGCAGCCAGTGCCCCTCGTCGCCCAGCTCGGTGAACGACCTCTGTTTGATGTGGAATTCCTGCTCCCACGCCCGCCACTCGCCCACCGTCAGCGCGGACGCGGCGACTGGCATCGTCTCCTGTTCCTCCCGCTGCAGATGGGGGAGGAGTGCATCTTCCAGCGCGGTCAGTGACGCCAGCAGGTCGACTCTGGTCTCGTCGGATCCGCCCCCGGCATACCTCTGGGCCGCGGAGACGACAGCGGTCATCGAGTCCGAGATGCCTGCGTGGTCCTGTTCCATGGTGTCGAGCAACTCCCCGACATCTGGGGCCTTCTCCCGCAGCAGCGGCCACAGGCCGCGGTCCTCGCCGCTGTGGTGGTCGTGCAGGTAGCCCATCATCCACCGGAGGTGGTCGGCGAGCGCGACCCGCCGGTTGCCGTCCGGATACGGCTGCTCGGTGAGTGCGGTGCGGGTTCGTCCCAGGTCCCTGCGGAGTGCGTCGTGAATGATCCCCATCATGCGTGTGTCGGCCGGCTCGCCGGCCTGGCGCTTCGCCATCTTCCCCCCTGCGGTGTGGCCCCCCGGACTGCCGCGCGGTCATCGGCGCTCGGCAGGGAGGCGAGCGTACAGCGATTCCACGGGCACTTCCATCGTTCTGCGTGAACAAAGAATGGCGGCGCCGTCGTCGGTCCGGGCGTCCAGCTACGCAGGGGGCATCAATGCGGAAATCGCGAGTGAGCGGGCGGCCCTGGCGGGCGAGCGCAACGCGACCTTGCTCCCCCCCCCCGCGGGCGCGAGCCCTGGGGCGGCTCATCGCGTGGGGCACGCTTCGCGGCCTGTCGTCACCGACGACACCCCGGGCCGGAGGCGGCCTGCCGGTCGGAGTCGGCGGGGCCTTACGGTGGGACAACGAGAGCCTCCTCATACTCCAGGGTGACTTCGTGGTGGGCATGGGGCCGCTCTTCGGAGGTGGAGCGTGAGGTCAGATAACCGCCAGTGTCCGATGGCGGAGCCCGTGATGCTCGATGCCATGAACCGACTTGAAGGAAACGTGGCCTTGGTGACCGGTGGATCGCGAGGCATCGGTGCTGCCGTCGCGCTACGACTGGCCGAAGAAGGGGCCGACATCGCCCTGACCTTCCATAGCAGCGCTGAGCGTGCCACCGAGGTCGTCGAGCAGATCAAGGCCATCGGCCGTCGGGCGCTGGCCGTCCAGGCAGACAACGAGGTCCCCGAAGCCTTGATCGCTGCGGTGGATGAGACTGCCGAGACGTTCGGCGCTCTGGACATCTTGGTCAACAACGCCGGCGTCTTCGTGGTCGGCCCGCTTGAGGAGATCGGGCCGGCGGAGATCGACCGTACCTTGACGGTGAACGTCCGTGCCTCGTTCGTCGCGTCCCAGGCGGCAGCGCGTCACATGGGCCAAGGTGGCCGCATTATCAGCATCGGCAGCAATGTGGCCGAGCGCGCGGTCTTCCCGGGAATGGCGCTGTACTCGATGAGCAAGACAGCCCTCATCGGCATGACCAAGGGTCTGGCCCGGGAGCTCGGCCCGCGTGGCATCACCGTGAATCTGGTGCATCCCGGGCCCACTGACACCGACTCCAACCCCGCCCACGGCCCGAACGCCGCGGTAATCGCCGACTTCACCGCCCTGGGCCGCTATGCGGAAGCCGCTGAGATTGCCGCCACCGTTGCCCACCTGGCAAGCTCCGACGGTCGGTACATCACCGGAGCCACGATCGCCGTCGACGGAGGATTCACCGCCTGAACGTCGAGCGGGCACTGCCTGCTGTCAGCCGCAGCACTTGAACCGGGATCTCAGCGTCACGCGCCTGGGCCACCTCATTGGGTGGGCCCCTGATCGTGGTCCCGGAATCGGCGCGCCGGCACTGGACCGGCCCCCCACCCAACTACCCCGAGGACGAGGGGGACTACGGCCGCGCCTGCTCGGTCGAGGAGCTCAACGGCATCATCGAAGTCGGCCCCCCCACACGCACACGCACTCGTGCTCGGCGACGACCCCGCAGCCACCACTTCCTCCCCGAGCACAGCCTCCTTGTCCGTCGGCTCGCAGGCGACCCCGACGTCGATTACTCCCGAGCCGTGGCTGAGTTGCTTCCACAGGTCGTCTGGGACTCTCGCGTCGAGTGGGTCATCCAGGGGGCAACCGTCCGACCGAGAGCATCGAGCCCATGAAAGGCCTCCGGCCTCCCGCGTACGGCGGACGGCCGGAGGCCTCGGGAACTGATCGCTGCCCGTCGGCGTCATGAGGATCATGGCGCAAGGTGGGAGCACGATGGGTGAGGATCCGACGTGGGCCGAGGTGCTGCTCACCCTTCTTCTCATGGCGGCCGTTCCCACCGTGGTCGGAGGGGCGGTGATCGTGTCCCTTGTCGGGCTGACGATGTGGGTGACAGCACCGCTGCGGCGGCGCAGGCGGAGCGGTGCTGACGACGGGTAGGCGGGTTCAGTCCTGGTCGGCACAGGGGTGACCCTGCCCGCGGCGCCTCGTGTTGTCCTGCCGTTATGACGCCTAGCGCTGACGTCTGATGGGCTCGCCCACTCGGTGCAGGTGGGTGAGTGCCTCGCGGTAGGACTGGATCAGGCCGGCTTCGTGGTACGGCACGTCGAGTTCCACGCAGTACGCGCGTACGACGACCTGGGCCCGCCGCAGATGAGGAGTGGGCATGCTCGGGAACAGGTGGTGCTCGATCTGGTAGTTGAGCCCGCCGAGCATCACGTCGGTGAGCCGGCCGCCCCGCACGTTGCGGGAGGTGAGTACCTGGCGGCGCAGGAAGTCGGGGCGGTCGTCGCCGGTGAAGGTGGGCATGCCCTTGTGGTTCGGGGCGAACGTGCAGCCGAGATACACACCGAACAGGCACTGGTGCACAGCGAGGAACGCCACGGCCTTGCCGGGGGAGAGCACCAGGAACAGCGCGGACAAGTAGGCCGCCATGTGCAGGAAAAGCAGTGTGCCCTCCAGCAGGCGGCTCTTCATCGACGGCGAGCGCAGCGCCCGCACACTCGCCACGTGCAGGTTGAAGCCCTCCAGCGTCAGCAGCGGGAAGAACAAGAACGCCTGGTGGCCGCCGATGAACCGTGCCAGACCATTGCTGTTGCGGGCCTGCTCGGTGGACCACACCAGGATGTCCGGGGCGACATCGGGGTCGAGTTCCTCGTGGTTGGGGTTGGCGTGGTGGCGGGTGTGCTTGTTCATCCACCAGCCGTAACTCATGCCGATGCCGAGGTTGCCGAAGAACCGGCCCCAGATCGCGCTCGCGCGGCGCTTCCGGAACACCTGCCGGTGCGCCAAGTCATGTGCCACCAAGGCGACCTGACCGAAGATCAGAGCCATGAAGGCGGCGACCGCCAGCTGCCACCACGTGTCGCCCAGCGTGACGAAGGCCGCCCAGCCCGCCGCCAGTAGCCCGATCACCAGACCGAGCCGCACCGTGTAGTAACCGGGGCGCCGCCGCAGGAGACCCGCCTCGGTGATGCGCTGCGACAGCCGGGCGAAGTCGCTGCCGGCGTCGGGGCGGGGTCTTGGGGGCCGCACGGCGGCCGGGGCGGTCGTGACCGTGGCGTCGGAGGAAATCGTCATGCAGGCGAGTCTGGCTATGGCCGTCCCACCACCACCAGCCTGTCAGCCGTAGACCTCGTGGGGGGCCGAGCCCCCTCCATCCCAGGGGGTTGTCCCCACCCCTGCGCCCCCTGAGCTGGGCATTCGCCGATTCGTCCGGAGCCGCGTGCCGGACCGACTCGCCTCCGCCAGAAGCCTCACAGAAGCCTCGGAGGGCATGCAAGGAATCCCACACGGACACCGTGCCGCGTAGCGGTACAGCAACCCGTGGGACGGCCGGAACCCACGGGCTTCAGCCCGGGGAGCATGTCAAGGTACTTCACCAACGAGCAGCGCAAGCAGTGGACGCACCGCCTGACCAACCCGGTCGCGGAATACCGGTAGTTCTTGGACTGCTCGGCCACCGTGTGGTCACGGGTGGGCACCAGGGGGCTGTCCACGATGAGGACGGTGTCCTTGCGGAACCGCCGATGCGGCCGAAGCGCGAGGAGGGGCCCAAGATGGTTGATGACGCGGTCGGCCGCGGACTTCGAGATCCCGAAGAGGGGACCGATCTGGCTCAACGTCAAGTTCGTTCGCCAGTAGTCCGCGACCAGCAGCACCCGGTCGTCGAATGGCAGGCTCCACGGCCGACCCCGCCGGACCGCGTCCGCTCCGTCTCGACGAAGTGCATTCACCAGTTTGTGGAAACAGCGCGGGCTCAGCCCGGTGAACGGTGCTGTCCAAGACGACTCAGACGCCGTGATCACTCCAGCCCCACGAAGATCATCACATCTTGCGAGCCCTATGAGGACGCGGAGACAGCCGCCCGAACACGATCCAACCGCAGCCGGTTCTCCTCCAGCCACTCCGAAGCGATGTCGATCGGCACACGCACCGCAATCTGCGTCGACGGCGAGTCGTGCACAGTCACCTCCACCGGGTCATCGGGAACCACGTCCACCCAGGCGCTGCGGCCACCGGCCGGCCACTCGGCCCCCTCCTCAGCCTGAAGGGCATCGAGGCAACGCTCCCACTCATCCAGATCCTCATGCGATACCTGCAGGCCGACCCGCCCGTTGACGAAGTCGCTCTTCAGAACGATTTCGGCTGGGTAGTACCGCTCTTCGCCCATCGTCAGAGACGCACCGCATTTCATGGGTCGGGGAGATCTCACGGACGAGCAGTGGGCAGTGCTGGAGCCGTTGTTGCCGAAGGGCACGAGGGTGGGACGGCCACCCGTCTGGCCTCGGCGACAGTTGATCGACGGCATACGGTTCCGTGTTCGGACCGGTGTGACGTGGCGGGGCGTACCCGTCGAGTACGGACCATGGAGCCGGGTCTACGACTTGTTCCGCCGGTGGCAGCGGAACGGCACCTGGCAGCCGATCCTCACTCAGCTTCAATCCCTGGCCGACGCGAGAGGCGCAATCGCCTGGGACTTGAGCGTCGACTCCACGGTCTGCCGCGCTCACCAGCATGCGGCCGGGCCCGCAAGCAGAGTGACCTGCAGAAGGAACCACCAGGCGGCATCTTCACCGAGCCCCGCGATCACGGGCTGGGAAGGTCGCGCGGCGGGTTCACCATCAAGCTGCACCTGGCGGTCGAGCAGGGCCAGAAGCCCATGTCGATCGTGGTGACGGCAGGGCAGCGTGGCGACTCGCCGGAGTTCGAAACGGTGCTGAAGAAGGTCCGCGTGCCCCGCCTCGGGCCGGGCCGGCCGCGCGTCCGCCCCGATCGCGTGCGCGCTGACAAGGCGTACGCCTTCCGCAAGAACCGCGCCTACCTGCGCCGCCGTGGCATCCGCTGCACCATACCGGACGAGGCCGACCAGGCTCACAACCGCAAGAAGCGCGGCTCCCGCGGTGGCCGGCCGCCCGAGTTCAACGCCAAGGACTACAAGGCTCGGCATGCCGTCGAGTGCGGCATCAACCGCCTCAAAAGGAACCGAGCTGTGGCCACGAGATACGACAAGCTCGCGGGCCGCTACGATGCCACTGTCCTCGCAGCGGCCATCAATGAGTGACGGTGACCAGCCCATTCAGGGATGGCGGACGGACAGCCCGTGGAGTCTTGGCGGTTCAGAGGTTGATGGCATGTTCGACGAACTGGCCGCAGGAGCGGAACCCCAGGCGGCGGTAGACGGGCTCGCCGTCGGCCGACGCCTGCAGGACCGCGATGCGGTGGTCTCGCTCGCGGGCCGTGCGGAGGGCCGCGAGCGTGATGGCGCCGCCGTAGCCGCGCCGGCGGTGGGCAGCCAGGGTGGAGATGTTGTAGATGCCGGCGACTCCCGCGTGGTGGAACACCTCGGCGGAGCAGACCGGACGGTTCTCCACATAGCCCACCAGGTACCGGGCCGGGCAGGTCACGGCCAGTGCCTGCGAAGCCGCCCGGGCGAAGAAGCGTCGGACGGTTTCGGCGGGCGGGTTCCAGTTCGCGGCGAGGACCGTGGCGTAGTCGGCGAGCTGCTCGGGCGTAGTCACCCTCCGGATGTCCAGTCCCGGGACGGCGGGAGGCGGCAGGGTGTCGTCCAGTTCGGCCCACATCGCCGTCTCGCGTTCGGACACCGGCAGACCGGCCGCCGCCAGGCGGGCGGCGAGGTCCGCCGGTGTCGAGGCGGGGCCCACCCACCAGGAAAAACGGCGGCCGGTGCCTGCCAGCGTCCCGGCGGTCTCGGTGATGCGGGCCGCGGTGCCGGCGGCGGTGAACCGGGCCGCGGCAACGATGTTGAACGTGTCGTCGTCCAGGCCACTGTCCGCGACCAGGAGGTCACCAGCCTCTGTGACGGTCGCACCAGACATACTCCGGTGCAGATGACAGGCGTGTTCCGCCAGGTTCCGTTCCATCCTGTCCGTCAAGTCGGCTTCATCAAGAAAATGATCATTCATAGCGATTGATCCCAGCACGACTAGGCGAAGATCGCATGCCATTTTAGGCAGTGTCGCGCCTACGACCAGCACTTTCGATACACGGCCTAGATCCATGTGCTCGTCTTCACTGCCGTCGATGAACCACAGGACATCGACCAAAGCCTCAGCCAAGGGATGAGTCAGGGATGGATACGAGGACGTCACGGTGGGTTCCCAGCAGATCAACGGCAGAAGGTCCTGCCTCGACATGAACTGGAGACGGGACGCCAAGTCAGCGCCGACGCGATGCAGACAGATCTCGCTCTCGCGAGGGAAGAGATCAAAGCACTGCGAGGCGAACGCGATCCGCTCAAGGCCGCCCTGCGGCGCCAACTCGGCCAACAAGTCGACCAGATCCCCACAACCGACCTCATCACACGGGTCAACGAGCTCGCCTCACAAAACGCTCGCCTCAGCGAGGCACTCACGGCAGCCCAGACCTCGAAGCAGCAGCTTGAGGCGGAACTCGCCGAGGCTCAGGGCGATCTCGCTGCGGCTCGCAGCAGCCTGCGGCAGATGATTCGGGCTGAGACCCAGCGTGGCTGACCGGACGACGATCGCTTCACTCACTGATCAGTAGCCGGGCGGGCCCCTGACCAGGCTCACCCTGCAGGCTATGCACGTGAAGGCTCAGAGCGTGAGCACCGGTCGGGTGGAGAAGTTTCCGTACATGTCTTCTCCGTCCGGTCCGTACACGAACTCGACCATGGAAGGGTTGCGGTTGGCGGTGGCCAGGGGTAGCCAGGCCAGCGTGTGGCCGTAGCCGCCGCACACCGACTCGCCCCCGTCGCCGCCGTGGACCGCAGTGACATCGCTCGTCAGCTCCGTGCGGTAGGTGTCGTAGGCGATATGCAGGCCGAAGGCGTTCAGTTGGTTCTGCGGGCCGGTGCGATCCCCATAGGGGATGCGGTCGAGGGGGCAGTCGTTTCCCCACCGGAACAGGGTGTCTGCCCCGGCGCCACACGCGTGTTCCCACTCGTCGGAGCTCGGCATCCGCAGGCCACGGGCTGAGAGAACAGCCTGCATGTCAGCAGGAGGCTCAGTCAGATTCTCGTCCTCCACGGCCATGAGGACGGTGGCCAGGTGAACGCCCCGGCGAGCGCTGAGTACCTGCGCGAGGTGGGTCCGCAGATCGGGCCCGTAGCCGTAGCCCTGCTCCACGCTCTCGGCATAGTCGGCGGTCTGCTCCGGGGTCGGCTGCCAGTTGTCGAGATCAAAGCCCAGGGACACCGGGCCTCCCGGTATCAGAGCGAATTCCTGCCCGTTCCGCTCGATTCGGACGCGGTGCAGCGGGGCGCCGAGGTGCTCCGTGGTCTCGACGAGTGTCACCCGGCCGCCCACATGGTCGGCGGCTTCCTGAGCGGTGCGGCGGGCTCTGAGCTGGTCGAAGGACCGCCATTGGTCGAGAGTGAGATCAGCGAGTGACATGGGCGGCAGTGTGGCACGTGGGGCTGACACAGCACCACGATGGCTGACAACGGACAGTTGCCGGTCAACGACTCCCGTTCTTACATGCACTGCCCGCCCAGGCACACAACGCCTGTCCCTTACGACTCCATGAGCACGCTGGCCTCGAAACGCGGCGAGGGCCGTGGCCGACGGTCTGGTCCGGAACGACGGGCGACCCCTTGGAGGCATCGACATCGGGTCAACCGTGCCACTGCATGACGCAGCAGCAGCTCGCAAGGACCGTCCTCCCGTCAACGTGCAGCTTTTTAACGGGAGGTGAGCAACAGGGTCTCCCTGTTACGGTGCGCCTGTGTCATCGATCAAGCAGTTCCAAGTCACCTTCGACTGCGCGGAACCTGAGCGTCTCGCTCGCTTTTGGTGCGAGGTGCTGGGGTACGTCGTACCGCCGCCACCGGCGGGGTTCGCCACGTGGGACGATTTCAACCGCTCCCAGGCTCGCGAGGATCAGGGTTCATGGTTCGCCTGCAGTGATCCCTCAGGTGTAGGCCCGCGCCTGTACTTTCAGCGCGTACCCGAAGGCAAGGTCGCCAAGAATCGGCTGCATCTCGACGTGAGAGTCGGCACCGGACTCGTGGGGGAAGAGCGCCTGGCCGCGCTCGAGGCCGAATGCACACGACTGGTCCCGCTCGGCGCGGTGCGCGTGCGACTCCTGTATGACGGCAACGATGCGTGCATCGTGATGCAGGACATCGAGGGCAACGAGTTCTGTCTCGACTGAGCATCCTCCGAGCCGGCGAAGTGGGGAGCCGCCTCCCTTGGGCCTCTCTGGCCTCGTAGGGGGCGGGAATCATCCCGTAAGGGCGAGGCTGTGCAGCCTGGGCGATGCCGAGCATCGCCTGGCCGGCCATGCACGCCTGCATGCGTACTACCTCAACGCCGGCTGTCAGGTTGTCGGACGCAAGCGGGGCAAGCCGCAGCCAGGCGGTACGCCGCAGTCGTTCACGCTTCTCGAAAAGTCCGTACGGGACGGAGGGGAAGAGAAAACGCCTGCTCCACCGTGGTTGTACGGGAGCGGCAGGACGCCGTGGGGTGCCGCGGTGCATGGTCAGCGTCGTCCGGCCGCCCTCTGGGCGATCCCACGACGGTCGCCGGGTCGCGGGACACGAGGCTGCCGTCGTTTGTCGTCGACCTTCGTAGACCTCTCCACAGCCAAGGTGTGGGCCCGGCACCATCCCCGAGGTCCACGGCCGGATCACCCCCAGAGGGAAACCCTGAGCGTCGCCGAGCAGACCTCGGCCCGCTCCTCGCCCAGGGCTGACCCGAACTCGCAGCCAGGGTCCGGCTCAGCCCCCGGCCGCGGCGGGAATCGTCCATCCCGAGGACGTCTACCGCTACCCCACCCAACACTTTGACTTCCACCACCAGCTGACCCTCGACGAGAAGGGCTGAGTGGGAGCCGGGGCCCGGACCTGGATCTGCTGGCCGGCCCGAGCAGTGACAGGTCAGTCGATGGCGGGGCTGCGGCGCTCGACGAGGACGACGTCGCGCCACAGGCCGTGGTGGCGTCCGATCCGCTCCCGCGTGCCGATGACGCGGAACCCGGCCCGCCGGTGAACGGCGAGGCTCGCGGTGTTCTCCGGGAAGATCCCGGACTGGATGGTCCAGATCCCAGCCTGCTCGGTGGAGTCGATCAGCGCCGTGAGCAGGGCCGAGGCGACGCCGCGGCCCCGGGCGGAGGGGTGGACGTAGACGGAGTGCTCGACGACGCCGGCGTAGGCGCAGCGGTCGGAGACCTTGGTCGCGGCGACCCAGCCGAGCACGCCTCCGTCGTCGCCCCGCGCGACGAAGCGGTGTTCGCGCAGTTTCCCCGCGTCGAACGTCTCCCAGCTGGGGGCGGTCGTCTCGAAGGTGGCGTTGCCCTCGTCGATACCGGCCTGGTAGATCGCCAAGACCTGCTCGGCGTGCTCAGCGGTCAGCGGCACGATCGCCGCGCTGGACGAACCGGCGTCCACGGACATGGTGGAGTCCTCCCGTCGCCGTGCAGCGGTCAGGCCGCTGTGGCGGCGCTGGTCAGCAGCTTGCCCATGGCGGCCAGCACGGGCGGCTCCACGCGGTAGTAGACCCAGTGCCGCGCCGCTCGGAGGTGAGCAATCCGGCCTTCTTGAGCTTCTTCAGGTGGTGGGAGACGGTCGGCTGGGAGACGCCGACGTCGGAGATGTCGCACACGCACGCCTCGTCGCCCTCGTGCGTACACACGGCTATCCATGGCCTGCACCGTAGCCGACAGGCTGCCTGATCAGGCCGACGTCACCCAAGCCACGACGAACATCACGATCTACAACTGGAGTTCTTGGGCCGCGGTCGGTATGGAGCCGGTGGCCGTGGTCCATTGGGCGAGTGTCGTGGCCAGGTTGAGGGGGTCGGTGGACCGGGTGGCGTGGGCGATGTAGCCGTCCGGTCGGATGAGGACGGCGCGCAGGGCGGACCAGGTGCCACTGGGGGATGGCGCCGCGCGCACGTCGATGTGGGCGGAGCCGAGTTCGGCGAGGCCGGTGTCCGGGGTGAGGTCCACGAGCAGGTAGCGGTCATGACGCAGCGCCTGGTGGAGTGTTCCGCCGTCAGTGAGGGGGAGATCTGGGGCTCGCGTGCCCACCAGCGGATGGGTGCCTTCGGTCTGCGGGTAGCTCAGGCTGAGGCCGGAGAGCCATCCGGCCAGTTCCCCGGCGGTGTCGCCGCCACGGCTGATCAGATCGCTGACCAGGTCGCGCAGTGCCTTTCCGCCGGCTGTGAAGGTGTGCATCAGCGCCCCCTGGGCCAGGGTGTTGGCCATGAGCTGTTCTGCCACGTATCGGCGTTCGTGTTCGTAGCAGAACGCGCCGTCGATCAAGTGGGCGGGAGCCCAGCTGTGGATCTCAGCGGCCAGTTTCCACGCGAGGTTCGCCGCGTCCTGGAGTCCTGCGTTGAGCCCCTGCCCCCCGGCGGGCAGGTGGACGTGGGCGGCGTCTCCCGCGAGCAGGACGCGTCCGGAGCGGTACCGCGCGGCGCGGCGGGTGCTGTCGCTGGCTCGGGAGATCCAGGACGCGGCACGCAGCCCGAAGTCGGTGGCGGCGACACGTCGCAAGGTGGCACGCAGTTCCTCCAGGCCCAACGGCATGGCCTGCCGTTGCTTTACCTGCTCGGAGGTGAGTCCGGTATCGGCGGCCTCGGCGCCGAACAGACGCGCTCGCAAAGCTCGACCAGGCCGGCAACCGGCCGCGGTGGCTTCGCCGTCTGTTCCGGACCTGAGACGCCGGAGGAGGGGAGAGCAGCAGGACCGACGGCGGCACTGGTACTGCCCGGACAGGTGGTGGTTCGGCGTGACCGTGTGGGAGACCGGCGGTCCGTCGGCCGGAAGCCGTGGATGTGGACCCGCATCTGCGGGCCGGCCGTGCCGAACGCCGTGCGGGCGGCGATGGCGGCCAACTCGCGGGACTTCACGTCGAGCCCGGTGCGGGAGCACAGGTCCGGGGGAGTGTTGTACGGGCACGGTCTACGTACCTGGTCGTGCCGGGCCGGCCAGGGCGAGCGGTTCAGCTCTGGGCGAGTTCGGCCAGCGCGTCGAGGTGGGTAGGCGTCCAGCCGAGCTCGCGGCGGGCCCGGGCGCCGGTGAGCTGCTGATCGAGGGCGAACGCCTCGGCGATCGGGCCCATCCGCCGCACGGCCTCCCCAAGCGGAAGCGAATCAACCCTGCCCGGGCACCCGGCGGCGTGGCTGAGGGCCCGGGTGATGTCCGCCAGCGGGAGGTTCTGTCCGCTCACCCCGGCGTACACGGAACCAGCCGGGGCGTTCAGGGCCAGGACGAACAACTCGGCGATGTCGTCGACGTGAACCAGCGCCCAGTGGTTGGAGCCGTCTCCGACGCAGGGCACGGCACCGGCGGTACGCTCCGGCTCGACGAAGTACAGCTGCACCAGCCCGCCGGAACGCCCGTAGACCAGCCCCGGCATCACCACCACCGGATGCTCTCCGGTGGCCGCCCGGGCGAGCACACGCTGTTCGTTCTCCAGACGCCAAGCGGTGATCCGCGGCGGGTTCAGCGGGGCGTCCTCGTCGACGACCCCGTCGGTATCGCCGTACACCCACACCCCGCCCGTGTGCACGTAGGGACGACTTCCCGCGCCCTCCTGCAGCGCCTGCGCCGCGGCGCGATCGATCTCCGCTGTGCCCTCGGTGTAGTCCACCCCGAGATGGATGACCCCGTCGGCCTGGCGGGCCACCTCCCGAAGAACGTCGACGTCGGTCAGCGCCCCCGCGACAGGGACGGCGCCCAGGCCCGACACGATGCGCGCGGAGTGCTCGCTGCGCGCCAGCGCCGTCACCTTCCCACCGCGCCGGATCAGCGCCTCGATGGTGGAGCGGCCGATGTAACCAGAGCCGCCTGTGATGAAGACCCGCATCCCTCTCACGGTCCCTTCGGATGGCGGCGGGATGTCCGCCACTCCTCGAGCCTGCCGCCGCGCAACGGATGACGCCTGCGGAGCGTGTGCCAGACGGGCCAGTTGTCCCCCGAGTAACCGACGGCCGTCAGCTCGGTCCACCGCTGTTCCTCACAGACGGTCCTGGTCGCCTTCGTCGGTGGGTCGGGATGGGGGCGCGCGCTCGGTAGTGCCGGTGGGTGCCGGCGGGAAGGTGCGTTGGACGGCGATCGCGGCGGCGTCGTCGGCCAGGTGCCCGCCGACGTGGGCGAGCAGGTCGGCGCGCAGGTGACGGATCAGTGCGGAGGGTTTGTGGTGTGCCCAGGATGCGGCCCGTTCGGCCAGCGGGTAGAAGGCGCCCTGGGCGTCGCGGGCTTCGGTCACGCCGTCGGTGTGCAGGAGCAGCACGTCCCTGGGCTCGAAGGTGAAGGTGTCGACGTGGTAGTCGGGGCGGGTCAGCTCGCCCAGGCCCAGCGGCGGCGCGGGGCGGGTGGCGCGCAGTGTGGTGACCTGCCAGTCGCGCAGCAGTAGGGGTGGCGGGTGCCCGCAGATGACCATCTGCACCATGGGGTGCTCGTCGGGGATGTCGAGGACAGCGGCGGTGATGAAGCACTCTCCGACCTGATCCCGTTCGGTGGGTTCGGCCAGGTGCCAGCACATGCTGTGGTCCAGGTAGGCCACGAGGTCGGGCAGGGTGGCCTCGCGGTGTGCGGCCTCTCTGAATGCGCTGAGCAACAGAGCGGCGTCGCCGATTGCGGGCAGTCCCTTGCCCATCACGTCCCCGATGATCAATCTGGTGCCGTCAGGCGTACGTACAGCCGCGTAGAGGTCGCCACCGATCAGGGACTGCTCCTGAGCGGCCAGGTATACCGACGCCACCCACAGCGGGCCGATACGGTGCGGCAGTGGCCTGAGCAGCACGCGCTGCGTCGTCTCCGACACGGTGCGCACCTGCGTCAGCTCACGAGAGTGCCTGCCCTGCAGGTAACGGAACACGGTCACGATCGCCGACACCACCAGCAGGGAGATGACCTGCGAATCGAAGTACAAAGTCCCCAGAAGGATCGGGGGTGTCAGACCGATGCTGAACAGAGCCGCCACAGCGACCACGCCCATCGCCGCGGTGAGGACGGGGCCGGCGAACGATGCCGTGATCGCGGGCGCCACGATCAGCAGCGGCCCCAGCGGTACGCCACGGGGACTGAATGCGTCGGCCAGCGTGATGGCCAGGATCATCCCGAGCGGCACCGCTAGCAGGGCGACGCTGGGGTGCCCCGAGCGCTGCCGGTGAGTAAACACCTGCCCAAGGAGGCGCATGGTTTCCGGTTACCCCGCTCGGGCAGCCCCGCACACGCCGGGGAGGCGACGGCTCCGCACGGGCACGCAGCGCCTGGACACGATCGGGCGGTGTTGTTCGCCCTCACCCCGCATCCTGGCTGCGGTCATCCGCACCCGCTTTCTTGGTCGGCCGACCAGATTCCTGTGATGCGCCTATGCGCCGAGGTGCCCGAAACTCCTCGCGCCGCTCTGGTCATCACCGCCGACCGGCCACTGGCCTCGTTTTTCCGCGCGATGCTGCCGGCATCCGCATGGTTCTCTGCCACGGATGGTCCCCGGAAGAACCCTGTGTCCGTTACGTCTCGACTGGGCAGGGTGGCTCAACTAATAATTATTGAGGGTAGTAAATCCCCCGCCTGCTCGCCGCGGAGGTGACCGAATGTCCGAGCAGGCCCCCGTGGACGCGGCCGCCACCAGACTGCGAGTGATCACCACTGCGGGGGAGAGCCTGTCAGGTGCCGACCTGCTGAGCTTCGCCCTCGACCATGCGGTGACGGAGTCCGGTGGTCTGGGCGGCATGGTGCATCTACGCGGTCCCGGCAACTGTGGGCTGCTGCTGACGGCAGTGCACGGGCTGCTCCGCACGGCCGTTCGGAACTGGGCGGAGATCGGGGAGGCGAGCGACACGGCCCCGGCCCGCGCAGCGGCCCGCGGGACACCCGTATGGAAGCCTGTGGAGACCATCGAGGACCGCACTGGCACGACGCTGCCGGCCGGTGGCGGGCTGCTGGCCGTTCCCCTGATCACCCCCGAGGGGATACTGGGCGTGCTGTCCGTGCTGATGGCCCCCGCCGAGGAGCCCACGCCGCAGCAGCGCGCCGCCGTCGAAGTGCTGACCGCGTGGGCCGCGCTACGTCTCGGCCGGCTCCCGGCCGACGGACAGCGGGTACAAAGCCAGCACAGCCGGGAGGGGCCACGGCCACCCCGGGAGGAAGGGGCACGCCGACCCCTCAGCGGGCCCGCAATCGGCCGCTACGGTGAACCCGTACGGTCGGCCGGTCCGGAAGGAAGCAGCGGCACGGCCCTCACCGCACCGGACTCGATGAGCCGAGCGCTGTGGCAGATGAGTGACGCGTTCTTTGTGGTGGACGGCGCATGGCGCGTCACCTTCGTCAATGCGGAGGCGGAGCGGCTGCTCGGCGTCTCGCACGCGCTGCTCGGCCGAACTCTGTGGGACATCTTCGCAAGCCTGCGCGTCGACCTCGCCGCGCCGGGCCTTGAGACACGCTGCAGGCAGGCCGTCGCCAGCGGCGCCCCGGCCACCTTCGAGATGCGCTGGCCCACCAACCAGCGCTGGTACCGCATGCGGCTGGTGCCGGTGCCCGACGGACTGACGGTGTATGCCGCCGACGTCACCGAAAGCCAGGCCCGTGCGGCGGAACACGCAGCCGCCGAACGGGCCGCAGCCGAGCGCACGGCCCGGGTGACCGAGTTGACCACCGCCCTCGCGCAGGCCCTGACGATGCGCGATGTGGTGGCGGCCATCGCGGCGTGGGTGCTGCCTCCGTTCAGCGCCTCTGGTCTTGTCGTCCAGATCATTGAGGGCAGGGTGATACGCGTCGCCGGGTCCGTCGGATACTCGCGGGCCTTTCTCGACAAGATCGACGGAACTGCTGTCACCGCCGTCTCTCCCGTCTCGGAGGTGTACCACAGCGGGAAGCCCGCCTTCATCGCCTCGGCCGAGGAGTACGTCGCTCGCTATCCGCTGATGTCCGGACTTCTCAGCGCAGCCGGCAAGGCAGCCTGGGCCTTTCTGCCGCTGATCGTCTCCGGCCGCTGCATCGGGTGCTGCGTCATCTCCTTCGCCGAATCGCGCCTCCTCAACGGAGAGGAGCAGACCCTGCTCACCGCGCTGAGCGGACTGATGGCGCAGGCCATCGAGCGTGCCCGGCTGTACGACACCGAGCACACCCGCGCCAAGGAACTCCAGCGGGGACTACTGCCGCGTGCCCTCCCGTCGCTGCGGTTCGTGGACACGGCTGCGCGTTATCTTCCCGCCAGCGAGGGCATCGATGTCGGCGGTGACTGGTACGACGTCATTCCCCTGTCCGGCGCCCGGGTGGCCCTGGTCGTCGGCGACGTGATGGGACACGGCCTGCCCGAGGCGGCCACCATGGGGCGGCTGCGCACCGCTGTGCACACGTTGGCCGACCTGGAGTTCCCGCCGGCGGAACTGCTCAACCGCCTCAACGACCTGGTCAACGACCTCGGAGAGAACTTCTACGCCACCTGCCTGTACGCCGTGTACGACCCTGTCTCCGCCACCTGCACCTTCGCATGTGCCGGGCACCCTCCGCCGGCCATCGTCCGCCCAGGACAGCCCGTGCAGTTCTCTGGCTGCTCGCCCGACCCACCGCTGGGTGCCGCGCGGCCACCGTTCGAGACGAGCGAGATCGATCTCCCGGAGGGAAGCCTGTTGGTGCTCTACACCGACGGTCTGGTGGATGCCGCCACCGGAGACATCGACGACGGGATGAACGACTTGGCGAGGGTACTGTCGAGCGCGGTCCTCAGTTCCGGCCTCCAGCCCAGCGCGGGGACAGCCTGGCGTGACGGCGGCCGAACCGGATGCGCGAACGAATCGCTGACACGTCTGTGCGATGACGTGCTCGCCGGTGTGCTGCCGGACAGGCAGCTCACGGATGACGACGCCGCGCTGCTCATTGCCCGCATGCATGCGGTGAAACCCGAGGACGTCGCGGCCTGGCCGCTGTCCGATGGGCCGATCGCTGCGGGCGAGGCGCGGGAACACGTCCGGGACCAGCTGGCCCGTTGGGATGTCGACGCGCTGACCATGGCTGCCGAGCTGCTGGTCAGCGAGCTGGTCGGAAACGCCGTCCGGCATGCGAAAGGTCCCATCGGGCTGCGTCTGCTGCGGGGCGAGAGGCTGATATGCGAGGTCTCCGACAGCAGTTTGACCACGCCCCGGATCCGTCACGCCTCGGAAACCGACGAGGGCGGGCGCGGGCTGCAATTGGTGGCCGCCCTCTCCGATCGCTGGGGAGCCCGCTACACCTCCGCCGGAAAATGCATCTGGACCGAACAGCAGATGCCGTGACCACCGCCCCGGCCAAGCGGCCCGGTAGATCAACCCCGCTGTGCTGACGGCCCCACCGGCCCCATGGACACCCGCCCTCGAACCCAGGTGCTTCCACGACAGCGTCCCGGACAGCGAAAACTCCGGGATGCCCTCCGTACCAAAGGCATCTCTGCTCCTTGTCGGTCTGTTGCGGACGACGGGCCGGCCTCGTAGAAGGCGTGCCCGATCTCCGGCATTGACCGCCCGGCTCTGTCTGAAATGCCTGGGCGACGTATGCGCGCATGTCAGGCATGGGCGCAGCTCAAAGGCAGGGTGCCACGTGCGTCACTCCGTTTTCGACGCTCTACCGGACTGTCCTCGCCGAGGGCCTGCGCGAGGACTTGGCGGCCTTCCTCCACCATCGGCTGCTGGCCGAGCAGTGGCCTGTTCCGCGTCGCTCGGTCAGCCCCTGCGTCCGCGAGGTCTGGGAGGTCTGGCAGGTCTGGGAGGAAGCCTTCCCCGAGCTGCCCCGCACCGCCGAGGCCGACGTGACCACCGCGTGAAGCTCACTCCGCTCCACGAGCGTCTCCCCTCCGACATCCTCGACCTCGGCTCGCCCTGCCCTCTGGTCCTCACCGGGGGATACGCCGTACAGGCCCATGGCCTGGTCGAACGCTTCAGCCGCGACCTCGACGTCGCCACCGAGAACCCCGCCCCGATGGACGAGATCATCGCATCCCTCACAACAGGCCTCGCCGCGCGCGGACGACGGACCACGCATGCACAGACCGACCCGCTCAGCGGCCGGTTCCTCGACCTTCGCGACCGGCTCACCGGTGCGGACTGCTACGAGGACGAGGACTATGCCGTGTACGGGCCCACCTCCCGGCAGTTCGAGGAGCCCGCGACGTGGGCGCTGGAGTGGGCGGAGGACCTGGGGGCGCGGATCCACGACGAAAACGCCTGACAAGAGCCGTCCCCCTCCCGTCGGCGTGACCACGTGCCGGTCGTGGTGTCGAGGAGCCCGACCCCGAGGGTCTTGCCGCTGGGCGCGCGATCGCTTCACTGATCTCGGACCGCTCCGCCCGTCGGCGAATCCGCCGCAAGCCGAGCCCCGAACCGGTTCTCGCCCGACATACGGCCTACTGATCAACCATCAGCCGACCTGCCAGGCCGGCACGCCCCGACCTCAATCGCGGGGGCTCCGGCGACCCCGCCGGAGCCGACGTGACCTGGAGGAACACCAAGTCGCTCGCTCCGAGCGCGAGTTCGGGTCCGCAGGTGCACCGGGGCCGGCCTGAGCCCGCCTCCGCCGCGCCCGCGGACCGCGGCGGGACACGGACTTGATCCCACCCCTTGTCCCAGCGCCCGTCGGCACCGAAGAATGCGCACGGCAACCATCGGCTACAGACGTCAGACCCGGCGTCGGCAAGGGGGCTCACCCAATGTCACCCGCAGCACCGATGACCCGCACGACACGTCGCTCACCGAGGATCGGCAAGGCGCTCACCGGCGCTGCGTTCGCGCTCGCCCTGGTCGGCGCGGGCGCGGCACCCGCCGTCGCCGGGACCGCGGGCGGGGACGCCGGCACCCGCGCGAGACCGAACGACGCGCCCGTCACGTTCGCCGGCACCGTCGCGCTCAGCAACTGTTCCGGCTCCGTCGTGCGCACCCCGCAGTCAGAGCCCGACGACCCCGCCCTCGTGCTCTCCAACGGGCACTGCATCGAGAGCGGCTTCCCGAAGGCCGGCCAGGTCATCGTGGACCAGCCGTCCACCCGCACGTTCAAGCTCCTCGACGAGGACGCCGGGGTGCTCGGCACGCTCCAGGCCGACCGGATCTCGTACGCGACGATGACCGACACCGACATCTCGCTGTACCGGACGACCACCACCTACGCCGAGATCGAGAGCAGATACCACGTACGGCCGCTGCTGCTCGACCCGCGCCACCCGCGCAAGAACACCGAGATCACCGTGACGTCGGGGTACTGGAAGAAGCAGTACAAGTGCTCTGTCGACGGGTTCGTGGACCAGCTCAAGGAGTACTGGTGGACCTGGAAGGACTCGGTGCGCTACACGCCCGCGTGCCAGACCATCGGCGGCACCTCCGGCTCCCCGGTGATCGACGACCACACCGGACGCGTGATCGCCGTCAACAACACCGGTAACGAGGACGGCGAGCAGTGCACGCTCAACAATCCCTGCGAGGTCGACCGCAAGGGGCGCATCACCGTCCGCCAGGGCACGCACTACGCGCAGGAGACCTACGGGATCGTGCCCTGCGTTGTCGACGGCAGCAAGCTCGACCTGGGCCGCAAGGGATGTGAACTCCCCGAGCCCCAGGCCTAGTCCGCACAGGGCGTACGCCGTACGGACCGGCCCGCGAGCATGTCCGTACGGCGACCGTCCTCGATGACGAACCGCCCGTCGATCAGCACGTGTGGGAGGCCTCGCGCTCGGCCACTACGCCCGCGAGCTCGGCTTGTTGTCCCATGCCTACGACCAGGAGGGGGGACCTTGAGTAGCGATGCATCTCGAGAAGAACCAGGCCACGATGTGAGCACGTGGACACTCGACCAGCTGCAGACGTTCATCCATGACGCCCACGGCCGGCAACTTGAGACAGCACGCGTTGCCGCGCAGGGACAGGCCTACAACTCCAGCCACCCCCAGGAAGCCCGTCGCCAGTGGGCGAAGCTGTCGCTGCTCGCGAACCGGCGCATGCTCGACAACATCGAGGGGTCCTCTGCGCGGGTGGCTCACCAGGACTTCATGCTCCGGATGTGGGTGATCGACCGGCTAGGCCCTGACGACACCGACCCTGACTGGAGTCCAGAGGCGCTGGCGTCCGACACGCTCGACGCACTGACCTTCACGCTCACACAGGCCGCTGGGCTCGCCGAGGGCTGGCGCGACCTTCCCATCGAGCAGATCCGCGCGCTGCGGTGGCACAAGACCCTGACGGCCCATCTGGAGAACCTCGTCGGTCACCTGGAACCTGGCCCGGTCCGTGAGCGAATCGCCGCCTGGACCGCGACCCGACAGCACCTGCCTTGACCTCGACTGACCTGCTTCAAAGCGGAGTTCAGAGGAACGGCCTCGGCTCCCAGTCATCACCCCGACTTTATCGAGACCCTGGAGGCGATCGAGGGGTCGTAACTGGCACGTTCGGAGAAGCAGGCGTGCCCGTGGATGCAAGGGGCGGAGAAGGCACGTCCGCGGTTGCCGAGCCATTGCCCGTCCAAGGCCCGGCGCACGGTCCGCCAGGTGACGTTGTATTTTGCAGGGTTCAGGACAGCCCTTTGCGGTCGTGGTCACGGCGAATCGCGGCGTACAGATCTACCTTCGACTCCGCCACTGGCGACGGACACCGTGCTGCCAACGGACGCCGAGGTCCTGCTTGATACGGCTGATCAGGTCGCCTGACTTGGTGGCGTGGTGAAGAAGTGCGGCTGCGAAGCGGGTGGCGCGGGCACCGGCGTCCGGTGGAACGGCGCCTACGCCTTCGGCCCGCTGCCCGCTGTGTTCACACCGGCGTCGTCTTGCGGCTCCGCGGGATCCACCACCGAGACGGCGCCCGTGGCGGTCACGATCGGCGGCGTGAGCACCGAGGCGTAGTCGTGCTCGGTGGAGTAGGTGAGGAAGCCCAGGTGCGCCTCGTAGCGGTCCAGGACGTCGTCGATCACCTGCTGATGGGACAGGCCCATGAGGTCGTAGCCCTCGGAGCCGGTCTGGGTGAACACCTCGACCCGGTAGTAGACGTCCGTCTGGCGGGACATGCGTCCGCCGAACATCGGCACCGGGGCCTCGACGGCCTGCACCTGGTAGTGGAAGTTGCGGTGCTCGGGCATCGCGACCACCAGCGCGTGGCTGGCGATGCCGGTGTGCTCGTTCGGGACCAGGTCCAGCGTGGCCTGGTAGCCCTGCTTCCTGAATTCGCGGACCACGTCGGCCAGTGCCGGCTGCACGGTGCGCTCCATGAACTGGGCCACCTGCTTCTTCGAGGGGTAGGAGCGCATCCGCTCCAGCCGCTGGCGCCAGGTGCGCTCGGGCACGTGGCCGCCGTGCGCCGCCGTCGAATGCCGGCGCAGGACCCGGCCCTCGCGCTCGGCCCGCTCCATGCGCAGGACCTTGGAGAAGGAGGCCATCACCAGCCAGGCGATGACCGTCACCGGCAGGGCGAAAATGAGCGTCGCGTACTCCATGGTGGTGACCCCGCCGGCCACCAGCATCGCGATGGTCAGCACCGCGGTGAGCACGGCCCAGAAGATGCGCAGCCACTTCGCCCCGTCCTGCGACGGGTTGGGGATCGAGGAGGAGAAGTTGGACATCACCATGGCGCCGGAGTTGGCGCTGGTGAGGTAGAAGAGCAATCCGGACAGCGTGCCGAGGCCGATCAGGAAGCCGGCGCCGGGGAACATCTTCAGCAGCGCGAACCAGCCCTCCTCCGGGCTGTGCATGGCCAGCTGGGCGAACTTCGTGTTCCCGTGCAGGACCTGGTACATGGCGCTGTTGCCGAAGATGCTCACGATCAGGAAGTCGCAGAGCACGGGGGCGGCGATGGCGGCGATGACGAACTCGCGCAGCGTCCGGCCACGGGAGATGCGGGCGAGGAACAGGCCCACGAACGGGCCCCAGGCCAGCCAGAACGCCCAGAAGAACAGGGTCCAGCCGGCCATCCACTTGGCGCCCCCCTCCTGGTAGGCGAAAGTCTCCAGGGTTCGGTCCGGCAGCGAGAAGACGAACCGGCCGATGTTCTCCACCAGCGCGTTGAGCAGGAACGCCGTCTGTCCGGTCACCAGGATGTAGAGCAGCATCGCCGCCGCGCTCCAGATGTTCAGCTGGGAGATCAGCCGGATTCCCTTTTCCACGCCCGAGGTGCAGGCGGCGATGGTCATGATCACGGCCACGACCACCAGCGCGATCTGCAGGGACAGGCCCCCATGGAGGCCGAACAACAGGGCGAAGCCGACGTCCAGCAGCACGACGCCGATGCCCATGGAGGTGGCGACGCCGAAGACGGTGCCGACCAGGGTGACGATGTCGATGGTGTCGCCGAGCCCGCCGCGGACGCGCTTGCCGAGCAGGGGGTACAGGGCGGCCCGGATGGACAGTGGCATGCCCCAGCGGTAGGCGAAGTAGCCCATGGCCATGCCGAGCAGCGAGTACATGGACCAGCCGGCCACGCCGTAGTGGAACATGGTCCAGACCACGGCGTCCTGGGCGGCCGCGCCCGTCTGGCCCTGGCCCGCCGGCGGAGCCATGTACTGGGTGATGGGCCCGGTGACGGAGTAGAAGAGCATGTCGATGCCCACGCCGGCGGCGAACAGCATGGCCACCCAGGTGAAGAGCTTGTACTGCGGCCGGGAGTGGTCGGGGCCCAGCCGGACGGAGCCCTCCTTGGACAGCGCGACCCAGAGGACGAACACGATCACCACGGTGACGGTCAGGACGTAGAACCAGCCGAGGTTCTCCGAGATCCAGGCCACCATGGTCCGCATGGTGTCGGCGGCGTGCCCGGGCACGATCATGGCCCAGAGGGAGAAGGCGACGATGACGGCCGAGGCGATGATGAAGACGCGCCAGTTGACCTGGGGACCGGGTTCCTCGATGAGATCCGCGGGGGCCTTGCTGAGTTCCTGCCTGGAGACGGGAGGACGGTTCTCGGTCTCGTGGCCGTGGCGCCGCCGTTCGGTGCCGCCGAGGTGGCGGCGTTCGATCGGGGCCTTCGGCGGCTCGCCCCCGGGGCGGTGCGTGTCTGCGGCTTCGAGCATGCAGTCCTCCTCCTGTCGGGGACGGGTTCGGGTGGGCGTCAGCGTGGGCGGACGTCCGCGGCCTCGATCCGAAGGGATGGGGGAGGCCGTGCACAGTGGGCACCCAGTCGTGGGGCCTACCCAGCAATGTTAGAACGCCTAACAAAATATCCCCGTGAACCGCTTCGGGTATGGCCGAGGCCTCGGATGTTGGTTGTGGCCTGGGCTTTCGTGGTGCTCAGGGCTTCGTATTCGGCGGGCGGGCTGTGCCCTATCTCACCGCGAAGCCGGGTGTGGTTGTGCCAATCGGTCCATTCTGTGGTGGCCAGCCCGACCTGGCCGAGGGCTTGACAGGGCCGCTGTGACAGATCCGTGTGCGCCGGCCCGCGGATGAGATGCGAGCCGGCGCACCGGTTGTCGGGGACGGCACAGGGTGGTGTTTCGGGTTGCGTGGAATCGCGGTGGCCGCTGCCCGCGCGCACCGCGTCGGAGTTGTTGATTGCTCACGACGGCCGGGTCTGCCCGCCGTTCTCCTCGCCGTCTTCCTGGCGGTTGGGAAGCGCTGACAGGCCGCCGGTGTCCGGCGCGGCTCTTACCACCATCTCGGCGAGCCGCCTGCAGGCCTCTTCGATCTTCGCCTGGGTCTGGTTCCGCTCGGTGATGGCCGCGGCGAGCAGCAGCGCGGTCAGTGCGGCGGCGCCGTTGAAGGCCTGCAGTGAAATCATGTCGGTGAGCAGCGTGTGCCCGGCGAACGGGCCTGTCCTGCGCGTGGCGGCGAGGATGGCGAAGGTGGATACGGCCAGCGCGCAGGGTGTCGCTCCGGTGCGCTGGAAGCGGAAGGCTGCCCAGGTCAGCAGCGGGAAGCCGAGGAAGAGCAGCGGTGCGGGGGAGGTTTGCAGGAGACCGACGGCGATGGTGGCCGCGACAAGCAGCGATCCCTCCGCCCATCCGGAGCGGGGGATGTTCTTCGGCCAGTGCGCCGAGCGGAGGACGAGCAGCAGCGGCGCGACCAGCAGGACGCCCATGGCGTCGCCGGTCCACCAGACCCACCACGTGAGCCAGAATCCGCCGGGGGGCAGCGCGTGGGCGAGACTCAGGGTGCTGCTGCCCACGGTCGCGCTGATGAGCATGCCGGTGAGCGCGCCGAGGAAGACCAGTGCGAGCGCGTCCTGGAAGCGGTTCATCTGGGTGCGGAACCCGCTGCGGCGAAGGAGTGCGTAGGAGCAGAGGGGCGCGAGTGTGTTGCCTGCCGTGATGGCGAGCACGGCGGGGGTCGATGGTCCCAGTGGGATGTTGATCAGGAAGGCGCCGAGCGCGATCCCGGGCCAGACCTGCAGTCCGAACAGGAGCAGGCCGGCCAGCGCGATGCCGGTCGGAGGCCACAACGGCGTGACCTGGCCGCGCACGAGTTGTTGGAGCAGTCCCAGCCTGCCGAAGGCGTAGTACAGCGCGGCAACGGCGACGATCCGCAGGGCCGTCATGCCAACGCGCCGGAGCCTGTCGCGGCTCGCAACAGTCATCGGGAAGTCTTCTCCTCGGCTCTGCTCCCTCGTCCATCGTCCGCTGCCCCCGCCGTATCCACCACACCGCCGCTCCTCTGCGTGACCTTGCGACCTTGCGTAATGTGCTCTGCCGGGATCGCTTCGGGTGACCGCTCAGGGGGCGATGTCGTGATCCGGCGGTTCCGCCTCAGCCGCATCGCTGTGGGTCTGTGCGGCTTCAGCGCGGGGTGCGCACGGCGAGGATGGCTCTGTCGTCGTGCGCGTCGCTGGGGTGGTGGTCGGCCAGGGCCTGCACGAAGTCGTGCAGGGGCGTCGGCTCGAACATGTTTTCCGACGCCTGCGGGTGTGTGCCGGCGGTATCGCTCGTGCCGTGACTCGCCCGAAGACCGCCCTGTGCGGGCTCGGGGGGTGGGGGCTGCTGGCCGGGGTGTCACAGGGGCAGCTCTGCCTTGAGGGCGCAGGCCAGTGCGGCGACCGTAGGCCGGGATGAGGGATCGGCTCGTAGGCAGGTGTCGATGGCGGCGGCGAGGGCGAGCGGCAGACGTCGCCGGGTCCCGATCGGTGGGGCGGCCTCTTCGAGCTGCCAATACCGGTCATCGGTTTCACGGTCGTGGCCGTCTGTCGCAGCCCGGCTGTCCCCGCAGACGACGGGTTCCTCTCCGCAGGCTGTTTCGAACAGCGTGATGCCGATGCCCCACACGTCGGTGGCGGCCGTGAGCGGCCCGCCCCGGGCCTGTTCCGGCGCGAGATAGCAGCACGTGCCCAGCCCCGCGGGGGCGGGCCCCGGAGGCCGGGCGAGACTCAGGTCCAGTACCTTGGCGTGGCCGCGGTCGACCACGACGTTGGCGGGCTTGAGATCCAGATGGAGCAGGCCCCGACCGTGGAGGTAGTGGACCGCTGAACACATCTGCACCCCGAGCAGCGCCACATCGGTGGCGGCCGGCCGCCGCCGCATCCGGTGCACGAGGTGGGACAGGGTCTCACCGGTCAGTGTCTCCAGGACGACGAGCGGCTCGGGCGACGTGAGCGTTTCGTAGCCACGGACCAGGTGCGGATGGGCGAAGTCCCGCAGCCACCGTCCCTCGCGCAGCAGTCGCTCGCCCAGCCGTTGCTCGCCGCGGTGGTCCGGCCGCACCACCTTGATCACGCACCGGCAGTCGCGTTCCGCGCTCCAGGCGTCGTAGACGTCGAGCCAGCCGGTGCGCACCAGATGCTCCAGGATCACGTAGCCCGGCGCCGGTTTCGTGCCCGGCCTCCAGGGGGCGGGGGCGCTCATGTCAGCACCGCGCCCGCGCTGAGCCGGTGCGGCCGGGCGTACATGCCGTCGCGGCCCAGCAGGTCGTCGTGAGCGCCGTGTTCGACGATCCGGCCGTGGTCGAGCACCACGATGCGGGTGGCGTCCCGGACGGTCAGCAGGTTGTGGGAGATGACGATGGTGGTCCGCCCGGCCATGAGCCGGCGCAGCGGATCCATGATCCGTCGGCCCGACCGGACGTCGAGTCCGGTGGTCGGCTCGTCCAGCAGCAGCACGGGCGCGTCCCTGATCATTGCCCGGGCGATCGCCAGGTGCCGGCGCGAAGGGAGAGCAGGAAGCGCTCGCCGACCCAGGTGGACGTCACGTCGTCGGCCGAACCGCAGCACCCCGGAGCAGACGATGAGCCCAGGAAGACCGGCGCGACCCAGAGCAGCGGCCGCAGATCGCGGGGGGCGAGCACAGCGTCCACGACGGTTTTGAACAGCCAGATCTCCGAGGCGTTCACGGCCGGGCCGACCAGGCTGAAGAGGAGAACGGGGAAAGGACGGGGACAAGCCATCGCCGACCGCCGCGGGTGTAGGGCCAGAACCGCCGGAACACCTCACGCGGCGGCATCGCGGGCGCGGCCGCCACGACGGCGTCGGAAGCGTCCACCGACAGCAGGCGCCGCAGGACATGCACCATGGGATGCGCACCTCGGGGGTCTGCGAAGCGGACCGGGGCATCCAGTCTCCGGCCCGCCCAGCACTCATTCGGTCAGTGGCGGCTACGGCGGCGTCCGCTGCGGTGACCCGAACGGTGTCCGCTGCGGTGGTGCGAACGGTGTCCGCCGCGGTGATGCGAACCGTGTCCACCGTGGTGCCTCGACGAGCGGTGGTCGTCATTCCTTGCAGGCACGAGTTTGCTGAAGATGGCCATTGCTCCTCCTGAATCTCGCTGAGGAACTCTTTCCACAGTAGTTACGTCTCCGGGCCGGATTCGGATGGCCCGCGAACGAAAAATGCCGTTCTCAGTCACAACGGGCTGCCGGCCCCGGTGCAGCGCACCTCGTCGCCCGCAGCGATGTCCCCGTCCGCATCCCGGCAGCGCCGGCCGGCGCGCCCGAGGCCGCCGCCACGGCGCTGTGCATGGCGTGTGAGCTGCTGTGGCATGCAGTCGATGGCCGGGCTGTCGATGCGGACGCTGCGGCTCCGTTCGTTGACCATCTGTACGCCCTGCGCCTTGAGAGGACGCACCGTGCCTTGGACCTGTTTGCCCGTTGTGGTCAGCTGCTTGAGAACCCTGGCTGTCTCCCGCACCAGCAACCGTGCGATCCACGGACACTACCTGGTGTCCATTGTCTTGAGGCTCTACAGACAAAGCCCCTCAGCCCTGCGCAGCCGCTGCCTGGGCGTCATTGGCCAACTCGCCTTGGCAGACACCTCCGGTCTCACCAGCGCCTGACCTGCCTCCACTGCCTGCACCGTGCCGAAGGCCCCGCAGCCCGGGCTGCGGGGCCTTCCCCGTCATGACCTGGGACGGTTACGGGTAGCTGGTGAGGTTCGCGACGTTGTTGGCGGAGTTGGACGGGCCTCCGGTGTTGTTGATCACGCGGCTGATGGTGCCCGTGCCACCGAGGGAGACCGTGACCATGCTGGTGAACCGCACGTTCGGGTTGTTCGGTGCCTCGATGGCGCGCGCGGCGGTCACGCCCGGGTTGACGTTGAAGTAGCAGTAGCTGCCGAGGCCGTACGCCTGGTGGCTGGTGACGGAGTCGGCCACCTTGTAGGCGGCGTAGCCCTGGGTGGAGCCGTTCATCCAGGCCGCCTGGTTGGGCGGGTCGTAGGGCATCTCGTTCTGGTAGAAGTACGTCCGGCCGCCGTTGCCGTTCCAGACGGTCTGGTACTTCTGGTAGTGCTCGACGAACAGGCCGTACATCGTGACGTTGTCGCCGTTCACCACGAGTCCGGTGTCGCCGGTGTTGCTGGTCCAGCCGACGCCGCTGCCGTGGTCGGCGCGCCAGATCCACATGTGGTCGCCGATGACGTTGGCGCTGTTGACGACGAGGCTGGTGGTCGCCTTGCCGACGCCCGCGCCGCCGACGCGGAAGTAGACGTCGTGCAGGGAGGCCGGGTTCGCCGCGTGGGAGGCCGCGGAGCCGCGCGGGCCGACCTCCAGCAGCGTGGGCGAGTTGGTGGTGCCCGCGTCGAAGAGGACGCCCGCGATCTTCACACCGTCGACGTCCGCGACCGTCATCGCCGTGACGCCGTTGTCCGGTATGAGCGTGGCGAGGCCGAGGCCCAGGACGACGGTGTCGGGCCGGGTCACCCGCAAGGTCTGGTCGAGGTGGTAGACACCGGGTGTGACCAGGAGGTTCTGGCCCGCGGCCAGGGCGGCGTTGATCTGCGCGGCGGTCGCGCCCGGCTTCACGACGTAGAAGGTGTCCAGGGACAGGGAGGTGCCGGCGGCGCTGCCGCTCGCCCAGCTGGTCGCGGTGGAGTTGGTGCGCACCGCCGGGACGAACACCTGGTAGGCGCCGGCCCCGTCCACGTACAGGAAGGGCTTCTCGCGGGTCACCGGGCTCTGCGCGACCGTCGTGTACGGCGGGTTCGGGAAGCTGGTGGCGGGCACGCCCTGGCTGCCGACGAAGACCATGTTCCAGTTGGACCCGGTCCAGCCGCCGAGCTGCGCGTTACGGGTCAGCCATTGCTGCTGGCTGCCCGAGTTGACCCGGCCGTCGATCTTGCTGTCGGCGAGGTAGCCGCCGCTGGACCAGCCGCCGTCGTCCAGCGCGAGGTTGCCGCGCAGGTGCATCCGGCGGTACGAGGCCGCCTGCGAGACCGCCCAGCGGTCGTTGCCGCCGGTCGGGTTGACTGACAGGTTCTCGGCGCCGCGCCAGAAGTTCTGCGTGGCGTTGCCCTGGAACCAGTCGGCCTCCGCGTGCACCGCGCCGTTGACGGTCACCGCGTCGGGGGTCAGGCCGAGGCCGAGGACCTGGGTGTAGAAGCCGACGTTGACGTCGGCGCTGTAGGTGCCCGGCTTGAACATGACGGCGTAGCGCTGGGAGCCGAACTGGTTGGTCTCCTGCTGCTTGAAGATCGAGTTCAGTCTGCTCTGGATCGTCGACGACGACATGGACGGGTCGAAGACGACCACGTTCGGGCCGAGGTCCGTCGATCCTGCGGGCGGGGTCACGGGGGCCACCTGGAAGCGTTGGGCGGCGGTGCCGTTGCAGGTGTACTGCACGAGCTGGACGCTGTCGGCGGTCGAGGCGGCGGGGTCGTCCAGGCACTTGCCGCTGTTGCGGTTGACGAAGTGGTAGGCGCCACCACCCTCGTCGACGGGCAGCCACTGCTGGTTGGCGCCGCCGCCGTAGGCCCACAGCTGGACCGGGGCGTTGTCGGCCGTGGACACGTTCGTCACGTCCACGACCTGGCCGGCATCGTTGCGGTTGTTGATGCGTACGTAGCCGCCGCTGGTCGCGGTGAAACTCCACTGCTGCGCGGTGGAGTTGTTGCAGGTGTACTGCTGAACCGCCGTGCCGTTGGCGGTGCCGGCGGCGCGGGCGTCGAGGCACTTGCCGCTGGCCGCGTTGACGACGGTGGCCCAGTCGGTGGGCAGGGCGGCGGCCGCGGCGGCGGCCGCGCGCGGGGCGGACGCGCCGTGGTCCGCGGGGATCGCGGCGTCCGCGGGGGCGGCCGTGAGGAAGGACGACGCCGCCATGGTGACCAGGCTTGCGGCCAGGTATCTGGTGGCGGGACGTGGGAGTCGGAACACGGGTCCTCCTTGCCGAACGGGTCGGCCGATGGGGGTGGGGGATGCGATCAGCCGGTGTAGGCGGCGAAGACGCGCGTGTAGTCCCAGGCGGACTGGCCGACGCCGGAGCAGCTGTCGGCCGGGCCGCCGGTGCACGGGCGGTCGCGGTTGGCTGACCAGAAGGTCAGACGGGCCAGGTGGTGCTGCTGGGCGTAGCCGAGGATGGTACGGAAGTCCGCGACCGTCACCGTCTCGTTCTGGTCGGTGATGCCGTTCATCGACGAGATGCCCATGGTGCGGTAGGCCTGGTCGTCGCTGTAGCGGTACGCGTTCTTCAGCGCGTTCTTGAGGCCCTCGGCGGCCTGCACGGTCAGGTTGCCCATGTTCCGGCCGGCACCGCCGAAGTCGAACGGCATGATGGCCCAGGCGTCGACGGCCAGGCCGGAGGAGGCGGCCCGGTTGATCAGACCGGTGTCGGGGCCGCTCTGCCCGGTGCCGATGGTGATGTACACCTTCAGACCGGGGTTGTTGGCCTTCACGGTCTTCAACGCGTCGACCGTGCGCTGCTGGACGGTCGGGTTGCTGTAGGCATCGGCCTCGAGGTCGATGTCGATGGCCTTCAGCCCGTAGGCGTTGATCACCTTCTGGTACGCGGCGGAGAGTTCGCCCGCGCTGGAGCAGGAACTCTCCAGTTTGTTGCCGCTGTAGCCGCCGAAGGAGGGGATGATGTCGCCACCGTTCGCGCGCACGGTGCTGACGGTCTGCTGGTCGACGCCGCCGGTGAGCGGACGGCTGCCGTCCCACTGCGGGTTGCAGTAGCCGTTGCTGAGGACGAAGGCGAGCGTGAACCACTTGACGCCGGTGGCGTTGGTGATCGTGGTCGGGCTCGGCGGGCTGCCCCAGCCGTTGTAGAGGTACGGCGCCACGGCCATGGACGTGGCCGGCGGGGGGCCGCCGTCCGCGGCGGGCGCGGTCCACTTCTGGTTGCTCGCGCCGGTGCAGGACCAGATCTGGGCGCGGGCGCCGTTGGCCGACGACCTGTCGGTGACGTCCAGGCACTTGTTGGCCTGCTGGTTGACGATGTCGCGCGCGGCGGTGACGGTCCACTTCTGGTTGGCGGCGCCGGTGCAGGACCACAGCTGGACCTTGGCACCGTCGGCGGTCGAACCGCCGGTGACGTCGAGGCACTTGCCGAGGGCGCGGACGCTGCCGTCGGAGCCGACCGTCCACTGCTGGGCGGCGGTGCCGTTGCAGTCGTAGAGCTGCACGGCCGTGCCGTCGGCCGAGCCGGCACCGGCGACGTCGAGACACTTCCCCGCCAGTCCGGTGATGGTGCCGGTGGCAGCCTGGGCGGGGCCGGCAGTGAGGAGGCCGGCGGACAGGGCGAGTGCGGCGAGGGACGCGACCGCGAGCAGGGGTCTGGCCATGGGGGGAAATTGGCCTTTCACGCGGGGGTGGCGGAACGCGGTCCCAACACCGCCGTGACGTACGGGTGTTGAGTGCATTCCATGGGCTTTGTTTAAGGCGTGAAACTAAAGGTCCGGACCAGCATCGTCAAGAGGTGAAGCAACACCTGAGATGCAATCGCCTCGATCCGCGATGAGTTGAACACCGGGCGCTCCACGGACGTGCGGCGTCCGGAAGACGGTCGCGCCAGGCGCCCGTGCGGCACGTCCCACCCCCGCGGACGGCGGACGCGCTTGGCTAGTGCCGTGACCGCACAGGTTCGCCGGGGTGGCGGTTGGATGTGGCAGACCGCTCGTACTGACCCCGAGTCGGCCTACACCAGGGGCCCGATGTGATCGACATTCCGGCCTTCACCGTCGACCAGGCATCGTCTCGTTCCACGGCCTGGCCGGCTGACGAAGGCAGGTGACTTCCGAAGTCGTGATCAACCACCTGTGGGGTGCCCGTGTCGCTCGTTCGGGTGCGCATCCCGTGCAGGTGTCAGCCCCGATGTCCAGGATTGACCTCGCGATGTGTCTCCTCGTGAAGGTGAGAGAACATGCCGACGTACATCACACTGCTGAACTGGACCGATCAGGGGGTCCGGGACTACAAGGACACCGCGAAGCGCGCCGAGACCTTCGGTGCGGCGGCACAGAAGATCGGGGCGAAGCTCCTGAACATCTACTGGACCGTCGGTCCATACGACCTCGTGGCCGTCGTCGAGGCACCCGACGACGAAACTGCCACTGCAGCACTCCTGCATCTCGGCGGGGTGGGCAACATCCGTTCCACGACTCTGCGGGCCTTCGATCGAGGGGAGATGGAACGCATCATCGCCAAGGCGACTGGCTGACGACCTCCACTCACTGCAAGCGAAGGCGTCTGGTGAGCCGGCTGAGCAGAGCGCCCTACAACCCTGCTGAGGGGCCCGAGTCGGCCACCTGCGTACAAGTCAGGGCTACCACTTGCCGGTGAGGGTCGTCGCATGCCGTGGACGGCTATGCACCGCGGTGTGTGAGACGGAGCCTGAGCGGCCTCGGAGGGTGGTCCGCAGCGGGAGCGAGAGCGGAGCTTTCGGAGTGCTCGATGTCTGAGCATCAATCGACGACAATCAGCGACGATGGCGGATGCGTCGACCGACCAGGCGCGCGTATGCCTTTCCCGCAGGCACCCGAGGGTGGGCCGCAACGTCGAGTCGGCCGCGTTGCCCTCGCCCTCGCCCTGCCCGCCTTCTTCCAACTCGCCGCACACCTCGGCGAGCCTGGCGAAGGGCTGCCCGCGGACTGAAGCGACCAACAAGACCGGAGCCCCGGGTCACACCGTCGTGACAACGCTCGCGTCCGGGACAAGCTTCTCCAGGTCACCTGTGCCGGCGAACCTGGAGCCTCTGTCATCGACATCGGACCCGAAAGCAGACGACCATGAGGGTCTGTCAGGGACGGGCCAGGGTGCATGCGGGGCTATCCCTGATCTCTGAGTACGGTGCGGACCGAAAAAATCGACACATGACGAACCGACCTTGGGGAACTCGCCGGACCGCACTGACGCGGACCGCTTTCATCGCCGCACCGCTGTGCATGCTCGCCTACGGAGTCATCCGCCTGTCCGACCCGGACCACGGCCCGGGCCTTACCTGGACCAGCGGCCACATCGCGCTGATCGCCGGGGTGTTGCTCTTCGCCGCGATCTTCCTGGGGCTCCTGCGGCTGTCGAAGCCGACGACCAGCGCAGCACGGCTGAGCATCCGGGCGGCGACGCTGCTGGGACTCGTGGGGGTGGTGGCCATCACCGCCCAGGGCGTCATCGACCTCGTTGTCGGATTCCGCGCCGACGACCGAGCCGGGATGGACCGGCTCTTCGAGAGCATTCAGAGCCACCCGGGCGTGATGCCCACGGTGTACACGGTGGGCCCGAATCTCTTCTTCGTCGGCCTGCTGTGGCTGGTGATCCAGCTCGCCGTGCAGCGCCGCATCGGGGTCTGGCGCCCTGTGCTGGTGGTGCTCGGTACGGCGGCGATGGCGGCCAGTCTGGATCTGATGCCGCTCGGCGCGCTTCTCTTCTGCGCGGCACTGTCCCCCTTGGGACGGAACGCCACAGCTCACCCCACGCGAGCCGAGTGCTGATGCTGCAGTTGTGGAACACATGACGCACGTCGGACCGCTGCGACCTCTTGGCCAGCCCACTTCGCGAAAGCGACAGGCGTAGAGCGTCCTCCAGGGGACGGGTACCTCGGCGACGGCCTGCTCGGTGATGGCGCTCAAGTCCGTGTCGTGGGCCTCGCCGGAGGCCAGCCGCCACAGGCAGGTCCGGCTGTCGTTCCGTGGCTGAGAGGTGCGGCCATGGGAGGCCCGGGCGGTTGTCCCGCGCTACCGTGTAACGTTTGCGGCGTCGCTGTGTCGGTGCTCCGTTCGGTGTCCCTGGCTGGTGGCCGCGTCCCCGCCGCGCCTTCCTCGGTACGGTCCCTTCGGAGGAAGGCTCTCTGTGAGCGAATCAGCACGCGCCGATGCCCGGCAGCAGGACGATGTGTCCACGGCGTCGGGCGCCACTTCGGCGGTGCCCACGGCGGCGTCCTTCGCGCAGCTGGGGCTGCCGGCCGAGGTTCTGCGGACGCTCGACGAGCACGATGTGACCGTGCCCTTCCCCGTCCAGGCGGCGACGCTGCCGAACGCGCTCGCGGGACGGGACGTTCTGGGCCGGGGCCGCACAGGATCCGGCAAGACGCTCGCCTTCGGCCTGGGGATGCTCGCCCGGACGGCTGGGCGGCGCGCGCAGTCCAAAGAGCCGTTGGCGCTCGTTCTGGTGCCCACCAGGGAGCTGGCGCAGCAGGTTGGTGAGGCGCTCACTCCGTACGCCGAGGCACTGCGGCTGCGGCTCGCGACCGTGGTGGGCGGAGTGTCCATCGGACGACAGGCCGCCGTGCTGCGGGAGGGCGCCGAGATCGTCGTCGCCACGCCCGGTCGGCTGCACGACCTCATCGAGCGCAAGGGCTGCCGACTGGGACAGGTGCGCATCACGGTCCTGGACGAGGCCGACCAGATGTGTGGCATGGGGTTCCTGCCGCAGGTCACCGAGATCCTGGACCAGGTGCGTCCCGACGGGCAGCGCATGCTGTTCTCCGCCACCCTCGACCGCGACGTCGACCAGTTGGTGCAGCGCTACCTGCGCGACCCCGCCGTCCACTCCGTGGACCCCTCGTCCAGCGCGGTCTCCGCGATCGAGCACCACGTCTTCGTCGTGCACGGCCCGGACCGGTACGCCGTGACCACGGAGATCGCCGCCCGGGACGGCCGCGTCCTGCTGTTCCTGGACACCAAGCACGGCGTCGACCAGCTCACCCGACATCTACGGGCCAGCGGCGTGGCCGCCGCCGCCTTGCACAGTGGGAAGTCCCAGCCGCAGCGCACCCGGACTCTGGCCCAGTTCAAGAACGGGCAGGTCACCGCACTGGTAGCGACGAACGTCGCCGCACGCGGCCTGCACGTCGACGACCTGGACCTGGTGGTCAACGTTGACCCGGCCACCGACCCCAAGGACTATCTGCACCGCGCGGGCCGCACGGCCCGGGCCGGCCGCTCCGGCACCGTCGTGACACTCGTCCTGTCGGGACAGCGCCGCGAGACGAGCCAGGTCATGGCGGACGCCGACGTCGCCCCCAAGGTCACCAAAGTGTGGTCCGGCGAGGCGGAGCTGACCCGGATCACCGGCGCCAAGGCCCCCTCCGGAGAGCCTCTCGACAGCGGGTCCGCCGCACCGCGCCCCAAGAACCACAACGCCCCGTTCCGCGGCCTGGGCAGCACCAAGGACGCGAAGGGCGGTTCCGGCGGCAGGTCGTCCCGCAAGAGCAGCGAGGCCCGCAAGCTCGCGGAGGCCCGCAAGGCAGCCCGGGTGAGGCGCGGCGGCTGAGCCCGGCTTCCCGGACTGCGGGGCGTTCGCGGCGGTCCGCGGTGGTCGGCCCCGGTGACCACGCATTCGAGCACACCTGCAGATGGGTACCTCGATCCGCACGGAGTGGCGAAGACGCTGCGTTACTGGCACGGCTCCCCGTGGACGGAGCACACCCACGCCGACCAGCAGGAGGCGTGAAACGGGCGGCCTCGCTCCAGATCCCGGCGCAAACCCCCAGATCAGGCCGGACCTGTCCACCACTTCTCTGGAAGCAGGCTCAGAAGCGGACATCCTGGCCGGAAGTACCGGCTCTTGGGGAAGGTTTCGGGAGGAGATCGCGCTGTAGGAAGTCGTAGCATGAGACGGGGTGTGTTGCGCCCTTGAACGATGTGACCGCTGCTAGCGCGAGGAGGTGAACGGGATGAGTCCCTGCAGCAGTAGTCCCAGCTCCCATTCCGTTGCACCCGAGGCGCCCGGCGGTCACCGTGCCGCCGTCTGACGGCCCGCCTCGACTCGAAGTGCGAAGCGCCAGGTAGCGATCGTGTTTGCCGCCGGCGCGCCTCGGGTGCCGATCAGGCGGAGGTGCGTCATGACGATCACCATCACGCTGCCCCGTTTCCCTGTCCCCGCGGTCACCGAGCGCGGTCTGCGGCAGCTGCTGCCGGCCGCCGAACCGGCGATCCTCGCCCTGGCCGACGCCTGCGGCATCGGGATGCCGGTGAGCCTGCTGTGGCTCAGCATCAAGCTCGCCCGGTCCGCTGTGCAGAACTGACCGACAGTGGCCCCTTGGAGGCAGACGGTGAACGGTCCGCAGGAAGAAGCCCGCCTGGCGGTCCGCCGGGCGGGCCAACGGCTGACCGAGGACGCGGCTGCCTTGATGGCCGCGTCCGGGGAGGTCGCCGAGATCGGGTTGGAGACGCGCGCGGGGGAACTCCGACGCGCGATACTCGTTGCCTGGAGCGCCGGCGTGGCGCCCGAGGACATTGCCCATGACGCCGGCGTGGAGGTCGGTGTGATCCGTGACTGGGTCGGACCGGGCCTCGGCTCGTAGCCGCGTCAGACTGGCCACCGCAGCGGTGCTGGTGGTGGCCTGCTTCTGTTCCTTCGCCGTGGCCACCCCCGTCGCCGTGCTCGCGTCGGTCGGCGCCGCCGCCGGCCAGGGACTGCTTATCAAGATGGCCGCTACCTGGAAGCCCCCGCCAAGGCCGACGCCCCGCTGATCGACAAGACCGGCACCCTCACTCTGGGCCGCCCGCAGATCACCGACACCGTGCCCTTGGACGGGCGCACCGAGGAGTCTCAATGACCGAGTCAAGGGCGCATCAGGCACTCGATCAGTCCTTCTGGATCTGCGTCTGAGACCCGTTTGCTTCTGGTACCGGCGCAGGTGGGGGAAGAGCCCTCGCCGACTGTCGTCATCTGTCATCGTTGAGCCCCCCACGGCCCATAGACGGCCCGAGCGGGGGTGCCGCGGTGCGCTCCTCAGTGCGAACCATCGGCACCACAGTCGTTGAGGTCTCTTCGCTCGGAAATCCGGCCGTAGAGCGGTTGCCGGTCGATTGGTTCGTGCTGGTTGCTGTAAGAGCAATTGTCAATAGTTGTGGCTCAGCCGTTGTTGCTCCGTGCTTCAGGGCAGGTGCGTCAGCAGCAGCTCAGTCAGGGGCTCGGGAGTGCGAAGCGGTAGGTAGTGGTCGGCGTCCGCGATCAGTTGGCCACGTGCGCCGGGGATGCGGGCGACGAGCCGTTCGGCGATCACGCCGATCTCGGGATGATCGCAATCACCGTGGATGACCAGCGTCGGCGCGGCGATGTCGCCGAGCCGGGCTTCGGCATCACGGTCCGGGGCTTGTTGGAAGTGCCGCTCGCTGACGATGCGCAGGTGCGCGTTCTGCGTCACCATCGTCTCGATCAGTTCTCCTCCGGGAGCCATGCGGCCCATGGAGGCCCAGATCGACAGCTCCAGCTCGGCCAGGGCCGCCGCGTCCTGCTCGCTGCGGGCAGTGGCATAGGCCGACGACTGCGCGTCTTGCGGCCAGACGTGACCGCTGACCGAGGTGCCGACCAGGCCCAGTGCGCTGACCCGCTCGGGATGAGCGAGTGCGAAGTCCAGCGCGGTCTCCCCGCCCATGCTCAGGCCGACCAGCGCAGCTGTGTGAAGGCCGAAGTAGTCGAGCACGGCCCCTAGATCTTCGACGTCGCAGAACATCTGGTCCGGGAGCGTGGAGCGTCCCAGGCCGCGGGCGTCGTAGCGGATCACGTCGTGGTGGCGGGCCAGTTCGGGAACGATGGCATCCCACAGCCGCGAGTCCATGCCGGCGCCGTGCAGCAGCACCACCGGAGTGCCGGTGCCGCTGCGCTGGGCCCACAGCCGACCGCCGCCGGGAGCGGGGAGGCGGACTTCATGCGTGGGCACGCTGGCTGGGGTGCTGTTCGATCTCATGCTGCGATCATTTCACTGCGTTCGACGAGCCGGCCGCGTTCGAAGCGGGCGCCGGCACGGACCAGGGCGACGAGGTGGGGTGCGTTGACCGCGCGCCAGCGGGCCTGAGCGGACTCGATCAGCTTGAACACCATGCCCAGTGCGGCGGCCCGGCTGCCGGCGCCTTTGGTGACCTTCGTTCGGAGCCGCACGGTGGCGAAGGTCGATTCGATGGGATTTGTCGTTCGTAGATGGATCCAGTGCTCGGCCGGGTAGTCGAAGAACGCCAGCAACTCGTCCTCGTCGTCCGTGATCCGCTTGATGACCTTGGGGTACTTCGCACCGTAGTGCTTGGCGAAAGCGGCAACGGCTTTGGCCGCGTGTTCCTTGTCCTCGGCGTTGTAGATGTCCTGGATCGCGCGTTTGGCGGCGGGCTGCGCGGACTTCGGCAGTGCGTCGAGGACGTTAGTCGTTTTGTGCACCCAACACCGCTGGTGGCGGGTGGTGGGGAAGACCTCGTTCAGCGCGTTCCAAAAGCCCAGCGCGCCGTCGCCGACGGCCAGAACGGGGGCGCGCATGCCGCGGCGGGCGCAGTCACGCAGGAGCCCCGCCCACGCTTCGCTCGACTCGCGGTAGCCGTCGGTCAGGGCGATGAGCTCCTTCGTGCCGTCGGCGCGCACGCCGACCAGCACCAGTACGGCGGCCTTGGCCTCCTCCAGGCGGATGCGTAGGTGGACGCCGTCGGCCCAGACATAGACATAGTCGGTGGCGGACAAGTCGCGGTCCTGGAAGGCCGTGTGGTCGGCCTGCCACTGCGCCGTCAGCCGCGAGATCGTCGCCGGCGACAGGCCCGCCGAGGAGCCGAGGAACTGCTCAAGCGCGGGCACGAAGTCGCCGGTGGACAGACCGTGCAGATGGAGCAGCGGCAGCACCTCGCCGATCTTCGGGGACTTGCGGCACCAGGGCGGCAGGATCGCCGAGGAGAACCGCGTGCGCTCGCCGGTGGCCTCATCGATGCGCTTGTCGTTGACCCGCGGGGCCCTGACCTCGACGGCCCCGGCTGTGATGGTGACCTTCCGCGGCTGGTGGTAGCCGTTGCGCACCACCAGCCGACGACCACTCTCGTCGCGTTCACCAGACAACTCGGCTATTTAGTACTCCAGCCGTAGATCGTGATCTTGATGGTGAGGGGCGCCGAGGCGGCAGGTGGCCAGCGTGGATCATCTCGCCCGAGATCGCCCACGCTGTCGCGGGCGTCGGCTTCTCCTTCGTCTACCCGAGTTCACCGAGACGGAGGGCGTCCCTTATCTCGCTGAGCTTCGCGGTCGTTGCCGGAGTCCGCTCCAGCGGTTGTTCAGCGAGTCGGAGGGCTTCGTCAATCTCGCTGAGCTTCATGGAAGACAGGACGGTCTCCCGCTTTATCAGGTCGTCCCGGGACACAGTGGTCAGCCACGTGCACGGGGTGAAGCCTGGACGCGGGAACGCGAGCCGCAGCACGCCTTCGAACGGCAGTCCTTCAGCGGCGCCCACGATCACTTCAATGCCCAGACCGCTGATGTCGACGCTCGCGGGAGCGACGACCTGCATCACCCGGATCCCGGACGTGTCCTCTCCCGACAGAAGTACGACCAGCCTCCGCTCGTCGAACTGAACCCACCAGACTTCGCCACGTTGCACAAGTCCTCCAGATACAGGACGGCAGGCAGACGCTGCGCGACCCTGATGCGCTGTGGAGACGGGTGCGGCCACCGTTGATCACCGGCGCGTGAAGACAAACGATCATGCGGTGGCCGCAGGTCACAGCGTAGGCCCTGCCCGCTGGCAGGAAGCGTTCGAGGGCCTGATGAGCCGGATAGCGGGACGGTTCACGCGGGTGGAATCCCGGCGCCGGGCCCGGAAGTTGGTACTCGGCCTGCTGTCGGACCTGCCGCGCAAGAACTGCTGGACCATCGCCGAGTGGGCCGGGGACAGGACCCCGGACGGCATGCAGCACCTGCTCGGGCGGGCCAAGTGGGACGCCGACCAGGTCCGCGACGACGTGCGCGCCTACGTGGTCGACCATTTGCACGGCGACGAGGCAGTCCTGGTTGTCGACGAGACCGGCGACGTGAAGAAGGGCACCGACACTGTCGGTGCCCAGCGGCAGTACACCGGCACCGCGGGCAGGATCGAGAACGCCCAGGTCGCCGTCTATCTCGTCTACGCCGGGCGGCGCGGGCACGCCGCGGTGGACCGGGAACTGTACGTTCCGCGTTCCTGGACCTCCGACCCCGACCCCGACCGCTGCCGGGCAGCCGGCCTTGGTGACAAGACGGAGTTCGCGACCAAGCCGGAACTGGCCGCTCGCATGGTCACCCGATTCCTCGACGCCGGCCACCGGGCCGCCTGGGCCGCGGGAGACGAAGTCTACGGCGGCAACCCGAGGCTGCGCGCCGCGCTGGAGGAACGTGGCACCGGCTACGTCCTCGCGGTGGCCTGCTCGCACGAAGTCACCACAGGCGCCGGGAAGTTCCGCGCCGACATGCTGGCCAGGAAGGTGCCCAAGAGGGCCTGGCAGAAGCTGTCCGCAGGGGCCGGAGCCAAGGGCCACCGCTTCTACGACTGGGCCGTCATCGACCTCACCGACCCCCGGCCCGGGAGCCGGCAGTTGCTGATCCGCCGCAACCGCAGCACCGGCGAACTCGCGTACTACCGCTGCTACTCGCCGGCCGCAGTACCGCTGACCACCCTGGTGCGTGTCGCTGGATCAAGGTGGCGGGTCGAGGAGTTTTTCCAGTCCGGCAAAGGCTTGGCGGCCTTGGACGAGCACCAGGTCCGCCGCTACCCGTCCTGGTCCCGCTGGGTCACCCTGGCCATGCTGGCGCACGCCTTCCTCGCCGTCGTCCGCGCGAACGAACACAACCGTCATCCCTCACCCGACGAGCTGATACCGCTCACCTGCAACGAGATCCAACGACTGTTCATCACGCTTGTCATCCAACGCGCCATTGACCCTGTTCGCCGGCTTGGCTGGTCCGTCTGGCGACGCCGCCACCAGGCCCAATCCCAGAGCAGCCACTACCGGCGACAAGCCGCTCAAGCATGAAGATCACGATCTACGGCTGGAGTATTAGGTGTTGACTTCCACTTCCAAGGCGGCGGCCAGCATCCGCCGGGCGCCCTCGCGGACGATTTCGTCGATCAGGGAGCCATTCGGGGTGGAGCCATCGGCGTTGACTACGCTGAGCACGGGCATACCCTTCCCGACCGACGTTCGCAGCGTCGGCCTACTCGGTGACCATCAATCGATCACTCGGGAAGGTACGCCCTCCGCGTGCTCCCCGAGGCCGATCCACAGGTCTTGAGCATTACTCTTGCTGTAATCCGCTGCTGTACAGCACCGGCCAACCATCACAGAGTGGGAGCATGTCGCCGTGATCACCATTGATGTCAGCGGGGTTACCGACGAGTGCGCCCTGCACCTGATTCTGAAGCGGGAGCTAGCCTTTCCGGACTTCTACGGCATGAACTGGGCTGCCTTCTGGGACGCGATCAGTGGACTGGTCAGGATCCCAGAACATGTGCGCTTCCTTGGCTGGGACCAACTCGCCGACGGCGTTCCCCACGGGGCCGCCATGCTTCAACGGGCGCTCGACAACTACCAAGCTACCTACCGCTCGGAGTTCATCGCTGAGTATGTGTAGCGATCGGGAAATCTTCCGGCTCAGCCTTCCCAGGTTCGACCCTGCTCGTTCTGACACGCGTGTGGCGCGGCCCAGCGTGTGCTGTCAGTCCGGTGTTTGACTCGGCATGCCAGACTGCGGCGGTGGAGGAGACCTACCAACTGTGGTTGGCAGCCGTGCCGAGCCCCGTACCCGAGGATGAGGCTCGGATCAATTGGAACTGCAAGGACGATCCGACGCCGGCTCTGGACGAGGGCTTGCGTTGCGCCTCCTACCTGTACGTCGGTTCCTGGGGTGACGAGCACGAGCCGGAGAACCTGCACGCGGGGCAAGGGCACTGCTCCACTAACCGGCTGTTCAGCTGGCTTTTCTACATCGGGACGATTGATCGCTACCAGGTGCCGTTGCTCGACGAAGAGCTGATGGCCCGACTGGTCGAGCTCTACCGTCCCCGTCCCGGTGACCGTCCGGCCGAAGCGATCGAGCTTCCACGGTTGGAGAGCTTTCTCCGCCAGCACTTGGGGCGGTACCTCCTCCCTCAGGAAGTGGGCCCGAGTCAGAACGGCCTGTATGCCTCGGACACCGTGTCGGGCGGCAGCACGCGAGAGAAGGACACGTACACAGGCCCGTCCGGCGTCTCGGTCTGCAAGTTCTCCCATTGATCGAGCTCATGCGCGCAGTAGCGACGCGTAAGGTCACGGAACTGGTCGAATTCCAGGTCAGACAGGGGACCGTCATGCTGCGCGGGTGTGATCACGGCCTGCAGGCTAGTACGCGGGCGGCGGAACGACTTTGGCCGGGAGTCTCAATGACCGAGTCACATCCGAAACTTCTTGAGGCTTCCCAGTGCTGCTCGTCGGCCTGGTTGTGGGCGCAATAGCCAGGCAGGAGAGGTCCGGCTTCAGCGGGCAAAGACCGTGCTGGCCAGGATCACGTGGACAGTTGTGCCGCCGAGGATGCTCAGCAGCGCGTTGCGGCGCCACAAGTGGAGGCCGATGGTGACGGCCACGGCCATGAGCGGGGCCGCGGCGCGGGCCTCGGTGACCGGTAGGTCGTGCAGGCAGTAGACGACCAGGATCACCATGACGCCGGCGGGCATGCGGGTGCTGAGGTACTGGACGGTGCCGCTTTCACGCAAGCCGTGCGGGAGTACCAGGCCGCGGGCCACTGGGTGGTCATGGTCGGCGACGACGTCAACGACGCCCCTGCCCTCGCGCAGGCTGACATCGGCATCGCCACGGGCGCCGTCGGCAGCGGCATCGCCATCGAGGCCGCCCACATCGCCCTGATGCGCGACGACTGGGCCCTTGTTCCGCAGGCCGTACGGATCGCCCGGCGCACCGCCCGCGCCATCCGCCTCAACATCGGCTTCATCGCCGGCTACAACGCCGTCGGCCTGTCCGCCGCCGCCCTCGGCATCCTGCCGATGATGCTGGCAGCCGCCGCCCAGTCCGTACCCGATCTGGACATCCTCGCCAACTGCGCACGCCTGCTGCGGGCCCGGAAGGCTCGCCAAAACTGAAGCGGTCGACATGAACCCGCTGCGGAGCGGAAGAAGCAGCCTGCTGGCGCGCGGCTTCCCCGGCAACGCCGCCCGAGAATCTGCGAGCCCGCGCGCTTCACGCAGGACCGCGCGAAAGCAGCCGACGCGGACGTCATCGTCGTCTCCGCGTGTTCCTCAGGTCAGTGGCGGCCGCTGTCTCAGAGGGCAGCGAAACCGGTGTGGGCCTGCTCGACGGCTTCGGGAGCCGACGCTCTCGCAGCCGCAGCCGCAGCCGCAGCCGCAGCCGCAGCCGCAGCCGCAGCCGCAGCCGCAGCGGCACGGCAGGTGCCCAGCCTCGAACCGCTCGGTCTTGCGCTCGCTAAGGGCAGCTCTCATAGGTGAGTTGAAGGTCGGCCACCGCCACCTCTGAGTCGCCCGGGTTCCGGATCGGCGGACGCGGGCCGGTGGTACCGGCCCGCGTCGGGTCAGCGCACGGTGACGGGCTTGGTGGTGGCCGTGCCGTTGGTCCAGCCGTTGCGGTGGGCAGTGATCTTGACCGTGACCTTCTGGCCACGGTCGGCCTTCACCAGGACGTAGGTGGACTTGGTCGCGCCGCTGATGGACTTGCCGTTGCGCTTCCACTGGTACGTGTAGGAAGTGGCGGACGGCGACCAAGTGCCGCGGGCAGCCGTCAGCTTGTAGCCGACCTTGCCGGAGCCGGAGATCGACGGCGCGGTGGTGGCCTTCAGGGCGGGGCCGACCGCGACCTTCAGCGCAGCGGAGGTGGAAGCGACGGAGCCCGCGCCGTTGCTGACCGTGACCCGGCAGGACACCTTGTGGGCGTAGTCGGCAGAGGTGAGGGCGCGGGTCTTGGCGGTGGCGCCGGAGATGACCGCGCCGTCGCGCAGCCAGGACCAAGTGGCCTTGGTGCTGGTGCCGTTCCAGGCGGCGGAGCAGTTGAGAGTGGAGCCGGTTCGGGCCGTTCCGCTCATCGTCGCGGTGGTGGTGATCTGTGGCTTGGGCAGCAGGGTCTGCGACTGGGACCACACCTGGGAGGTGTAGCCGCCGCTGCCGGTGTACTCGGCCTTGCGCCACAGCACCGTGGCCCGGCCGTCCGGTCCGGCAGCCACCTCGCCGGTGAGGGCGTCGGTGTTGGGGACGGCGGCGACGGGCGTGCTGTTCAGAGCGGTGGCCTTGCTCCAGGAGCCGTCGGCGCGCACCGCCCACTCAAGGTAGTTGTCGTTGCCGTTGTCGATGCTCGGCACCTGCGGCCACACGACCTGCACGGTTCCGTCAGCGCCGATGGAGGCGTCCACCTGCCACTTGACGTAGCCGGTGGACAGTGTCTTCGGCGCGGACCAGGTCCCGGTGCTCGCGGTGCGGGTCACGGTCTGCACAACGGGGGTACCGGCGGTGCGGCTCCAGCCCGTCCACACGTAGGTGACGTCACCGTTGGGCGCGGCCAACGGTTCGCTCCCAGCGGTGTAGTCGATGGCGGAAACGGCGGTCTGAGCGGCACCCCAGTTGCCCGAAGGAGCGGTACGGGTGGCGGATTTGAGGTCGTCGGCGCCGTTGCGCCACAGCACGGTGGTGGCGCTCTTGGCGTCCATCGCCACCTGTACGTTGCTGGACGTGGCGTCGGTGCCGGGCAGCACGGAGGCGCTGCTCCAACTGGTCTGGGCCGAGGAGCGGGTGGCAGTGGAGACCGTGTGCTCGTAGGTGGAGCGGTTGAGTTCATCCCAGACCGCGGTGGCGGCGCCGCCGGGCGCCACCGCGAGGTCGAGGCTCCAGATGGATCCGGTGGTGGTGGAGCCCAGCGTCCGGGGTGCGGACCACGCCCGGTCGCCGGGGGCAAGGACGGCGGTCCTCACATCGTAGTTCCGGTACCCGTCGCCCTGGTCCCATACGGCGGTGAAGGTGCCGTCGGCCGCCGCGGCCAGGCGGGGCGCGGACATGTCCAGGCCGTCCCAGGCGGCGAGCGTGGCCGGGGCGGACCAGGCTGCCGTCGCCGGGTTCCAGCCGGCGGCCAGGGCGACCAGCGAACCGTCTGCACCACTGCCGTCCAGCCAGGTCACCATGGCCCGCCCGTCGGCGCTCACGGCAAGGGCGGCCGCGGAATTCTTGTCACGCCCGGTCGCCAGGGTGTGCGGCGCACTCCACGTCGCTCTGCCGGCAGGCCGGACGGCGGTCCGGAAGTCCCAACCGCCGGCCCCGGCTGCCTTGTCCCGCCACAGCGCGAACGCGGCGCCGTCACCGGCCATCTGGACATCGATGAGAGTCTGCTGGCCGTCCGTTCCGGTCAGGGCGACGGCGGTGCTCCACGGCCCCGCCGACGCGGTGTACCCCGCGGCGGCAGAGGGAAGGGCGATGCCCGACGAGACCGCGGCCACGGTGGCGGCGAGCGCCACGGCGACAGTCTTCGGTCTGCGTATCTTCAGTGCCATGAAGGCTCCTGTCTCAGGCGAGCGCATCGTGCGCCCGGCATGCTCGCGCACATCGGAGCGAGGGGGGCGCAGCACCGGCGGAGGACACATGGCGTAGATGCCCCCAGGCGGATCACGACGCCGCCGCTCCCGCGCCGTGGTCATGATGACAGGACGGAGTAACGGACCATGCCGCCGGGTGCCGGCCATCTTGTACGGACCAAGACGCGCTCCGCTCAGCGCACCACCGCCATGGTGTCCGGCCCTGCGAACCCGCCGCAGGAGCCCCGGCGACCAGGCCCACGCCGACTTCGCCGCCCTCCAGGACAGCGGCATTCCCCGTCCACGGCCGGACGTTGCGGTGCCCAGCGAACGACCTTGATCGTTCTCACCGATAACCGCTGTACCGATGTTCCCGAAGGCCAGAGGCGGACCGAGCCTGTCAGCGGGACGGCGGCCCTCCACCCTCGCCCGGGCCCAGCAGCAGGTAGAGGAGAGTCACCACACCCGCGCCGCACTGGAGAACAGGTGGGGCAGCGGGGCCCGAAGACCCGCTCGCCCTCGCCCGCAGCCCAGGGAGCCCGAGTGGTCTCCGTCGGCTCCTCCCAGCACCGCCTCTCACCCGTCGTCATCGACGACATCCACTACGAGCAGCGCCCCCACGCCCCGCAGTCCGCTTACGGGCAGTCCATGACGGCCAATGCCCTGTTCGCCGTCGAAGCCGCCCGCCGCTGGGCCGGTGACGGCATTACCGTCAATGCCGTCATGCCCGGCGTGGTCCGCACCCACCTGATGCGCCACGTCGATCCAGCGCTCCTCACCCGCAATGCCGACAGCGGCGCTCCCGCTCTGCCCTGGAGGACAGCGGAACAAGGCGCGGCCACCTTCGTCCTGCTCGCCGTCCTCCCCGCACACCGAATGCGTCACGGGCCGAATCTTCGAAGGCTGCCAAGAAGCGGAACTGCTACATCCGGACAACCTTCACGGAGGAGTCGCCGACCACGCGCTCGACGGCGCCGACACCGCTCGCCCCTGGGAGCTCTCGATGAAGGCCACCACGCGGTCGTAGAGGCCGTCGATCCCGCACAGCCCGCCCCAGCGCCCGCCGACCTCAACGGTCGGCAGGCGCACGGCATGTGCGGCTGAAAATCCCCCTGTCTGCGCCACATGGGTGACGGCCGTGTTGCACCCCCATAACAGATAGTCGAGTATCAGTTAAAAGGGGTGGGCCGTGTCAGGGCGACGGGTGCCGGCGGGCCGCGTCGGAGGCGGCCCGGCTCTCTCCTGGATGCGCGTCGCCGCCTGCGCCCCCATCGCCGGTCGGGCGGCCGGGTCCGGCCGCCCCGCACGGACACCGTCAGCTTGCTCGAACCCCTCACCCAGGAGATGTTAATGGCCGCGACCGCCCCCGCACCGCAGCTGCCGTTTGCCCGCCCCAACGCCCTGGACCTCGCACCGCTGTTTGCGCGCCTGCGCCAGCAGGGGCCACTGGCCCGGGTGACCACTCCGGCCGGTGACCCCGCCTGGCTGGTGACCACCTATGACGAGGCCCGCGCGATCCTGGGCGACCCCCGGTTCGGCAAGTCGCACCCGGCGCCCGAGACCGCGTCCAGGATCTCGTCGGCCGCGATCCAGTCCGGGCCCATCAGCACGTTCGAGGACGAGGCCCGCGAGCACGCGCGGATGCGCAGGATGCTCGTACCCGCCTTCACCGCACCGCGTATGCGGCGCCTGAGCGCAAGGATCGAGCACCTGGCCGGGCGCTGCCTCGACGGCATGGACGAGGCCCGACGCAGCCGTCCTGATGCGCCGGTCAACCTGCACGAACACCTCTCGTTCCCGCTGCCGGTCCAGGTGATCTGCGAACTGCTCGGCGTGCCGAGCGGCGACCGGGACCTGCTGCGCGGCTGGTCCGAGCGGATCGGGGCCCTTCACGGCGGGGCTGACGGGCAGGCGGCCATGGCGGAGTTCCAGGCGTACGTCGCAACGCTCGCCGAGAAGAAGCGCCTCTCGCCCGGCGAGGACGTCATCACCGACATCCTGAAGGTCCAGGCCGAGGACGCGACCTTCACCGAGGACGACATGACCCGCCTGGCAGCCGGCCTGCTGTTCGCAGGCCACGAGACCACCTCGACCCGCATCGACTTCGGCGTAATGTTCCTGCTCAGTGACCCCGCTCGCCGCGACCGCTTCGCCGCCGACCCCGCAGCGCAGGTGCAGGCCACCGTAGAGGAGATCCTGCGCATGGCCGCACCCGGCGGGCTCGGCCTGATGCGTTACGCCCGCGAAGACGTCACCATCGGCAAGGACGTCATCGCCCGGGGCGACGCCGTCCTCGTCGCGATCAATTCCGCCAACCGTGACGCGAAGAGGTTCGAAGCCCCGGACACCTTCAACCCCTCACGCACCCCCAACGCACACCTGGCCTTCGGCCACGGCGGCCACTACTGCATCGGCAACGCCCTGGCCCGCACCGAGATGCGCATCGCCTTCACCGCCCTCTTCCGCCGCATGCCCCGCCTGCACCTCGCCGTCGACCCCCACACCCTGCCTGACCACACCGAACGGCTGGCCGGTGGTGTCAGCACCGTCCCCGTCCTGTGGTGACACGGTTGCGTGACGAACACGCCGTGACGGACGAGGAGTAGCAGAGCCTGCACCTGGAAACCGGCACCGCCCGATGCGTCGCCTCCGGCCAGTGCGCCCTGAGCGCGCCCGCCGTGTTCGACCGGAGCGACGACGGCAAGGTCATCGTCCTCGACGCCGCGCCGACACCGGCAGAACACTCCCGCACGCGGCAGGCCGCCGCCCTGTGCCCGGCCGGCGCCACCCGCGTGCACGGCGACCGACCCGCCCGCCATCAGCATGCCGGCGCCCGGACAGCCTTCACGCCTCCGGGCGCCGCAGCGCCGGAGCCCCGCACGGCAAAGGATGCGCCGCGACGGGCGAGAGGCCGTCCAGGACCAGCGCCACATAGCGCCGCCACCCGTCCTCACCCGGATCCATCGTCCACAGGACGCTCACCAGCATGGTCATGAGGCGGCGCAGGTCTTCCGGCACCAGGTCGTCGCGCACCACGCCTTCCCGTTGACCCCGCTCGATGAGCGGGGTCAACGCGTCGAAGAACCGGTCACCTACCCCCGGCGTCAGCACTCCGGCGCTGCGGGCCGCGGTCAGCACGTTGTAGGCGTCGGCGGCCGACGACAGCGCCGCCTCCCACACCTGCGTCAGGCCGCGCCGCACGTCATTGTCCCGGTCCGCCCGCTCCATCGCGGGCAGCACCTGTTCGGAGAACTGCTGGTCCAGCACCGCGCGCAGCAGCACACCCTTGTCGGGGAAGCGACGGAACAGCGTCGCGATCCCCACCCCTGCATGCCGGGCGACCTCGTCCAGCGAGGCGTCGGGCCCGTGTTCGGCGAATACCTCACGCGCCGACCGGACGATCTTGTCGAAATTACGTGCTGCATCGGCACGCAGCGCCCGGGGGGTACCAGCAGACATGCCCCCACCTTAACAACTGATAGTTGACACTCGATTCGAGTGGACAGGCGTTGCGGGCCGAACCGATATGGGCAGCGGAATCGCGGAAGTCTGCACCCGACCGGGGCTCGCCGTGCTGGTCTGCGAGACCGGCCCGGAACCCTCAAAGCCGGACGCGATGCCGCGCTGGGCCGAATCTGCTTCACCACGGACTTGGTGGACTGTGCCGACCGGGACATGGCGATCGAGGCCGTGGCCGAGGACGAGCACATCACAAGCGAGGCATTCGCGAGCCTGGACAAGACCGTCCCTCGTCCCGTACCTGCTGTCCGCCATCCGCATGCTCGAATCCGGCATGGCCACGGCCGAGGACATCGACAACGGCATGATCCTCGGCTGCGCCCACTCCATGGGCCCCCTGCGGCAGGCCGACCTGATCGGCCTCGACACTGTGAAGGCCATCGCCGACTCCATGTACGAGGAGTTCAAGAAACAGTTGCACTCCCCGCCGCCCCTGCTGCTGCGGATGGTCGACGCCAGACTGCTCGGCAAGCAGAGCGGCCGCGGCTTTCACGACTACGCCCGCTGAGAGACCCGCACGAAGACGCAACGTTCGACCGACACATAGTCGCGAGTAGAGCACCCGAAGGTGAGCTTGAGGATCGTTGTCACTGTGAAATACGTGTCCGATGCGACCGGCGACCGGTGCTTCACTGAGGACACCACGACCGACTCCCCTCCCAGAGCCCGTCGCCGAACTGATGCGGTCCTACATCCATTCGTGCCGGCAGCCGAAGTGCCCGATGGTTCTTCCCCTGCCGTCAGCCCGGGCAGCCGATGAACCCGGTCAGCCTTCAGGCCCACCTATGCGAGATCGGCGTCCCTCCGCAGTGCGGCAGGACTTACCCCTTGGCAGACATTGAATTCTTGACACCCCAACGTGCGAGCCCAGCAGACCCGAGACCGCGGTTGGCGCGCCCGCCAACCGGGCGAGCAGGGCGGGCGGAACGGCATGGTGCGAGTGCCCGAAGGGGTCTGCGGCCGGAGACTGGTAGCCCGGAGCCAAGCAGGAGAGAGAGCATGGACGACCGCAGCCGCTCAGGCGCCCAGGGCTCCGTGACCACCGGCACGGACCGGGGAACCGGCAATCGGGCCGGGGTGCTGGGCACCGCACTCGCCGGCGTGCTCGCATTCGCGCTCTCCTCCGGCTCGTGGCAGTGGTTCTCCGCCTACCTCGGCGTCACACTGCTCGCGTTGATCCTCGCCTTCACCCGCCCGCCGGCCCCCACGCACGGCGCGAGGTCCGAATACGTGCGGAGCCTGACGGCCTACTCGCTGGTCGTCGGCCTGTGCGTGGCCCTCGCGGCGGCTCCCGCCATGCAGCGCTGGGCGTGGTTCTTCCCGATGCCGGGCACTCGCATCAAATGCACCCACCTGGGCGGCTACGCGGCGCTTCAGGCGCAGGCCGCCCTGAGCGACCTGGGCAGCCACGGCAGCGACGCGCTGGCGTACGCGAGCGACCAGAGCCGGCACGCCGTCAACGACTGCCTGGCGTCCACGACGACGCTCTGGCTGCCGGTGTACGCGTTGGTGGCAGCCCTCCTGGCGGCGCTCGGCGCCTGCCTCGTGAGCAGAACCGGCGCGAGACGGACAACTGCCGGGGAGCGGTGAGAGGTTCCCTGCGTCAGCCCCCGTCATCGCGAAGGCCCTCAGTCACCACGACAAGACCGCCCCCCCGGCTGGTCATCGAAGCCGGCGGCACCTGGAGCCGATGCGCTCCCGGCGACCAGACGCGGTGACGCCAATTCTGATCTCAATGAGGAATGCACGACACGACTGGCCGCCGGACGACGGCAGCGAGGACGACACCTGAACCCGTACCGACGTCCCCGCTTCCCTGCCTGATGGCAGGGAAGCGGGGACGTTCGTGGTTTGTGGCCAAGGCCTGTGCAGGCACCGAGGGCAAAAAACAGTCCCCGGTAGTGCTGCACGTGTCCTGAAGCTTCAGTCGTCACTGTCGCCTCGGTATCGCGCCGGCTTGCCGGGGGCCTGAACCACATCCTGTCGAAGTCGCTTCGCCGACTAGGCGTCCTCATCGACTTTGCGACCTTTTCGGTGTTATGGCCTAAGAACCACCATCCACGCTTTATGTTCCGAGTCAATGGGTTTTAGGTAAATTTCTCGACGGCTGACGGCTGACGGCTGACGGCTGACGGCTGACGGGTGGGGGCGCCGTAGGCTGGAGACTGCTCGGAGCTGCTGCAAGGTCCGCGGTGCCGCGCAGATTTCGGTGGACAGGTCGGGCAGGGCCGCGGGGGAGGCGGCGATCCGGGAGGGGCAGGGGGCTGGCGAAAGGGAGTGCTGCTCGCCATCTATCCGGAGGGCACGCGTTCCCCCGACGGCCGGCTGTGCAAGGGCAAGGTCCGGGTGGCGGTGATCGCGCCGGCCGCTCACGTTCCGGTGATTTCATGCGCGATGGTGGGGATGTTCGAGTTCTGGCCTTCGGGACGTGTCCTGTCGAGGCTCCCGCCGGTCGCGATCCGTTTCGGGGGACCGGTGGACTTCTCGCGCTTTGCGGGGTGACCGGAGCGGCGCGTGCGCGGCACGGTAGTGCTCGAGGGTGCGCCCGTGCTCCACCGAGAGGTCCTTCATCTGCTGATCGAAGCCCTCGGTCGGGTAGCCGCGGTCGTGCATCAGGGAGGTCTGCTGTACTTCAGTGCTGTACGCCGATCCCTGTGGTGCGGCTTCGTCCGATTCGGGCAGGTGGGCGCACGCCCCGGGGGCCGGTGTGCCTCAGTGCGCCTGGCTGTCACTCGCCCTGATCCCTGCTAGGGCCTGTTCTGAGTTGAGATCAGGGGAGGGCTGGCAGGCTGCGTAACCAGAGGATGGATCCGCGCAGATGGAGCCCGGCGGCATAGCTCTC
>NZ_JBIVTV010000019.1:7559-121364 GCF_044756885.1 Streptomyces sp. NPDC091412 | reverse complement strand
TGAGGGACATGTCGCCGACAGGCCAACGGCACAACGCCGTCCCACAGCACCGGCCCCTCACCAGCCCAAACACTTTTTCAGGGGCAAGTAGCTAGTGCCGACGGAGATTCCCCACAGTCCCAGGCAGCTCAGTCGGCCGCTTCGATGCGGTAGCGGGACCGCTGGGAGGCGTACCGGTTGAGGACCTCGCGCCGGAAGTAGACCCGGGTCAGATAGTGCGGAGTGCCACGGTCGGTACGGTGGCTGCTCAGCTTGTCGGGGTCACGCGTGGAGGTAATGCGCTCCCCGGTGCTGGGGTCGACAGCGAGCGTGAATTCCGGGAACCGGCGTTCAGAGGTGTGCGGACGAGCCAGGTCGAGGTCGACGGGTGCTGCGTCGATGGGCAGCACGATCTGCTTCCCGACCAGCCGCACAAAACCCGGATGCTCCACGGAGCGGATGTCTCCGCTGTGGAAGGCGAAGTGCCGCAGGTCGGAGCGGTCGACTGCGTCGATCTTCGGATCGGGTACGCGATCGAGCCGGGTGACCCGGTCATGCTGGATCACCAGCAGACGGCTACGCACGGCGAGATAGCGGCGCAGGGGCAGGGCCGCGATGTCGATACGCAGCTCGGTGTCAGTGCGGCGAGTACGCACCAGGTCGTGGTCACGGCCGGCGTCATCGAGGTAGTACCAGGAGCCGTCGTTCCTGGGGATGGCGTCGAAGTACCACGGGCGACCCGGAACGCGACGCCTACGAAGCACTCCGCCACATCTACGCGCTCTTCAGCCTCGATGTCACCGCCAATCCCTTCGTCGACACGAACCGCGTGAGCACGGCCAAGCTATTGGAGAAGAGGAAGTAGCTGTTCAGTTCCTGCGGGTTGTCCGTCCCGGCGTCGCGTGCGGCTCCGCCGTCGCGCGCGAGGACGCCCTGGGACGCCCGTTCCCCTCGCCCGCCGCCCAGAGCCTGCCCACCCCACCGAACTTCTCTCTACTTCCTGCTGTGGGGCGCGGATTCGGGGGCGTCGAGGGGATGTCGGCCACGAACCACGGCCATTCCAGCGTGGTGACCTGCGAGTTCGCGGGCAGGCGCGGCAGAGCGTGCGGGCGGTTGTCGGCCGGGTTGTCGGCGGGAATGTGGGCCTGGTCCACGGAGGTGTTGTCGCTTCGTGACCGGCCGGTGTCGACCTGGGCCTGCCAGTTCCGCACGGCGGTCTCGGTCAAGTGGCACTGCTCACCTGACCGACGAGACACCGGATCCCGGGCAACCGAATCCGCCGAAACTGTGGTCTGGAGAGCGGAGCAGCTACAGCCAGAGGACAGAGGTTGAAACTCATACTTCCCAACCAGTGGAGTGTCATGCCGCCACCGCTCGCGCCCTGCAGTCGGCCAGCGAGACGGGACAGCTGATGGCTACCCGCAGCATCCATCGGATTGCAGCGTGTGAGCACGATGGCTTCCTGGTGGTCTGCCGAGACCGTGAACTGAAGACCGACACAATCATCAACGCGGCCAAGGGCGAAACCGCTGCGTCTCCTGCCGCATCGACCGCTCTGACCTCGCCGGGCACGAGCAAGGAACAGGACCGAACGGAGAATGGGTTGGAGACGATGCTGGCCCACTTGCCCTCTTCGCCCCCGCGGGTCGCCCCCACGGCGGGAGTCCCGTCCACCGCCCAGGTCGTCGCGGCGAAGGTTCGCGCATGACCGCCGGGCTGCGCAACACCGGAGCAGGCTACGACTGGGCGGTCGCGGTACCGACAGGCTACCGGGTGGGGCCCTGGGAAGTGGTCTCCCCCTTGGCGTCGGGCAACTGGGGCAGCGTCTACGCCGGACGACGGGCCTCCGACGCCGAGCCCGGTGGCGGGACGGCCGGGTCGCCACCGGCCGAGGTGGCCCTGAAGTTCGTGGCCACGAACGCACTGGGACCGGGCCGCTCCCGCCAGTGGCAGGAACTGGCTCGACGCGAGGCCGAATTCAGTCGCAACGCCGACCACAGCCGGCTCGTCCAGGTCTTGGAGACCTTAGTGGTGACCGACGAGGAGCGGCCCGAACTGGACGGCGTCGTGGTCCTCGTCATGGAACGCGCCGCAGGCAGTCTGCAGGACCGGATCGACGCGGCGACGGATGCCGAGCCGCTCACGGACGCCACCCGGGTGATCGCCCAGATCTGCGAAGGCCTCGCCCACCTTCACGCGGAGGGCTGGGTGCACGGCGATCTCAAGCCCGCCAACGTGCTGATCATGCCCGACGGTTCTGTCCGGCTCGCCGATTTCGGCTTGGTCTCACGGGTGCACGGCACCCACGGCTACGCGCCCCCCTTCGGATCGCCGGACTATCTGCCGCCGGAGCGCTGGCAGGAAGGGCTCGGCGAGCGCGGGGTCCCGGTACGCTCCACAGCCGACATCTGGGCGCTGGGCGTCACCGTGCACCAGATCCTCACTGGGGGAGCCCTCCCCTTACCCGGGTCCACCGCTGGGGCCCGCATGGCCGCGGCCCAGGAGTACGCCAGCGGAAGAGCCCCCCTGCGCCTGCACCCTGCCCTCGACGCGGCCGGGCGAGACTTCGTCACCCGTTGCCTTGCTCGCGACCACGCGGACCGTTCCTTAGCCACCGCCGACCAACTGCTGGTTCTGGCCCGCAAGTTGTGCGACGCAGACACCCGGCGTCGAAGGACTCGGCCCTGGCGGCGTGCCGTCTTCGCGGGGGCGGCCACCGCCGTCCTGGCCGCCGGAACCGCCGGAGGCTGGTGGTGGTTCTTTGGAGAGGGCGGAGGCAACCCCGCGAACGCCGACACCACGGCGCGGATCACCATCTACAACATCGAGGCGCCGTGCCGGAAGCAGACCGAGCGGCTGCGCGCCTGCAGCCTGGGCCTGGCCCTGGACCCGCACAAGAAGTACCAGGCAGGCAATGTCTCCGAGCGGCGGATATGGCACGGGGATGTATTGCAGGCCGAGTGCGTGGTGTACGACGGGGACTGGGTCGCCGACGAGACTGGCGTAGGCACCGCGCGCTGGTACCGGGTGCGGGTCACCGAGGAGCCGTCCGGATACGCCTGGTTCCCGGCCGTCCGCACCAGACACGAGCCCACCTCACTGCCCATGTGTGAAAAGCACGCCGAGGCGGGAGGCGGAAGCCGCTGAGCGGTCCGTGCCGGGTGCGGGTCCGGTCACTTCCCGGCCAGGCGTTCGACGAGGGCCTGCCAGGTGCTGGCCAGGGCGTGGTCGGGGCCCGGGGCGGTCCGTTCGGCCGGGGCGGGCATGGAGAGGTACAGCAGCATCGGGGCCTCCAGGACACCGGTGAGCTTGATGGTAAGGGCACGCTGCTGGACGGCCTGGCCGCCCACGCGGCCTGCTCGAATGCAACCGCCTCCTGCTCACCCGCCCCGAGAACCTGCACGACAAGGACACCGCGCTACTGCGGGAACTCGCCGAGGCCTGCCCCGAGCTGAGCGAACTCGCGTGCCTCACCGGCGAGTTCGCTCAGCTACTCACCCCAGCGGAGGGCAACGACGCCAATCTCAGCGACTGGATCACCACGGTCAGCGCCGCCGATCTGCCCCGCCTGCACTCCTTCGCGAACGGCCTCGAACTCGACCGCGCCGCCGTCGACGCCGGACTCACACCCCCGTACCACAACGGACGCACCGAGGGCGTCAACACGCGAACCAAGCGGATCACGAGGCAGATGCACGGCCGCACCGGCCTCCCCCTGCCCCGCCACCGCATCCTCCTCCAGTGATCACTACACAGCGCTACCACCGATTACGGGACAGAGCCGAAAGTGAGACAGGGCCGTTGATTGGACACTCCCCTCGGAGACGGCCGCAGGCCGCGCGCCGCACGACACCCCGCCGCTCGCGCCGGTGGTGGGCCGGCGCGAGCGGCGGCGACGGATCAGCGGAGAGGACCGGTCAGCAGCTGCCGGAGATCCACCTGTTGCCACGGCCCTTGTCGTTCGCCACCGAGTCCCAGGTGTTGCCCCAGCCCTTGTCCAGGCAGAAGGAGTTGCCGGTGTAATCGTTGCCCATGTAGACAATCACGGAGGTGTACGAGGTGCCGGTGCCGTTGTTGTACCAGGATGAGTCCTTGCCGACGATGAACGCCTGGTCCGTGTTCGACCAGACCTTGTTGTCGAACTTGAACAAGCCGATGCCGATGCCGCCGGTGCCGTAGTTGATGTCCTTGTAGACGCACAGGTACGCACTCGGACAGTTGCCGGGCTTCGCCGTTTTGTAGGTGGGGTTCGTGCCTCCGGCCTGGGCGCTGGTCGCGGCGAACGGGATCATGGCGGCGGCCAGAGCCAGCCCCAGCAGGGCGCGCTTGGTGGTGCGCATGGCGTGTTCTCCTTCTGGTGGATTCCCTCCGGCAGACGCCGGGGGCCCACGCCCGGGCCGACAGGGGCCGGGCGCGCGGGTTCGGTGGGGAGGTGCGGCCTCAGCCGGAGCCGACGACGGAGCGGGCCCGGCCGAGCGCGGTCGTGACCGCCTGGGTGTAGTAGCGGGTCTGGTGTGCGAACTCGTGACGCGCGGTGTCCCGCACATGCTCCCGTTGCAGGCGGGCGCCGATCCTGGCCACTCCGGCCTCGCGATTGCACTCGGCGTCGGCGACGGCGACGGTCACCTCGCGCTTCCACGCCTTCTCGGCGGTGCGCGAGCGGTTCTCCTTCGCCACGGCGCCGATGGCCTCGGAAGAGCTCGGATAGGCCAGTCCTCGTGACTTCATGCAGGTCTGCCAGTCGGCCAGCGCCTCGGTGTACCGCGGTTCCGCCACCACGTCGTCGTAGGTGACGTACTCCAGGTTCACCACGGCCACCTTGGCCTCGGTCCACTTGCGCAGATCGCCGTAGAGGTGTCGTCGGGCATCGGCCTGGCAGCCGTCGGCGCTGGTGAAGATCTCTCCGCGGCCGGGCACCGACACGACGATCGCGGCGCGGTCGGTGCCGTTCAGGGCACGGTCGAACTCAGCCTGCCGCTGCTGTGGGAGGGAGGCGAGGTAGCGCGCCTGGGGACCGCGCTCGGCCGCGGCCTTCCCGCCCTGGCCGTCGGCCCCGGCCGCCTCGGCCAGACCGTAACCGTGCCGGCGTGCCCAGGCGACGTCGTCCAGGCCGAAGCGGCGTTCGGGTGCCTCGCTGCGCGGCCCGTCCGGGTCGAGCCCGTACTGGAAGCCCTGGTCCCGCATGCAGCTGGTGATCAGCTGTTGCTCGGCCTCGCCGAGGAGCTCGCGCTCCGCATCGGTCAGCCCGGTGCGCAGCCGGCCGCCGGCGTCCTCGGTCGGCCAGCCGGCGGCGGAGCAGGCCGTAACGAGCAGCAGGCCCGTCACGGCGAGCGTCCGGAGCAGAGCCTTTCCGCTCATCGGAACTCCTCGTGTCGTCGGTGGCGGTCCTCGGACCGGTACGGAACGGTCGCGCCGACCGAACGTGGAAGGCGTGGCCGGACGCTGCGGAACGTATCCGGAGCGTGGTCGGGCGCGTCATCCGGAAGATTGCGGGGTGACGCCTGCGAGAGCCGTGAGGTAGGGCCGGGGCGGCCTGGTAGCGGACGACTCCCGGCAATCAGCGTGCCGGTCCGGACACCCCGTCACCTTCCGGGTGCCGCATGCATGGTGAGCGCCGTAGCGTGCTCCCGCCGCCCGCGACCCGTGGGCGGATCACGGCTCCGAGGGGCGTCCCCGCACACCTGGGGGCCACCGCCACCAGGGCGCCGCGGTGGCCCGAACGAAAAGGGGAACGTGCTGTGAACAGTCCGACCATCCGCCGCGGCGGATCCGCCGCCGACCGACCGGCGAACCGGCGCAGGAGCCGCCTGCGGGGACTCGGTGCCGTCGCCGCCGTGCTCGCGCTGGCGGCGACGGTGCTGGGCCTGTCGGGACGCCGCGGGCCGCCGCGGCACCAGCCCATGCCACCCGGGCCGAGGTGCCGGCGGACGTGACCGCCGGCGTGGCCGTCTTCGACCGTACGACCGGGACCTTCACCGATCGGCTCAACGAGAACATGCGGTTCCGCTCGGCCTCGGTGGTGAAACTGCTCATCGCCCTCGACTACCTGCGCACCCACGACCCCCGCACCCTGCCCTCCGCCGACCGGACCCGGCTCGACTCGATGCTGCGCAGCAGCGACGACGGCGCGGCCGGCTACTAGTGGGACCTCAACGGGCGGACGGCGGTCATCGACCGGACGGTGGCGCAGCTCGGCCTGACCGATACCGCCAACCCACCGGCCGGGTACGAGAGTTACTGGGGATACGTGTCCCTGTCAGCCGCCGACACGGTGCGGATCTACCGGTACGTCCTGGATACCGCCTCCGCGCCGGTGCGTGACTATGTGATGGGCAACCTGCGGCAGTCGACGCGCTGCGGCACTGACGGGTTCGACCAGCACTTCGGCATCGCCGGCTCCTTCGAGCGGCCGTGGGCGGTCAAGCAGGGCTGGTCCGGCTTCGGAAGCTCCGGCGGCTGCACCCCCAAACCCTCGATGACCGTCCCTGTCGCCGCGGCGCAGCGGTCAGCGCCGCTTGCCGCGGCCGGGGTGGACCTGACACGGGAGGCCCTGCACACCACCGGCACCGTGGGGGCCGGCGATCGCACCATCGTGGCCGTGTTCACCCTGCGCCCCGACGGCACCCCGTACGGCGCCGCGCACACGGCCGTCAACCGCCTCACCCGGTCCCTGGACGTGCCGGGTGCCTTCCGCCCGTCGGGAACCTGGTTCGGCGCCTGGGGCTCGGGGGTGAATGTGCGCCTGCGTCCGGCCACCGTCGACTCCGCTCGGCTGACGACGCTGCCAGCCGGCGTGGATGTCCTGGTGAGCTGCCAGAAGCTGGGTGAGGCGGTCAGCGTTCCGCCTTACACCAACGCATGGTGGGCCTATCTTCCGCAGTACGGCGGCTACATGACCAACATCTACATCAGCTCGCCGGAGAACCGGCTTCCCGGCGTGCCCGACTGCGCCTCGTAACGGGCGGCCCGGGCGGGACCGGCCGGTCCCGCCCACCGGTGTCATCCAGCCGACGCGCGCGAGCGGGCCCGCACGGGGTACTCCTGGGTCTACAATCCCTGGCGGCCGAGGTCCGGCTGGGAACAGGGGGGTACCTGTCAATGAGCGGCATACTGATCCATTTACCGTCGGCCCACCTCACGAAGCCGGCGACAACCCTGCGCCTGGGACCGGGGGAGGCGGCTCGCTTCGGCCGTGGCAGCACGGCGCATGCGGTCGAACTGCTGCTGCCGGATCCGGCCGTCTCCCGGCTCGCCGGGGAGATCCGGGCGACGGAGGACCACTGGCAGCTCACCAACTACTCCACCACCCAGAGTTACCTGGTCGAGAACCCTGAAGGCGCCGGGGAGTACCTGCGGATCTCGCCGCGCCGGTCGGGGGCGCCGATTCCGTTCGAGTTCGCCCGGGTCGTGCTGCCCACCCGGGGCTCCACGGTGAGCTTCCAAGTGTTCGCGCCCGACCATGTCTACCTCGACGCGGACAACCCCGCTGGCGCCTGGGGCACCCGCACGCTCAACGCCTACTCCCTGGATAAGACCGCCACATACTTCCTCGTCCTGGTGGCGCTCTGTGAACCTCGGCTGCGCGAAGCGTCGGCCGTCTCCGTGCCGACCACCCCGCAGGTCGTGGAACGCATCCGCACCCACCCGGCGCTGACGCAGTTGACCGCGCGGGCGGTGAGCGCCCACATCGACTACCTGGCGGAGCAGAAACTGCGGGTGCGCACACCGCAGCACTGCGCCGACCCAGGCAGCGGTGCGCGGCGTACCGGCAAGCGCGAGGCCGTGGTCGGCGTCGCGCTGCGCTTCGGTCTGGTCCGCGAGGAGCACTTGGCGCTGTTGCCGCCCCGCAACCCGGGCCTTCAGTTCCGGGAACCGGCACAGTCCGGGGGTCACCGGTGAGCCGGCCGTGGCGGCCCGGCCCCGGGGTGGGCCGGGCCGCCGCAGCCGTACTTCAGGAGCACTGCTTGGTGACGCCGCCGGTCTCGTCGCCCCTGAGGTAGATCCCGCTGACGTAACCGACTCCGCCCGCGTTCAGCGGGAGGCGGACCCATTTGTTGTTGGTGATGCCCTCGGCGGTCACGGTCTGGCCGGTCACCCAGCACTGGGCCGGGTAGGACTGGCCCGCGTACACCTTGCTCACGACGGCGCACGTAGTGGACGCGCAGGAACGGACGTTGGCCTCGGCCCACGCCGTCACCGTCGTGGAACCACCCCCGCCCCCACCGGGCGTGCACGGCAGCCCGACGCCACGGTCGCGCAGGTACGGGACCGGGTCGATGCCGCGGAACGACGTGGAAGTGCCGACCCGCACCCTCAGATGCAGATGGACGCCGGTGGAGTCGCCCTCGGAGCCCATCAGGGCGATGCGCTGACCGGCCGACACCTGCTGGCCGACGGAGACGTACCGCTGGTACATGTGACCGTACTCGGTCACGGTGCCGTCGGCGTGCAGGATGCGGATCCACTGACCGTAGCCCTGTGCGGGGCCGGAGTTGATGACCTCGCCTGCGCCGACCGCGTAGATCGGGGTGCCCAGCGAGTTCGCGATGTCGACACCGTCGTGGGTGCTGCTGTAGCCCTGGGTGACCACGCCAGCGGCCGGACAGGAGCCGGCGTAGGCGGTGGCGGCGGTGGAGCCGTTCGTCGTCGCATGGCCGGGGCTGGCCGCAGCGAGGGGCAGTAAGAGGGCCGCTACGGCCAGCAGACCGGCCCGCAGGTTCATGCCACGCAGACCAAGACGCACGTGGGTTCCTCCCATGAGACAACGGCTTCCGACAAGCCGTAGGGCGTGGTGGACCCGGCCCCCGCCCGCCATGAGGCGACCGGCCGGACCACGGACGCTAGACGCGTGAGCGGTACTCGGGGCACCCGGAAGTTTACGGAGAGACGGTGCGCGGGGTGGGCAGTAGTCCTGGCCCCCTTCCACATCCACGGGGTTCGGGGAGTGTCTGAGCAGGGGTGACAGCTAGGCGTTCAGTTTCCTGAACGCTTCGACCGCACTGGTCAGTGGCGGCCTTGGCGAAACGGGTTGTACGCCTCGCAGGGGTCCTCGTCGGTTTCCCCACGCCGTCGACGCTCGGCCTGGTACGCAGTCCACGCAAGTTCCCCCTATCGCGTGGAGTGCCAGGGCGTTCCGCTGCGGTCGCAGTACTCGGCATAACTCAGATCCGGCTCGGCCAGCCTGCGGCGCCGTTCGGCGCGCGGGTCGTCGGCGACCTTGGCCGTGGCCCGCCCGGCGGCCGAGCAAGAGCCAGCGGGATGCCGGGTTGGTGGCGGTCTTCATGCTGTCCCGGTTCGCGATGTGCTCCAGCAGTGGGTAGGAGCACCTCTTTGTAGAGGGCAACTGGTTGGGTCGCGATTGGTGGGACGGGTTTCGGTCATCGGGCCGGTTGTGGGTGGGTCGGCCAAGTCGGTGGTCCTTTGTGTGTCGGAAAGTCTTGAGAGGTTCTGGCTGGTCGGTGAGAGCAGTGAGGGCAAGGTTGGGCAGAGTCAGTCGATCCGGCAGATATGAATCAGCCAACCTCGATTTCAGGTTTTCCTGACAGGGAACTGTCAACTTCATATGATCGCCCGTGTTTGCGGCTGAGTGGGCCGAGCGCATGAAGGGGCGAGTTATGCGGAAGACGCGACGGGTAAAGTTGGCGGCACTGGTGGTCGGGGTCCTCACTGTGCCGACGGGCTTGGTTGTTGGCACGGCGGGGACGGCGTCGGCGAACGCACCCTGCGGCACAGCGGTGGCCTCGGGCGGCTATGAGAGGACCGTCAAGATGACGGCGGGCGTCAGCGCCAACATACGCAGCGGGTCACACACAAGCTGCGCCGTCAAGGGGTGGGCTGACAAACAGGACACCCTGGTCTACGCCTGCTACACATCGGGCGAGGGCGGGACCTGGACGTATCTCTACAACCAGACCGACGATGTGCTGGGGTGGGTGAAGGACTCCCTGCTGCCTTACAACGGCGCCACCCGGTACTGCGGCTTCTGACCTGGACGTCATTGTCGTACCGATCAAGGAACTTGCCGATTGAACGGGTTCTCGATCCGGTGATCGCTGGGTGTCTCCTGCACAGGAGCAGGGACTCCCTGGAGTTGCTCCGCTTTGGCAAAAGAAACCGATACCTCCCGTCCATGCGGAGGTACCGACTTCCGGTCCAGCATCCGCCAGCACGGAGAACCCGCAAGTCGCCCACGGCGTCCTTCTGCTGAAGGCCGCCGGCGTGGCCTCCGCGGAACTGATCGCGCACCGAGACACCTGGGAGTGGCTCGCCGCGCTGGCCGTCGACCACAGCCACTTCCGCACCCCGCCTGCTGTGGAGGACTTCAAGGAAGGCCGCGTCCGGACCGTCCTGTCCGGACGCTCCCTCATCGCCCTGCTGATCGAGCTGTGGAACACCCGCCCTACCGGCACCCCGCTTGAGGGCGACTGGGCAATGGCCGTGACCCCCTACAACCGCATCGCGGCCCAACTCGCCGACGTCGTCGGACAAGGCGAGACCATTCGCATCGTCCTGGACGACGGCCTCTCCCACGGCTCCCACGAGACCGACGCCTGATCAGCACTGCCTGCCGACGAACAGGCGATGGCCGCCCGGATCGACCGGGCGGCCATCGTGGCGCGGGTTCCTTCCGCTGAAGCCGGTGACAGTGCGTCAGGTGGGCAACGGCCCGGACGCCGAAGCCGGTCCATGTCCAGCCTGCGGGGATGGACAAGTTGATCGAACTGATGAACAGCTCGCTCGTATCCGGGGCGGTCATTGCCGTCCTGGCGTCAAGGCTGACCAGCCGTGCCCCTGTCAGGGAACAGCCGCCGTTACGAGGCTTTGGTGACGATCCCGGCCGCGTTGAAGCGCGTCCCTGCCGGGCAGAAGACTTGCGACCAGCCGCAAGGGGCCACCCGTGCCCCAGTACACCTACCAGTCCGCGCCCGGCCTGCGGATCCGCACCACGAACTACCGGGGCGCCGCGTAGGAGTTCGCGGACGCGCTCGCGGAGGACTGCCGCGCCGACCACGGAGTCGAGCCCAACGTGCGCGTCTGGCTCGGCGACGGGCCCGTGAATGAGGCCGCCCGCCGCGACCGCCCGCTGACCCGACGCAGGAGATCGTGCCAGGCGTCGCGCGGCGGCTGGGTCCGGCCGGAGAAGAAGCCCATCCCCGGCAGGCCGAAGAGGTGACCCGGCCCCGCAGCTCCCGGACAGTTCATCACGATCAGGTGAATAACACCGGATGAACGCAACCACACATCTCCTTCACTAGTCACACACCCGCAAGCCACAACGCAAGTCCCAGGGGGGACCATGAACCAGCAGCAGCACCCACAGCCCCAGCAGCCGCAGCCGCAGCCGCCCCAGCAGCCCGGATGGAACGGCCAGCAGCAGCCCGGATGGGGCGCACCGCAGCCCGGCTACGGCCAGCCGCAGTTCCTGCCGCAGCCGCCGAAGAAGTCCAAGACGGGCAAGATCATCGGGTTCAGCTGCCTCGGCGTCATCGCGCTATTCGTGCTGCTCGGCATCATCGGCCTCGTCGCCACCAGCGGCGGCAGCGACGACAAGACGGGCACCAGCACCCCGGCCAGCAACTCGGCCGAGACGCCGAAGAAGAACGAGGCCCCAAGTAAGGCCAAGCCCGCGCCGGCCGCGCCCGTGAAGATCACCGCAAAGAAGACGGCGTTCTCCAAGAGCATCCTCGCCGACGGCACCAACTACACCAGCGTCCTCGTCACGGTCACCAACAACAGCGACAAGGAAATCGACGTCAACCCGCTCTACTTCACCATCACCGACACCAACGGGACCAAGCACACCTCCGAACTGGCAGCCGACGAGAAGCAGATCGACACGGTGAAGCTCGCGCCTGGCGAGAACATCTCCGGCACCATCACCGGCAAGGGTGCTTTCACCGCAAAGTACGTGACGTACACCGATGGCATCTTCGGTGACTCGATGCGCGCTGACGTGTCCTGACCTCTCGCCCGAGCCACGACTCTCTGGCCCCGCCATCCCGTGACGGCGGTCCCGCCCTGTCACACTGGACCCAGGTCCCGCCGCGCCTCCCCCGTCGCGGCGGGGCCGCCGCATTGTCAGACCCTTCCGGCACGATGCCTCCGTGAACTGCGTTATCTGCAGCAGCCCCAACGGACGCCACCGGGGGGCGTACGGCCCCACCCCGGCATGCGACCACTGCCACAGCGAGTGGGTCAGCCAGCAGCAGGCCGCCCTGGCCATCAAGCCCACTTGCCTGTACCGGCTGTACGACGCCTCTGGCCAGTTGCTGTACGTCGGCATCACCTCGGATATCGCACGCCGGTGGAAGGAACACCGCACGAAGCACCGGGGATGGTGGCCACAGATCGCCGAGCGACGCGTGGACTGGTTCCTGGAACGTTCGCATGCCTGGCACGCCGAACGCGAGGCCGTATGGACAGAACGCCCCCTGCACAACGACGAGACCGCCGCGTACATCGCCGGCACTCTGCCCGCCCCGATCCGGAACCCCGAGCCCACACCGAAGCCACCGCCAGGTGAAGGGTGGTGGCAGGACGAGCGTGCCGTCGCCGAGTACACGCTGGCGTGGAGGGAGCGATCTGGCCCGGCTGGCTCGCGGCATCGGCGGGCGGGACCACCGCCTGTACTGCTGGACGACGTAGAGACGGAGACGGCCACTGAGAAACCCCAGCTCGCAGCCACAGCAACAACTCAGAAGAACTGGGCGACGACAGCGTGGATCCGGCCTCCGTACAGGAGCGACTCAGGAGCTATGGTGGTCGCGCTGGGCAGGGATCAGCATGCTGAGCAGCGTCGCGAGGCCGCTTGCGGCCGCCGCGATGCCCAGCGAGAGGGCAAAGCCCGATGCCGACGGCACACCGCCGATCGACTCGGCGGCGATGAGCGCGCCGGCGACGGTGGCGGCGCCGGCGGTCCCGAAGATCCGGATCTGCGCGTTGAGACCATTGGCCGCCGCCGCGTCCTCGGCGGGCACCGCGGACATGATGATCTGGGGGATCGCGGCGAACACGACCCCGAAGGCAGCGCCGACCACGATGTTGACAGCGAGCAAACTCTGCGGACTTGTCAGCACGATCGCGGCAGTGATGGCGACGGTGACGATGGCGGCGCCCGCGGCAGCAGCCGTTCGCGGCTCGACCCGGCGCAAGATCCGGGCGAGGAAAGGAGTGGCGATTGCCTGCGAGACCCCGTTCGCCATCATGATCAGACTCGCGGCCACAGGACTGAGACCGAACCCGGCCGGGGACCTGGCGGGCAGCACGAGCAGTTGCGGGAAGACGACCATGATCGTCATGGTCGCGAAGTTGATGAGCAGCGAGAGCATGTTGGTACGCAGGATCTGGGGTCGCACCGAGACGCGCACGTCGATGAGTGGCGAGGGGTTGCGTGCCATCGCGAGCCAGCCGAGCGCGAGACAGGCGGCACCGCCGATGACGAGGGTGAGGGTGACCGGTGAGTCCCATCCAAGCGTGAGGGCCTCGGAGATGCCGATGAGTAGCACAGCTGACCCAACGATGTTGGTGGCCGCACCCACGAGATCGAACGTGCCAGTTGCGCGACCTTCTGCCACCGGGACGGTGACCGCGATCCACGGCGCGGCGACCAGCGACAACACGAGGCTCACCCAGAAGATCGAGCGCCATCCGGCCCACTCGGTCATCGCTGCTCCGAGCGGGATCCCGAATGCGGCACCGACACCCATCGTCGCGGAAGCGAGTGCTAGCGCGGTTCCGAGCCTGTCCGCAGGGAGGATCTCCTTCATGATCGACATGCTGAGCGGGACGAGCCCGATCGCGATGCCTTGCACAGCACGGCCGGCGATGAGTATCCCGACGCCAGGGGCCAGTCCGGCCAGTAGCGAGCCGACGGCGAGCAGACCGACCAGGACAAGCGCAACACGCTTGCGACCCCAGAGGTCCCCCAGTCGCCCGCTGACGGGCGCGAACGCGCTTGCCGAGGCGACGGTGGCGGTGACGACCCAGGCCGTGACCTCGCGTGGCTGTGCGAGCAGGTCAGGCAACTCGGCCTGGATGGGGAACGCGATGGTCTGGACAAGACTGGCGTTCAGGCAGCCGAACACGAGCGCGGCGACCGCTGCGCGGTCGCCGCGCTGTGGCTTTGTAGCCACCGCTATCAGTCGTGGATCGTGTTCTCGTAGTCGCGCTGCTTCTCGGGTGGGTAGTACTTCTCCTCCCACCGGCGCACGTCTTCGTAGCTGGGCTTGATGAACACGTCACCGAAGCCGACGTAGTCGGGCTGCCCGGCGAGCGAGAACGCCGCGGAGTTGTACTCGTCGATCGGGGCAAGCTCACCGGCTTCGCTCAGCCGCAGCAGGAGCCGCCAAACCTCGAGCACGCCTGGGAGGATGAACGGGGCAATCTGGATCGCCTGCCCCCATTCGCTCAGTTGCGCGATCGACGGGGTCGGGCCGGCGTGCCGGGAAGCGATCGCGTATGCGGGCCCGGGAGTCTCGGCGAGGACGATGCGCACTTCCTCCCAGGAGCGCAGCCCCTCGTAGAAGATGACGTCCACGCCGGTCTCCTGCCGGTAGAGCACGCCGCGCCGGATCGCCTCCTCCAGACCGCCGCCCTCCGCACCGTAACCGTCGGTGCGGGCGACGATGACGAAGTCCTCGTCCATCTCGTCGCGGGCGTCGACGGCGGCGTTGAAACGTCCGATGGCCTCGGCGTCCGAAACCAGCTTGATACCGGCCTGGCCGCCCGCTTTCTTCGGCTCTTCCTGGTCCTCGATGTGGATGCCGGCGACGCCCGCGCGGATGAACTCCTGCACGGTGCGCCTGGTGTTGATGGCGCTGCCGTAACCGGTGTCCGCGTCGCAGAAGACCGGGATGTCGACCGAGTCGGCGATGGTCTTGCAGTGTGCGACCACTTCGCTCATGGTGAGCCAGCCGACGTCGGCGACGCCGCCGACCCACCACGTGCTCATACCGCCGGACACCTCGAACGCCGGGAATCCGGCCCGCTCCGCCATCTGGGCGTGCATCGGCAGCGTCCCGAACGGCATGATCGTCGTCTGCGGACTCTCGAACAAGGCGCGCAGCCGGGTCGTCTTCTTCTCGGTGGCGGGCATGATGGGTGCGTTCTCCTTTCGGCCGGATGCTCGGCCATGGGGTGCCGGCGGGCCGCACCTCGGTAGCGAGCTACTGAGCAGTGGCTTGTTCGCGCGACGCATGGCGAGCCCGGCGATGAATAGCGGCGACCGCGCAACTCGTCCGCTGCTTCCAGGGGCCAGGGCCTGAACACGTGACTGTCGGTCGCGCCCGTGACGGCCGCGCCGGTGGGCGCGCCGCGCCATGCGGCGAGGGATCGCCCCTTCTCGGCATGGGTTCGTGGATGACACTACGGGCGGTGCCGTTCATTACGCCAATGCAATGTTGAGCCTGTTTCGATCCGTGTCATGCATGAAACCGGTCATCCCGAGCCTTCGACGGAGTCCGTCCCCATGTTGTGGGCGGAGTACAACTCACGGGCACGGTCGACGGTGAGTTGCATGACGAATCGCACCGCGGGTGAAAGCGTCCGGTGGGCGGGCCGATTGAGCGTCACAGCCGTGTGCGGCAGCGCGTCACCCCGGTCGACGTCGAGACGCACGAGCCCCGCGATCGTGGTCGCACTGTTCGCAATCAGGACCGCGTCGACCTCATGTGCCAGGTGGGACATGATGCCGAAGTCGTCGACCTCGATCGAGGCGAACAGGTCGCGGGCCAGTTCCGGTGAGGCGAATGTGGAGAGCACTTCATTCCAAGCCGTGCCGCAGATGCGCGGGAACCGCGCCAGGTCGGTGAGCGCCACGGACGGCTGCGCTAGGAGGGGGTGCGAGGGGCGCACAAAGAAGTCCGGCCGCGCATAACCGAGCACGACCGTGGTCAGCTTGTCGGTCCACCCCGGGTTGGGTTCCCGGGAGATGAAGAAGTCCAGACTCCCGTCGAGCATCATCGAGTACATCGTGTGGGCCTGCGACAGCACGGTACGCACCGAGATCTCCAGTCCGGAGGCGAGTACCTCACTGATGACCCCGGGCAGGATGGTCCCGCCGATCGCCGGCCCCGCACCCACGTTCACGTGCCCGCGGATGCCTTGCGAACGCATCGAGATGTCGGCCTCGATGCTGTTGGCGTGGCGCAGCAGATCCTCGGCATGGTGCAGGAACTCCATGCCGATCGCCGTCAACTCGATGCCGTTGCGCCCTCGGTCGAGGAGCCGGGCGTTGAGGGTCTTCTCCAGGCTCTGGACACTGCGTGTCAGCGTGGGTTGCGAGACGTGGAGCGCCGCCGCGGCGGTGGTGTAGCTGCCGTGGCGGGCCAGCACGACGAACTGCTGGAGCTTGACGAAGTCAAGCATCGTCGCCGCCCTCGATGCGCAGCGGGTCGAGAAGATCTCCTGGTGAGTAGACGTCGCCCAGCAGTCGCGCCCCCTCGACGGTGAGCCGGAGGTTCGCGACGGCCGGTTCGGTTCCCGCGAGGTCGACGACGCGGGCGAGATGAACGCGGCGGCCGCCCGGCTCGGGGGACACCGCGACCATCATTCGCGCGTCCCCGTCGGCGCACTCGACCATCGGATCGGCGATCAGGACGTCCAGGAACCCCCCGTGCGCTTCGAAGCGCACGCTACCGGTGAAACGGTAGGAACCCTCCGCCGTGCGTTCGCCGTCGAAGACGAACACGTCACCCTCACGCCGGGCGCCGTCCCCGCAGCTCACCGTGCCGCCGGCAGCGAGTACATAACGTTCGAAACTCTGTCGGATCGACCAGCACAGTTTCACGACCGAACTCCTCGCCATTCAGTATGTGCATCGAAATCTTATCTTACATACTAGTGAAGAATGCGTAAGCCTGCCTACAGTGCCGAGCAACCTCGATCCGCTGGAAGCCGGCGTCGACGAGGAAACGACAGCACGAGGGAACGGACGCGATCTCATGGCGGACTTCGACTTCACCGGGGCAGGCACGGTGATCACCGGTGCGGGCAGCGGTATCGGGCGCTCGATCGCCCTCGAGTTCGGACGGCTGGGCGCCCAGGTGCTCGTCGCCGACATCAATGGCGAAGCCGCTGCGTCGGTCGCCGAAGAGATCGTCGCGACGGGTGGGACGGCCCGTGCGCAGGTGGTCGACGTCACCGAGTACGAGAGCGTGGAAGCCCTCGCGGACAAGGCGTTCTCGGAGTTCGGCCGCGTCGACGTGCTCTGCAACAACGCCGGAGTGACCTGGCGGCCGTTTCGCGCGGTGTGGAACGCCAGCGTGGCCGACTTCCGCTGGATGACCGAGGTGAACTACTTCGGCGTGGTGCACGGCGTCTTCGCCTTCCTGTCCCGGATGCGCGAACAGGACGGTCACAAGCACATGGTCAACACGTCGTCTCTGGCGACCCTGTCGACCAGCCCCGGTCACGCCCCCTACACCGCGTCGAAGCACGCCGTCGACGGACTCAGCGACGTCCTTCGCGAGGAACTCGTCGACCACGGCGACGACTTCGGCATCACCGTCCTGTATCCGGGGCTGATCACCACGAACATCGGCGAGACCAGCACGGCGGTCCGCCGTCAGCAGACCGACGACGACCTGACCGCGGCGATCGCCTACCAGCAGGTGCGCAAGTTCGACTTCCTCCACAACCAGCCCAAGGGCCCAAAGAACGTGGGCAAGCAGGTGGTCGAGGCGATCCGTCACAACGACCCGTACTGCATCACCCACCCGGCGCCCGGCGACCAGCTCGAAGAGCGCAAGAACCTGTGGATCCGCGGCTACCGCGGCCTGTGAACCAACGCAGAAAGGGACAGAACATGACTCTGCCGGCCGACATCGACGAGAAGCTCGTGGATCCCGCGTTTTTCGCCGGGACCGATTTCCACGAGACGCTCAAGCAGTTGCGCCACGAGGACCCCGTCCACTGGACGGACGCATCCAGCTACCGGCGCGGATTCTGGACGCTCACCCGCTACGAGGACTGCCTGCGGCTGCTGCAGGAGCCCGAGAACTTCAGCAGCTCCGCCGGCACGCACATCCCGCCCCTGGGTCGTGAACTCACCGACGAAGAGCGGTACAAGATGGGTTACGACGTGCAGCTGGTCGTCAAGGACCCGCCGGAGCACGCGGTCCTGCGCCGCCCGTTCAATCCGCACTTCAGCGTGCCCGCCGTCGCGAAGTTCCACGGCGACTGCGAACGCATCGTCGACGAGATCATCGACGAGATCGCGGTCAAGGGCGCCGCGGAGGGCGTGCGCGACATCGCCGCGCTGCTGCCCGTGCGCCTGTTCCTGGACCTGATGGCCATCCCGCACAAGGACTGGGACACGGTGCGGGCGATCACGCTGAAGATGCTCCACCCCGAGGACCCCCGCTTCGGCTCCCCGGACGCGGCGGACTTCAACGCGGTCATCGCCGATGCCATGGGCAGCCTGTACGACTACATTTCCGCGCACGTGCTGTCGCGCCGCGGCAACCCGTCCGACGACTTCGCCAGTCTCATCGCGAACAAGGACTACCGCGGGGAACTGCTGAGCGAGCGAGAGGCCGGCTGGATGGGCTTCAGCGTCGTCGCCGGCGGACTGGAGACCACCCGCAACGCCGCGGCGGTCGCCATCATGGAGCTCATCAAGCGACCCGAGCAGGCTGCCCTGCTCCAGGACGACGCCGTCGCCAAGACCGCGGTCGAGGAGATCATCCGCTGGGTGACCCCGTCGAAGAACCGCCTCCGTGTCGCGACCAAGGACCTGGAGATCGGCGGCAAGGAGATCAAGCAGGGCGATTGGGTGGTCGGCTGGATCGTCTCGGCGAACCGCGATGAGACGGTGTTCGGCCCCACCGCCGACCAGTTCGACATCACCCGCGACCCGAACCCGCACCTGGGCTTCGGTGACGGCGAGCACCTCTGCCTGGGCCGCAACGTCGCGCGACTCGAACTCAAGATCCTTCTCCAGAGGCTGTTCGAGCGCCTGCCCGACATGCGCCTCGCCGGCGACGTCGAGTGGGTGCACTCCACCAACACGACCGGGCTCTCCACGCTGCCCATCGCCTTCGAACCGCGGACGCCGACGGCCGTCTGAACCCCGACCCGCACCACACGGAACGAAAGAACAACCATGCCGAAGATCACCTACATCACCCCGCGCGACGGCGCTCGACACGTCGTCGAGTTCACGCCCGGCGACGACATCATGACCACCGCCGTCAACAACGACATCCCCGGTATCGAGGGTGAGTGCGGCGGCGAGATGAACTGCGGCACCTGCCACGTCTGGGTTGGCGAAGGCGAACGCGACAAGTTCGGCGAGGTCGACTGGGACGAAGAGGCCATGCTCGACATCCTCGACGACCGGCGACCCGAAAGCCGGCTGGGCTGCCAGCTCAAGCTGGATTCCCAGCTCGACGGCATCACCGTGACCGTCGCGACCGAGGAAGCCTGAAGTCGTCATGCAGCACTTCGACGTCCTCATCGTCGGTGCCGGGCACGCGGGTGTGGCGCTCGTGGGACAGTTGGCGAAGTCCGGCTACGACGGCAGCGTCGGCATCCTGGACAGCCAGGACTGCCCGCCTTACGAGCGCCCCCCGCTGTCCAAGGGATACATGCTCGGTGAGGTGCGCGACGACGACCTCCCGCTTCGGCGGGAGGACTACTGGTCGAAGGGGACCGCCCGGTTGGTGACGGGCACGACCGTCACACAGGTGGACCCCGGCGCGCGGACGGTGACCACGGACAGTGGCGAAAAGTTCGGCTACACCCACCTGGTCTGGGCGACCGGCGCCTCGGCGCGACTGCTGTCGATGCCGGGTGCCGACGCCGAGAACGTCCTCTCCGTGCGCACGCTCGAAGACGCGCGGCGGCTGAGAGCACTCGCGACCGACGCCCAGCGGGCGGTACTCATCGGCGGCGGCTACATCGGGCTTGAGACCGCGGCGACACTCGCCAAGCTCGGCAAGCAGGTGACCGTTGTCGAGTTGCAGGAAAGACTGCTCGCCCGCGTCGCCGGCGCGACGATCGCGGAACACCTGCGTCGTGTGCACGAAGACCACGGCGTCCGCGTCGTCCTCGGTACCGGCGTGAGCGAACTCGGCACCACGGACGGCGTCGTCACATCGGTCACCCTGACCGACGGCCAGACCCTTCCGACGGACATCCTCATCGTCGGCATCGGGGTCGAACCCCTCGTCGCCCCCCTCGTCGCCGCGGGCGCCACAACCGGCAACGGGGTGCTCGTCGACGCACGCTGCCGTACGAGCCTGCCGAACGTCCACGCGATCGGCGACATCGCGGCCCAGCCCAACGAGTTCGCCGGTGACACCGTCATGCGCCTCGAATCCGTGCCGAACACCACCGAGCACGCCCGGGTCGTCGCCGCCGACCTCAGCGGCGCCGAACCACCCCAGCGCGGGGTGCCCTGGTTCTGGTCGAACCAGTACGACGTGCGCCTGCAGACCGCCGGGATCCTCACCGGGTTCGACCACGAAGTGCCCCGTCACCAGGACGACGGATCGCTCGTCGTCGGGTACTTCAAGGACGGTCGTCTGATCGCCGCCGACTGCGTCGACGCACCACGCGACTTCAGCATAGTCAAGGCGCTGCTCGCAGCCAGCGGCGCCGTGACGGCGGAAGAGTTCGCCGACACCTCGGCTCCACTCAGCACGCTGGTCAAGCGCGGCCGGGCAGCCGTCTCCTGAACAATCCGATCACTACCGCCCCGTCGCTTCGTCGCGGATTCCGTTTCCGGCCTGATGCGGGAAGCGACCGGGCGGCCTCTACCCGCCAGGGCTGAAGAAGCGCGAGACCCGCCGGCCCCGGTGATGCTTGGTCGTCACCCGACACAGCGATGCCGTACTGCAATTGATCAACTTCTCGATCACAAAAAGGCGGTTCAATGTCGAACATCGAAACCCCTACGAAGAGCGTGATAAACGAGGAATCGGAGTGGCGCTCCGGAGGGCGAACAGCCGTCACCGCGGCAATTGGCTACGGAGCGGGGCCGGTCCTGTTCCTCACCACCGCGAGCGTGTTCGTGGCACCCACGGTCGAAGCAACGGGCTGGTCGACGCGTGAGGTACTGATCTCCCCATGGCTCTCCGGCCTTTTCGCACTGTGCGGACCATTGGTGAGCCGAAGACTCAACAGGAAAGGAGTGCGCTCGACCGCCCTCCTGGGATTGCTGGGATTCAGCGCGCTCCTCGTCCTGTTCGCGGTCATGCCCCTGAACCATCTCACCTTCTACGGGGTCGCGGCCGGCATGGGACTGTTCGGGTCCTTCGCCTATGCGGTGACCTTCAACCGAGCCGTCGCCAACTGGTTCAGCAAGAGCGCCGGAACCGCCTTCGGCCTGGTGGGAGCGGGCGGTGCGGTCATGCCGCTCGTCGCCATCCCCGTCGTCAGTTATGTGATCTACACATACGGATGGCGGATGGGCTACATCGCCCTGGGAGCTTTCGCGCTCGTCGTCTCCTTGCCCAATGTCTTGTTCGGCATCAAGGAGCCCCCGCTCGCGCACGTCAGGGACGAGGCCAAGTCCCGTCAGCGGGGTAAGCGCCACGCACAGCCGAGCGTTCTGCGGACCGCGCGGTTCTGGGTTCTCGTCGTCTCCTGCACAGTGGCTGTGGGCGGGGCGAACGGATTCCTCTCCAACGTCCAGCCCATTCTTCTGGACGGAGGACTCACCCCTGTAGTGGCGACCTCGATCACCACCCTCTTCACCGTGGGCGTCATCGTCGGTCGCCTCGGCGCCGGAGCGTTGCTCGACCTGACCAACAAGTACGCGGTGGCCGTCAGCGTGCTCACGATCTCCGGCCTCGGCGCCCTGGCCCTGACCCAGGTGTCCGCGCTCCCGCTGATCGTCGTGGGCGCAGCCGCCCTCATGGTCGCGTTCAGTCAAGGAGCGGAAGGCGATATCGCGGCCTACTTCATTCTGGACGAGTACGGAAAGAAGGACTTCGCGACCCTGTTCGCCCTGGCCATGGCAGCTACGGCGGTGGGTGGCATCGGCGTTCCCTTCGCCTTCGCCTGGATCATCGATTCCACGGGGTCCTACCTGGGTGCCTGCATCCTCGGCACTGTCTGCTACCTCGCGTCCGCGGCACTGCTCCTGGTGTTCCGCGCCATGGGCCGGAAGAACGGGCGTCACGACAACGGGGCCGAAAATGACGCCGCCAGCGCGCTTGTCACGCCTGCGCCGACAATACCTACTGAGAATAAGTAACTGCTGCGGGAGAACACCAAGAGGCACGGTGCCTGAGCACCGCCGTAAAACTGAGCATTGAAGTTGTCGATCCGGGCCATCTATCGCCCTCAGTCACAATCGGCGGCAGACCCCAGACGATCTATTCCTGGGAACTGGCGGTCGCCCTCCGGGGCGACCGGTGATCGAATCACGTCCGCCGGTGCACCGCGACGACCTCACGCGCCGGGTGACGGCACCGCCTCCTGCCGCGTCAGCCAACCGGGTCTTCGCTGCAGCCCGAGCGACCTGCAGCGCCACCCGGGCCAGGTCGACACCGGACAGCGCGGGGGCCAGGGTCCTCGCTCATGCGTACTGCTCCCACGGACGGTCGATCACCACGTACGCTGCCAGGGCCTGACGGTGCGCTACGGGCCCAATGCCCAGGTCGTTTGTCTCTACTGTCAGGCGATCGAGCGCCAGAGCCGCTGCCTGTCCTCAGCAGCCGAGGAAGAGTGGTCGCGCAGACGGTCGGAGGCCCTACCCCCAGCGGGGTAGGGCCTCTTTGCGTCGCAACGGCCGTGCGCTGGAGGCGCTTTCGCCCCCGGCGTTGAGCTGGAGGCCCGCCCGGCTGCGGCCGGGACAACCCGTCGGCGGGGCCCTTATGGGTCCCAGATGGGTCCGGAAGGACAGTGAAACCCCGTGAATGATCATCACGGCCCGGACACCCCCATACCTGCTGACCTGCACAGACGAGGAAAACGGGGACGCTCAGGGAAATCCGGGGCAACGCTCTGGCGAGCTGCAAGTACGCGGCGTCCGACATCACGTACAAGTGATGCCGGCGCGGTGAGAGCGCGGTCGCGCGCGGCGTGCCCGAGGGCGCCGCGCGCGACCGCCGTACGCTCACCGCCTCGCACGTCCGAGCATCTCCTCGGTCAGCTCCCGCCGGCAGCCGGTGTACGCGCTGCGCAGCGCCGGGCCCGGCCAGTGCGCGGGCAGCAGGGGCGCGGGCAGCACGGGGTCGGCCAGCAGGTGCCGTACGACGGCCGCGAGGGCGGTGAAGCGGTCGGCGGGCCGGTCCGTGCGCGCGACAAGATCGAGCAGCGTGCGGGCGGTCGCCGCCCAGTCGTCGACCGGCCACAGGCGCGCGGCCAGGCCGGCGGCGGGCTCCTCGGGCCGGGCGGTGAATCGCCGGACCACCGGGGACAGTCCGTCAGGCCAGGGTCGGCGCAGGTTGGCGGGGCGCAGCCAGACGCCCTCGCGGAGTTCGGCGAGCCGGAGAGCTGTCAACCGGGCGCGCAGTTCGGCGCGTTCGGCCGGTTCGCGGCCGGTCGCCGTCACGACGGCCATCTCCCACTCGCCGTCCCAGGGGCACGTCTCGGGGTGCACGGCCGCGTCCTGGCGCCGCTGGCGCTCCAGCAGCCGGTCGCTGAGGCCGTGGACGGTGTCGGAGCGTCGCAGGTCTCCGGCGGCCACCATCCGGCTCAGGGCCGCGCGCAGGGTGGATCCGCCGATCCCGAAGGGTTCGACCGCCCTTACGAGGTCCTTGACCGGCAGTTCGGGCGGGTGTGTGCCCAGCAGCAGGCTCAGGACGACCGACCGCGCGGACAGCGGGCGCAGCCCGGCTCCGGCGGGCTCCGGGGAGGCGTTCATGGTCACGTACTGTACGGACATCCGAGCGTGTTGCACTATTGCTGCGGCCGCAGTAACAGTGCAACATGGGTGCCATGGCCTCGACACTCGCGCACGAGCAGCAGGAACGCCAGGCACAGCGGTCACGGCAGGTGCGGCGGGGACCGGCGGTGCGGCCGGACGGAGAGGCGCAGCTCGACCCGCCGCCCGGGCCGCACGGACAGGACGCCACGCACGCCGTCACCAACCAGGCCCCTCCCCTGGCGCCCTACGACGCGTCCGACGACGCGGCGCTGCTGGAGGGTCTGCGCCGGGAGGGCGCGGGCTGGGCCGAGGAGGACGTTCGGCGGCTCGGGGCGCTGGCCGGAAGTGCTCAGGCGCAGGAGTGGGCCGACCAGGCCAACCGGCACGAGCCCGAACTGCGCACCCACGACCGCTACGGCACCCGGATCGACGAGGTCGACTTCCACCCCGCCTGGCACCACCTGATGCGGACGGCGGTCACCGAAGGCCTGGCCGGCGCCCCCTGGGCGGACGAGCGGCCCGGCGCGCACGTGGCCCGCAGCGCCGGTGGCCTCGTGTGGGGGCACACGGACGCCGGACACGGCTGTCCGACGTCCATGACGTACGCCGCCGTACCCGCCCTGCGCGCCCAGCCGGAACTGGCCGCCGTGTACGAACCGCTGCTGGCCGCCCGGGTGTACGAGCCCGGGCTGCGGGTGCCGGCCGAGAAGCGGGGCCTGCTGGCGGGCATGGGAATGACCGAGAAGCAGGGCGGCTCGGACGTACGGACGAACACCACGGCGGCCACGCCGACCGCGGAGCCCGGGGTGTACACCCTGCGCGGGCACAAGTGGTTCACCTCGGCGCCCATGTGCGACCTCTTCCTGGTGCTGGCCCAGGCTCCGGGCGGACTGTCGTGCTTCCTGGTGCCGCGCGTCCTGCCCGACGGCAGCCGCAACACCTTCCGCATCCAGCGGCTCAAGGACAAGCTGGGCAACCGGTCGAACGCCTCCTCCGAGCCGGAGTTCGACGGGACGGTGGCCTGGCTGGTCGGGCCCGAGGGGCGGGGCGTCAAGACGATCATCGAGATGGTCAACTGCACGCGCCTGGACTGCGTGATGATGTCGGCGGCGCTCATGCGCAAGACACTCGTCGAGGCGGGCCACCACGTGCGGCACCGTGGCGCCTTCGGCGCGCTGCTCATCGACCAGCCGCTGATGCGGAACGTGCTGGCCGACCTGGCCCTGGAGTCCGAGGCCGCGACGACGCTCACGCTGCGGCTGGCCGGTGCGGCCGACCGGACGGTGCGCGCGGGCGGCGGGGGTGACGAGGCCGCGTTCCGGAGGATCGCGACCGCGGTCGGCAAGTTCTGGGTCACCAAGCGGGGGCCCGCCTTCACGGCGGAGGCCCTGGAGTGCCTGGGCGGCAACGGCTACGTCGAGGAGTCCGGCATGCCCCGGCACTACCGGGAGGCGCCGCTGCTGTCGATCTGGGAGGGCTCGGGGAACGTCAACGCCCTGGACGTCCTGCGCGCGCTCGGCCGGGAGCACGGCACCGCGGAGGCGCTGTTCGCCGAACTCGCCCTGGCCCGGGGCGCCGACGCCCGTCTGGACGCGGCCGTGACCCGGCTCGAGGCGGGTCTGGGCGAGGCCTCTCCGGCCGGCGCCCGCCGCCTGGTCGAGCTCATGGCCCTGACCTTGCAGGCCTCCCTGCTCGTGCGGCACGCCCCGTCCGCCGTCGCCGACGCCTTCTGCGCGACCCGGCTGGGCGGCGACTGGGGCCACTCCTTCGGCACGCTGCCCGACAGCGCGGACGTCGACGCCATTCTGGAACGGTCGCTTCCGGGTTAGGGACCGCGCCGGGCGTCTCCAGGCGCCGGCACGCCACCCGCGGGGCCGGTCACCAGGTCTTGCGGCTCCACAGCGGGCCGAAGCGGGCCCACTCGGTGTCCCACTGGTCCAGGCGACGGCGTTCCAGGCAGGCGCGCAGGGCACGGCCGGTGACGAAGGGGACGGCGGCGGCGCCCACTCCCACCAGGCCGCCGGACATCAAGGCCCGCGCGCGGGCCTGGGCGGGCGTGGCCGGTACGGTCACCAGCCGGCCCCGGGAGTCGGTCCACACGGTGACCGGGGTACCGACGGCGCTGCCGGGCCACACCCGGGCCCAGCCGGTGCGCGCCGTGCCGTCCGGGGTGCTCCAGCGCACCTTTCCCCACACCCGGAGGGTGGTGCCGGGAGTCCCGCCGGTCCCGGCGGACGAGCCGGGCACCTGCTCGGTCACCCGCGCGACCGTGGACGTCCGCGCGAGGGGTTCGAGGGCCATGGCCTGCTCCGCGCCCCGGGCCGCCGTCCATCCGGCGAGCACGCCGGCGACAACCGCGAGCACCCAGGTGCCGAGCACGACCCAGGCCTCCACCATGTCGGCGCGGCGTTTGAGCGGATTGCGGCGCCACCGCCACAGCCACACCTTCGGACCACGGAACGCCATCGACGGCATCCTCCTCACGAGCGCACGGACCTGCCGGACCGCCCTCCCATACGGCGGAGCGCTCCCCGATGCTCACGCCGGGTTCCCCGCCCCGGCCCCGCCATGGGTGCCGCGACCCGGCCGTCCCCGGCTCCCACGGCGGGCGCGATCGGGTGCCGTCTCCCAGCCATGCCGCTGTGACCTGGGACGACGCCGATACGGAGAGGACTGTCAGTGGTGGGGTGCACACTGGCCGGTGTCCAGGACAAAGACGTCCGGACGAAGACCTCGCGGAGGTGATCGGCATGACCGAGGTACTGCTCGCCGTGGGCACGCGCAAGGGCTTGTTCATCGGGCGGCGGCGGGACGGCGTCTGGGAGTTCGACGACAGTCCCCACTTCAACGCCCAGGCCGTGTACTCGGTCGCCATCGACGTCCGCGGCTCCGTCCCGCGGCTGCTGGCCGGCGGGGACAGCGCGCACTGGGGCCCCTCGGTGTTCCACTCCGACGACCTGGGCCGCACCTGGACCGAGCCGGCCCGCCCCGCGGTGAAGTTCCCCAAGGACACCGGCGCCTCGCTGGAGCGGGTGTGGCAACTGCACCCGGCCGCCGCCGAGCCCGACGTGGTCTACGCGGGCACGGAACCGGCCGCGCTGTACCGCTCGGAGGACCGCGGAGAGAGCTTCGACCTGGTCCGCCCGCTGTGGGAGCACCCCACCCGGTCGAAGTGGGTGCCGGGCGGCGGCGGTGAGGGTCTGCACACCGTGGTGACGGACCGGCGCGATCCGCGGGCGGTCACGGTCGCCGTGTCCACCGCCGGGGTGTTCCGCACGGCCGACGGCGGAGTGAGCTGGGCTCCGGCCAACTCCGGGGTGTCCGCCGTGTTCCTGCCGGATCCGAACCCGGAGTTCGGCCAGTGCGTGCACAAGGTCGCGCAGGACGCGGAGAACCTCGACCGGCTGTACCTGCAGAACCACTGGGGCGTGTACCGCAGCGACGACGGGGGTGCGCACTGGACGGACATCGGTGCGGGCCTGCCGTCGACGTTCGGCTTCGCCGCGGCCGCCCATCCGCACCGCGGCGACACCGCGTACGTCTTCCCGATCAACGCGGACGCGGACCGGGTGCCCGCAGGCCACCGCTGCCGTGTGTTCCGCACCGAGGACGCGGGCCGGAGCTGGGAGCCGCTCGCGGCGGGCCTGCCCTCGGAGGACCATTACGGCACGGTGCTGCGGGACGCGTTGTGCACCGACGACGCGGACCCGGCCGGCGTCTACTTCGGCAATCGCAACGGGGAGGTGTACGCGTCGGCGGACGACGGCGACACCTGGCGGCAACTGGCCTCGCACCTGCCCGACGTGCTCTGCGTGCGCGCGGCGGTCATCGGTTGAGAGGGGCTCCTACTCCTTCAGGCCCACCGCCGCGACGGCGTGGCCCTGATCGCGGGTGATGTCCGCCGTACCGGGGTCCGGGCGCCAGTCGGCGGACCTGACCAGGCCGGGCTCGACCAGACTCAGCCCCCGCAGCAAGCGTCCGATGTGCTCCGGCGAGCGCAGGTGGTACGAGTTGGCGGACTGGGCGTTGTAGGCCGTGATGGCCGAGTTGAGCCTGTCGCTGGTATCCGTGCCGTCGCTGAAGGCCACGTAACTGCCGCGGGGCAGCGCGTCGATCAGCTCGGCCACGATCCGCTCGGGCTCCTCCTCGTCCGGGAGCTGCCCGATGATGCCGAGCAGGATCAGGCCGATGGGCCGGTCGAAGTCCAGCGTCTGCGCCGCCCGGGCGAGGATCTTCCGCGGATCGCGCACATCGGCGTCCAGGTAGGCGCACTCGCCCTCAGGCGTGCCGCGCAGCAACGCGTCGGCGTGGACGAGGACGACGGGGTCGTTGTCGACGTAGACGATCTTGCTGTCGGGTGCGATGCTCTGGGCGACCTCGTGCGTGTTGTTCGCGGTGGGCAGCCCGGTGCCGATGTCCAGGAACTGGCGGATCCCCGCCTCGCCCGCCAGGTACCGCACCGCCCGCGCCAGGAAGCTCCGTTGCTGACGTGCGACGGCCGCGATCTCGGGGAACATCCGCAGGATCACGTCGCCGGTCTCGCTGTCCACCGGGTAGTGGTCCTTGCCGCCGAGCAGGTAGTTCCACACGCGGGCAGAGTGGGGTCGATCCGTCTGCAGTCTGCTTTCCCAGTCGCTTCGATCAGTCATGGGGAGAGCATCGCACACGGGGCCGCCGTCATGATCAACTTCTGCGCCGGCGGCCATCGTTGCCAGCAGGCCCGGCCCGCGGCCGCGAACCGGCCTTTCCAGGCCGGACCGTTGACTACGGCCGGGCTCCTCACACCTCGCGGGCGGCCAGGACCCGGGACCAGGGTCTTTCGTTTGGATCAGGCCGGATCAGGGAGCGGGGTCCGGTGCCGTGCATCGCACGGCGGAGGAGGGCGGCAGGGCGGAGCCCTGCCGACCGACGACAACGCGGCTGGGGGTACCCCCTGCTCGAAGAGCTTGGGGGAACGGTGCCAGACCCCGCGAGCCCGGCATGACCCAAACGAGAGACCCTAGGGCAGCCGCCAGTCCACCGGCTCGGCCCCCTGCCGTTGGAGGAGATCGTTGGCCCGGCTGAACGGGCGCGAGCCGAAGAAGCCCCGGTCCGCGGACATCGGCGAAGGGTGCGCCGACTCGATCGCCGGATACTCGCCGAGCAGGGGGCGCAGGTTGCGCGCGTCCCGCCCCCACAGGATCGACACCAGCGGCCGCTCCCGCGCGACGAGGGCACGGATGGCCTGCTCGGTGGCCTCCTCCCAGCCCTTGCCCCGGTGGGCACCCGGCTTGCGCGGGGCCGTGGTGAGCGCCCTGTTGAGCAGCAGTACGCCCTGCTGGGTCCACGGGGTCAGATCGCCGTTGGAGGGCCTGGGCAGGCCCAGATCCGTGTTCATCTCCCGGTAGATGTTCTCCAGGCTGCCCGGCAGCGACCGCACCTGCGGCGAGACCGCGAAACTCAGGCCGATCGCCATTCCCGGCGTCGGATAGGGGTCCTGGCCGACGATCAGGACCCTTACGTCGTCGAAGGGTTGCTGGAACGCCCGCAGGACGTTCGCCCCCGCCGGGAGATAGGTCCGGCCGGCCGCGACCTCGGAGCGCAGGAAGTCACCCATGCCCGCGATACGCCCGGCCACCGGTTCCAGGGCCTTCGCCCAGCCGGCCTCTACTAGTTCATGCAACGGTCGTGGTGCCACGCCGCGTCACTCTAGCGGCCCACACCGACAGCCCGTGCCCGCGGACCGGCCGCTGCGGGGCGGCGTCCGCGGCGCTAGTCTTCCTCCTCACCAACGTCATCGAGCCGGTCGGGCGCATCGCGCAGCCGGCCGTCGGGGGGAGGGGAGCCCGGTGCGTCCAGTGACCGAGCCGCTCCTTCGCGAGCGCCGTGCCTCCCCGTCCCCCTCCCCCGCGTCGGCGGAGCCCGTCGGGGACGGGGTGCTGCCGTGACCGGGGACGCACAGGCCGGTACGGCCGGATTCCTCGCCGTGGACTCGGGCGGCTCCGGGCTCCGGGCCGTCGTCGGTGTGCCCGGGCGCGGGCCGCTGGCGCGAGGGGAGTCCGGTGAGCCGGTGCGCACCGGCCCGCGGGGCATCGACCCCGGACACCTCCTGGAGCAACTGGTGCCCATGGCCCGGGCGTTGGCCACCGAGGCCGGAGTGGGGCGGCTGGAGACCGCCGTACTGGGGGCAGCCGGGCTCGCCACCCTGGGCGACGCGCTGCGCGCCGAACTGCCCGCCGCGCTGGCACGGCACCTCGGCGTGCGCCGGGTCGCGCTGGCCGCCGACGCGGTCACCGCCTACACCGGCGCGCTGGGCCCCCGTCCCGGCGCCGTCGTCGCCGCCGGGACCGGACTGATCGCGATCGGCACCGACCTCACGGGCTGGCGGCGCGCGGACGGCTGGGGGCATCTGCTCGGCGACTGCGGCAGCGGAGCCTGGATCGGACGGGCCGGCCTGGAGGCCGCGCTGCGCGCCCACGACGGCCGGGACGGCGGCTCGGCGCGGCTGCTGGCCCGCGCCGAGGAGGCGTTCGGGCCGATGGCGGAACTGCCCGGCAAGCTCTACCCGCGCTCCGACCGCGCCGCCGTCCTGGCCTCCTTCGCACCCGGGGTGGCCGCCTGCGCGGACGGCGACCCCGTCGCGGCCGGTGTGCTGCGCGCGGCCGCCCGGCACATGGCCGAGTCCGCCGCGGCCGTCTGCCCGCCCGCGGGAGAGCCGCTGCTCGCCCTCACCGGCGGCCTGTTCAAGCTGGGCGACCCCCTCCTCGTACCGCTGGAGAGGGAACTCTCCGAGCGGCTCCCGCACGCACGGCGGGTGCGCGCCGAGGGCGATCCGCTGCACGGCTGCGTGCGCATCGCGACCGACCTGGCCAGAGACGTCCTCGCCCTGCCGGGTGATGAGAAGTTGCTGTACGTACCACCCCCACAAAGGGATTGATCCCCCACATCCGCATCTGCCGGACAAGTACGCCGATGGACCGGCCGAGTTGTCCCCATCCGGTCCGATGGGGCCACACCGGCGCTTGACATCCGTACGTAACTCATCAGACAAAACCGGACGGATACCGCTCACCTGCACCCTCCCCGAACAGGGGCGCCCCGGAAGCCAGTAACATGCGGCGCCATGAGCTCCCCCACTGGGCCCGCGCCCGGCCTACCAGTACGAATGCCGCGCCCCCGCCAGCCCGGACGGCACCGCCGACCCGAACCGCTGGCGGCGCCCGAGGGCGCGCCCGCGCTCGTCCTCGCGGTGCCGGGCACCCCTGGCGACGCCACGCGGGGCCTCGCCGAGGAGGTCGTGAGCATCGCCCGCTCCGAGCTGCCCGGACTCGACGCCCGGATCGGCTACCTGGACGGGGACGACGCGGACCACCCCACCGTGCAGTCCGTCCTCACCCGTGCGGCCGAGGAGCGGACCGCCCGCTACGAGCAGGCCGTCGCCGCCGGCGCGGACGTCAAGGAGCCCGACGGTCCGGTCGCGGTCGTCGTGCCGCTGCTGGCCGGTCCGGACAACGCGCTGCTGCGCCGGATCCGCCAGGCCGTCATGGACAGCCGGGTCGCCGCCGAGCTGACCGATGTGCTCGGCCCGCACCCGCTGCTCGCCGAGGCACTGCACGTCCGGCTGTCGGAGGCGGGTCTGGCCCGTGCCGACCGCGCCCGCCTGTTCACCGTGGCCACCGCGGCCGACGGGATCATCCTGGCCTCCGTGGGCGGTGAGGAGGCCGTGCAGGCGGCCGGGATCACCGGCATGCTGCTCGCCGCCCGCCTCGCCGTGCCGGTGATGGCGGCCGCCCTCGACCAGGACGGCTCGATCGCCTCCGTCGCCGAGCAACTGCGGAACGCCGGCTCCCAGCAGCTCGCCCTGGCGCCGTACCTGATCGGCCCGGAGATCGAAGCGGAGCTGATCCAGGCCGCCGCCGAGGAGGCGGGCTGCGCCGCCGCCGAGGCGCTCGGCCCGTACCCGGCGATCGGCAAGCTCGCCCTGGCCAACTACACGACGGCTCTGGGCATCGCCCCGCAGCAGCCGCAGAGCACGCCGGCCCGCTGACGCCCGCAGTCCTACCCCGTACGACCAGGGGCCCGCTCCTCACCAGCCGAGGAGCGGGCCCTTCGCCATGCCGATCACGCCGCAGGCCGGACCATCAGGGCCGTCGGTGTCGTTCGTGCCGTCGGGGGCGCCCGGCGCCCGTGCGCGTATTCAGCCGAAGACCACGCAGGACGCCGCCGCCACCTCGACCGCGCCGGCTCGCGCGGGCAGCCCCGTCGCCTCGTCCACGGCGAACCAGGTGACGTTCCCGGAGCGTTCGTTGGCGACGTACAGGAAGCCGTCGGACAAGGCCAGCGCCCGGGGCCAGTGGCCGCCGCACGGCACGCTGCCGACCAGCCGCAGCCGCTCCCCGTCTGCGTCGACCGCGAACGCGGACAGGACGTCCTCGCCGCGCGTCGCGGTCCACAGGAACCGGCCGTCCGGCGCGACCGCGATCCCCGAGGGGTAGGCGTCGCCGGCCGGGGTGTCGGGCAGGACCTGGTTCTCGGTCAGAGGCTTGAGCGAGCCCTCGGCGGCGTCCCAGCGGCAGACCGTGACGGTGGGCGTCAGTTCGTTGACGACGTAGGCGTACGCGCCGTCCGGGTGGAACGCCAGGTGGCGGGGCCCGGAGCCGGGCCGCAGCGCGATCTCCCGGTGTACGGCGAGCCGCCCCTCCGTCAGCGTGCACACGCGGACCGAGTCGGTGCCGAGGTCCACGCTGACGGCCCAGCGGCCGCTCGGGTCCGGCTGGACCTGGTGGGCGTGCGGACCGCGCTGGCGGCGCTCGTGCGGGCCCGAGCCGGTGTGCCGCAGCACGTCCGAGGCGGCCGGGGCGAGGCGCCCGTCGGCGTGGACGGGAACGGCGCTGACGCTGCCGGAACCGTAGTTGGCCGTCAGGACGTGCCCGTCGAGCAGGCTCAGGTGGGTGGGTCCGCTGCCGCCGACGCTCACCGGCGGGCCGGTCAGCTCGACCGTCTCGCCCTTCACGCGGTAGGCCGCCACGGCGCCCTCGGCCGTCTCGCTCACCGCGTAGAGCGTGCCGCCGTCGCGGGACAGGGCCAGGTACGAGGGGTCGAGGACGCCGTCGACGCCACTGAGGACGGTCAGCGCCCCGCCGTCCTCGGACACCGCCGCGGTGACGACCCCGGGCCCTCCCGCCGCCGTGAACGACCCGATGAACGCCCGCCGCCTGCCGCCGTGTGCCACCACTGGTTCCCCTCTCCGTCGTGCCGTCCGAGCGACGGTAGCAGTCACCTCCTCTAGGTCTAGACCAAGTGGAGACGTGGCTCGCGACGTGCCGTCGGCGTCACGCACCGACCAGCGGCGAACCCGACGGCGCCCGCAGGGGCGTGGCCAGTTCCGCCAGGGCGTGTTCCAGGGCGTGGAGGTGCGTGAGGGCGGCTTCCGCGGCCGTGGGCCGGGGGTGGGCGGGGGCGACCCGCGGAGCGGCGTCCGCGCCGTCGTCGACGAGGGCTTCCACCGCGAGTTCCACGCGGCGGCACGCGGCGGCCAGCCGCTCGTCGTGGGAGGCCTCCGGGTCGGCGGCGACGGCGACGAGGCCGCGGACCTCGCGGGCGCAGTCGTCGAGCAGGGCGAGCACCTGCCGGGCGCGCCGCCTGCGGCCGCGCATCGGGTTCAGCGGGTGCACGAGCGGGGCGACGGAGAGCCGCACCCGGCCGAGCAGCTGTTCGAGTTCGGCCACGCGGGGCGCCGGGTCGGCGCCGGCGGTGCCGGCCAGCCGGGCCGCGGCCTCGGCCGTGCACGTGTGGACACAGCGCAGGGCCCGCTGGATCCAGGCGTCCGTGACCGCGTGGGTGGTGACGGGCAGCACGAACAGCACGGCCAGCCAGGCGCCGAGCGCGCCGACGGCCGTCTCCCCGATCCGCAGGGCGAGCAGTCCGGGAACCCCCGGGACCTCAAGAACTCCGGGACCCCCGGAAACGAGGACGCCGAGAAGGCCGTAGAGCGCCGTGGCGAGCAGCGTGACCCAGAGCATCATCCAGGTGTAGGACACGGCGGCCGTGTAGAAGATGCCGAAGACGCTGACGGCGACCAGGACGGCGGTGGGGAACGCGGCCCCGTGCAGCGGGACGACGACCAGGGCGGCCAGAGCGATGCCGAGCACCGTGCCGAGGACCCGGCGGAAGCCGCGGACCAGGGTCTCGCCCCGCGAGGCCGTGTTCACGAACACCCACCAGGTGGCGCCGACGGCCCAGTACCAGCGCTCCCCGGACACCATCTGACCCACGACGAGGGCGAAGCCGGCGCCCGCCGTCGCCTGCACGGCCTGCCGGGTGGTCACCCGCTCCAGTCCGCCGCCGCCGAGGACGGCGGGAGCGGCGGCGGCGGGCAGCCGGCGTTCGTAGCACCACACTCCGAAGCGCACCACCGCCGCGGTGAGCACGGACAGCAGGACGGCGGCGGACACCTCGGCCAGCCGCCCGGTCGTGGTGTGCAGGAACTGCGCCACGAAGAAGGTCATGAACGCGAACACGCCGAGACTGTGACCGCGCGGCCCCCAGCGGCGCGCGTACACGCCGGCACCGACCACGGCGAGGAAGGCGAGGTCGCGTGCCACGGGGTGGTCGTGCAGTCCGGCCGCGACGGCGAGCACGGGCAGTCCGGCGACCGGCAGCAGCACAGTGGTGACGAATTGTCCGCGCACCGTGGGGTCGGTGACGGTGAACAGGGCGAGCAGCGCGGCGAGCCCGCCGGCGACGGCGCCCGGAAGGGAGTGCCCCGCCGCCCCGCAGACGGCGACCGCCAGGCCGATACCGAGCACGGCCCTGGCGGCGAAACGCAGCCGTGTCCGCCCCGGGTCCGGAGCCACGAACACCCTCTTCAGCACTGCTTACCGCCCCCCGTGGAAGACACCTGGATCGCCGGGCGACACCGGCATGAGAAAGGCGCCGCGGAGATCCGCAGCGCCATCGACGTGTCCATGAGAGCATCACCGGCGCCCCTGGCTCAAGCGAACCGGACAGCGCTGGGCCATTGGCACATTCGGACATCTCGTCGACGTGCAGGCGGAGAGCCAATGGACTACGGCGCCTGGCCCATCCGGACGGCTTCCCGGTGAGCCATTGGTACAGTCAGGAGCGATCACCGACTTGGGAGGAGACCCGCGTCGCCATGGCCGTGGACGAACTCGACACCCGCATCCTGCGACTGCTTCTGGAGCAGCCGCGCGCCAGCGTGCGGGAGTGCGCCCGCGTGCTCGGTGTCGCCCGGGGCACGCTCCAGGCCCGCCTCGACCGCCTCGAACGGGACGGCGTGATCACCGGCACGGGTCCCGCCCTCTCCCCCGTCGCGCTCGGCCACCCGGTCCTGGCGTTCGTACACATCGAGGTCACCCAGGGGCACCTGGACGACGTCGGGGACGCGCTGGCCGCCGTACCGGAGATCGTCGAGGCGTTCTCGATCACGGGCGGAGGCGACCTGCTCACCCGTGTCGTGGCACGCGACAACGCCCATCTGGAGGACGTCATCCAGAAGCTCATCAGCCTGCCGGGCGTGGTCCGCACCCGCACGGAGGTGGCGTTGCGCGAGCGTGTCCCGTACCGGCTGCTGCCGCTGGTGGAGTCGATCGGCCGCAGCGCGCGGAAGTGACGCGGGGCGGCTACGCCCCGCGGCCCGGCCTGCCCCGTCCGCCGCTCCTGCCGCCGCCCGAGCCGCCGGAGCCGCCGCGCCGGTTGCGGGCCGCGGAGCCGCCCGCACGGCCGGTCGCCCGGCCGGAGTGGCCCGACGCCTGGCCCGTACGGCCGTCCGCCTTGCCGCCCGTCTTTCCGCCGGGCTTTCCGCCGGCAGCGGGCTTGCGGCGGGTTTCCGCCGCCCCTGCACGGCGGTCCTTGCTCCGGGACTGCTCCTCGGGCTGGGCCTGGGTGCGGCCCCGGGTGCTGTTCACGGTCCGGCCGCGGACGATCCCGATGAAGTGCTCCACCAGGTCGGTGTGCGCCTCCTCCGGCCAGCACAGCGCGATGCTCGACTGCGGGGCATCGGTCACCGGCCGGTAGGTGAGGTCCCTGCGGTGGTGGAGGCGGGCCAGCGACTGGGGGACGACGAGCAGCCCGATTCCGGCCGCCACCAGCTCCACGGCGTCACCCGTGGTGGCGGGGCGCTCGAAGGCCTCCTCGCCAGGTGGCCGTTCCCAGCCGAGGACGTCGTCGAGCGGGTGGAGGACGACCTCGTCGGCCAGGTCCGCCACGGACACCTCGTCCACGGCGGTCACCAAGTGGTCCTTGGGGACGATCACCACCGTGGTCTCGCTGTAGAGGGGGATGGCGCTGAAGTACGTACGGTCCACCGGCAGGCGTACGATCCCCGCGTCCGCCGCGCCACCGCGCAGCACCTCGGCCGCCTCGGCGGCCGGAACCTGGACGAGGTCGAGGGGGACGTCCGGCAGGCGCTCGTTCCAGATGCGCACCCACTTGGCGGGCGTCGCCCCGGGGACGTACGCGAGCCGGAACGAGGCAGATGCATCCGAGCCGGTCACGCCGCCAGGTTACCCGGCGTGGTCGGCCCCCTCGTCCGCGGTCGATAGTCTGGACACCATGAAGTCGCACCAGACCGCCCAGACGATGAAGCCCGCCACCGCGGCGAAGAAGCTGGGTGTGTACCTACCCGCCACGCCCGCCGAGTTCCAGGAGGGCGTCGTCTCGCGTGCCGAGCTCAACGAGCTCCAGGCCGATCCGCCCGAGTGGCTGCGGGAGCTGCGACGCGACGGCCCCCACCCGCGCCCGGTGGTCGCGGCCAAGCTGGGGGTGTCCATCTCCGGTCTCGCGCGCGGCGGGGTCACCGAGGCCCTGACCACCGAGCAGATCGAGGCGCTGAAGCAGGAGCAGCCCGAGTGGCTGGAGAAGGAGCGCGCCACGCAGGCCGAGGTGCGCAAGGAGACGGCACGCCTGAAGCAGCGCGCCACCGAACGCGCCGAGGAGGACGCGGAGCAGGCGCCGGGCAACTGACCTGCCGACGGGGGCCGGTGGCGGGGAAATGCGTGGACGGCGTCCCGCCCCGCCCGGCAAAGTGGCCCCGTGACGAGCAGCGAACTGTGGAGCCGCGAAACCGCCGAACGCTACGACGCCGGGGAGGCCGAGAGGTCCTCGGCCGCCTTCCTCGGGCCGACTCTCGACTTCCTCGCCGAACTCGCCGGTGACGGGCGGGCGTTGGAGTTCGCCATCGGGACCGGGCGGGTCGGCGTCCCGCTCCGGGAACGCGGCGTGCCCGTGGTGGGCATCGAGCTGTCCGGGCACATGGCGGCGGTCCTGCGGCGCAAGATCGACGAGGACAGGCTCCCGGTCGCCCTCGGGGACATGGCCACGACCACCGTCCCCGGCGAGTTCAGCCTGGTCTACCTCGTCTACAACACGATCACGAACCTGCTCACCCAGGACGAGCAGGTCGAGTGCTTCCGCAACGCCGCACGCCATCTGTCGCCCGGCGGCCGCTTCGTCATCGAGCTGGGCGTGCCGCCGCTGCGGTTCCTGCCGCCCGGGCAGATCGCGGTGCCGTTCGACGTCTCCGACCGGCACCTCGGCTTCGACACCTTCGACCTCGTCGAGCAGATCCTCGTCTCGCACCACTTCAGCCGTGACGGCGAGGACGGCCGTTACCGCCGCACCGGCTCCCGGCACCGGTACGCGTGGCCGGCGGAACTCGACCTCATGGCGCGGATCGCGGGGCTCGAACCGGAACGGCGCGTCGCCGACTGGGACGGGGCACCGTTCGCCGAGGACTCCCCGAAGCACATCTCCGTGTGGCGCAAGCCCTCCTGAGATACCCCTGCCCCGTCTTCCTGGTCCCGCCTCCCGCGACTGTTCAGAGGCTGCCGGCGACGCGGAGCGCGTCGCCGGTGTCCAGGCCGACACGGGAGGCCAGGGCGAGGGCGTCGTCGAAGGTGACGTCGTCTCCGGCAAGGCGGACGGCGGCCAGCGCGGGCGGGACCTTGCCGTGGTCGAGCAGCGTGGTCCACTGGCGGCGGCCAAGCGCGAGGTAGCGCAGGTTCGCGAGGTCGGCGAGGACGGTCAGGTCGGCTTTCCCGGCGCCGGAGAGGTCCAGGCCGTGCAGGTGGGGGGCGCTGCGCAGGGGCGTGAGGTCGGCCGGGGCGGCGGTGTTCAGGTCGAGTGACGCGAGGTGGGGGTGACCCGCCAGCGCGATGAGGTCGCCGCCGGCGAGGCTGACGCGGACGGACTCGACCGGCAGGTCGCGCAGGGGCGTCAGGTCGGCGGTGGTGGAGCGGTTGAGGTGCAGGCGGCGCAGACCGGGGGCGGCGGTGAGCGGGCCGAGGTCGACGGTGCCGGTGACGTCGTTGACGTGGATGGCCTGGAGGGTGGGCGGAACCTCTTCAGGGATACCGCCGATGATCTGCCGGGTGACGTTGTCGCAGCCGGGCCGGCGCAGGGAGATGTGGTCGCCGTCCGTCTCGTAGGAGCCCTGCTCCAGCAGTTCCAGGTGCTGCCGGAGCAGGGAGGTGAGGGAGTCGGCGACGTACACGGGGCCGTCGTCGTAGTCGCGGCCTGTGGCTATGACCTGGCCGGGCCGGCCGTCACGGGCGGGGGACATGTCCGCGGCGAGGTAGTTGCCGTCCTCGCCGCTGGCGAAGCGGATCCAGCCGGGGTGGCCTCCGCAGCGGCGGACGGTCTCGGCGGGGGCGGTGTCGAACACCACGGCGTCCCATTCCAGGTCCCAGCCGAACCAGGGACGGTCCTGCCACTCGCGTGAGTCGGTGTACTCGCCGACCAGGCTCGCCAGCGGCAGCCAGGCGTAGTTCTCGATCAGGTAGCGGTGCCGGTACCCGATGCCGTCCCCGTCGGCGATCAGGTACAGCGCGCGCAGGTCGGCGGGCAGCGGGCGGCCGATACGGCGTTCGGCGTCGTCGAGCGCGGCCTCGGTGACGGACGGGGGCAGTTCCTCGACGTGTCCGAGGACGGCGGCACGCCGCTCGAGGTAGGCGCGGAACGTCGCCGCTGCCAGTTCCGGATCGCCCGCGGGTGCGGCCGTGCCCGCCTGCTGACGCGTGCCCGGCTGTGGCAGGCGGTGGTCGGGGTCCAGGACTATCTCGTAACCGCCTCCCGGTCCGGACACGCGGCCGACGGAGTCCCTGAACACGACGAGCCGGTACTCGCCGGAGGGCCGGCAGTCCATCTCCCAGCTGACGGGATCCCAGTCGCGGTCGTCGCGCACCGCCTCCGCGAGTTCCGCCAGCCGGGAGTGCATCCGGGGCAGCCCCATGGGAGTACGCGGCCCGGGGACGATGTAGCCGCCCGTGATCCCGGTACCGCCGCGGCCCGCGTGGCCGGAGAGCACGGCCCGGGTCCATCCCTCCGGCGCGTTCCCGACGATCTGTTCGGCCATGCGGCGGGCCGTCTGCTCGACCATGCGCTGCTGCTCCCGTTCTGTGGAATACACCGCCATCCTGGCAGGGGCCACTGACAACGGGCGGCTGCGGGCACACAGCGCCCCTGGTACCGACTACGGCGGGGCGCCGGCCGGGGACGGCGGCGATGCGGGGCGTCAGGCGGGAGCGACGGCGATGCGGAGCGCCGGAACTATCCGAGGAACGACAGACGGACCTGGCGGTTGGGGTTGTCCCGGTTGGTGTCCACCAGGCACACCGACTGCCAAGTGCCCAGTTCCAGCCGGCCGCCGAGGACCGGGATGGTCGCGTGCGGGGGCACGATGGCGGGCAGCACGTGGTCGCGGCCGTGACCGGGGCTGCCGTGCCGGTGCTGCCAGCGGTCGTCGGCGGGCAGCAGGGTGTGCAGGGCGGCGAGCAGGTCGTCGTCACTTCCGGCGCCGGTCTCGATGATCGCGATGCCGGCGGTGGCGTGCGGCACGAACAGGTTCAGCAGACCGTCCCGGCCGGCCGCGGTCTCCTGGAGGAAGGCCTCGCAGTCACGGGTCAGGTCGACGACCGTCTCCCGGGAACCGGAGGCCACGTTCAGCACTCGGGTGGTGAAGGCACGTGACATGGTCCCCATCCTCCTCGATCACCGGGGAAGATCGGCGCCCGCGGCACGGTTGGGAGGAAGGTGAACACCGAACGCGAGGTCGACGTGGTCGTCGTGGGCGCTGGTCAGGCGGGTCTGTCCAGCGCCTATCACCTGCGGCGCACAGGATTCGAGCCGGACCGCGACTTCGTCGTGCTCGACCGCCCCGCCGGTCCGGGCGGTGCCTGGCAGTTCCGGTGGCCTTCGCTGACGTACGGCAAGGTGCACGGGATGCACGCGCTGCCGGGGATGGAGCTGACCGGCGCCGATCCCGCGCGGCCGTCGTCGGAGGTCGTCGCCGCGTACTTCGCCGACTACGAACGCGCCTTCGACCTGCGCGTGCGGCGGCCGGTGGAGGTCACCGCCGTCACGGAGGGCCCCGGCGGGCGACTGCTCGTGGAAACTTCCGACGGCACCTGGGCGACACGCGCGCTGATCAACGCGACCGGTACCTGGGACCAGCCGTTCCTGCCGCGGTACCCGGGTCAGGAGACCTTCCGCGGGCGGCAGTTGCACACGGCGCGGTACGCGGGACCCGAGGAGTTCACCGGGCAGCGCGTGATCGTGGTGGGCGGCGGCGCCTCCGGCACCCAGCACCTGCTGGAGATCGCCCCGTACGCGGCCGCCACCACGTGGGTGACACGACGGCCGCCGGTCTTCCGGGACGGCCCGTTCGACGAGAACGCGGGGCGTGCGGCGGTGGCGCTGGTCGAGGAGCGGGTACGCCAGGGGCTGCCGCCCAGGAGCGTCGTCTCGGTGACGGGACTTCCGCTGAACGACGCCATCCGGCAGGGGCTGAAGGACGGGGTCCTGGACCGGCAGCCGATGTTCGACCGGATCACCCCGGACGGGGTGCTGTGGGCGGACGGACGGCATGTGGCGGCCGATGTCATCCTCTGGGCGACCGGGTTCCGGCCCTCGCTGCGCCATCTGACGCCGCTCGGGCTGCGCGAACCGGGCGGCGGCATCCGCGTGGACGGCACCCGGGCGGTCGCCGATCCCCGGATCCACCTGGTCGGCTACGGCCCTTCCGCCAGCACGATCGGCGCCAACCGGGCCGGACGCGCGGCCGTCCGGGACATCAGGCGCCTGCTGGAGGAGGAGCCGGCCGCCGCGGCGTGACGGTGGCAGCTCCCGCGGCGCGACGGCCTGAGCATCCGCGGCGTGACCGGCGTGGGCCGCCGTGGGCCGCCGCGGCCGGGCACACCTTGGACCGCCGCGGCCGGGCACGGCTCACTTCGTTGGCTGTGGACTGCTGCCATTCAGGTGGGCGTTGAACTCCGCCACATTGCGCTGGTGCTCGCTGTAGTCGGCGGTGAAGCGCGTGTCGCCCGGCTTGACGGTGACGAAGTACAGCCAGTCGCCCTGCGCAGGGTTGGTCGCCGCGCGCATGGCGTCCTCGCCCGGACTGTCGATGGGCGTCGGTGGCAGTCCCATGCGCTGGTAGGAGTTGTAGGGGCTCTCCAGCCGGGTGTCCTCCATGCTCATGCGGACCGTGCTGCGGTTGAGGGCGTAGTTGAGGGTCGAGTCCATCTGAAGCGGCATGCCGTGCTCCAGCCGGTTGAAGACGACCCGTGCCACCTTGTTCATGTCGGCCTTCGAGGCGGCCTCGGCCTGGACGATGCTCGCGATGGTGATCGCCTGGTACAGGTTCATGGAGTTGCGCTCCGGGCCGGCGGCGACCGGGGCCGCGGTGAACCGCTTGTTCGCGGTGTCGACCATGTGGGTCAGCAGGGACTGCGGGGTGGTCTTGTCGTCGATGGGATACGTCGCCGGGAAGAGGTAGCCCTCGGGGTTTCCCTCGGCGGCGTTCGGCAGGTTCAGCTGGGCGTCGGCGAGCGACTGCTTCGTGGTGCCGGGGGCCAGGGCGAGGGCCTTGTCGATGGCGGCGTAGATCTGGCCGGACCGCCAGCCCTCGGGGATCACCAGCGAGCGGGGGCTCGCCAGGGTGTCGTGGCGGAGCGTCAGCAGCGGCACCGCCACGGCGGTGCCGGCCAGGACGGCCCCGGTCAGGACCAGGACCACACGGCCCCTGCGTGTCAGTCGGGTCGTTCTCCGTGACGGATTGTTCCTCTGCATGCGGGCACGGTAACCCTCAAAGAGCCGCAAACCCGGCATATCGTCAGCTTGTCGGTTCCAGTTGCGCGTCCCGGCGGACCAGGGCCGCGTAGCGTCCGTCGAGCTCCAGCAGCTCCTGGTGCGTACCGCGTTCGGCCGGCCGCCCGGAGTCGAGGACCACGATCTGGTCGGCCCCGCGCACGGTGGACAGGCGGTGCGCGATGGTCAAGGTCGTCCGGTTGGCGGACAGGGCGTCGATGGCCTCCTGCACAGCGGCCTCCGTACGGGTGTCCAGGGCACTGGTGGCCTCGTCGAGGATGAGGACCGGCGGGTCGCGCAGGATGGTCCGGGCGATCGCCAGGCGCTGCTTCTCGCCGCCGGAGAACCGGTGGCCACGCTCGCCGACGACCGTGTCGTAGCCGTCGGGCAGGGCCGCGATGTGGTCGTGGATCTGCGCCGCCTTCGCCGCCGCCCGCAGTTCGTCGTCGGTGGCGTCCGGCTTGGCGAAGCGGAGGTTCTCGGCGACCGAGGCGTGGAAGAGGTACGTCTCCTGGGAGACGACGCCGACCGCGCGGGCGAGGGTGTCGAAGTCGAGGTCGCGCACGTCGACGCCGTCGATGGTGACGCGGCCGCCCGTGACGTCGTAGAGCCGGGGCACCAGGTAGCCGAGGGTGGACTTGCCGGCGCCGGTCGGGCCGACGATCGCGAGGCTGCTGCCGGCGGGCACGGTGACGTCGATGCCCTCCAGGATCGGGCCGCTCTTGTCGTCGTAGCGGAAGTCGACGTCCTCGAAGCGGACCTCTCCCTTGACGCGGTCGAGGTGGATCGGGCGCTCGCGCTCGGTGATGTCGATCGGCAGGTCCAGGTACTCGAAGATGCGCTGGAACAGCGCGAGCGAGGTCTGGATCTGCACACCGGTGGACAGCAGGCTGACGGTCGGCCGGAACAGTCCCTGCTGGAGCGAGACGAAGGCGACGATCGTGCCGATGGAGACCTGGGGTCCGCCGAACTGAAGGGCCACTCCCGCGGTCCAGTAGATGACGGCGGGCAGGGCAGCCATGACGATCGTGATGACGGCCATGCGCCAGCGCCCGGCCATGTTCGACCTCACCTCGAGGTCGACCAGGCCTTCCGACTCCACACTGAAGGAGTCGGTCAACGAGGCCGAGCGGCCCATCGTGCGGCCGAGCAGGATGCCGCTGACGGAGAGGGATTCCGTGACCGTGGCGGCGATCGCGGCCATCTGCTTCTGCCGCTGGGTGGTGATCTTCTTGCGCTCGTTGCCGACGCGGCGACTGATCCACACGAACACTGGGAGCAGCAGCAGCGAGACGACGGTGAGCCTCCAGTCGAGGGCGACCATCGCGACGATCGTGGCGACCACGCTGGTGACGTTGGAGACGAGCGAGGTGGCGGTGGAGGTGACGGTGGCCTGCATGCCGCCGATGTCGTTGGCGATGCGGGACTGCACCTCGCCGGTACGGGTCCGGGTGAAGAAGGCCAGGGACATGCGCTGCAGCCGCCCGTAGACGGCGGTGCGCAGGTCGTGCATGACCCGCTGGCCGACGGTCGTGGAGATCAGTGTCTGCAGCACGCCGAAGACGCTCGTGAGGACGGCGCTGAGGATCATGCCGAGGGCGAGCAGGCTCAGCAGGCCGGTGCGGCCCTGCGGGATCGCGACGTCGAGGGTCTCCTTCAGCAGGAACGGCGTGGCGACGGAGACCAGCGAGGCGGCTCCCACCAGCAGGCCGACGATCGCGAGACGCCCCCGGTAGGGCCGGAAGAGACGCAGGATCCGGCGGACCTGCCGCGGCTGCTCCCCGGCGTCGGCGGGTGGGGTCCAGATGGGTTGATGGTCGGGATGCATGGGCTCCTACGGGGGGTGGGTGGGTGCCGGCCCGCAGGTGCGGCCGACGTCGACCACCCGATCCTAGCTCACTGTTACCTATACTCACAATGAACGAGGTCCTGGTATTGTTCCCGCATGACCACCCCCGACGCCGACGGTCTTCTCGCCGAGCAGCTGCTGCGGCTCACCCGCCGGGTGCACCGCATCCAGAAGCGGCACCTCGAACAGCACGCCCTGGGCATCACGCCGGCCCAGTCCCGGCTGCTGCGCACCCTGGCACACTTCGGCGAGCCGCCCCGCATGGCGGATCTCGCCGAGTCCCTGGAGGTCGTGCCCCGCGCGGTGACCACACTCGTGGACGGCCTCGAGGCGAGCGGCAAGGTGCGCCGGGCCCCCGATCCGGCCAACCGCAGGGTCATCCGTATCGAGCTCACCGACGACGGGCGCAAGGCCCTGGGGGAGCTGCGCCGCGCCCGGCGGGCCGCCGCGGAGGAGATCCTGGCGCCCCTGACGGGTGAGCAGCGCGAGACGCTCGACGGACTGCTGGATACGCTGGTGGGCAGGGTGCCCACCCAGGGGCGCGGCTGCTGAACCGCACCTTCGGCGCGTCAACGCCGTTCCAAGCACGGCACGTTGACGCCAGGAGCGAAGAGGGCGCGGGGCGGCTTGCGCACACGGTGCCCTTTCACCGGCCAGCTACAGCCGCAGGTTGGCCTTGTCCCCCATGACGATGACGGGCTTGTCCTTCGGATCGAGCCTGCGGAGCAGGTGCTCCATCGCGGACTCCGGAACACTCACGCAGCCCAGCGTGCCGTCACCGTGGTCCAGGTGCAGCCAGATACCGCCGCCCTTGCTCTGGCCCATCGGACGGGTCGGATCGTCCGGACGAGTGCCGCGCAGGCGGTTGTAGTCGATGGCGATGACGTAGTCGAAGTCGTGCCAGTGCGCTTCGTCCCAGGAGAAGGGGGAGATGAAGGCGTTCTCGTCCTGGGTGTACGGGAGCCGGGCGCCGGGGTCGTCGAGGACGCCGCCGGCGTCGGAGAGCGTGAACACTCCCACCGGGCTGCGCTCGTCGTTCTCCCAGTGGTCGACCGCCCAGCCGCGCTTGCCGTTGTGGGCCGGCCAACTCCCTTGCGGCTCCCACTCGGTGCCGTACTTCTCGTAGAGAACGAGCGTGGAGTCGGGGGAGGTCTCGTGGTCGCCGAAGACCGCCACGATCTGTCGGGTGCCGATGGGGATCTGCTGCCACATGCGGTCCCCGATTCCCGGAACCCGGGACTGCACCACGGGTGGCCTGGGCCGGGCGGTCCCCGTCGGCCCGCCCGGCCTGGGTATGTCGCCGTAATGGCGGACCCCGTTGGACGTTCCGCCGCACGCGGCCAGCGCCGCCAGAAGGAAACCGCAGGTCGCCGCAGCGACCGTCGCACGCCTTGCACCGCGAGTCTGCATGTCCTCATCTTGACCAGGGGACACGACGTGATCTAGTCGAGATTGGCCCAAATAGCCTTATCTTCTCCCCATTGAGACATTCCACTGTTCGACTCCTGGTCAGAGGCCCCTGGCACGTGGGCCGGAACGCGGTGGGTCCCGGCATCCGACGGGTCGGGAGCGAAGCGGCCAATCGCGGTCCCCCGGTACGGAAAACCGCTTGCTTTCGACCACTTTGCGCGGCCAGGCTGTCACGGCTCGCCCGCCGCCCCGGCGGCAGCCTTCCGCCCCTGACACGAGCCACTGGGACGTCATGCAGATTCAAGACCTTCCGTATCCCGATCCGGGCGTGCCTGACGCACGCTCGGGTCCCCGACTCCTGTGGTGGCTGGGGCGGAACCAGCTGGGCGGGCAGATGAAGGCACTGGCGTGGGGACTGCTGCACTTCGCCTCCGTATCCGCCCTCCCGTTCTGCGTCGGCCTCGCCATCCAGGCGGTCGTCGACCGTTCGGGTGCGCGGCTGGCCTTCGCCGGCGGGCTGCTGACGGTGGCTTGTGCCGGCAACGCGCTCGGCGACACCTACCTGCACCGCGCCGCGGTCACCAACTGGATCAGCGCCGCCGCCCGCGTCCAGCAACTGCTCGCCCGCAAGGCCGCCGCGCTGGGCTCGGCGCTGACCCGGCGGGTGGCCGCCGGCGAGGTGGTCGCCGTGTCCACCGGTGATGTCGAGAAAATCGGCTGGTTCGTGGAGGCCGTCTCCCGGTTCACCGCGGCGGCCCTCACCATCGTGCTGGTCTGTGTCGCTCTGCTCGTCTACCAGCCCGCGCTGGGCGTGGTCGTCGCCGTGGGCCTGCCGGCGCTGGCTCTCGCGGTGCTGCCGCTGCTGCCCCGCGCGACCCGGCGTGCCGACGTGCAGCGCGAGAAGGCGGGCCGCGCCACCGAACTCGCCTCGGACACCGTCGCCGGACTGCGGGTGCTGCGCGGCATCGGCGGGGAGGAGTTGTTCCTCGACCGCTACCGGAGTGCCTCCCAGGAGGTGCGGCACGCGGCCGTCCGCAGTGCCCGCATGTGGTCCCTGATCGCCGCGATCCAGGTCCTGCTGCCGGGCCTGCTGCTGATCGGGGTCGTCTGGTACGGCGTGCACCTGGCCCGCGCGGGCCGGATCAGCGTGGGCGAACTCGTCACCGTCTACAGCTCCGTCATGGTCCTCACCTATCCGCTGCGGCACTTCGTCGAGATCGCCATGGCGTACTCCTTCTCCCGCCCGTCGGCCGCCCGGGCCGCCCGGGTGCTGTCCCTGGAACGGGCCACCGACGGGGCCGGGACACGGGCACCCGTCGTGCCGTCAGGTGAACTGCACGACCCGGCGACCGGCCTTCGCGCACCGGCCGGACAACTCACCGCCGTGGTCTGCGGCGACCCGGACGCCGCGGGCCGGCTGGCGGAACGGCTGGGCGGCCACCCCACCGAGCCGGGCACCTCGGCTCTGCTCGGGGGCGTACCGCTGGACGAGTTGCCGCTCGACTCCGCGCGCACAGCCGTCCTGGTCCAGGACAAGGACCCGGTGCTGCTGTCCGGATCGCTGCGCGCACTGCTCAACGTGCCCGCTTCGGGGAAGGTCGCCGCCCGGGAGGCGCTCACCGCCGCCCAGTGCGACGACGTCCTGGACGCGCTCGCGCAATCGTCGCCGTCCGCCGAGGACCCGATGGACGTCCGGATCACCGAGCGCGGCCGGTCCCTCTCGGGCGGCCAGCGCCAGCGTCTGGCTCTGGCCCGTTCGCTGATCACCGACCCCGAGGTGCTCGTCCTGGACGAACCGACCTCCGCCGTCGACTCGCACACCGAGGCACGGATCGCGCAGGGCCTGCGCGATCTGCGGGCCGGACGCACCACGGTGGTGTTCACCTCCTCGCCGCTCCTCCTGGACCGTGCCGACCGGGTGGTGCTGGTCCATGAGGGCACGGTCGCCGCGGTCGGTGTGCACCGGGACCTGGTGCACACCGAACCCCGGTACCGCGCGGTGGTGACCCGGGAGACGGACGAGGAGCGCGCCGCGCACGTTCTGCTCGACGGCGGCGGCAGGCTGCGGGCCGCACCGGACCGCTCGCGAAACGACGCGCCGTTCGACGACGAGGCCGCTCCGCGGGACGCCACGGAAGAAGCCCTGGAAGAGGACCTGGACGGGGCCCTCGAAGAGATGGAGGAGACGGCATGATCGGCGTGGCGCCCCCTGCCTACGACCCGGCGGCCCCGACCACGGCCGACACCCTGCCCGTCGGCTCCGCCGCGACCGTACGCTCCTATGTGAGCGAACTGCTGCGCCGGCACCGACGGGCCTTCGTCCTGCTCATCACCGTCAACACCGTCGCCGTGGTGGCCTCCATGGCCGGTCCCTGGCTGCTGGGCGACCTGGTCGAACGGGTGGCGGACGACACCCGGGAGCTGCATCTGCCCCTCACCGCCGCGCTGTTCGTGCTCGCGTTGCTCGTCCAGGCGGTGTTCGTACGGGAAGTGCGGCTGCGCGGGGCGATGCTCGGCGAACGGATGCTGGCCGACCTGCGCGAGGACTTCCTCGTCCGGTCGGTGGGCCTGCCGCCGGGCGTGCTGGAGCGGGCGGGCACGGGCGACCTGCTCTCCCGTATCACCACCGACATCGACCGGCTCGCCAACGCGATGCGCGAGGCCGTGCCGCAGTTGGCGATCGGGGTCGTGTGGGTGGCGCTGCTGCTCGGCGGTCTGGTCCTGACCGCGCCGCCGCTCGCCGCGGCCGTGCTGCTGGCCGTGCCCCTGCTGGTGCTCGGCTGCCGCTGGTACTTCCGGCGGGCGCCGTCCGCCTACCGCTCCGAGGCCGCGGGCTACGCCGCCGTGGCCGCCGCGCTCACCGAGACCGTCGACGCCGGGCGCACCGTCGAGGCGCACCGTCTCGGCGAACGCCGCGTCGCGCTGTCGGAACTCCGGATCACGCAATGGACCGCGTGGGAACGCTACACACTCTGGCTGCGGTCGGTGCTCTTCCCGGTCGTCAACGTCACCCACGTCACCGTGCTCGCCTCGGTGCTCATGGTCGGTGGCGTGTTCGTCCTGCGGGGCTGGATCGGGGTCGGCCAGCTGACGACGGGCGCCCTCATCGCGCAAATGCTGGTCGACCCGGTGGGGCTGATCCTGCGCTGGTACGACGAGTTGCAGGTGGCTCAGGTGTCGCTGGCCCGGCTCGTCGGGGTGCGCGACATCGAGCCGGACGCCGGGGACGACTCCCTGGCCCCCACCGGCCGGGACGTGGACGCGGACCGGGTGCACTTCGGCTACCTGGAGGGCGTCGACGTCCTGCGCGAGGTCTCCCTGAAGGTCGCCCCGGGCACGCGGATGGCCCTGGTCGGCCCGTCCGGCGCCGGAAAGTCCACGCTGGGCCGGCTGCTCGCCGGGATCTACGCGCCCCGGGACGGCCGGATCGCGCTCGGCGGCGCCGAACTGTCCCGGATGCCCGCCGAACGCGTCCGCTCCCACGTCGCCCTCGTCAACCAGGAGCACCACGTCTTCGTGGGCTCCCTGCGCGACAACCTGCGGCTCGCCCGCACGGACGCCGTCGACGCGGAGCTGTGGGCGGCGCTGGGCGCGGTCGACGCGGACGGCTGGGCTCGTGCCCTCGACGACGGTCTGGACACCGAGGTCGGCTCCGGCGGTCTGGCCCTCACCCCGGCCCAGGCCCAGCAGATCGCCCTGGCCCGGCTGGTTCTGGCCGATCCGCACACACTGGTCCTGGACGAGGCGACCTCGCTGCTCGACCCGCGTGCGGCCCGGCATCTGGAGCGGTCCCTGGCCCGCGTCCTGGACGGCCGCACGGTCGTAGCCATCGCCCACCGGCTCCACACGGCCCACGACGCCGATGTCATCGCGGTGGTCGAGAACGGCCGTATCAGCGAGCTGGGCAGCCACGACGAACTCGTCACCGCGAACGGCGCCTACGCTGCGCTGTGGCGGTCCTGGCACGGGTGACGGCACGGTTCCTCCGCGCCCGCGAGCCCCGCGGCCGGCCCGTGCCGAGGAACGCGAGCCGCCTCGCCGTAAGGCCTGCGGGCCGCAGGCTCTGCCGTCGGGGGTAACGAGTCCGGGGGGCGGTGCGGGGACGGCTGCAATGTCGGGCGCGGGCGCCGGGGCTGGCGGAGCCTGTGGGGCCAGCAGGGGCGGAGGGGTCGGCGAGGCAGGTGGGGCCAGCACGGGCGGAGGGGCCGGCGAGGCAGGTGGGGCCAGCACGGGCGGAGGGGCCGGCGAGGCCGACTCCAGCGCGGTGGCCTGAGCGGCGACGGAAGCGGTGGCCGACGCGGCGGCGGACGCGGTTGCCGGGACCGGCAGGTTCTCGCCGGGGACCTGCTGGAGCGGCGGGAGCTGCTGGGTCGCCGGGGCCGGCTTCGGCGCGGTGACCGATGCGGCGATGGACACGGTGACCGGCGCAGTCGCCGGGACCGGCTTCGGCGCGAGGACCGATGCAGCCGCCGGGCCCGGCTTCGGCGCGAGGACCCGTGTGGTAGCGGGCCCGGTGGCCGGGATGGGCCCGGGCCGGGACCGGTGGTGGACAGGGCATCGGCCGGACGTGACGGCCGGTGCCGTTGCGCGGTGCCGAACAGCGGTGGAAGGCTGGGAAGCGGAAACGGCTCGGGGAGCGCCCGGGAACCGTGCGGTTCGTGCCGGGTGCCGGCTGCGCCCCGCGCACCGGCGGCCGCACACCGGCCGCGGAGAGAACGGGCCCGTCCCCACCACCTGGAGGTACCCGTGGACAGCGCCGACGGATGGGGAGACGACGTCTACCAGCCCGACGACTCCGAGGTCAGGGAGGACACAGGCGTGCTCGACCCGGAGGACACTCTGGTGTACGACGGTGTCGACGACCCCCTGGACCGGGGCTGGTCGCCTCCGGAGCGGCCGTGGGCCGTGGAGCACACCGGCGTGACCGCCGCGGAGCGCCGGCAGGGCGAAACCCTGGACCAGCGCCTCGCCGAGGAGCTGCCCGAACCGCCCGCCTGGGACGGCGACGACATGGGCGACTGCGAGGACACCGACGGGGAACTCCTGGACAACGAGGTCGGCACCGCCCGCTCCGGCCGTCTCGTCGCCCCCGACGAGGGAGCGCACGAGGACGACGAGAGCGCCCTGGTCGCCACCGACGTGGGCATCGACGGCGCGGCCGCCTCCGCCGAGGAGGCCGCGATGCACGTCGTCGACGAGGAGACCCCGTAGGTCTGCCTCGGCCGCCCGCGTGCCGTCGCCCTCTCCCCCGCCTCCCCCGCCGCACGAGGAGCACCCATGCAGCAGGACAAGCACCCCGACTACCACCCCGTCGTCTTCCGGGACCGCGCCGCCGGTTACGCCTTCCTCACCCGGTCCACCGCGACCAGTGAGCAGACCATCGAGTGGGACGACGGCGCGACCTACCCGGTCGTGGACGTGGAGATCTCCTCGGAGAGCCACCCGTTCTACACCGGCAAGGCCCGCACGGTGGACTCGGAGGGCCGCGTCGCCCGGTTCGAGCGGCGTTACGGTGGCGGGCAGGGCCCGGGAGGCGACGGGGCCGCCTGACCGGCGACCGGCGGTGGGCTGAGCTGCCCGGCCGGATGCCGCGCGGGACCCGCGCGACGGGCGGGACCGGAAGCCTGTCGGCGCCCCCGGGTGCTGTGGACCGGGAGCGCTGTCGAACCGGTCCCTCAGTTGAAGTTCAGCGCGACCGCGCAGCCCACTCCGCCGAGCACCATGAACGCCGGCATCAGCACCTTGAGCTCGACCCAGCTGCCCGCCCGGAACCGCATCGCCTTCGGCGGACCGATGGGGTACCAGCGCTTGCGGCCCACCGGTATCGGCCACAGGATGGGGCACCCGGAGACGGTCAGCGCGTCGCCGATGTCGTGCATCAGCGCGCCCAGCACGATCGGCAGGCCCAGCCACAGGTACTCCTGGCCCGGAGCGGTGAACAGCCAGTCCGATCCGTTGCCGGGCTGGTCGAGGATGTCCGCCAGTATCCAGGCGCTGGTCGCGGCCAGCAGCCAGACCAGGACCGCGCTGCTGGAGCCGCGGGCCGCCCGCCACAGCAGGCCCTCGATGGCCAGCACCATGTGCACGAAGAGAATGGCCAACACCGCCCAGCGGCCCCCGGTGATCGCCAGCACGGAGGTGCCCGCCCCGATCAGCACCGCCCACAGCCAGGTGTGCGTCAGCGTCCGGTGCCCACCGGAACGGCGCGGGTCGCCCTTCATCCGGGTCGCCTTGTAGACGGTGTAGGACAGCTTGTCGACGATCTCGCACAGCGCGTGCGAGACCGGTCCGAAGGCTCTCGAGATGGTGGCGGCCTTGTGGTCCAGGTCCGGAGCGAGCGCGGCCCCGGCGCAGATCAGCGCACCGACCAGCAGCACCGGCCAGGGCATCGGGTGCCCGGCCCCGGCGACCGCGGCTCCGACGCCGAGCCAGGCCGCCGCGCCCGACAGTGAGTGTGCTGGTCCCATCATGGCCGTTGCCCGCCCCATTCCTCTTGCGCCGCTGTCCAGTTGACCCGGTCTGCCGATGTCCTGTCGGCGACACAGCGTAGCGGTCGTGATCTTCGGTCCGGCATCCGATTCCCGTCTCGGCCGGAGTGCCAGGCAAGATGGGGGCGTGACCCTCATCGATCAGCTCCCGCCGACCGCCGACCCCGACGCCCTGTACGAGGCCTTCGAATCCTGGGCGCAGGAGCGCGGTCTCACGCTCTATCCCCACCAGGAGGAGGCGCTGATCGAGGCGGTCTCCGGAGCCAACGTGATCGTGTCGACGCCCACCGGGTCCGGCAAGAGCATGATCGCCGCGGGCGCTCACTTCGCCGCGCTGGCCAGGGACGAGGTCACCTTCTACACGGCGCCGATCAAAGCGCTGGTGTCGGAGAAGTTCTTCGAGCTGTGCAAACTGTTCGGCACCGAGAATGTCGGTATGCTCACCGGCGACGCCTCCGTGAACGCCGACGCGCCCGTCATCTGCTGCACGGCGGAGGTCCTCGCGTCGATCGCGCTGCGCGACGGCAAGGCCGCCGACGTCGGCCAGGTCGTCATGGACGAGTTCCACTTCTACGCGGAGCCCGACCGGGGCTGGGCCTGGCAGATTCCCCTGCTGGAACTTCCGCAGGCACAGTTCGTCCTGATGTCGGCCACGCTCGGCGACGTCTCCTTCTTCGAGAAGGACCTCACCCGTCGCACCGGGCGCCCCACCGCGGTGGTCCGTTCGGCGACCCGCCCGGTTCCCCTGTCCTACGAGTACCGGCGCACACCGCTCACCGAGACGCTCACCGACCTGCTGCAGACTCGCCAGGCGCCGGTCTACATCGTCCACTTCACCCAGGCCCAGGCCGTGGAGCGGGCGCAGGCGCTGATGAGCATCAACATGTGCTCGCGGGAGGAGAAGGATCAGATCGCCGAGCTGATCGGCAACTTCCGCTTCACCACCAAGTTCGGCCGCAACCTCTCCCGCTACGTCCGGCACGGCATCGGCGTCCACCACGCCGGCATGCTGCCCAAGTACCGGCGTCTGGTGGAGAAGCTGGCGCAGGCCGGTCTGCTGAAGGTGATCTGCGGTACGGACACGCTCGGCGTGGGCGTCAACGTGCCGATCCGTACGGTGCTGTTCACCGCGTTGACCAAGTACGACGGCAGCCGCGTACGCACCCTGCGCGCCCGTGAGTTCCACCAGATCGCCGGCCGGGCCGGCCGCGCGGGCTTCGACACCGAGGGCTTCGTCGCCGCGCAGGCCCCCGAGCACGTCATCGAGAACGACAAGGCCCTCGCCAAAGCGGGCGACGACCCGAAGAAGCGCCGCAAGGTCGTCCGCAAGAAGGCACCCGAGGGCTTCGTCGGCTGGACGGACAACACCTTCGACAAGCTCATCGACTCCGAGCCGGAGCCACTGACCTCCCGTTTCCGCGTAACGCACACGATGCTGCTGTCGGTGATCGCACGGCCCGGCAACGCCTTCGAGGCGATGCGGCGCCTGTTGGAGGACAACCACGAGCCGCGCAAGCAGCAGCTGAGGCACATCCGGCGGGCGATCGCCATCTACCGCTCGCTGCTGGACGGCGGCATCGTGGAGAAGCTCGACCGGCCGGACGCCGAGGGCCGTATCGTCCGGCTCACGGTCGATCTCCAGCAGGACTTCGCGCTCAACCAGCCGCTGTCCACCTTCGCGCTCGCCGCGTTCGAGCTGCTGGACCCCGAGTCGCCGTCCTACGCGCTGGACATGGTGTCCGTCGTGGAGTCCACGCTGGACGACCCGCGGCAGATCCTCGCCGCCCAGCAGAACAAGGCGCGTGGCGAGGCCGTGGCCGCGATGAAGGCGGACGGTGTCGAGTACGAGGAGCGCATGGAGCGTCTCCAGGAGGTCACGTACCCCAAGCCGCTGGAAGAGCTGCTCTTCCACGCGTACAACACCTACCGCAAGAGCCACCCCTGGGTGGGCGACCACCCGCTGTCGCCGAAGTCCGTGATCCGCGACATGTACGAACGGGCCCTGTCGTTCACGGAGTTGGTGTCCTACTACGAACTGGCCCGCACCGAGGGCATTGTGCTGCGCTATCTGGCCAGCGCGTACAAGGCCCTGGAGCACACCGTCCCGGACGACCTGAAGTCCGAGGACCTTCAGGACCTGATCGCCTGGCTCGGCGAGATGGTGCGCCAGGTCGACTCCAGTCTGCTGGACGAGTGGGAGCAACTGGCCAACCCGGAGGAGATGACCGCCGAGGAGGCCCAGGAGAAGGCCGACCAGGTCAAGCCGGTCACCGCCAACGCGCGCGCGTTCCGTGTCCTGGTCCGCAACGCCATGTTCCGCCGCGTCGAACTCGCCGCCCTCGACCAGGTCGGGGAGCTGGGCGAGATGGACGCCGATTCCGGCTGGGACGCCGAGGCCTGGGGCGAGGCGATGGACAAGTACTGGGACGAGTACGACGACCTCGGTACCGGTCCCGACGCCCGCGGCCCCAAGCTGCTGGTGATCAAGGAAGAGCCGCAGAACGGGCTGTGGCGCGTGCGGCAGATCTTCGACGACCCCGCCGACGACCACGACTGGGGCATCAGCGCCGAAGTCGATCTCGCCGCATCCGACGCCGAGGGCCGCGCGGTCGTCCGTGTGACCGACGTCGGTCAGTTGTGAGCCGACGTCGACCCGTTCTGAACCCAGGAGTCTCCCACCCATGACGAACCCGGCCGAAAGGCTCGTCGACCTGCTCGACCTGGAGCAGATAGAAGTCAACATCTTCCGCGGCCGCAGTCCGCAGGAATCCCTGCAGAGGGTCTTCGGCGGCCAGGTGGCCGGCCAGGCGCTGGTCGCCGCCGGACGCACCACGGACGGCGAGCGCCCGGTCCATTCGCTGCACGCGTACTTCCTCCGGCCGGGCCGGCCGGGGGTTCCGATCGTGTACCAGGTGGAGCGGGTACGCGACGGGCGGTCCTTCACCACCCGCCGGGTCACCGCGGTGCAGCAGGGCCGGACGATCTTCAATCTGACCGCCTCCTTCCACAAGCCTGAACAAGGGAGCTTCGAGCACCAGCTGCCGTCGGCTCGCGAGATCCCGGAGCCGGAGTCCCTGCCGAGGGTCGCGGACGAGATCCGGGAGCATCTGGGCACACTGCCGGAGCAGTTGGAGCGCATGGCACGGCGCCAGCCGTTCGACATCCGGTATGTGGACCGGCTGCGCTGGAGCGTCGAGGACGTCAAGGAGGCCGAACCGCGCAGCGCCGTGTGGATGCGTGCGGTGGGGCCGCTCGGTGACGACCCGCTCGTGCACACCTGCGCGCTGACCTACGCCAGTGACATGACCTTGCTCGACGCGGTGCGCATCCCGGTCGAGCCGCTGTGGGGGCCTCGGGGCTTCGACATGGCGTCGCTGGACCACGCCATGTGGTTCCACCGGCCGTTCCGTGCGGACGAGTGGTTCCTGTACGACCAGGAGTCGCCGATCGCGACGGGCGGCCGCGGCCTGGCTCGCGGGCGCATCTACGACCTTCAGGGGCGCCTGCTCGTGTCGGTCGTCCAGGAAGGACTGTTCCGCGCGGTGTAGGCGGACGCTCTCTCCGCCGTGGTCCGTCGGGTTCTCCGCGGTGGTCCGCCGGGTTCTCCGCGGTAGTCCGCCGGGTTCTCCGCGGTGGTCCGTCCGGCGGGTCCGACCAGTCCGGGGCCGGCGTGCGTGGCTCAGGTGGCTCTGCGCAAGAGCCTGCTCAGCAGACCGTGTGACCGCCGCGGGTTCTCGGACGGCCGGGGGCTCTCGGACGGCCGGGGTCGGTCGCAGTGCCTGGGCGCGGGCGGACGCCGCTGCCGTACCGGGTGCGGGTGTGCGTCCGGCTGCCGGTGTGGGTCCTGGCCCGGGTGCGGGTCAGGGTGCCGCGAGGCCGGGCGGGGCGCGGGCCGGTGGGCTCGCGCCTCCCGCACCGCCCGTGCCAGGTCCGTACGGAGCAGGTCGATCTCGTCGGGTTCCTGCGCCGTCGTGATCCGCTCGGTGAGGTGGGCGGCCGGCGAGCCGGGTGCGCCATGAACGGGTGGCGGCGGCCGGAAGCGGCTCAGATGGGAGCGCTCGTAAGGATCCGTGACGATCTCGGAGATCTGGACCGGGTCGAGCAGCGAGGCCACGACGCCCGCTCCCTCCCATGGGTCCGCGGCCTGACGCAGCAGGAAGCCGAGGTGCCGTCCGCGCCAGTTGCGGGGGCGCAGGTCCAGGCCGGTGTCCAGTTGGGACCGCAGTGTCTCCGGCAGAGGCCGGTTCAGCAGCGGGGCGTTCTTCGCGTCGGCGGCGAACTCCACTAGTTCATCGGCCAGATACCGCCAGACCACGGCCCGGTAGCGGTTGAGGTGAAACGTGACCGGAACCAGGAGGCCCAGTCTGGCCAGACGGGTGAACCGGGCGGCGGTCACCTCCATGATCGCCGAGCCCTCCCTCGTGCCCACGGTCGCCACCCGCTGCCGCAGTGCCCCCGGGAAGCCCTCCTGCCCGCGCAGCCGCTCGACCTCGGCGCGGTCGACATACCGGCCGCCTCCGGCCTCAGCGGGACGGGTGCGGATGTGACCGAGGTGCACGGCCAGGTCGAACTCGCCGCGTTTGAGTCCCAGTTCGCGAGCCGCCCGGCTCTGTGAGAAGGGCGCCCGGCCCCTGGTGGCGGCCGTCCGGGCGGTGGGCGTGACCTCGTGTGTGGCGGTGTTGCCGGACATACTCGTCTCCCCCGTGGAGTGTCGGGATTGCGCCGTTTGCGCTCACCTGCGAAAAACGGTAGCCGGTGATGGGAATCGGCGGCGCGAGCCTGTGGACAACTCCGCAAAGGATGACGAAAGATGCAGGTCAGAGGTCTGTCGACGACGTCCCTTCAGGCCTGCGGGCATCCACGTCGAGGTGCTCGCCGACCCGGTTGACGAGCAGGGTCATCTCGTAGGCGATCTGCCCGATGTCGGCCTCCGCTCCGCTGAGGACGCACAGGCAGCTGCCCGCGCCGGCGGCCGTGACGAACAGCACCGCGTCGTCGAACTCCACCATCGTCTGACGCACCCCGCCCGCGCCGAAGTGGCGTCCCGAGCCTTTGGCCAGGCTGTGCAGACCGGATGAGACGGCCGCGAGATGTTCAGCGTCCTCGCGTCGCAGTCCGGTGCTCGCCCCCGTCACCAGCCCGTCGGTGGACAGGACTAAGGCGTGTCGTACGTGTTCCACCCGTTGGGTCAGATCGTCGAGCAGCCAGCTCAGTGTCTGGTTCTGCGCCATGATGCGGTCTCCCCGTGTGATCTCTTCCCCCCTGACCGGAGGATCTGCCGCCAGCCTTCCCCACCACCGCTGTCCCGGCAAGGAGGACGGGCGCATGGCAGACAAGATGACCGACGAGGAATGGCGGGAGTTCGTCTCGTACGGCACCCGCACCGGCAAGCTGTCGACCGTGAGGGCCGATGGAAGCCCTCATGTCGCGCCGATCTGGTTCCTGCTCGACGGCGACGACGTGGTGTTCAACACCGGGAAGGAAACCGTGAAGGGACGCAATCTGGCCCGTGACGACCGGGTGGCCCTGTGCGTGGACGACGAACGGCCGCCGTTCACGTTCGTGGTGCTGCAGGGCCACGCCCGGCTGTCGGAGGACCTCGACGATGTCCGGCAGTGGGCCACCCGCATCGGCGGCCGTTACATGGGCGAGGAGCGCGGCGAGGAGTTCGGAGAACGCAACGGCGTACCGGGCGAACTCCTGGTCCGGGTCAGGATCGACAAGGTGGTGGCGGTGAAGGATCTCGCGGACTGACCCGCCACCGGCGGGCTCCCGCCCGTCCGGCCGTACGCGGCCGGTTGCATTCGGCCCATGGAGTCGGGGAGCCGGGTGGTGTGATCCTGCGGTCCACCCGGCGCACTCCGCGAGCCGGATGAGCATCCGCCTCCCGGGCGCCGGTCCGCCCCGGTGAGGGATTATGCGGACATGAGCGACGACCACACACATGTCCAGGAGTTCTTCACCGCCCGCGCCGCCGACTGGGACGGCCGGTTCCCGGACGACGGCCCCGCCTACGCGGCCGCGGTCGCCGAACTCGGGCTGCGCGAGGGCGACCGCGTCCTCGACGCGGGCTGCGGCACCGGGCGCGCCCTGCCCCCGCTGCGCGCCGCCGTGGGCACGTCGGGCATCGTCGTGGGCGCCGATCTGACGTGGGCCATGCTGGAAGCCGCCGTACGAGCTGGGCGGGACCGGGAGGGACTGCTGTTGCTCGCCGATGTCGGCGTGCTGCCGCTCACGTCAGGGGCCTTCGATGCCGTGTTCGCCGCGGGTCTCATCGCACACCTGCCTCATCCCGCGGAGAACCTGCGGGAGTTGCGGCGCGTCGTACGTCCGGGTGGCACCCTGGCGCTGTTCCATCCGATCGGCCGTGCGGCGCTCGCCGCACGCCAAGGCCGGCAGATCACGCCGGACGATCTGCGCGCGGAACCCAACCTCCGGCCTCTGCTCTCCCGTTCGGGATGGCGCCTGACGTCCTACGTCGACGAGGACGCCCGCTTCCTGGCGCTGGCCGTGCGCGAGGACTGACCACCGTCCGACCGCACGGGCACCACGGTGGAGAACCGCAGGTCCGGCTGCGCACCGGAGTCGTGACAACGGCCTTCCACCCGCACTAGGGTGCGCGCCGTTGAAGGAACCGATGGGGAGGTTGAGATGGCCGGGACGGACGAGGCGGTCGCCGCCGCGGACGACGCTCTCTATGTGCTCACGGCGGTACTGCTGACGCCCGCGCAGTTCCCGAGCGTTCTGGGCGACGACTACCCGGAGGCCTGCGCCGCGCTCGGCCTCGCACCGCTCGCCGACGGGTACGGTCTGGTGCTCGGTCAGGACGGCGACGGGGCGCGGTGGACGGTCGTCGTCGACGACGTGTCGCTGGTCGCCGTGGCCATCGCGTCCTGGGACTGCGGCATGGAGTACGACCTGTCGCCCGACGAGCGCAGTGTGGTGGCCGCCCTGCCGGGCTGGCCCCTGGCCCTCGCCGTGGCGGCTCCGGGCGTGGCCGCGCCGCACGACCCGGACCCGGAGTCTTCCGGCGGGCCCGCGCTGTCCCCGCCCGACACCAGCGTCTGGGGGCCGGCCCAGCGCCGTCTGGGCGCCGACGAGATCGCACTGCAGTGGGCGGTGTGGCGCGAGCAGATCGACGACGCGGAGTTCCTCGCTCCCGCAGACCGGGCCGGAGCCCGGACCGGGAACGACGACGATCCGTCGAGCGCGTCGACCGACGGGAGCGGCGAACCGCAGGACGGGACGGGTGGCGAGGCTTCCCCGAGCCACAGCGGCATCCGCCGTGTCCTGGCGGAGGCACACGCGTACGTGGACGCGCCGCCGCCGCTGGGCCGGGTCCGGTCGTCCTTCGCGCCCGGCGAAGCGCGCACCCTGCGGGCCGACGGACCGGGCTGGTCGATGGTGGCCCGCACCGACGACATCGCCTTCGTGCTCCTCGACGACGAGCCCGGTGAAGTCCTGCCCGTCGGCCGGGGGCCGGAGCTTCCGGGTCTGCTGGAAGCCCTCGACAGGCTGGCGGTACGCCCCCTCTGAGGTCCGGTGCCAAGAGAGCGCATCCTCTTGGCACATGTCTTGCCTCTCCATGACGAGCCCCGGCTCCATGTGGTGCCGACCCATGGATGACGGGGTGGCCAGTCCGCACGATGGGGCAGCCCCGGGCGCTTCACACGCCCGTGCTGTACCCGCCGTCCCGTCGTGCCGCTGGAGGCCGTCATGCGTCTGTCCCGAGGATTTCCGCTCGCCGCCGCTCTGATGGCGGCGGCCGTCATATCGCCCGCTCCAGCCTCGGCTGCCGCCGGTGCCGGCACCGGCGGCCATTGTGCGCACCAGGAGCGCGTACGGGTGCCGGGCGCGGCCTTCCAGCAGACCGCGTGTCTGCCCGATCTGACCACCACCGGACTGGCCGGTACCCTCTACACCGATCCGAACGACCAGGCGGGGCTCACGGCGCGGGCGACGCGCACACCGTCCGGGGTGCCCGGGACGCAGATCGACGGCTACTTCCCGGACTCCTCCCACTTCAACACCACGCACGGCTGGGACCACGACGCCCAGTTCGTGATCAGGCTGCCGGACCGCTGGAACGGCGGCCTCGTGGTCACCGGGGCGCCCGGTACACGCAAGCAGTACGCGACGGACAAGGCGATCTCGGACCAGGTACTGGCGCAGGGCTTCGCCTACGCCGCGACCGACAAGGGGAACAGCGGAGCCGACTTCTACCGCGACGGCAGCCGTCCCGGCGACGCGGTCGCCGAGTGGAACACACGCACCACCCAGCTCACGCGGGCGGCCGGGCGCGCGGTCGCCCAGCGCTACGGCCACGCGCCACGCCGTACGTATATGACCGGCATCTCCAACGGCGGCTACCTCACGCGCTGGCAGCTCGAGCACCATCCGGAGCTGTACGACGGCGGCGTGGACTGGGAAGGGGCGCTGTGGACGGCCGACGGCCCGAACCTGCTCACCTCACTGCCGACGGCCGTCGCGCGGACCCTGGGCTCGGCAAGCGACGCGGACCTGTACGCGGTGGGCTTCGCGCGGGGCTCGGAGTTCCTGTGGCCGTACCACGGGCAGGCGTACTGGGGCGTGACGCAGAAGACCTACCGAGCCGCCTTCGACCCGGCCTACGACCCCGCCTGTCCCGGGCCGTCCGCCGGGACCACGCCGGAGCAGATCCTGGCGCCCTGCGCCTCGGACGCGGTGTACGACTACGCGGCCCGACCCGCCTCCGTGCACCGCGCCGTGGCCCGCGTGGCTCTGACCGGACGGATCGGCAAACCCCTCATCACCCTGCACGGCGATCTGGACGCGCTGCTGCCCCGTGCGGCGGACTCGGATGTGTACGCCCGCATGGTCGACGCGAACGGACGGGGCGGGCTGCACCGGTACTACATCATCCAGGGCGGCACGCACGTCGACGGACTGTACGACACCCATCCCGACCGGCTGCGGCCGATCCTGCCCTGCTACCGGTCGGCGTTCGACGCGCTGGTGGCGTGGGTGGAGCGCGGTGTCCGGCCGCCCGCGGACCGGACCGTCGGCAGGCCCGCGAGCGGCGATGTGGTCGACTCCTGCGCCCTGAACGGGAACGCGCGAGGGCGGTAACGCTTCAGCGGCCGAGCTCCTTGCGGGTGACGCGGCGAAGCCGGCGTCGCTGCGAGGGGTCCAGGGCGAGGTACGCGGCGGCCGGGACTCCGAGCACTATCAGGACGGCGGCCCACCAGGGCAGCCAGATCAGCAGGATGAGTCCGACCGCCACTCCTCCTGCGGCGATCTTCGCGTTCTTCGACATCTGTCGCCTCCTTCGCGGCCACTGCCGCTCTCTGTCGTGAGAACGGGCCCACGCTCCCGGCGGTTCCGGACCGCGACCCTGAGTCGTCCCTGAGGCGCACCCCTACTGGTCGCGCGGGGCCCGCTCTCCTCGGCCCCGCGCGACACCCCGGCCCACTGCACCCCGGGACCACCCGTTCTCGCGGTGGCCCACGCCACCGCACCAATCATTCCCGGTGGGCCGCCGCTGTGCTGTACCCTCGGCGACCCGACTTCAAGTAGTCAAATTTGAGGAATCAGGTTGGCTGTGCAGAGAACTCCCGCGGCATCACCGTCCGAGATCTCCGAACTGGCCCGCTGCTGTGCGGTGTTCGTGCCCTCGGACCCCGCCCGCGCGGGCCGGGTCGCCTTCTGGCACCCCGACGGCCGTACTCCGCCGGCCGTGGTCCCGGCGCCCGTCGAAGAGCTGACGGTCGTCCTGCCCCGCAGCGGTGGTGTGGAGGCGGTGACCAGGCCGGCCGTCCTGCTTCCCGTGCGTGCGGCCCTGCCGGTCCTCACGCACGCGCGTGTCGCGGGGCACGGGCACCGGGCCACCGTGTTCTGGGGCGCCGCGTCCGTCCTGGGCCTGCACTTCGTGGCACGGGGTCTGCTGCTGCCCGGTCTGTCCGCCGGTGACCACGACGCCTGGCGCGCGGCACCGCTGCGCGGCCGGGACGCCGAGCACGTCCGGGCGCTGGCCGCCTCGATGCCGCCCGAGGCGCACGCCTTTCCGTTCGACGGCACCGAGCGGCTGCGACTGCCCGACCCCGAGCATCTGCTGCGCGCCTTCCTGGACGCGGTGGCCGACACACTGCCCCGCTCCCCTGCCGCACTCCTCCTGACGGGCGGCCCTGCCTACGCCGCCGGGGAACCGCGGCGCGTGCCGGAACTGCGGGCCTGGACCTCCGATGTCGCCGCGGGCCACGACGCGGGCGCGAGGATCTCGCTGCGCGTCGAGGTGCTGGGGCTCGAGTCCGCCGAGCGGCACGAAGCCGAGCCGCGGTTCCGCGCTGTGCTTCAGGTGCACGACGCCCGCGATCCCGCGCAGGTCGCCGACGCCTCCGATGTGTGGGCCGGATCGGGCCGCACGGGCGGGACGTTCGGCCCCGGGGTGCGCACGGACGTCCTGCTCGCCCTGCGGCGCGCGGCCCGCTCGTGGCCGGCGCTGACGCCGCTGTTGTCGGCATCCGTGCCGGACGCCGTCGAACTCGTCGCCGAGGAGGTCGCCGAACTCCTCGGCGAGGGCGCCCGGACCCTGGCCGCCGCGGGGGTGGATGTGCACTGGCCCACGCAGCCGGCCCGCGGACTGGTCTCCGGTCTCACGGTCGGACCCGTGGACGAGGACGGCGGCTCCGGCAGCACCGGCGGCACACTGCCGGATCCCCGAACGGCCCTGTCCGCGAACGCCCTGCTCGCCTTCGACTGGTGGTTCGCACTGGGCGGCCAACGGCTCACACGCGAGGAGCTGGACCGCCTGGCGGAGGCCAACCGGCCCCTCGTGCGGCTGCGCGACCAGTGGATCCTCGTCGACCCCGCCGAACTGCGCCGCGCCCGGGACCGACAGGACCGGAAGATCAGCCCCGTGGAAGCGCTGGGCGCCGCCCTGACCGGCTCGGCGGAGGTGGACGGCCGCCAGGTCGAGGTCCGCCCCACGGGCTGGCTGGCGACCCTGCGGGACCGGCTGGCGGACCCGGAGGCCGGGGAACCGGTCGGGCAGCCCGCCGCGCTCGCCGCCCGCCTGCGCGACTACCAGCTGCGGGGGCTCGACTGGCTGGTCCGGATGACGTCCCTGGGACTGGGCTGCTGCCTGGCCGACGACATGGGGCTCGGCAAGACGATCACGCTGATCGCGCTGCATCTGCACCGCCGGAGCGACCCGGCGTCCGCCGGACCGACCCTCGTGGTGTGCCCGGCGTCTCTGATGGGCAACTGGCAGCGGGAGATCGAGAAGTTCGCGCCCGGCACGCCCGTACGGCGCTTCCACGGTTCCCGGCGCGGTCTGGAGGAGCTTGGCGACGGCGAGTTCGTCCTCACCACGTACGGCACCATGCGCCTGGACGCGCCGCGCCTGGCCGAGGTGGTGTGGGGCATGGTCGTGGCGGACGAGGCCCAGCACGTGAAGAACCCCTACTCGTCGACGGCCCGACGGCTGCGCTCCATCGGCGCACGCGCGCGCGTGGCTCTCACCGGCACCCCCGTGGAGAACAACCTGTCCGAACTGTGGGCGATCCTCGACTGGGCAACGCCCGGACTGCTGGGCCGGCTCGGCACCTTCCGCACCCGCTACGCGGCGGCCATCGAGAGCGGCCGGGACCCGGCCGCCGCCGAGCGGCTCGCCCGGCTCGTCGGCCCGTTCCTGCTGCGGCGCCGCAAGTCCGACCCGGGGATCGTGCCCGAACTGCCGCCGAAGACCGAGACCGATCGCGCGGTGTCGCTCACCGTGGAACAGACGGGCCTGTACGAGGCGCTGGTGCGCGAGACACTCGCGGCGATCTCCGGCGCCGACGACATGGCGCGCCGCGGGCTGATCGTGAAGCTGCTGACCGGTCTGAAGCAGATCTGCAACCATCCGGCGCAGTTCCTCAAGGAGGACCGGCCGAGGATCGCCGGCCGGTCCGGGAAACTGGAGCTGCTGGACGAACTGCTCGGCACCATCCTCTCCGAGGGGGCGAGCGTCCTGGTGTTCACCCAGTACGTGCGGATGGCGCGCCTGATCGAGCGGCACCTGGCCGCACGCGGTGTGCGGTCGCAGTTCCTGCACGGCGGCACACCCGTCGCCGCGCGGGAGGCCATGGTCCGGCGCTTCCAGGCCGGCGAAGTACCCGTGTTCCTGCTCTCGTTGAAGGCGGCGGGCACCGGACTCAACCTCACGCGCGCGGAGCACGTCGTGCACTACGACCGCTGGTGGAACCCCGCCGTCGAGGCGCAGGCCACCGACCGGGCGTACCGCATCGGGCAGAGCCGGCCCGTGCAGGTGCACCGGCTCATCGCCGAGGGAACAATCGAGGACCGTATCGCCGAACTGCTGCACCGCAAGCGGAACCTGGCCGACGCGGTGCTGGGGACGGGCGAGAGGGCGCTCACAGAGCTGACGGACGCGGAGCTCGCCGACCTGGTGGAGCTGCGAGGAGGATCGCGATGACGGATCACCGTGCCGACCAGGAGCGCACGTTCGCCGCCCTGCCGCCCGCGCGGGGGCGGGGTTTCGCCCTCACGTGGTGGGGCCAGGCCTGGCTGAAGGCGCTCGAGGACACGGCCCTGGACGGCGAGCAGGTGAAGACCGGCCGCAGGCTCGCCCGCGCGGGCGCGGTCGGCGCGGTCTCGGTGCGCCCGGGCCGCGTCACGGCCGTGGTGCACGACCGCGATCGTACGGCGCACCGCGCGGACGTCCTGCTGGAGGAACTGTCCGACGGCGAGTGGGACCGGTTCCTGGATGTCGTCGCCGAACGGTCCGGGTACCTGGCGGCGCTGCTCGACCGCGACCTGCCGCCGTCTCTCGCCGAGGACGCCGCGGCCGCGGGGATCGAACTGCTGCCCGGGATCGGGGATCTGGAACCCGAGTGCGACTGCGGCGCCTGGGACCATTGCGGGCACACCGCGGCGCTGTGCCACGTCGTGGCGCGGCTGCTGGACCAGGATCCGTTCGTGCTGCTGCTGATGCGCGGCCGCGCTGAGCGAGTCCTGTCCGCCGAGCTCCAAGGCCGTGACACCGCGGACGACGGCGGGCCGTCGGCGCCGGACGGAGTGGACGCCGCGAAGGCGTACGCGGCGGGGTATGCGCTGCCTGCCCTGCCGCCCCTGCCGGAGCTGCCCGAGGAACCGGGCCTGCCGCCCGGCCTGGACACCGAAACCCCGCCGGCGCCGGGGGTCGATCCCTCCGCACTGGAGATCCTGGCCGCGCGGACGGCGGTGGCGGCGCGCCAGTGGCTCGGCGAGACGCTGAACGCCGGGACGGCGGCGCACTCGCCGGTCCCGGAGCCGACCGTCGCCCAGGACGCCGTACGCCTGGCCGCGGGCGCCACCGACAGCGCAGTGCTGGACCGGCTGGCCGAGGGCTCGGGCCGCAACAGGGAGGAGCTGACACGGGCCGTGCTCGCCTATCGGCTGGGAGGCGCCGCGGGCCTGTCCGTGCTGGAGGAGGAGTGGGCGCCGGACGGCGACGACCACGCACGCGCGTGCGCCGCTGTGGAGTCGGCGTGGGAGGAGGACGAGAGGCCGTCGCTGCGGGCCGAGAACAACCGCTGGACCGTCGATGGGGAGGAGCGCCAGCTCCGCCTGGGACGGGACGGCCGCTGGTGGCCCTACCGGAGGCGGCAGGGCGACTGGGAGCCCGCCGGGTCACCCGCCCAGGACCCGGCGACGGCGCTGGCCGTGACGGCTCGTGCCGAGGGCGGGGAGGAGTAGCCGCGAAATGTGATCTGCGTACTGCGGCCTGTCCGGTCCGCTGCACGTCCGGCAGCCCCGCCCGGTCCGGCCGGCCGTGACGGCGGGCCACCTCCGTCCGGTCAGGGAAGCAGCGATTGGAGATCACTCGGGATCTCGCTCGGCAGACCGCTCGGGAAGCCGGAGGGCAGGGAGCTGGGGAGCCGGGTCGGCAGCTCGGTGGGGAGGCTCGGGGTCGGGGCGGGCGAGGGGCTCGTGGCGGGTGACGGGCTCGTACGCGGGCTGCTGCCGGAGGGCGGGTGCTCGTCCCGTGAGCCGCTTCCCGAGGAAGCGAGCACCAGCACCAAGGCGACCGCACCGGCGGCGGCCAGCACGGTGAGGAGGACGAAGAGCGGGTTCCTGCGCTTCGACGGCCCGGGCGGCCGAGGCGGTACGGGCGGGATGGCCATGGCGCCCATCGTCGCCGCCGGCCGGACAACACGCGGGCCCCGCGCGGAAGTCGATACGAACCCATGCCATGGATCGCATGGTTCCGCGGCATTCCGCGCGGGGACCGGTCACGGGCGGGCGGACGGCGTGCCGCCCGGAGCGCCCACGGCACACGCGCACGTGCGGACCCCTCGGCACGCACGCGCGTCCGGCCCCCTCGGCACCGCGCGTACGGCCCCTCCCGGGGCACACGTACGCGTGTGTGCCCCGGGAGCCGGACGCCTCCGTGTCAGCCGCGGGCCCCCAGCAGGTGGTCCATCGCGAGCTGGTCGAGCTGCTCGAAGGCCATGCCGCGAGCGGCGGCCGCCTCGACGTCGAAGTCCTCGAAGGAGGAGCGGTCCGCGAGCAGCGCCTCCAGGCCGTCCGCCGCCGTGGGCTGCGCCAGCTGGTCGAGCCGGGCGGCGCGCAGGGCCTCCTGGACCTCCGGGTCGGCCCGGAAGGCGGCCGAACGCTCCTTGAGGATGAGGTAGTTGCGCATGCAGCCGGCGGCCGACGCCCACACGCCGTCCAGGTCCTCGGTCCGCGGCGGCTTGAAGTCGAAGTGGCGCGGGCCCGCGTAGCCGGCGCTCTCCAGCAGGTCGACCAGCCAGAAGGCGGAGCGCAGGTCACCGGCGCCGAAGCGCAGGTCCTGGTCGTACTTGATGCCGGACTGGCCGTTGAGGTCGATGTGGAAGAGCTTGCCCGCCCACAGTGCCTGGGCGATGCCGTGCGGGAAGTTGAGCCCGGCCATCTGCTCGTGGCCCACCTCGGGGTTGACGCCGTACAGCTCGGGGCGCTCCAGGCGCTCGATGAACGCGAGCGCGTGGCCGACGGTGGGCAGCAGGATGTCGCCGCGCGGCTCGTTCGGCTTGGGCTCGATGGCGAAGCGGATGTCGTAGCCCTGGGAGGTGACGTACTCGCCGAGGAGGTCGAATGCCTCCTTCATACGGTCCAGAGCGGCCCGCACGTCCTTGGCGGCGCCGGACTCGGCGCCCTCTCGGCCGCCCCAGGCCACGTACGTCTTCGCGCCCAGTTCGACAGCCAGGTCGACGTTGCGGATCGTCTTGCGCAGCGCGTAGCGGCGCACGTCGCGGTCGTTGGCCGTGAACGCGCCGTCCTTGAAGACGGGGTGGGTGAAGAGGTTCGTGGTGGCCATCGGCACGGTCATGCCGGTCGCGTCGAGTGCCTGCCGGAAGCGCTTGATGTGCGACTCGCGCTCGGTGTCGGAGGCCCCGAAGGGGATCAGGTCGTCGTCGTGGAAGGTCACGCCGTGTGCGCCGAGTTCGGCCAGGCGCTGCACCGTCTCGACCGGGTCGAGGGCGCGGCGCGTGGCGTCGCCGAACGGGTCCCGTCCCTGCCAGCCGACGGTCCACAGGCCGAAGGTGAACCTGTCCTCGGGGGTGGGCTGGTAGCTCATGCCGCGGCTCCTTGCTCGCTTGCGACTATTTCGTCATGGCGATTTACAAATTAGTATGCCGACGCATCCCTGGGAAGGGAACAGAGGGCCCCGACCGGGACGGCACCCGCGTCGCCGGGCCGTGTACACCATGAGAACCGCAGGTCAGATCGCGCGAGCCGCGGAAAGAGGGAGAGCCGATGTCAGCAGCCGAGGGTCCGCTCGTCGTCGGTGTGGACTCGTCCACGCAGTCCACCAAGGTGCTCGTCGTCGACGCGGCCACCGGGCAGGTCGTGGCGAGCGGGCAGGCGCCGCACACCGTCTCGTCCGGTGACGGCCGCGAGAGCGACCCACGCCAGTGGTGGGACGCGCTGTGCGAGGCGCTGCACCAGTGCGGGGAGGCGGCCCACGAGGCCGCCGCCGTGTCGATCGCCGGCCAGCAGCACGGACTCGTGACCCTGGACGCGCAGGGCGCCCCGGTACGGCCGGCCCTGCTGTGGAACGACGTGCGCTCGGCCCCGCAGGCCCGCCGTCTCGTCGAGGAGCTGGGCGGTTCGAAGGCCTGGGCGGAGCGCACGGGCAGCGTGCCGGGAGCCTCCTTCACGGTCACGAAGTGGGCCTGGCTGGCCGAGCACGAGCCGGAGGCGGCGCGCTCGACGGCGGCGGTCCGCCTGCCGCACGACTACCTCACCCAGCATCTGACGGGCGAGGGCACGACCGACCGGGGAGACGCCTCGGGTACGGGCTGGTGGGCGTCCACGACCGAGGCCTACGACGAGGAGATCCTCGCCCTTGTGGGGCTCGATCCGGCGCTGCTGCCCCGGGTGGTGCGACCCGGCGAGGTGGCGGGGACCGTGCGCGACAGCCACGACCTTCCGTTCTCCAAAGGCACGTTGGTGGCGGCCGGCACCGGTGACAACGCCGCCGCCGCGCTGGGCCTCGGACTGCGGCCGGGAACCCCGGTGCTGAGTCTCGGCACCTCCGGCACGGTGTACGCGGTGTCGCGCCACCGGACCGCCGACCCGTCGGGAACGGTGGCGGGTTTCGCCGACGCGCGCGGCGACTGGCTGCCGCTGGCCTGCACCCTCAACTGCACGCTCGCCGTCGACCGGGTCGCCGCCCTGCTCGGCCTGGACCGCGAGGCCGTGGAGCCGGGTACGTCCGTCACCCTGCTCCCCTACCTGGACGGCGAACGCACTCCGAACCTGCCGAACGCCTCCGGGCTGCTGCACGGACTGCGCCACGACACCACGGCCGGACAGCTGCTCCAGGCCGCCTACGACGGCGCCGTGCACGCCCTGCTCGGCGCCCTGGACCTGGTGCTCGACCAGGACGCCGACCGCACCACCCCGCTGCTGCTGATCGGCGGCGGCGCCCGGGGCACGGCCTGGCAGCAGACCGTACGGCGCCTGTCCGGGCGGCCCGTGCAGATCCCCGAGGCCCGAGAGCTGGTCGCGCTGGGCGCCGCGGCCCAGGCCGCGGGGCTGCTCACCGGCGAGGACCCGGCCGCTGTCGCCCGTCGCTGGCGGACGGCCGACGGCCCGGTGCTGGAGGCGGTGGACCGCGACGAGGCGACCTTGAACAGGATCTCCGGGGTACTCTCCGATGCGGCACCGCTCCTGGAGCGCGGGACGCGGACCCCCTGACGGACGCCTGCCGACGGACGGCCGTCCGACGGCCGTCCGCCCGCATGGCACCGCTCGGCGCGGATTCGCCGGCGGACACCGACCAAGGACGACGGAGGCATGACCGCACCGCTGCACGAGACCCGCCCGGCCGGTCCGGGGCGCGCGCTGCCCGACACCCAGCAGGGCATGCGCCGCCGCAACCTCGCCCGGGTCATGCACACCGTCCGCGCCGAGGGGCAGCTGTCGCGGGCGGCGGTCGCCTCACGCATCGGACTGACCCGTGCCGCGGTGTCGACCCTCGTCGACGAACTGGTCCGGACCGGGCTGCTGGAAGAGCTGGGACCCGAACGGCCCGGCCGGGTGGGCCGCCCCGGTTCGGCGCTGGCCGTCAGCGGCCACGGCCCGGCCGGGGTCGGCGCGGAGGTCGGGGTCGACCACCTCGCGGCCTGCGTGGTCGACCTGCGCGGCCAGGTACGGGCACGGGCGGTTCGCCACGGAACCAACCGCGGCCGCTCGCCCGAACCGGTGACGCGCGAACTCACCGCGCTGATACGACAGGTCGTCGCCGAGGCCGAGCGGCAGGACCTGTGGCCCGCGGGACTCTCGGTCGCCGTGCCCGGACTGATCGCACGGGACGGCCGTACGGTCGTGCGGGCTCCCAACCTCGACTGGAACGACACCGATCTCGGCGCCCTGCTGCCGCCCGGCCTGCCCCTGACGGTGGACAACGAGGCGAACTTCGGCGGGCTCGCGGAACTCTGGCTCGGCGAGGACACTCCGCGTGACTTCCTGCACGTGTCGGCGGAGATCGGCATCGGTGCCGCCGTGGTGGTCGACGGGCGGCTGCTGCGCGGGACGCGCGGTTTCGCGGGCGAGCTGGGGCATGTGCCGGTCGAACCGGAGGGGCCCGCCTGTCCCTGCGGCGGGCGCGGCTGCCTGGAGCAGTACGCGGGAGAGGAAGCCGTACTGCGCGCGGCCGGCCTGGAGCCGGGCGAAGGCCGGGTAGGGCTGCTCGCCACCCGCGCAGCCGAGGGCGACGAGGACGTGCGGCGGGCCCTGCGCGACGCCGGCAGGGCGCTGGGCGTCGCGCTGACCGGGGCCGTCAATCTGCTCGACCCCCGGAGCGTCGTGCTGGGCGGTGCCCTGGCCGCACTCGCGCCCTGGCTGCTGCCCTCCCTGGAGGCCGAGTTGGCGAGCCGGACCGCGGGGCCCGCCTGTCCGGTGTCCGTGTCCCGGCTGGGCCCCGAGGGGCCGCTGCTGGGTGCCGCGCACGCGGTGGTGCGGGCCGTCCTCGACGACCCGGCCGCGGTGGCCGAACGCGCCTGACCGCAGGCCTGCTTCACCGGATCGAGTGGCGGAGTTTTCCACATTTCCCCGGGCGTCCACCGAACCTCGCCGGGCTCTTCTGCCCAACCCGCAAGCCCCGTAACGTGATTCACGCGAGGTGCCGCCGTCGAGTCGGGTCGACCGCGGATCTCAGGTGGACGAAGGGGTTCACATGACGGGGGAAACACGAGCTGCCCCGGACACGCGCGTCCTGTCCGCCGGCGCCGCACACCGGCCGGTGGACGCGGTCCGGATATCCCGGGTCGCCGCGGTGAAGTGACTCGTGCGCGGCCGCGGGTTCGGCAGGCCGGACCCCGGCCACCCCAGCCAGTCGGCCACCCGGCCACCCGGCCACCCGGACCGACGCGTCCCCGTTGGCCGATCCGTGTGACACCAACTCCGTGCGTGGCCCAGCTCCGCAAGGAGCGGCCGTCGGTGAGCGAGACTCACCGCGGACCGCACGACCATCCCACCCAGCGACCTCCCGCACCACCTCCCCACGGACACCCGCACCACCACTCCCCCGCAGAAAGGCCACCGCCCATGGAACGGGCACGACCTCTCCCCAGCCGACGAAATCTGCTCAAGGGTGCCGCTCTGGCCGCCGTCCCCTACGCCCTGCTTCCCGCCGCGCAAGCCAGCGCGCGACCCCGGGCAGTGGACTACCCGGAGGCCGAGTGGCAGCCGGCGAGCAACTCCAACTACACGGCGTCCAGTCGGCCCATGAGCTACTCGGTGGACCGGGTGGTCATCCACGTCACCCAGGAGACCTACCCCAGCACCCTGGCGATCTTCCAGAACCCGAAGAAGGAGGTGTCCGCGCACTATGTCGTCCGGTCCGCCGACGGACACGTCGCGCAGTGCGTCCTCGAGTCGGACGTCGCCTGGCACGCCGGGAACTGGGACTACAACACCCGCAGCATCGGCATCGAGCACGAGGGCTGGGTGGACGAGCCCGCCTACTTCACCAACGCCCTGTACGAGGAGTCGGCCAGACTCACCGCGGCGATCTGCGACAGATACCGCATCCCCAAGGACCGCGCGCACATCATCGGGCACTATGAAGTACCGGGCACGGACCACACCGATCCCGGGCCCAGCTGGGACTGGGTGCGTTACATCAGACTGGTGAACTTCGCCTGACGGCGAGCCCGGGCGAAGAGGTTGTCCGGGGGCGCGCCGGGAGTGACGATGTCCCCAGCCGCATCGCCGTCCGGGGAGGCCGCATTGACCGATCCGTGGGTGGCCCTGGAGCCGGGAGCCGACCCTGCCGAGCGTGTTCGGGCCCTGCGCCGGGCACACGAGACGTTCACCGCGGTGGGCGCGGTGCCGCGCCCGGTGCGTCCGGTGGTGGCCGACTCGTGGCGGCGGTCCGCGCGGGCGGGTGTCGGGCCGGACGGCACCGCGAGCGTGGAACTCGCCGACAGCGACCTCGGCACCTACCGGGCGGAGCATCCACTGGCGCCGGTGATGCCACTGTTCCGGGAGTTGCTGGGCACGTTCGCCGCCGACGGGGAGCATCTGCTCGCGGTGTGCGACACGCACGGCAGACTGCTGTGGGTGGAGGGGCATCCGGAGACACGCCGCAAGGCGGACCGGATGAACTTCGTGCCGGGCGCGCGCTGGTCGGAGTCCGCCGTCGGGACGAACGCGCCGGGCACGGCGGTCGCCCTGGACCGCCCGGTACAGGTGTTCGCGGCCGAGCACTTCATCCGGCGTGTCCAGCCCTGGACGTGCGCGGCTGCCCCGGTGCACGATCCGCGCACGGGACAGGTGCTCGGAGCGGTGGACATCACCGGTGGGGACGGGCTCGCCCACCCGCACAGCCTCGGTTTCGTGCGAGCGGTGGCGCGGGCCGCCGAGTCCGAACTGGCGCTGCTCGCCCCGCGCCGGCCCGCCGCCGACGCGGCCGAGCTGACCGCGCTCGGACGGGACGAGGCCCGGCTGGTGGTCGGCGGTCGCGGTGTCCGGCTGAGCCGTCGGCACAGCGAGATCCTGGTGCTGCTGGCCCGTCACCCGGAGGGTCTGACCGGGGACGAGCTGCTGTGCGCGCTGTACGAGGAAGAGTCGGTGACGCCGGTGACGCTGCGGGCCGAACTGGCCCGGCTGCGCAGGGTGCTCGGTCCGGGGCTGCTCTCCTCTCGCCCTTACCGGCTGTCCGTGCCGGTCGGCTCGGACGTGGCGGTCGTCCAGCACCGGCTGGAGACAGGGGCGGTCGCGGCGGCCGCCGCGGCGTACTCCGGTCCACTGCTGCCCGGCTCGCAGGCTCCCGCGGTGGTGCGGCTGCGGCAGCGTCTCGCCGACGGCATGCGGAGCGCGCTGATCGACCGGCGCGACCCCGACCTGCTGGCCGACTGGGCGCACGCGCCGTGGGGCGAGGACGACCTGGACGTGTGGCGGGCCCTCGTCGCCGTACTGCCGAGCGCGACGGCCCGGGCCCGGCTCGCCGCGCTGGAGGCGGAGCTGGCGGCGCCGCCCGGCTGGTCCCGTACGGCACCCCGCTGACGTCTCCGGCCCTGCACGGCCCGCGGTGGCCGGCTGCGCAACGTCCTTGCAACGTCGGCATGTCTAGCCTCGCGCCGAGAGCTGCCCAACGGCGGGCAGCGCTGCTGAGGGAGGCAGACCAGGATGACCCGTTACGCGGCGCCCGGCACCGAGGGCGCGATCGTCTCCTACCAGACGCGCTACGACCACTTCATCGGCGGCGAGTACGTGCCGCCGGCCCGCGGACAGTACTTCGAGAATCCGTCGCCGGTGAACGGGCAGCCGTTCACGGAGATCGCACGCGGAACGGCGGAGGACGTCGAGCGAGCGCTGGACGCGGCGCACGCGGCCGCCCCGGGCTGGGGCCGCACGTCCGTGACCGAACGCTCCGGCATCCTGCTGAAGATCGCCGACCGTATGGAGGCCAACCTCGAGTCCCTGGCGGTCGCCGAGAGCTGGGAGAACGGCAAGCCGGTCCGTGAGACGCTGGCGGCCGACATCCCGCTGGCCATCGACCACTTCCGGTACTTCGCGGGCGCGATCAGGGCGCAGGAGGGTTCGCTCGGGGAGATCGACAACGACACGGTGGCGTACCACTTCCACGAGCCGCTCGGGGTGGTCGCGCAGATCATCCCGTGGAACTTCCCGATCCTCATGGCGACCTGGAAGCTGGCACCCGCGCTCGCCGCGGGCAACGCGGTGGTGCTCAAGCCCGCCGAGCAGACCCCGGCCTCGATCCACTACTGGATGAGCTTGGTCTCCGACCTGCTGCCGCCCGGCGTGCTGAACATCGTCAACGGCTTCGGTGTGGAGGCGGGCAAGCCGCTCGCCTCCAGCCCGCGGGTGGCCAAGGTCGCGTTCACGGGCGAGACGACGACGGGGCGGCTGATCATGCAGTACGCCGCGGAGAACATCAAGCCGGTCACGCTGGAGCTCGGCGGCAAGTCGCCGAACATCTTCTTCGACGACGTCTCGGCGGCGGACGACGACTTCCGCGACAAGGCGCTCGAGGGCTTCACGATGTTCGCGCTCAACCAGGGCGAGGTGTGCACCTGCCCGTCCCGGGCGCTGATCCAGCGCGGTCACTACGCCGAGTTCGTCGAGGCGGCGGTCGCCCGCACCAAGCTCATCACGACGGGCCACCCCCTCGACACCGACACCATGATCGGCGCCCAGGCGTCCAACGACCAGCTGGAGAAGATCCTCTCCTACCTGGACATCGGCAGGCAGGAGGGCGCGCGCGTCCTGGCCGGCGGCGAACGCATCGAGCACGACGGCGAGTTGAAGGGCGGCTACTACGTCCAGCCGACCATCTTCGAGGGCGACAACCGGATGCGGATCTTCCAGGAGGAGATCTTCGGCCCGGTGGTCTCGGTGACGTCCTTCGACAACTTCGACGACGCCATCAAGATCGCGAACGACACGCTGTACGGCCTCGGCGCGGGCGTGTGGACCCGCGACAACGGCACTGCCTACCGCGCGGGCCGCGCCATCCAGGCGGGCCGCGTCTGGACGAACTGCTACCACGCCTACCCCGCGCACTCCGCCTTCGGCGGCTACAAGCAGTCCGGAATCGGGCGCGAGACCCACAAGATGATGCTGGACCACTACCAGCAGACGAAGAACCTTCTGGTGTCGTACTCGGCACAGAAGCTCGGCTTCTTCTAAGGGCACGAGAAAAGGCGCCTGACCTGGGTTTTTGCACGCCAGGCGCCTTCCGCTCGCCCCACTCAGACCTGAGCCTGATCTATATCGCGACTCCCAATTCATCCCGCCGGTATCCCACGCCTGACCAGCTGTTCCGGACCAGTCGCGGACCAAAGCCCCGGCTCACCCGTCAGGAGCGACACCCTCAACTTCCACCCGGACCGCCTGCTGCAGGGCCGGCCCGTCCTGGACGCCATGGTCGAAGCGGGCGCCTACTGCTCGCAGTTCGTCACCGGGACCAGCAACGGTGGACTGACGGCGTATCCCGGCGGCGACCGGTGGCGCTGGGAGAGCCGAATCTTCAATAGGGCGTACGACGAAGCACCTGCTCATGAGCGGCCGGTCTACGGGGCGTTGGACGTCCGCCGCAAGCCGGTCGGCGGTGCGCCGCGGTTCGGCTCCGCGCACGTTCGGCTGGCTGCCGAGACGCTGGCGCGGACAACGTTCTGCTACCCGGACAGTCTCCTTGAACCTGCGGACTTCGCTATCGCGGACCGCATGGGGCTCACCGAGCTCGCCCTCGCCGACCGTCAGGACGATCTCGACGATTACATCGAGGCACAGGTGCATGGGCCGGTGAGACCGCACTGCCATGCGGAGGCGCCATCACGGCGTTGAACTGCCGCCGCAGATCGGGAATCGGGCCCCGCTCACCGAGCGGGAGGTACGGCTCGACCAGGGCCCACTCGCCGTCCGTCAGATCACCGCGTGCCATTCCCCCGGCCTACCAGGCCCCCGGAACACGATACAGGCGAATCCGCAATCCCGTGATCTGAACTCCGAACACGCTCCAAGGGGCCTGCTGCCCGCCGACCCTGTGCGGCGTGCCGACTCAGAAGCAGGGGTGGAATGCTTCGGTGGTGCCGGCGGTGGTGACAAGGCCCGTACCCTGGTCAAGGACCACGATGGTGGCTGGATACGGCCCGCTGTCGCAATGGAGGTCCACAACCTGCTGCCATCCCTGCAGGGTGCCGGCGGCGTCGGCCGTCAGTCGGCCCAGCGAGACCGGCCCGCTGGTCCCGGCACTGTAGAACCGCACCGTGCCGTAGGGCGTGAGCCCGCTGCCGGTGGCGAACAGGCGACCGCCGGTCGGAGACAACGTGGTGGTGACGGACACCCCACCGCGCGGCGTCGCACCCGGATCAGCCAGCCGCAAGGCGGCGTTGGCGTTGTCGCTGCTGGCCTGGTCGCGACTGTTTGGCGGCACGCACACATGATCCGAGGGCCGCGTTGCGCGCCAGACGAAGCCCGGCTTGCAGGTGTCCGGGCCGTAAATGCCGCCGTTCGGCTCGCGGCGTGAGGGGCCCAGCGCGTTTTCCGTCGCGGTCTGGGTGCGGATCGCCGGCGTCACGCAGACTTGGTCGCCCGGGTACGCGTCCCGCCACACGTAGCCCGCGGCGCAGGTGTACGGCCCGTACGGCAGGTCGGCTGCCATGGCGGATGAGCTTGTCGCCATGAGGCTGGCCAGCAGCGCCGCCGCCGCTATCAGACATGCCAACACTCGCCGCGGGTAGCCGGAGTCCGCTGTCTCCGCGGCCCTTCCTTTGCCTCGCATACGTCCTCCTCGGTCAGCACGGCTCAAGCGGTCGCCGGGACCCCCCGTGAGGCCCAGAGTCGGGCAAAGCCGCCGGGGTATCCGGTGATCGCCCGATGTCTGTGCACCTGTGCGCCCGACCTCCGCAGTGGGGTGTCGATCCGGTCGGAGCAGCATCTGCTGGACTATGTGCTGACTGTGAGGGGCCGTTATGCGTTCTGTCTACCCTGTTGCACTATTCGCGGTGCTCGTCTGCCTTGTGCTGGCAAGTGTGACGCCTGCGGTGAGTCCGGTTCCGAGGTTGGAGGCGCTCGGGCTGAGCTGATGCCGCTACGGGCCATACGTTCGTCTGGCTCGAACGGCTGGTGACGGTGCGGCTACGGCTGTCACGGCCTGGTGACCGGTGGCCGGGCCTGCTGCCGGGGTGGCCGGCCATGGGGAACATCGGTACAGCCGTTGGCGCTGAGAATGATCACGGTCGGCTAAGGGCTGTCCCGTAACTGGCGGTGTCCCGTCTCAGTGAGGTTCAGCCGATGCCGTTAAGAGCGAGCGAGTGCTGAGCGACGAAACCAGGTCGACGTAGGTCAGTGCGGTACCCGATCATGCGTTCATGCCTCTGCGAGAGACCCTTGCCCGAGTCGATGCAGACCTGGCCGCCGGCCGGGTTCCCGTCGCGCGCCAGCGCCTGCGCGGTCTCATCTCTTCCTTCCCGCACGACCTGACGCTCCGCCGCCGTCTGGCCGAGGTGTACCGGCTCTACGACGACGCCGCCGAGGCTGGACGCTGGATGTACCTCGAAGAGGACCGGAACGCCGACGAGACCGCTGCCTTCGAGGCGCGGTACGGGTCTCCCGGGTGGCGGATGAAGGCCCTTGCCTGGCAGGGCCCCGAGGCGAAGGCCGCCACCGCTTTCGCGGAGGGGCAGCTGATCGCGGTGCGGACCGCCTACGCCGAGGAGTTGGGGCACCCCGTCGACTGGGACGACCCCGCCTCCTACCGGGACGACCTGGAAGGGGAGTACGAGGCGCCCTCCGAGCCGTGGACGGTCGGCGGTGTGCTGGCGTGCGTCGGCTGCCTGGTGGCGGCCCTTGCGTTCCTCGCGATCTGGGTGAACGGACTCGTTGCCCTCTTCGACTGAGTCAGGTCACCGGGGCTTGTGAGGAGCGCCGCTCAAGGTTCGGTGAGACCGTCCAGAACTGCCGTGAACGGGACCCCCGGTGACGAGTGAAATGATCTCGCGGTGTCTGGTGTGATCACGGCTTCGGAGCCGTCCTGGATAGCCCCGTTCACCGGGCTGCGCCCGCGGGCCTTCGGGAAGCTGGTGACCGTGCTGCGGCGCGAGGGTGCGGACGCGGTTCGCAAGGGCCGGCCGTGGAGCTTGCCGCTGGAGGACCGGGCACTGCTGGTCGCAGCTTACTGACGGACGAATCTGACCATGCGGCAACTCGCGCCGCTGTTCGGGGTGTCCAAGCCGGCGGCGGACCGGATCATCGACCACCTCGGGCCGATGCTCGCTCTCCAGCCCCGCAAGCGGTTCCGCAAGGACACGGTGCTGATCGCGGACGGCACCCTGGTGCCCACCCGCGACCACACCATCGCCGAGCAGTCCAAGAACTACCGGTACTCCACCAACCACCAGGTCGTCATCGACGCCGACACACGACTTGTCGTGGTGGTCGGCAGTCCCCTGCCCGGCAACCGCAACGACTGCAAGGCGTGGGAGGAGTCCGGAGCGAAGGCCGCCGTCGGCACGACCGTGACGATCGCCGACGGCGGCTACCCGGGCACCGGGCTCGTGATGCCCCACCGCCGCCGCCCCGGCGAGGAACTGCCCGACTGGAAGCAAGCGCACAACAAGTCCCACAAACGGGTCCGTGCCCGCGTCGTCGCCGCAGTAATGGCCGTAAAAACAACCGTTTGTGAGAGTCGCCCACCACATCGGGATCGTCAGAAGCGATCCGGGCGGCAACCTGACAGAGCCGACTCAACGGTTCCGTCGACCAACTCCCGTGCGACCAGGCGGCCCACGGCCGCGGCGAGCGTGACCGCCGAGTGCATCACTGCCAAGTACAGGCCGGGGACCTCGGCGACCGGGCCGACGATCGGCTCACCGTCGGCCGGCATCGGGCGCACTCCGAGTCGGGTGCTGAGCAGCTCGACGCTCCCGGCGCCATGGAAAGTGGACCGGACGGCGGCAAGGGTCCGTTCGGGCGAGTCCGCGGCGGCGATCAGCCGGTCCGCGGCGACCTGCCGAAGATCGAAGTCCTCGGTGTTGACCACGGTGCGGACCAGACCGGCCGGGGCGCGGAGCCGGAACAGCGGGCACGGCGACGGTTCGACCGGGACGCGCACGCCGAGCGGCGCGCCCAGCGCGGCCGTGGCAACTCCGGCCGCCAGTACCACCGTCGCACCGGAGAGGGGTCCTGATGTCGTCTCAACCCCGGCGATCCGGCCCTCCGTGTCCCGGTGGACCGCGGTAACCGGCGTGTCCAGATGTACCCGAGCTCCATGGGTGCGAGCGCCCGCGACCAGCCGCTCGGTCACGCCCACCGAGTCAACAGCGCCGTCACCCGGCGCCCAGACAGCCCACTCCGGAGGCTGCCGAAGGGCGGGCTCGAGCGTCGCCATGGTGGCCGCGTCCACGATCGTCTGCCCGGGCCCGGCGTCCGGCGCACTGTCCTGCCTGTTCCAGCTCAGCGAGCCGGACCAGGTCACCGGGAGTCCCGGCAGCTCGGCCCCGAGTCGATGGTACTCCGCCGTTGCGGTGGCCCGCAGTCCGGCGGCCGGACCTTTACGCACGCCAGACGCGCCGACCCAGGCGAACGAGTCCGCCGTCACGCCGGCGCCTGGCCGCCCGGCGTCGACCAACGTCACGGTGGCGCCCGCCCGGGCGGCATGATAGGCCACCGATGCGCCGACAATGCCGGCGCCGACGACGACCAAGTCCCTACTCACCGGTGGGCTCAACACGTTCGCGACCTTAACGTCAGCAGCGTCCGCCCGTAAACGAGATTGAGACGCGGGACACTGGGCCGCCCATCCGCAGGAGCCCGCCGAAGCCGAGCGCCTCGCCCGGATTGGCACTCCGTACCTGCTCTGCCTCCGGGCCGGCCACGAGCTGGAGGATGCGCGGGAGGTAGCGGGGGCTTGTCAGGCTGCCAGCCTGCGGTAGCCGATCGAGGTGGCGGCGATCCCCGCGAAGGCGAGGAAGTGCTCGGCCTTGCGCTCGTAGCGACGGTGCAGGCGTCGGCACCCGGGCAGCCACGCCACCGTGCGCTCCGCCGTCCAGCGATGGCGGCCCAGCCGCTGGGAGGACTCGATGCCCTTGCGGGCGATGCGCGGCGTGATGTTCCGGGAGTGGAGCCACTTCCGCGGTGGTCGACGTACCCCTTGTCGGCATGGGGCTTGGCGGGCCGTCGTCGACGTGGTCCGCGGCGGGAGCGGATCGGTGGGATCCCGCGCACCAGGGGTTCCAGTCCCTGACTGTCGTGGGTGTTCGCGGCCGAGATCCCGATAGAGAGGGGCAGACCGGTCCGCTCAGTGATCAAGTGGATCTTCGAGCTTTTCTTGCCGCGATCGACAGGATTCGATCCCGTCAGCTCCCCCCTTTCAGGGCCCGCATGTTCACCGAGTCGATCGCCCACCTCGACCGGCCCAGGTCTCCGCGCGCGCCGAGTTCGTCCAGGAGCAGCCGGTGGTGACTTCATAGGAGCTTGTGCAAGAAGCCCCGTCACTGTCGTGTCCACCCGTCCTGACCGGCACGTGCTGCTCTGTCTCCGCGATGAGAAGGCAGCACGGGCCTTCCCTCGTGATGGTGGATACGCGTTCGCGTGTGCACCATCACGAGGGAAGGCCCAAAACCCTCATTGTGTGAGCCCTGGAACCGTGCACCGTGCCATCGCGTCTGTCGCGGGCATGAGCAGAAGGACCACGGGACGGACCACGGGCATGAACCCAAAGACCAGAGGTGCCGCCGGATGTCTCCTCGCCGGCCTGGGTGCGACAACCGCGCTGCTTGTTTGGGCGCCGCGGGCCGCGTTCAGTATCGACGGCGGGTTCGAGGGCCATGCCCGCGATCTGAGCGTGCTCTTCGTCGATCTGCCGCTCATCGTGCTCGGCGGCGCCCTGGTTCCGCTCTTCGCCTGGACGCTGACCGTGCGATGGGTGCACCGTCCCTGGGCCGCGGTACTCGCCGCCGTGGCCGCACTCGCGCTCGGGGTGTGGGGGCTCACCGAGTGGTGGACCCCTCGCCAGCAACCGGACCCCGGATACGGACCCGGGATCTGACTCCGGCGCCGTCCGGCGGGGTGTGAGGGCGGAGCGCGCCCGAAAGATCGTGTAAGTCCGTGATGTGACAGCCTGATCGAGGCTCGGCCTCGGGCCCTGCCGACACCTCCGTCGCCCCGACCGTCCTCGACACCGACGAATACGGCAACCACCGCACCACCAGCGCCTCCGCCCACTACGCCTGGCACGGCGCCCAGCAACGCTCCAGCGACGCCCTGTCCGGACTCGTCCTCGTGGGCGTACGCCTCTACGACCCCACCACCGGACGCTTCCTGAGCACCGACCCCGTCGCCGGCGGCAGCTGCAACGCCTACGACTACGCCTGCGCCGACCCCCAGAACGCCAGCGACCTCACTGGTACCCGCATCAAGTCCCGCACCCAGAAGGGCTGCACCAAATACGCCTGCGTCACTCTGAAGCGCGCCTGCGACAGCAGGCATCGCTGCTCCATCAACTTCTGGGTCAGTTTCCGCAAGAAGTTCAAGACTGCCTACATCGAGACATTCGTCTGGACCATCTACAGCAACGGCTACTACGTCAAGAAGAACAGCTACTCGCACTCCGAGTTCGGCAGCTACACGTTCCACGGCTACCGGTACAGCAACCGAGGCAGCGCGGCGAACGACCGCGGCTGGTTCTGGTGCATCAAGGGCGTCGTCAGCTGCCGCATGGACCCCGGAGACTCCGTCCTTCTCGAAGTCCACGGAATCGCCTGGCTCCTCGGCGGCATCAAGGTCTACTACACCCTCGGCGAACACTTCTCCGGAGGCGGCCGATACGCATAAGGCACGCCCAAGCAGCACGTAGCACAAATCAGATGACCAGCACCAACTAGCATGCGCAGACGGCCAGTTCACGGCGAACGCGTGTCGTCCCCGCTCCTGCACACCAACAAGGCCCACACCTCCGATGAACTCCGCTCCCGCCCCGCCCACCACGTCGAAGCCGTGGCAATGTTCCAGGCCCGAACCGAGGACACCTGTCGGGCTGATGTGGATGCGGATGCTCTGCCTGGGGCCAGGGGCGGCTTGTCCGAAGCCGGTGAGCGCTTCGGCGAGAGCCGCAATGGCACTGTTGCAGTCCGCGTCTGTCGCGGTCGCGGTGTCTGCGTCATCCCCGTCCGCGTCCAGCACGGGCGCTCCCCAGAGCACTTCCAGCGTTTCGGCGTGCAGCCGCATGACCCCGTCGGCGGTGTCCGGGAGCGTGATGGCTGTGTCACTTTGTGAGGGCTCTGGTCCACTTTGTGTGGTCGCGTGACTCTCGGTTACGCCAACAGGACTCGTTTGCGCAGGAGCTCGAATCCTGCGTGGCCGAACATCTGGCGCTTGAGCATCTTGATCCGGTTGACATGACCCTCCACGACGCCGGAGTTCCAGGGCAGTGTGAGCCCTGCGGTGACGGCGTCGAGGTCGCGTTCGAGGTGTTGCGCGCATGAACCTGCCTCCACTCATCAGGCCCCCTTGGAATCGATCATCCAGGGAACCGGGAGGCGCTCTACCGGCGGACCGCCGAGATCAGCCCGCCGGGCCGCTCCTCGCGCTGCGGCGGGGTGTTGATCGGGCGGCCGTAGGCGGCAGCGCGCTCGCGCAGGGTGTGGCTGTCGGCCTCCCAGCCGTGCCCGGCCAGCCAGCCCACCGGGTCGTCGGGCATCTCCGAGACCCACATGGACGCCGCCGATCCCGGCGCGGCGTCCGCGCCGAAGCGCTCGATCACGCCGCGCGAGCCCAACGTCAGCCCCATCCGACTGCCTGCCGCCGACTGTGCGCTGATCCGGGCCAGCAGCAGCTCCACCGCATCCTCGGGCAGATAGATCAGTAGTCCTTCGGCGATCCACGCGGTCGGCACGGCCGGGTCGTGCCCTGCGGCGGCCAGCGCGCCTGGCCAGTCCTCACGCAGATCCACCGCGACGGTGATCCGCTCGCAGCGCGCGACGGCCCGCTCCTGGCGCAGCACCGAAGCTTTGAAGTCCAGTGGGGCGGCGGTGTCGACCTCGAACAGCCGGGTGCCCTCGGGCCAGTCCATCCGGAAGGCCCGGCTGTCCATGCCGGCGCCGAGCAGCACGACCTGCCGGACCCCGGACGCGGAGGCCTGCTGCAACAGGTCGTCGAGGAACTTCGTCCTGATGACGATGGAGTACGACACGGCCAGCCGGCGACGTCGCGCGGCCTCGTCATCGGGCGGCGGCGAGGAGGGCCACAGGCCGCCGGCGGTGGCGAAGGCCTGTGCCAGTGAGTCGCGGAACAGCGCGTTCTCCCGCTCGGTCTCCAGCGCCCGCACCCTGGCCACCCCCACCGCCGTGGCCCACACTCCCGACGGCTGCACCCGCTCCTGCTCATCAGTCACCGCGCCAGCCTAAATGATCAATTCCAAGGGGCCTGATGAGCGGGGCCAGGTTCATTCGCGGCCAGCCGGTCATGCGCGCACTGACCGCCTCCGACCACTAAAACCACCATGAGGCGAAGATCAACAGTCACCCTCCGTACGCGACCACACAAAGTGGACCAGAGCCTTTGTGAGGGAGTCATTTGGAGGTGGTTCCGGGAGTCACCTCGCACGGCTCAGCGAGATCAATGTCAGTGAGTTTCGATGGCACTGAGGTTTCCTCAGCGGTGATCACTTCCAGATTCTGTTGAGAGCGAGGGCGGCGCGGGCGATGTCGGGGGTGGAGCAGGTCGACATCACGTTCAACCTCGATACTTCAGCGGCCATGAGCATGCCCGGGCTGTCGGTTCGCCCTGCTTCTTCTGTGTGATCGCGGGCGAGGTGCTCACCGCCCGCGCGACCCGTGAAGCCACCCACGCCGGCCGTAGCGGGCGCTGCGGCCGCGGCTGCCCTCTTGTCTTGGGGCCAGAGCAGCGGACAGATCGGACGGATGCCGACCTGAGCGCCAGTACGTCTTCATGGCGGCGGGTCGTATCGAGCGCTCGTTGGAGCACGCAGGCAATGGATCACCCCGTCCCGCTCTCCAGGTACCGTCAGGGTATGAGTCATCCGCACCCCGAGCTGAAAGCCGCCCCGCCCCTTCCCGAAGGAGGGCTGCGGGTCATCGCCCTGGGCGGCCTAGGTGAGATCGGCCGCAACATGACCGTCTTCGAGCACGCGGGCAAGCTGCTCATCGTCGACTGCGGCGTGCTGTTCCCCGAGGAGACCCAGCCTGGCGTGGACGTGATCCTGCCGGACTTCACCTCGATCCGGGACCGGCTGGACGACATCGTGGCCGTGGTCCTCACCCACGGCCACGAGGACCACATCGGCGGCGTGCCGTACCTGCTGCGCGAGCGGTCCGACATTCCCGTCGTCGGCTCCAAGCTGACGCTGGCGTTCCTGGAGGCCAAGCTCAAGGAACACGGCATCCGGCCCCGCACGGTGCGGGTGCGGGAGGGCGACCGGCGTGGCTTCGGGCCCTTCGACTGCGAGTTCGTGGCGGTCAACCACTCCATCCCCGACAGCCTCGCGGTCGCGATCCGCACCCGGGCCGGGATGGTGCTGCACACCGGCGACTTCAAGATGGACCAGTTCCCTCTCGACGACCGCATCACCGATCTGCGCGCCTTCGCCCGCCTCGGCGAGGAGGGCGTGGACCTGTTCCTCACCGACTCCACCAACGCCGAAGTACCCGGCTTCACCACCTCCGAGCGAGAGCTGAACCCGGCGATCGAGCAGGTGATGCGCACCGCGCCGCGCCGGGTCATCGTCTCCAGCTTCGCCAGCCACGTGCATCGCATCCAGCAGGTCCTGGACGCTGCCCACCAGCACGGCCGCAAGGTCGCCTTCGTCGGCCGGTCGATGGTCCGCAACATGGGCATCGCCCGTGACCTGGGCTATCTGAAGGTCCCCTCCGGTCTGGTCGTGAGCACGAAGGAGCTGGAGAAGCTCCCGGACCACAAGATCACTCTGGTGTGCACCGGCTCCCAGGGCGAACCGATGGCCGCGCTGTCACGGATGGCCAACCGCGACCACATGATCCGCATCGGCAAGGGCGACACCGTCCTGCTCGCCAGCTCCCTCATCCCCGGCAACGAGAACGCCATCTACCGGGTGATCAACGGACTCACCCGGTGGGGCGCCCACGTGGTCCACAAGGGCAACGCCAAGGTGCACGTCTCCGGGCATGCCAGCGCCGGCGAACTCGTCTACTGCTACAACATCGTCAAGCCCCGCAACGTCATGCCCGTGCACGGCGAATGGCGCCACCTGCGGGCCAACGGCGACCTCGCCATCCGTACCGGTGTCGACCCCGACCGGGTCGTCGTCGCCGAGGACGGCGTCGTCGTCGACCTCGTCGACGGGCGCGCATCCATCACCGGCAAGGTCCCCGCCGGCAACGTCTACGTGGACGGCATGGAAGTCGGCGGCGCCACCGAAGCGTCCCTCAAGGACCGCCTCACCCTCGCCGCCGAAGGCGTGGTCACGGTGGTGGCGATCGTCGACGCAGACACCGGCGCCCTCGCCGAGGCCCCCGACTTCCTGGCCCGCGGCTTCGTGCACGACGACACCACCTTCGAGCCGGTCATCCCCGTCATCGAGAAGACCCTGGCCACCGCAGCCGAGGAAGGCGTCGGGGACGCGCGCCAACTCGAACAACTCGTCGCCCGCGCCGTGGCGAACTGGGCGTTCCGCACCTACCGCCGCAAGCCTCTCATCATCCCCGTCATCATCGACGCCTGAGCCGCAGCCCGGCAGCACGGTCCCCGGTTCCGGTCGCGGCCCCGCCGGCATTGAGGTCGGGCACGGGAGTCAGCTGCCACCCCAGCAGGCCGGGGTGGCAGCACTTCACATGATGAGTCATCGGGAACACGTCCCAAAGGCTGGAGGCGCGAAAACCCGCAGTTCAACGGGGGGCGTCCCACCTTGGGGGCGGTCTCTGGGGTGGCCGGAGCGTCAAACGAGCGTCACGGTCACGCCAGGCGACGGGGTGCAGGACCTCGCCCACCTGTACCCCACCGTCACCCGCGACAAGACCACCGGGCACGACCGAGGCGACCACGTTCGCCGACGGCGTCACAGCACCACCTCATCGACCAGATCGAGCAAGCAGCCCGTGAGAGGGATCGGGCGCTTGGCCGAGGGAATACCGTTCAAGGGCACTGTGGGGCCATGGCATCCGCCCGGCACCGGGCTTGGCCCGGGCCCCTCGCGCACCCGGGACGGCACCCTGAGCACCAGCGAGCGGCGAGGAGGTCACCGTGAGCGTATGCGGGCCTGACGGGGACGGTGGACCGACCACTCGTGCTCCGGAGAACGGGGATGGCCGGGGAAGGGCGATGACCTTGGGGGGACGCCGGCGGCGGAGACCGCAGCGCCCGTGGAGTCACTCGACGTGGTCGCGCGCATGCTCAGGGAGCGCTGACGGTGGACTGTGGCCACTTCGTCTTGCAGATCAGGGTGGTGTGAAACTACGTGTTTACAGCGGCCGACCTCGATCGTGTGTGGAGCGAGCCGAGGTGTGCGCGATTTCGATGGCCCTGGGAGTGCCGGAGGTGAGGAAGTCGCCGGGAGAGGCCGTCGGCGCAGGCGATCCCCCCGCCAGGGCAGAGACGACGGCACACACGGAGCGCGCGGCGTCCAGCGGCTCCTGCATGCCGGCCACCCTGCAGGCGAAGCCGGTGCCCTGCGAACCGGCACACCGCGTCATTCCGAAGGAATGCGAAACTCGAATTCGGGACGGTCCCACGGCACGGCGGGCGGGTTCGCGAGCGCGGTCCCGATCCGCACTGCACCGACGCGGTGGTAGAAGTCCTCGGCGGGAAGATGCGAGACGACCTTGACACGGTCGAGCCCGGCGGCACGGGCTTCGGACTGCATGTGAGAGACGAGCAGTCGTCCAATACCCCGTCCTTGCGCTTCGTCGACGACGAACAGCAGGTCGAGCTCCGGTGGAGCCAGGACGAGCGAGTAGAAACCGAGGACCCGGCCTCCATGCTCGTCGGCGCCGACGGCCACGAAGGCGCGGTGGGCCTCGATGTAATCAGGACCGACCCGGTAGCCCGCGACTGCGGCTGCGTACTTACCCTCGTAGGCGCCTGAGCCACGCACGAGCCGCGTGAGCCGTTTGGCATCCCGCGCGACGGCCCTCCGTATCGTGATCGGCTGACTGATCGGGGAAGTGCGTGACCTCATCGGGAGAGTATTTCGCACCGGGGAGTGCTTTCATACGGCGGGTCGGCTGCTCGGGCCCGGGCAGGCGTTCCTGCACCGCGCCCGGGAACCACTCGCCCAGGCCCCGATCGAGCAGATGGCCGAACCCACCGGCGACAAGGGTGGTCCGAGGGGCGAGCCGACCGTTCTCCGGAATGTGGACAGTGGCCACCCCGTGCGCGGCAGGAACGGCCCGTATCCGGTGTCGAGCCGGACTCTAGGTCGCCCCTACAGACTGCGACCGCTTCCGGGAAGAAACGGAACGGGCGGCGTGAAGCCGCAGGCTGCGACCACACGGGAGGGTTCTCTTGCAGTTCCGGATCTTGGGCACGCTGGCAGTCGGCATCGGTGGCGCGTTCCACGCCGTTCCGGGGCTCCGGCAGCGTTGTCTGCTGGCGAGCCTGCTCATCCAGGCTCCCGCGGTAGTGCACGTCTCGACGTTGTACAGCGAGCTGTGGGGCGAGGAACCCCCAGCCACCGTCGAGAACGCGCTCCAGGCACATGTGTCGCGACTGCGACGCACACTGGTTCAGCTGGCGGGCGACCCGGCGGCGGACGTGCTGCGCGCCCGGGGCTCCGGATACAGCCTGGACGTGGCACCGGAGGACATCGACCTCAACCAATTCCGCGGATACATACGCCAATCCCACCAGGCGATGGAGACCGAGGAGCTGCCCGCCGCCCTGGAGCTGCTGGACCGGGCGCTCGGGTTGTGGCGAGGGGCTCCGCTGGGTGACGCCGCCGCCGGACCGCTGTGCCAGAGCGCGGCCACGGAGTGGGAGGAGGAGTACCTGTCAGCGCGGGAGGACGCCTTCTGGCTGCGCATCCGCGCGGGAGAGCCGATGAGGGTGGTCGGAGAGCTGAAGCGGATGAGCATCGCCCACCCGTGGCGAGAGCGGATCACCGAGCTCCTCATGGTGGCGCTCTACCAGAGCGGGCGCCAGGCCGAGGCGATCGGTGTCTACAACGCGGCCCGGCTGCGGCTGATCGACGAGCTGGGCATGGAGCCGTCGCCGAAACTGCGCCGGCTCTTCCAGCAGATGCTCAACCAGGACCCGGGCCTGCACGGCTCCACTGCTCTGCTGCGCCAGAGCGCCTGACCGGCCGCGGACGACGAGGGCGCGGGCCTGCCCGGAAGTGCCCGGCAGGCCCGCGCTGGTGGCGCGTCGGGCGAGGGCCCACGCGGGGGCTACTCGGTGCCGCCCCCGGGCAGCAGCCGGCAAAAGCCGGTGTACGCGGCCAGGGCCTCCGGCAGCACCACCGAGCCGTCCGCCTGCTGCCCCTGCTCCAGCAGCGCGGCGACGGTCCGCCCGATCGGCAGGCCGGAACCGTTGAGCGTCGCCGCGGTCTTCCGGGCACCGCCCGTCCGGTAGCGGATGGCGGCCCGGCGGCCCTGGAAGGTGCCGCAGTCCGACACCGAGGAGATCTCGCGGTAGCTGTCGCTGCCGGGCAGCCACACCTCGACGTCGTACGTCTTCCGCGCGGAGAACCCGATGTCGCCGGCCGGCAGCAACACCACCCGGTAGGACAACTCCAGTCGTTTCAGGCACACTTCGACATGAGCGAGCATCAGCTCCAGCTGCTCCGCGGCGTCCTCGTCCCGGCAGACCCGGACCAGCTCCACCTTCTCGAACTGGTGCAGCCGCAGGATGCCACGGGTGTCACGGCCGTAGGACCCCGCCTCGGCCCGGTAGCACGGGGTGCGGGCGGTCATGGCCAGCGGCAGCCGACGCTCGTCGAGCACCTCCCGCGCCACCAGGTTGGTCAGCGGCACTTCGGCGGTGGGGATCAGAAACATCTCCCGGCCGCCCACCGATGTGGCGAACAAATCCTCCTCGAACTTCGGCAGCTGCCCCGTGCCGGTCATGGTCTCCCGGCTGACCAGGTGCGGCACCGCGTACTCGGTGTACCCGTGCTCCTGGGTGTGCAGGTCGAGCAGCAGGGAGCACAGGGCCCGTTCCAGCAGGGCGCCGGGACCGCGGCTGACGCTGAACCGCGCCCCGGACAGCTTCCCCGCCGCCGCTGAGTCCAGTACACCCAGCCGCTCGCCGAGGTCGGCGTGGTGCCGCCCGAGGCCGGGGCCCGAGCCGCGTCGCGGGCCGACCCGCCGCACCTCCACGGCCTCCTTCTGGCTGAAGCCGTCGGGCAGGTCGTCCGACGGCAGGTTCGGCACCGTCAGCAGCAGCCGCTCCGACTCCCGGCCGGCCTCCCGAGCCTCGGCCTCGGCGGCCTGCACCCGCTCGCGCAGGCGCCGGTTGCGCTCACGCGGATCCTCTCCCGCCGGGTCCGCCGCGTCCGCGGCTTGTGGCCCGCCGGCCCGGTGCGGGCCGCGAGACGCCTTTTTCAGCTCGGTTCGCAGCCCGTTCACCGCCTCCAGCGCGGTCAGGCGTCGCCGGTGTGCCGCCCGCAGCGCGTCGAGGTCGAGCGGGTAACCGCGGCGGGCCAGCCGGCGCACCGCCTCCGGACCGTTCTCGATCAGCTCGCGTACATCGTGCACGTCGTTCCCTCCGGATCACGTGAACAGGGGCCGGTGTCAAATCGGTTCGGAGACAGTGGCGGGAGGATGGGCCGGCGCGGCGATGTCCGTCCGGTCCGCGTCGGGGGCGACATGGGCGGTGGCCAGCGCCCGGTAGCGCTCGGGGGCGACGGCCCGCAGCCGCAGCGCCCACAGCACGCCCAGCACGGCCACCAGCACGATCACCCACGGCAGCCGCGTGACGACGCCACCGGTCGCCCCGGTCAGCACATCGAAGTTGCCGACCACCAGCCAGAGGGTGGCGGTCAGGCCGGCGAGGCCCAGCAGCGGCACCACCGTGCCCCGCCACCAGCCCAGCCGAGTGCCCTTGCGGCGCAGGGCCACCGCGGACAGCGCCGACAGCGCCTGCAGGGCGACGATCCCGACGGTGCCCAGGCCGAGCATGCTGGTCGTCATGTTCGCGTACGGGTCCAGACCGCCGGCCGCGAACGCGACCGCGGCGACGGCGCACATCGCCACCTGCGCGACACCGGCCAGGTGCGGCGAGCCGAACCTTGGGTGCAGCCTGCCCAGGAACGCGGGCAGCAGGCCGTCGTCGGCCATCACCTGCGCATACCGGTTGGCGGCACTGTGCAGCGCCAGGGTCGCGGCGAACAGGCTGGAGCAGAGCATGATCTGCAGTACGGTGCTTCCGGCGGCGCCGAGGTAGTCGTCGCCCAGGTTGAAGAAGAGGTCGCCGAGCTGCTTCCCGGCGGTCTCCCGCACCTGGCCCGGGCCGATCGCCCCGACCGCCGCCCAGCTGGTGAGCGTGTAGAAGCCGGAGATCAGCACCGCGGCGACGCAGGTCGCCCGCGGCACGCTGCGGCGGGGGTTCCGCGCCTCCTTGCCGTACAGGGCTGCCGACTCGAAGCCGATGAACGAGACGAAGGCGAACATCAGCGAGACGCCGAGGCCGGGGCCGGTGGCAGCGTGCCAGGAGAACGAGCTGCCCGGCAGGGCGTGCACACCGTGCCGGGCCAGTACCGCCACGTCCAGGGCGGCCAGGATGCCGATCTCGGAGATCATCAGCACCGCCAGCACCCTGGCGCTAATGGCGATGTCCCGGTACCCCAGGACGGCGACGAGCGCCAGACCTATCGCGCAGCACCACTCCCACGCCAGGTGCACCCCGTGGTCGGACAGCACCAGGCTGGTGAAGTAGCCCAACGCGCCGACCAGGCCGATGGTCGCGCAGTTGTAGGAGACCACCGCCGTCCAGCCGCTGCCGACCGCCGCGGGCCGGCCGAGGCCGTCGGCGATGGAGGCGTAGAAGCCGCCGGAGCCGCCGGTGCGGCGGGCACTGAGCGTGTACCCGACGGAGAAGCACACCAGGGTGACGCCGGCGAACAGGAACGCGGCGGGGACGCCTTCGGCCGTGCCGATCGCGAACGCCAGCGGGACGGTGCCGACCATCGCGGACAGCGGTGCCGCCGCAGCGACGATCAGGAAGACGATATGGCTGGTGGTCAGGGGTCTGGTGGAGGCGGACGAGGATGGGCTTCCGGCGGTCATGGTGTGCTCCTGGGATCCGGGGTCGCCGTCGGTGGCGCGCGGGCGGGGAGCCCGGGCGCGGGGAGTGGGACAGGGAGGGGCCGCCGACCGTCCAGCCGGGCGGCGGCCTTTCCGTCGTGGGCCGGCCGGGCCGGGTCAGGCGGCCGCGAAGGCCAGCACGGCGTTCTGCCCGCCGAATCCCATCGAGCTGCTCAGCGCGAGGTCGAAGCGGGTCCCGGTGGCCGTGGCGGCCACCTTGACCTCGCAGGCGGGATCGGGGACATCGAGGTTGGCGGTGGGCGGCACCACCTGCTCCTCCAGACTGAGCACGGTGAACGCGGCCTCGACCGCCCCGGCCGCGCCGAGCAGATGGCCGGTGACGCCCTTGGTGGAGGTCACCAGCGGGTCGCCGAGCACGCGGTGCACCACCCGGGCCTCGGCGAGGTCGTTGAGCCGGGTGGCGGTGCCGTGCGCGTTGACGTGCCCGACGTCGGAAGGCAGGCAGCCGGCGTCGGCGAGCGCGGCGCGCATCGCCGACTCCAGTCCGATCCCGTCCGGATGCGGAGAGGTGACGTGGTGGGCGTCGGCGGAGGCGCCGTATCCCGCCACCCCGGCGCGGACCCGGGCGCCGCGGGCGCGGGCGTCGGCAGACCGCTCCAGGACCAGCACCCCGGCGCCCTCCCCGGCCACGAAGCCGTCGCGGTCCGCGTCGAACGGGCGGGAGGCGGCGGCCGGGTCGTCGGTGCGCCGCGACAGCGTGCCCATGCGGGCGAAGCCGGCCATCACCAAAGGCGTGATCATGGCCTCGCTGCCGCCGGTGAGCACCACGTCGCACCGGTCGAGGAGCAGCAGATCGCGGGCAACACCGATGGCCGTGGTCCCGGACGCGCAGGCCGTGGCCACCACCAGGTTGGGGCCGGTGGCACCGAACTCCATGGCCGTCTGGCCGGCCAGCATGTTCGGCAGCTGCATCGGCAGCAGCAGCGGGGAGACCCGGTCCGGTGAGAGCTCCACCAGCACCCGGTGCTGGTCCTCCACGGTGCCTGGTCCGCCGTCGGCGCAGCCGAGCACCACGCCGACCCGGGCGCCGTCCCAGGTGGCCGGGTCCAGGCCGGCGTCGGTGATCGCCTCGCGCGCCGCGACCAGCGCGAACTGGCTGAAACGGTCGAGCCGGTGGGCCCGGCGGGCGCCGAGCAGGGAGTCCGGGTCCCAGTCCGGCACCCGGCACGAGATGCGTACCGCGTTGCCGTCGAGGGCGGGGTCGAGCGCCGCGGCCGGGCGTCCGGCGCGCACGCCCGCCCAGCTCGCGGCAGTGCCGATCCCGGCCGGGGTGACCAGGCCGAGACCGGTGACGGCGATGGCGGTGTCGGCCATCACACCCGTGCGCTCCGCTGCTCGATGAGCGCCACCATGTCCCCGACGGTCTCCGCCTCCAGCAGCTCGTCGTCGGAGACGGACACCCCCAGCTCGGTCTCCAGGACGAGCGACAGCTCGACGACGGCGAGCGAGTCCAGCTCGATGTCCTCCCGGGTGGCCTCCGGGGTGATCTGCTCGGGCGTGACTTTGAGCTTGTTGACCAGGATTTCCTTCAGCTTCTCGAACATGACGTGCTCGCCTCCCGTGTGACAGTGCGTGGGATGTGCCGGTGGGCGGGGAAGGGGCTCGGCCCCGGCCCGGCTCACAGCTCGGGCCAGGTGAGGGTCGCCGCGCCCCACGCCAGGCCACCGCCGAAGGCGGTCAGCAGCAGCCGGTCGCCGGCCGTCAGGCCGCCGTCGGCGGCACTCTGGTCCAGGAGCAGCGGGATCGAGGCACCGCCGGTGTTGCCGACGTGCTCGATGTTGGAAAGCTGTCGCTCCCGCCCGATGCCGAGCCGTTCGGCGACCGCGCCGAGGATGCGGGCGTTCGCCTGGTGCGCGGCGAACCGGTCGACGTCCTCCGGCCGCCAGCCGGTGTCGGCGAGCGAGCGCAGCGAGGCCGCGGTCATCCGCTCCACCGCGTGCCGGTATGTGGCCCGGCCCGCCATCTGGAAGAACTCGTCGCCCGGCTGGGGACGGACACCGGAGGAGCGTTGGCGCGAGCCGCCGGCCGGCACGGCGATGAGGTCGCTCAGCTCGCCGTCACTGCCCAGCACCACCGAGCCGAGCGCGCCCGGCTCGTCCGCCGTGCCGGCCCGTAGCACCACGGCGCCGGCGCCGTCGGCGAAGATCACCGCCGTGCTGCGGTCGTTCGGGTCGATGATCGTGGTGAACGCGTCCGCGGCGACGACCAGCACCCGGTTGGCCAGGCCGCAGGCGATGAATCCGGCGCCGGCGGCCAGGGCGTACAGGAAGCCGGTGCACACCGCCGCCACGTCGAAGGCCGGCACCCCGCCCAGCCCCAGTCGGGCGGCCACTGCCGGGGCGGTCGCCGGGCAGGGGTGATCGGGTGTGGTGGTGGCCAGCACCACGGCGTCGACCTGCGAGTCCTGTGCCGATTTCAGGGCCCGCCGGCCGGCCTCGACGGCGAGGTCGGAGGTGGCGGTGCCCGGGGTGACGACATGCCGTGAGGCGATGCCGGTCCGGGTGCGGATCCATTCGTCGGAGGTGTCCAGCCGGGCCACCAGATCGTCGTTGGTGACCACCGTCGGCGGTACGTAGCCGCCGACCCCGGTGATCACGGCCGCCCGCCCGGCGGGGGCGCCGAAGGATGGGCCGACGGGGAACGTCGGCGCCGTCACGGACGCTCACTCCGTCCCATCGCGTCCGCGGGCAGGCCCATGTACGCCATCCGGCTCGCGGCCATCTCGTCGGTCCACTGCTCGGCCATGTCGTAGCGCTGCTCGGGAGTGGTGTCGAGCAGCCGTACGCCCGGCCAGACCTCGTAGTCGCCGATCAGTTCGGCCTGTTCCAGCATGCCCTGTTGGAACAGCTCCTCGCGGTGGATGACGTAGGGCCGGTCCGGCACCCGATCCCACAGCTCGGTGCCGGCCGCGAGGATCTCCAGCAGCCGCGGCGTGTACTCGGGGTGGTCGCGGACATGGTCGCGCAGGATGGTGCTGGCCACGGTCAGATGCCGGATCTCGTCGATCGCGGTGCCACGGGAGATCTCCTGGGTGGCCTCCGACAGCGGGGTCCACTTGCGCTCGCTCAGCTCGGCGGCCGGGGCGAGCACGCCCTCGATGACGATGGCGAAGACGGCCACCCCGCCGTGGAAGTCACCCTGGTCGCGGATGATCTCCAGGGTGAAGTCCTCCACCGGCTGGAGCACTTCGCGCCGGTACTCGGTGGCCATCTCCTCGATGTCGGCCAGCAGCGTCCGCTCCGGCAGGCCCAGTTCCACCAGGTGGTTGCGGAACACCCGTGCGTGCCGGGCCTCGTCCATCAACTGGGTGGCGTAGAACTCCATCTCCGGGATGCCGGGGGCGTGCGAGACGTAGTGGCCCAGCAGGCGGGTGGCGATCTCCTCCGACAGGCTGCGGAAGCCGAACTCCAGGACCAGCGCCTCACGCAACGGCCCCGGCCTGCGCAGGAACTCCGGCACGCCGGCCTTCTCGTGGTGCCCGGTGGCGCCGCGGTCCCGCAGGGTGCCCTGCGCGACCTCGGTGAACCAGTACGCGAGGTTGCAGCGGTCCGGGCCGAGGGTCAACTCCTTGGCCCCGTCGAGCAGGCCGGGGGCGGTGTCCCAGTCGGCCTCTTTGGCGGTGAACACATTCATGAGGGCACGTTCTCCTCGACGGACGTGGTGAGTGGCAGGCCGGGCGGCGCGAGAGACAGTCCGACGTCGATCGGTGCCGGGTCCGCGCCGAGCGGGGCGCCCTCCTCGTTCTCCGCGACCGGGATCAGCGTGCCGGCGAAGATCTCCCCGGAACAGCTGATCAGCGGGTCTCCCTCGGCGGTGTCGGCGTGGACGACCGCACCGAGCAGCACCTCGTGGTCACCGACCTGGAAGCGGCCCACCACCCGGCAGTCGTAGTGCGCCAGCGCGGCGTGGAAGAGCGGCGCCCGGGAGTAGGCGGCCGGATGCCAGTCGATGCCCCGGAACTGGGCGGCGCCGTCGGGCCGGGCGCTCCCGGCGAAGTGGCGGGCCAGCCGGCCCTGCTCACCGCTCAGTACATTGACCGCGAACCGGCCCTCGGCGGTGGCGAGCTTGGCCAGCACCGAGTCGGGCTTCAGGCACACGCCCAGTACCTGCGGGCGGCGGGAGATCCGGGTCACCGTGCTGACAGTGGTGCCGTGGCGGCGGCCTTCGTGTTCGACGGTGAGCACCGACACCGGCGTGGCCAGCCGGCGCATGGCCCGGTCGTGGGCGCTCCAGCGCTTGCGCAGTGTCACGTTCCTCATCGGGTCGCCCCCCGGCCGGTCGGTACGGTCTCGCCGAGCGTGCGGGCGGCGGAGCCGGCAATGTGCCCCACGGGGACCGGGTCGCTCGCGTGACCGACCGGCTTGGGGTGCTTCAGCCCCAGGTCGTCCAGCAGCCGCAGGTATCCGGGCTGGCGGACCGGCTCGAAGGGCAGCGCGAAGGGCTTCATGAAGTTGCCGAACAGACCGCGGTCGCCGAACAGATGGAAGGGCAGCACGAGCAGCGCCCACTCCGGCTCGACCAACCAGCACCACAGCGCGGCGACGGCGCCTTGGGTGATCAGGCTGTGCATGACGTTGTAGGCGACGTAGTAGCCCTTGTGGATGGGGGCACCGCCGGAGCGCCGGAAGGCGATGGCTCCGGGGATGTAGCCGATCAGGTCGATGTAGAGAAACAGCCCGATGGCGGGCAGCCAGCGGATGTCGGCGAAGTGCCAGATGATCAGACCGGTCGTCACCGCCAGGCCGACCAGGTACTCGGCGCGGTGGAGCGAGAAGGTCTTCGGCGTCTCGAAGGGATTGGCTTGGTCCACGGTTGAACTCCTGTGTGAGTCCGGGGAGGTGTGCGGTGCCGGAGGCGGGCCGTCCGCCCGCCGCCGACCGGTGGTCAGCCCGCGCTCGAGGCGGCTGCCGCGTCGAGGTCGATGTCCGAGTCGAGGATCGTGGTGCCGGGGAAGAAGCCGGTGACGGCCCAGGCGACGGTCTCCCGGATGACGCGCTCGGCGATCGGGTCGAGGATGCTGGCGAGGCTCGGGATGCCGAAGTCGAAGTCGGCCTTGAAGACGACGGAGACGTCCGGGCCCTGCTGATGCAGCGCCCACACGCCTTCGAAGCTGTCGAAGTCGCCGTCGGTCTGCTCGAACCGGATCTCCAGCCGGTCGGGGAAGAAGGTCTCCTCCTCCGTCCAGCGCAGTAGCCCGCTGCGGAAGTGCAGTTCCCAGCTGGAGCTGCCGACCGGCTCCGGCAGCGTCGCGTGCACCTTCGTGGACCGTACGTGCGGGGCCAGTTCCGGGTAGCGCTCCCAGCGCGGGACGGTCGCGAAGACCTCCTCGGCGGAGGCGAGGCGCACCAGGGCGTGGAGTTCGACGTGTCGCATGGTCAGTTGCCGCCTTCGGGCATCGTGGCCGAGCGCCGTACGAGGTCGACGGTGGCCTTGTCGAGGGAGTCGAGCAGGAATTCGACGTCCCGGTCGGTGAGGGTCGCCGGCGGGGTGAACCGCACCACGGAGGAGCCGTTCATCGAGTGGTTGGCGACCACTCCGTGGTTGAACAGCTCGATCAGCAGTTCGCCGGCGAGCCCCGGCTCGACCAGCTCGACGCCGATCAGCAGACCCTGGCCGCGTACCTCCACGACCAGGTCGGGGATGTTGCGCTGGGCGATCTCGGTGATCCGCGGCAGCAGCCGGGCGCCGAGCTCGCGGGCGCGGGGCACCAGTTCCTCCTCGCGGATCGCGCGGACGGTACCCTGCACCGCCGCCATCAGCAGCGGCTGACCGGAAAAGGTCGCGGTGTGGACGTAGGGGTCCTTGTCGAAGGGCCGGAACGCCTCCCGGGTGGCGAGGGCCGCCGAGACCGGCACGACACCGCCGCCGAGCGCCTTGCCGGCCAGCAGGACGTCCGGGCGGATGCCCTCGGCGTCCAGCCCCCACCACTCGCCGAGCCGGCCGAAGCCGGTCTGCACCTCGTCCAGCACCAGGAAGCCGTCGAACTCCCGGACCGCCTCCTCGACCTGCTTGAGGTAGCCCTTGGGCGGGATGACGACGCCGCCTTCGCCCTGCACCGGCTCGATGAGCACACAGACCTCGCCCGGGTGCTGGGACAGCTCCGCGCGCAGGGCGTCGATGTCGCCGAACGGCAGGTGCACCACGTTGGGGATCAGCGGGCGGAAGGGCGCCTGGTAGACGTCCTTGGCGGTGGCCGACAAGGCGCCGAGCGTCTTGCCGTGGTAGCCGCCCTTCATCGAGACCGTCCGCTTGCGGCCGTTGGCCCGGGCGAGCTTCAGGCCGGTCTCCACCGCCTCCGCGCCGGAGAGGGCGAAGTGCACGCGGTCCAGGCCCTCCGGGGCGACCGAGACCAGCGCCTCGGCGGCACGGGCGACGGTCGGCTCCAGCAGGATGCGGGTGGCCACGGGGTGGGTCTCCAGCTGCCGGCGCACCTCCTCCATGACGACGGGGTGGCGGGCGCCCATGATGAAGACGCCGTAGCCGCCGGCGTTCAGGAAGCGTTCGCCGTCGGAGGTGGTCAGCCAGGCACCCTGCGACTCGACCTCCATATGGGTTCCGAAGAGCTCGGCCAGGGTCGCGCGGCCCTTGCTCAGATGGGCCCGGTAGAGCTGGAGGACCTCCTCCTCCTGGCCGACCGGGGCGTCGACGCTCGGGGTCATTGGTGACTCGCTTTCGGTCCGTGGCCCGCAGGCGCTGAGTGGGCCGATGGAAGGGGCGGGGTGGTCCGGGTCCCGTCCCGGTCTCAGGACAGGTCGAGGGCGGCGCCGCCGGCGTAGGCCAGCAGCGGCGCGACGGTGGAGCCCTGGGACGGCGGGTGGAAGGCGAGCGGGCGCACCGAGGCGGCCATCCGCAGGTGCTCGGAGGAGCGGATGAAGTCGATGCCGCCCAGCAGCTCCAGCGCCTGCTGGGTGGCGAGCGACAGCGCTTCCTGCGCGGCGAACCGGGCGATCAGTACCTGGGAGACGGCCTCCTCGCCGGAGGCCCCGTCGCGCACCGCGCGGGCGACCCCCAGCAGCAACTGGAACGCGGACTCGGTGCGGATCAGCAGGGTGCCGCGTTCGCTCGCGCTGCCGCGCCCGCGGGCCAGCACTTCCTCCGTCAGGCCGGCGGCGACGCCGGCGTACCCGGCCGACACCAGCATCTCGAACCAGACGAAGCCGGCGTTCTGCAGGTCGTCGATGCGGCCGGGGTCGTCCGCGGTGGTGCGGACCACCATGTCCTCGGGCACGAAGACGTCCGTCAGGCGCACCTCGTCGCTCTGGGCGGCGGCCAGCACCTCGCTGCCCCAGAAGGGGTGCAGGGTCAGGCCCGGCGACGAGGAGTCCACCAGCGCCAGCGCCAGCTCCGGCGTGCCGTCCGCGCCGGGCACCGCGATACTCGCGGTCAGCAGGCTCATCGAACGCGACAGGCTGCAGGGCTTCTTGGCGCCGTTGAGCAGATAGCCGCCCTCGACCGGGGTTGCCGTGACCGCCGGGGTGAGAATGTTCTGCTGGGTTCGGCCCTCGGCCCAGCCGGAGGCCATCAGCCGCTGCCCGGGCACCACAGTGTGCAGCAGCTCGGCCTGAGCGGGTGTCAGCCGGTCCGGGCCGTCGGCGAGCGCGTAGAGCATCGCGGCGGTGAAGTGGTGCATCGTGGAGGCCACGGCCAGCGACGGGGACAGCGAGCCGACGGCCCGCTGGACGAGCACGGCGTCCACCGGGTCGGCGCCCGGCCCGCCGTACTCGGTGGGTATGAGCAGCCCCACGCCCGCGGCCGACCGGAACAGGTCGACGACCGGGCTGCCGGCCGCCTCGCGCTCTTCGAACGGAAGGTCCGACAGGGCCTTCACCAGCCCGGGGTGGAAGCGCTCGCAGGTGTCGCGGGCGACGTCGAGAGATCTCACAGGTGTCACCTCGTTCAGCGTTGTTCTCGGGTCGTGGTCGGTCGGCCGCCCGGGGGCGCGCCTGCGGGCGGGTCAGCCGCCGAAGACGGTCCGCTGCGGGCTGACGTCCCGCGCGATGCTGACGCCCTGGACGTGGGAGGTCTTGAGCATCGGGTAGTTGGCCTCGCCGAACACCCCGCCGGTCAGGCCGGTCCCGCCGTGGCTGGGCAGGTAGGGCAGGAAGCCGATGTGCGAGTCGTTGACCTTCAGCAGGCCGCCGTTGACCACCCGCTGTACGAAGGTGTCGACGACGTTCCCGTCCTTGGCCCACAGCGAGTTGCGCAGCCCGTACTCATTGGTGTTGACGAAGTCGAGGAAACGGTCGAGGAGGACCTCGTCGGTGTCCGGCTCGGGCACCACGATCGGCAGCAGCGGGAAGAACGTCTCGTGCCTCACCACGTCGTGCTCACGGGCCGCGGTCAGCCCGTCCACCCGCAGCACGGTCGGCTGCAGGAAGACGCCCGTCTCGGAGGGGGTTCCGTCCAGTTCGGTGCGCTTGCCGCCGGTGACGAGCCGCGCACCCCGCTCCAGGGCCCGGTCCAGCAGCCCGAAGAACCGCTCGGTGCGGCGCACCGGCGACAGCAGGACGTCCTCCTCGTCGGGGTAGCCCGGCCGCACGCCGGCGACCTGCCGCTCGACCTCGGCGATGAGGTCGTCGGCGACCTCGGGGTGCACCAGCACGTAGTTGGGCACCATGCAGATCTGCCCGGAGCCGTAGAACGACTCGGTGATCGCCTCGGCGGCATAGGCCAGGTCGGCGTCCTTCCAGACGATGATCCCGTCGTTGCCGGCCAGTTCCAGGATCGGCTTCTTGCCGTGGGCCACGCACTGCTCCTGGAAGCGCAGACCTTCCTGGCTGCCGCCGATGTAGAAGATGTCGTCGATCAGGGGACTGGTGATCCAGCGGTCCAGGGTCTGCTTGGGGTTGGCGCAGACCACGTTGAGGGTGCCGGGGGGTGCTCCCACCTCGTGCAGGAGCGGCGCAGCCACGTCCCGCAGCACCCACAGGGTGCTCAGCGCGATGCTGCGCGGGGCGCGCACCACGACCGCGTTTCCGGCCATCACGGCCAGGACGGCCAGGGCCGCGCTGGGCGCCGGAGCGTTCTGCGGCGGGTTGAAGGCGACCACACCGTCCGGCTGGCGACGGACGATCAGCCGACGCCCGCCCTCCTCGAACTCGGTGTGCATCTGCTGCGCGTACCAGTTGATGCTCTCCTCGCTGTAGATCTGGAGCAGGCAGCTCAGCTCCCACCTGGCCAGCTTCACCGGGTGGGACTCGGCGACCAGCATCTCCACGAACTCCTCCTTGCGGCGCAGCAGTTCCTCGCGGAAGAGGGTGCCGAGCCGCAGGCGCCGTTCCAGGGGGACCGCCGCCCAGCCGGGGGCGGCCGCGGCAGCCGCTTCACTGGCGAGGTCGATGGCTGCGTCGTCGGCTATCGCGCATCGGCCGATGACGTAGGGGTGCTGCGCGGCGGACGAGTCCGCGTCCTTTTCGAGGGTGCGCTTGAGACTGACGCTGGTGAAGACATCCTCGAGGAGCGATTTGGCGCTCACGGTGTAAACCCAGCCATCGCCCTCGATGTCTTTCCCCGCGATAAACAGCCCATAACTGTGGAACTTTTTCCCGGGTTTCATCTTGCGGACCCTTCGGAAACACAATCAGTCTGATGACGGGTGAAATCTGACGTGATGATTGCAGTCCCCTCTGACCGGGCACTGACGCGGTGCTGATCCGGGCTCGGTAACCGTCCGAGCGCACCCGCCGATTCCCCTCCGCCCGGGCCGGACGGCGCGGGCGGGCGGGCGCGGTGATTACCTGGTAGGTAATTGACCCCACTGATCTCCGGGCGACACGCTGGATAAGCACTCGGACAGGTATCTGCCCGGCCGCGGGCGCCGGGTGAACACCCCATGTGATCGATCAGGAGTACGAACGATGACCACCGAGACCAACCGCAGCGCCTCCGCGCCGTCACCGCCCATGCCGACGGGCGGGAGCCCGGCCGCGCCGCATCGGCTGATCCTGCCGACCGTGCTGGCCGGCGTCTTCATCACCACCCTCGACTTCTTTATCGTCAACGTCGCCATTCCCTCTTTGCAGACCGACCTGAACGCGAGCGCCTCCGCCATCGAATGGGTGGTCGCCGGGTTCGGTCTGGCCTACGGCGTGGGGCTGATCACCGGCGGACGGTTGGGCGACCTGTACGGGCGCCGCAAGATGTTCCTGCTGGGCCTGGGTCTGTTCACCATCGCCTCGCTGCTGTGCGGCGTCGCCCAGTCGGGCGGCTTCCTGGTCTCCTCCCGAGTGCTCCAGGGACTTGCCGCGGCGATGCTCGCGCCCCAGGTGCTGGCCCTTCTGGGCACGATCTTCACGGGGGCCGCGCGCCTGAAGGTGTTCGCGGGCTACGGTCTGGCCATGGGGCTCGCAGCCGTGTTCGGCCAGCTCATCGGCGGTCTGCTGATCGAGGCCGACATCGCCGGCTGGGGCTGGCGCTCCTGCTTCCTGGTGAACCTGCCGATCTGCCTGCTCATCATGGGCGTGACCCTCAAGGTGGTGCCCGAGTCACGCGCCGAGGGCCGACCGAAGCTGGACTTCCTCGGCGTCGTCATGATCACCCTCGCGCTGGTCGCCCTGGTGCTCCCGCTGATCGAAGGCCGCGAGGACGGCTGGCCGTTGTGGACCTGGTTGTCCTTCGGCGCGTTCGTCGTGCTGATGGCGGCGTTCGTGGCCGTCGAGCGGTCCATCGCCGCGAAGGGCGGCTCGCCGCTGGTGAACATCGCCATGTTCCGCGACCGCGCCTTCGTCGTCGGACTCGCCTGCCAGCTGGTCTTCTGGATGGGCCAGGCGTCGTTCTTCCTGGTGCTCGCCCTGTACATGCAGGCCGGCCGCGGCCTGAGCGCCCTGGAGGCGGGCCTGCTCTTCGCCGCCATCGGCGCCGGCTACATGTACACCTCGATGAACGCCACCAAGTTCGCCACCAAGCTCGGCCGTCAGGTGCTTGCCGTCGGCGCGCTGCTGATGGTCGTGGGTCTGGTCGTCCTCGGCGTCACCGCCGCACAGCTGGGCTCGGACGGTCACACCGCGTGGCTCATCCCCGGTCTGGTGATCGACGGCGCCGGCATGGGCCTGGCGGTCGCCCCGCTCGCCTCCACGGTGCTCGCCCGGGTCAACCCGCAGTACGCGGGCTCGGCCTCCGGCGTCCTCACCACCGGCCTGCAGATCGGCAACTCGATCGGTGTCGCGGTGATCGGCGTGATCTTCTACAACGCGCTCGGCGAGCAGCCCGACTCCTCGGCCTTCGCCCACGCCTTCGACATGGGCATCGTCTTCCTCGTCGCCGTCGCCGCCGCCCTGGCCCTGCTGGTCCAGGCACTGCCCCGCACGAACGCCGGCAAGTGATCCACCCCCATTGAACTCCCGGGGCGGCGAACCCCCGCGCCGCCCCGGGTCCCCTAGCGAGAGAGAGATCGCACGTGAGAGCGAAGGTACTGCTGGAGCGTTACGTCGCCGTCTGGAACGAGCCCGATCTCGCCGCACGGCGGGCCCAGATCGCGAACCTGTGGACGCCGGACGGGCTGCACTGCACCCAGACCCGCCGCTTCCAGGGCACCGAAAACCTGGTGGCCCGGGTGACCGAGGCGTACGACCAGTTCGTGGGCGGCCAGGGGTTGCGGTTCCGGGCGGGCGATGCCCCGGTCGGGCACCACGACGCGCTGGCCTTCAACTGGGTGATGTCACCGGGCGACAACGACGCCGTGCTCGCCGTCGGATTCGACGTGGTGTTGCTGGACGGCGAGGGCCGGATCGTCGCGGACTACCAGTTCAACGAGCCTCCGGTGCCGAGCCCCGACCTCGACGCCCAGGCCGAACGGCACCTGGCCGCGGTCGCGGCCGGAAGCGAGCAGTTGCGCAAGGAGATCGCCGACCTCTACCTGCCCGGCGCCCGCCTCGTCGACGAGAGCGGCGTGCACGAGGGCGTGGACGGCATCGCCGCCGCGCTCACGGCCGACGGCGTACGGCACCCGGCGGGCAGCGCCTCGGCGCAGCACGATGCCTTCCGCTACCCGTGGCACACGGAGTCGGGCGAAACGGGCGTGGACTTCCTGCTCCGCGACGAGCAGGGCCTGGTGCGCACGCACTACCGCTTCACCGGAGCGGGCCGGCAATCGGCGTGAGCTCCCCGGCCCGCGGCACCGGCCGGGTGCCGCGGGCCGGGTGCCGCGGGCCGGGTGACCGCGGGTCGCGGGCGGGGCCCGGCTGTGCACCGTGCGTGGCCCGCTTCCGCGGTTGTGCCTGACGCCGAGGATGATGCAGGGTGATGGGATGACCGAGGTGCAGGAAAGTCGGCAACTGTCCCGCCCGGTGGGCGAATTGATGCGCAGATGGCGGGAGCAGCGGGGTTACAGCCAGCTCGCCCTGGCCACCCGGGCCGAGATCTCCGCGCGTCACCTCAGCTTCCTGGAGACCGGTCGGTCCAAGCCCAGCCGGGACATGGTGCTACGGCTGGGCCGGCACCTCGGCCTGGCACTGCGCGAGCAGAACCAGCTGCTGCTGGCGGCCGGCTACGCGCCCGCCTACACAGACTCTCCCCTGGACGTTGCCGAGATGCTTCCCGTGCGTGGTGCGCTCCATCAGATCCTGACGGGCCACGAACCCTTTCCCGCCCTTGTCGTGGACCGCAACTGGAACATCGTGCTGAGCAATGCCGGCTTCCGACTCTTCGCCAAGGATGCCGCGCCCGAGTTGCTGCAGCCTCCCGTCAACGCGCTCAGGCTGGCCCTGCACCCCGAGGGCATGCAGCCGCGAATCATCAACTTCCCCGATTGGCGGGCCCAGTTGCTGATGCGCCTGCAGCGGCGAGTCGAGCTGACGGCCGAGCCGGGCCTGGCCGAGCTGTACCAGGAGCTGCGCGCCTACCCGGGCGGCGGCGAGCCCAGCCGGCCGCCCCGTACCGACCACGCCGACCTCACCCTTCCGCTGCGGCTGCGGTACCAGGACATGGAACTGTCCCTGATCTGCACCATCGCCACCTTCGGCATGCCGCTCGACGTCACCGTCGCCGAACTGGCCGTCGAGGCGTTCCTGCCGGCGGACGGCCCCACCGGCGAGCTGCTCAACCGCCTGCACGCCGCCGCCCCCGCCGGGCCGGACCCGGCGGGGGCGGCGTAGGGCACCGCACGGCGCGGTCAGTCCGCCTCCCCGGGCGGCGGCACCACGTAGCTCGGCGGGGTGTCGAAGTACTGGTGGTCGGAGACGATGCGGCCGGCGTCGTCCAGCGTGAGGAAGTCGAAGCCGACGGCCTCCAGCGCGCCGGTGGACGCCGACACCATCACCCAGTTGAACCGCAGCGTGTTGTGCTGGCCGCGCGCGTTGTTGCAGGAGCGGAAGGTGAAGCCTCCGGTGGCGTACGCGTCGTGGGCGTAGCCCACCTGGGCGGCGATGGCCTCGTGGCCGCGGACGACGGCGACGGCGTTGGCGTAGATGCCGTCGGGCGCCCACAGCTCCTCAACCGCCTTGCGACGGGCCTGCGGATCGGTCTCGGTCCAGACCGCGACATAGCGGTCGGCGAACTCGTTGGGACTGGTCACGGTCATACGGGGCTCCTTCGGTACGGGTGCTCTGGCAGTGGTGCTGCCGACGGTGCGGTCAGAAGCCGGGCTGGGTCCCGGCGGCCCGGCCGAGCAGCAGGCGGACGAAGTCGGCAGTGATCGACGTCGTCTGCTCGTGGATGAAGAAGTGGCCGCCCTGGAAGAGGCGGTTGCCCAGGTAGGACTTGGTGCGCGGCACCCAGGACGCCATGGCCTCCGGGTCCACCAGCGGGTCCCTGTCGGCGCTGTAGGTGACCACCGGGCACGGCACCGTCGCGTCGTCGTCCTGGTAGCTGGCACAGACCTCCAGGTCCGCCCGCATGGCGGGCATCATCAGGCTGAGGGCCTCGGTGTTGTTGAGGATGCTCTCCGGCAGCGAGCCCAGCCCGCGGGCCCAGTCCACCAGTTCGCTCTGCGGCACCTGGAGCTGCTCGGGGGGCGGGGTGCGAAAGCCCTTCGGCGCCCACGCGGAGGCGCCCAGCAGCACCGGCGGTTGCTCGCCGCGCTCGTGCAGCTCGACGGTCACCCGGTAGCCGATCAGCGCGCCCATGCAGTGGCCGAACACCGCGTACGGGCGGCCGTCCAGCTCGGCGGTGAAGCAGTCGGCCAGGGTCTGGACCAGCGGTTCGACGTCGGTGAACATGTCCTCGTCGAACCGTTCCTGGCGGCCCGGCAGCTGGACGCACTGGACGGAGACGTCGGCGGGGATCCGGGGCGGCCAGTCGTGGTAGATCGACGCTCCGCTCCCCGCGTAGTGCAGCAGGAAGATCCGGGTTTCGGCATCGGGCGTGCTCTCCGGTTGAAACCAGCGGTCCGCGAGGGCGGCGACCGGCTCGGTCATCGTGCTCCTTCAGGTGGGTGCGGACGGGGTCCCGGCCGCCGCCGGCCGCCCTGGGAGACGGCGGCCGGGACGACCGGCGCGTGCGGTGGGAGCGGCCCGGTCAGCCCGCCGCGGCGTAGCGCCGGCGCAGCACCCGGCGCAGCACCTTGCCGGTGGGATTGCGAGGCAGGACGTCCAGGAACTCGTAGCTGCTGGGGATCTTGAAGTCGGCCAGCCGGCCGCGCAGGAAGAGCATCAGCTCGCGACCGCTGGTCTCGCTGCCCGGCACGACGACCACGCAGGCGCGGACCGTCTCGCCCCAGCGGGCGTCGGGCACGCCCACCACGGCCACATCGGCGACGGCGGGGTGCGCCCGCAGCGCGTTCTCCACCTCGACCGGGTAGATGTTCTGGCCGGCGACGATGATCGTGTCGTCGATCCGGTCGCACAGGAAGAGGTAGCCGTCCTCGTCGAGGTAGCCGGCGTCACCGAGCTTGAGCCAGCCGCCCTCCAGGGTGCGGGCGGTGGCCTCCGGCTGCCGGAAGTACTCGGCGAAGTGCGCCGGCGTCCACACGCTGACCTGACCGATGGTCCCGGCCGGCTGCTCCTTGCCGTCCTCGTCGACGATCCGCACGATGTTGCCGGGGCAGACCCGGCCGGCCGAGGTCAGCCGCGGGTTGCCCAGCACATGGTCGGCCGGGGTCAGGCAGGTGACCACACTGCCGGTCTCGGCCGCGGCGTACATCTGGGCCAGCTCGCAGCCGAACACCGTCAGACAGCGCTCCAGCTGCGACGGCGAGATGGGCGCACCGCCGTAGACCACCTTGCGCAGCGAGGCGAACGCCTCGGGGCCGGAGTCGTGCTCCGTCATCATCATGTCGAGCATCGCGGGGGCCGCCCACACGGTGGTGACCCGGTGCGCGGAGATCAGCCGTACGGCCTCGTCGGCCATGAACATCCCCATCACCACGGAGGTGGCGCCGACGTTGAAGGCGTGCATGAACCAGGCCATGCCGGCCGAGTGCAGGCCGGGGAAGCAGATCAGCGTCCGGTCCTCCGACCGCCAGTCGATCCAGTCGCAGCCGGCTCGCCGCATGTTCTCGATGAAGGTGAAGAAGGTACGGTGCGCGAGCACCACGCCCTTGGGCAGGCCGCTGGTCCCACTGGTGTACATCTGCACCATCGGGTCGTCCGGCCCGATCTCCACGTCGACGTCGGAGTCCGGGGCGTCCCCCTTCCAGGCGAGGAAGCCCTCGGCCCGGTGGCCGTCGCCGTCGAAGCGGCGGATCTCGCGCAGCTTCGGCAGGCCGTCGTGGACGCGCTCGAGGGCGGACATGAACTCGCCCTGCACGAAGACCATGCGGGCGCCGGAGTCGCGCAGGATGTGGTCCACCTCGTCGGCCGTCAGCCGCCAGTTGATGGGCACCAGCACCACCCCGGTCTTCGCGCAGCCCAGGGCCAGGTCGTAGTAGTGCTCGTTCTCCCGGCCCAGGAACGCGACACGGTCGCCGCGGGCAAGGCCGGCCGCCGTGAGGGCATGGGCGGTGCGGTTGCTCGCCCGGTGCAGTTCGGCGTACGTGGTGTCGCGGCCTTCGCAGATGATCGCCGGGTGATCCGGCCGTCGGGCCGCGTGCAGCAAGGATCGGGCGGCGATGGTTTCCGTGCTCGGTCCGGCCACGGAGGTCTCCTTTTCGGTGTGCCGGGGTGGTGGGTGTGCGGGGTGCGGATGCCGGGGACGACGCGCGCCGGGGCGCGGGGCTGCCGCGGTACGGCGGCGACCCCGTGCCCCACCGGCCGGAGACGGGGCGGACGCCGGGCCCAGGCCCGTGGCGGACCCGGACCCGGCGCCGTCAGGCTGCGGCCGTGTCCGCGAGCTGCTGCTCCAGGAAGGCCGCGAGCTGAGCCGACGACGGGTGGTCGAAGGCCAGCTGGGGGGGCAGCGGCAGCCGCAGCGCCGCCTCCAGCGTGTTCTTCAGCTCCACCGCCACCAGGGAGTCCAGCCCCAGCTGCACGAACTCGGTGTACGGATCGATGGCGTCCGGGTCGTCCAGGTGGAGCACATCCGCGGTCTTCGCCCGTACGAACTCGTCCAGCGCCGCCAGCCGTTCGGCCCGGGTCTGCTGCCGCAGGGCCTCCAGGTCGAGGGTGAGCGCCTGCCCGCCGCCGGGCTGGACGAGCCTCTCGTACAACGCGTTGCGCACCGGCTTGGCCGCGGTGAACCGGTCCCAGTCCGCCTCGCCGACCACGATCTGGCTCAGCGGGCGGCCCAACACCGAGGCGAAGGCACGGGCGCCGCGGCTGGGCGAGAAGAGCTTGATGCCCTCGTCCTCCCAGCGCCGGATCAGCGCCTCGCCCAGCCGAGCCGACATACCGACCTCGGCCCATGGGCCCCAGTTCACCGACAGCGCCGGCAGGTCCTGCGCCCGCCGCCACGCCATCAGCGTGTCCAGGAACGCGTTGGCCGCCGCGTAGTTGGACTGGCCGGGCGCGCCGACCACCGGCGCGGCCGAGGAGAAGCCGACGAAGAACTCCAGTTCCGGGAAGGCCGCGGCCGCCTCGTGCAGCAGCCAGGAGCCGTAGATCTTCGCCTGGAAGACCGTGTCGAGGGCCTGCCAGGTCTGTTCGGCGACCGGCTGGTCGGCGGTGGTGCCCGCCGCGTGGACGATGCCGCCGACCGGCGTGCCCGAGCGCAGCATTCCGGCGGTGATCCGGCCGACGTCCGCCGGGTCGGAGACGTCGCCCTGCAGTACGGTCACCTCCGCCCGCTCCTTCAGCCGCTCCAGCAGGTGCGCCACGTCCGGCGTCGGCTGCGTGCGCCGGCCGACCAGGGCCAGCTTCCGGGCGCCGAGGTCCACCAGCTTCTCCGCCGCCACCAGGCCAAGGCCGCCCAGACCGCCGGTGATCAGGTAGACGCGGTCCGGCCGGATGTCGACCGTGCGCTGTTCGCGGGCCGACGGGTCGTCGAACTCGATCACCAGTTTGCCGATGTTGGCGCCACGGCTGAGCACGCCGAACGCCTCCTCCACCTCGTCCAGGGTGTACCCGGTCACCGGAAGCGGCGGCAGCTTGCCCGCCTCCACCAGCTCGACGATCACCCGCATGATCTCCTGGTTGAGCGGGATCAGCCGGTCCAGCGGCAGCTCGCTGAGGTCGAAGTTGACGTACGAAACGTCCGGCCGTTCCGCCGCGACCTGCTCCGGCGTCCACACCCCGACCTTGCCCAGCTCGACGAACCGGCCGCCCTGCCCCAGGGACCGCATCCCGGCCGGAATGAAGTCCTTGTTGAGACTGTTGAGCACGATGTCCACGCCCTGCCCGCCGGTGATCCGTTCGATCTCGTCGGCGAAGTCCAGCGTGCGGGAGTTCATCACATGCTCGACGCCCTGTTCGCGCAGCAGCGGCCACTTGTGCGGGCTGGCGGTGGCGAAGACCTCCGCCCCGGCCAGATGGGCCAGATGGGTCGCCGCCTGCCCGACGCCGCCGGCCGCCGCGTGGACGAGCACCCGGTCGCCGGCCTTCATGCCGGCCAGCGTGTGCAGCGCGTAGTAGGCGGTGACGTACACCGAGATCAAGCCGGCCGCCTGGGTGAAGTCCAGCCCGGCCGGCTTGCGCACGGCCACCGCCGATGGCACGGTCACCCGGCGGCGCATCAGACCGAGGTAGTTCACGATCACCTCGTCGCCGGGCGCGAAGGACGCCTCCGGCCCGGCCGCGACGACCGTGCCGGCGCACTCGAAGCCGAGCGGCTGCTCGCCGAACTCCTTCATCATGCCGAGGGCGTTGAGCACGTCCTTGAAGTTGAGGCCGACCCCGGCCACCTGGACCTGGATCTCGTCGCCGGTGGGCGCCACCTCCTCGACCCGCTCCGGCCGGACGCCGGCGAACGTGCCGTACTCCTTCACGGCGAGCCCGAAACCGTTGTCCCGGCGGGCCCGGGCGTCGTCGGCGACCAGCCTCCGCACATGCCGGCGGCCGCCCCGGTAGGCCACCTGGAAGTCGCCGCTCTCGCGCGTGGTCAGTTCCGTGACCAGCGCGTCCGGACCGGAATCGTCGGCCGGCAGGTCGATCAGCGTGGTCCGGTACGAGGGGTACTCGTTGAGCATCACCGCGCCGAAGCCCCACAGCGAACTGCCGGCGAGCCGCACCCGGGCCGGGGCGTCCCCGCGCAGCAGCTGGGCCTGCTCGGTGACCAGCCACAGACTCTGGTCGCGGCCGAAGCCGTGCCGGTCCAGCACCGCCAGCAGGGCCAGCAGCCGGCCGTAGTTCCGCTCCGACTCCGCCCGCAGGCCGTTCGCGCCCGCCGCGTCCGCGTCGGACTGCCAGAACCAGCACACGTCCGTGATCCGCTCCTGGGCCAGTACGGCGCCGGCCTCGTCGGCGCCGGCCGCGAAGACCACCCGGCCGCCGCCCTCGGCCAGCCGGGCCGATGCCTCCTGGAAGCCGTCGGCCGGGCGGCCCACCAGCAGCACCCGACGGTCGGCCACACCTTCCGGGCCCGCCGCCGAGCGCTTGGTCCAGCGCAGCTGGTGGAAGAAGCTGCGGCGCGGCGCGCCGGGCGCCTCGGCGAGCTGCTTCAGGCCGAGCCCGCGCAGCTCCATGACCGGCTCGTCGCCCTCCAGCACCAGCACGTCGGCGCACACGTCCACGTCCGGCGAGTCGGCCGGGACCAGCCGCAGCAGGGTGCGCAGCGACTCGGCGCGCGGCTTGCGGAAGAGGGTGAAGCGGCCGAAGCGGACCGGCAGATAGGAGTTGCCGTCGTCGGCGAGGGCGCTCATATTGTGCATGGCCGCGTCGAGCAGCGCCGGCGGAACGTGCTCCAGCGGGCCGGCGGTGACGCCCTGCAGGTCGCCGACGGTCAGCCCGCTCGGGAAGCGGGTGACCGAGTGCATCAGCCGGAACGCGGGGCCGTAGTCGAGGCCGGCGCCCGCGTAGGCGGCGTACACGTCGTCGGAGTGCAGCAGGTCCTCGGTCCGCTCCTCGCGGGCCGCCAGATCGACCAGCGCGCGGGCCGACTCGCTGGGGCCGTCCTGTGCCTCGTCCACGGCCGACAGCACCGCCGTCGCGTGCAGCCGCTCGACCTCGTCCTGTCCGCTGCCGGCCAGGCCGGCCACCTCGACCACCGAGGTGCCGTCCTCAGCCGGGCGTAGCCGGGTCCGCAGCCGGGTCGGGGTGTCCGTGTCGAGCATCAGCGCCTCGCGCAGCACGACGTCGCGGACCGCCCGGCGGGTGTGGCCGAACACCGCGTCCTGAAGCGCGAGAACGATCTCCAGATAGCCGGTGCCGGGGAAGACCACCTTGCCCATCGCCACATGGTCGGCGAGGTAGCCGGGCCGGGCGGCGCTGATCGCGGTGGAGAACTCCCGTACGCCGGCGGCGCGCTGTGCGTCGGTGGTCGTCTCGGCACCGAGCAGCGGGTGCTGCACGCCGCTCGTGTCGGCGATCCGGGCGCTCAGGCCGTGCCGGTTGGAGCCGGTCGGCAGCCAGTACCGCTTGCGGTCGAAGGCGTAGCCGGGCAGAGAGACGGTGCGGCGTTCGCGGCCGGTGTGGAAGCCGCTCCACGACAGCGAGAAGTTGGCCATGTACAGCTGTGCCACGGCGTTGCGCACGGTCCGGCCGTCCGTGTCCTGCGGGTGCAGGCTGGCCACCCACAGGTGGTCCTGGGCGGTGACGCACTGCTTGGCCGGAGCGCTCAGCGCCAGCGACGGGCCGATCTCCACCATCGCGTGCCGGCCACGGCGCTCCACCGTGCGCATGCCCTTGGCGAACTCGACCGGAGCGCCGATGTGCCGCACCCAGTAGTCGGGGGTGGCGATGTCGCGGAACCGGGCGACCTCACCGGTGACGTTGGAGATCAGCGTCAGCTCCGGGTCGTGGAACTCGATGCCGGCGATCTCCGCGCGGAAGGCGTCGTACACCTCCTCCATCAGCGGGGAGTGGAAGGCGTGCGAGACGGTCAGCCGCTTGACGCGCAGACCGCGCTCGGTGAACGCGTCCATGGCCTCCCCCAGCGACTCCTCGCCGCCGGAGATCACCGTCTGCTCGGGCGAGTTGACGCCCGCCACCGCCAGGTCCGGGTACTTCTCCAGCAGCGGCGCCACGTCCTCCACGGGCGCGCCCACCGCCGCCATGCCGCCCGGCGTGGACACCGACTGCATCAGCCGGGCGCGGGCCGCCACCAGTGTGGTCGCGTCCTCCAGGCTGAACAGCCCGGCCACGGCCGCCGCCGAGACCTCGCCGATGCTGTGGCCGATCAGCACGTTGGGCCGCAGCCCCCACGACATCCAAAGCTTGGCCAGCGCGTACTCCAGAGTGAACAGCGCAGGCTGCGAGTACAGCGTCTGGTTCAGCTCTTCGGCCGCCCGTTCCCCGGTGGCGAGCATCAGCTCGCGCACCGAATGGCCCAGTTTCGCCGCGAACAGCTCGTCACACGCGTCGACTTCGGCGGCGAACACCGGGAACTGCCGGTAGAGGGCGGCACCCATGCCCGGGTACTGCGAGCCCTGGCCGGCGAAGAGGAACGCGGTCTTGCGTATGGGGGTACGGCGGTTCGCGGCCTCGGCGGTTTCGGCGTGCCGGGCCAGCAGCGCGGCCAGCGGCTCGTGGCCGGTGACCACGCCGCCGATCCGGTGGGTGAAGTGGCTGCGACCGACATTGGCGGTGTAGCACAGATCGCCGATGTCCACGCCCGGGTTGTTCACCAGGTGCTGCTGGTAGCGCTCGATCTGCAGGGCCAGCGAGCGGCGTGACTTCGCGGACAGGGTGAACACGTGACCGCCCTCGTCGGCGGTGTCCCCCGCCTCGCCCGGCACCGACTCGGGCGCGGGGAGGGCCGGCGGCTCCTCCAGGACAGCCGCGGCGATACTGCCGGCGAAGCCGAAGCTGTTGACGACGGCCCGCCGAGTGCCCTCCGCCTTCCAGGGCCGGTTCTCGGTCGGCACCGTCACCGGGATGTTCGCCCACGGGATGCGGCCGGAGGGCTTGCTGAAGTTCACATGCGGGAAGACCGTGCGCGCCTGCATCTGCAGAACGGTCTTGATCACCCCCGCGATACCGGCCACCGGCTCCGTGTGGCCGATGTTGGTCTTCACGGACGCCACGGTCACCGGCCGCTCCGCGGCGTGCGAGTCGGCGAAGACGTCGCTGATGGCGCCCATTTCGATCGGGTCGCCCAGCGGAGTGCCGGTGCCGTGCGCCTCGACGTACTGGATGTCGGACGGCGTCAGACCGCCGTTGCGCAGCGCCGCGCGGATCACGGCCTCCTGGGCGGTGCCGTTGGGCACGGTCAGACCGGCGCTCTCCCCGTCCTCGCCGATGGCCGTACCGCGGATCAGGGCGAGGATCCGGTCGCCGTCGCGCTGGGCGTCCGACAGCCGCTTGAGCACCAGCACGGCACAGCCCTCGGCGCGCACATAGCCGTTGGCGTCCTCGTCGAAGGTCTTGCAGCGGCCGTCCGGCGCCAGCATGTTGGCGTGCGAGAACATCACGAAAATGCGCGGGTGGTGCAGGCAGTTGACCGCGCCGGCCAGCGCGATGTCGCACGCCCCGCTGCGCAGGCCCTCCACGGCCAGATGCGTCGCGGTCAGCGACGAGGCACACGCGGTGTCCACGGTGAGGCTCGGGCCGCGCAGCCCGAAGAAGTACGACAGCCGCCCTGACAGCGGGAACAGCGTGATGCCGGCCGCGAGATGGCCGTCCAGTTCCTCGTAGGGCAGGCCCTCCATCTCCAGCGCGTAGTCGATGGAGCTGGCGCCGACGTAGACGCCGCCGTTGCCGTGCCGCAGGGTGGCGGGGTCGATGTTGGCGTGCTCCAGCGCCTGCCAGGCCGTCTCCAGCAGCAGCCGCTGCTGCGGGTCGACGAACGCGGCCTCCTTGGGCGAGATGTTGAAGAACTGGGCGTCGAACTGGTCTATCCGGTCCAGGAAGCCGGCGCCCGTCGTCCTGACCTTGCCCCGCTCCGGCTCGGCGTCGGAACCGCCCTCGGCCGGCCCCGCGGCCTCCGCCGGGCGCGGTGACAGCGCTGCCACGTCCCAGCGGTCCTCGGGCACGGGGCGGATGCCGTTGCCGCCCGCCTTCAGGAACTCGGTGAAGTCTTCGGGGGACTCGTTACCGCCCGGCAGGCGGAAACCCATGCCGACCAGTGCGATGGGCTCATCGTGCCGCTGGAAGGGCGTCGCCGTATCGGGCCCGCCGTTCTCGGCCGCCGTAGTGCTCGACGTTTTCGACATTACGGTCTTCCCTCTTCTCGATAGCCCACAGCGGTCACCGTATGAGGTCGGCGAGAACCTCGTCCGCCAGGTATTCGACCAGCTTCTCGATGGTCGGGCTGTTGAACAGCACATTTGTGCTCAGTGTGCATCCGAGCGCTTTCTCCAACCGGGTCTTCACCTCCATGATGCGCAGCGAGGTGAAGCCCAGAGAGAAGTAGCTCTGATCGGTGGGAAGCATTTCGTCGCCGCCCATGAGAAGGACGTCCTTGAACTCCGCGACGACGATGCTCTCAAGGAATTCTGACCGCTCGGACCGAGGAAGCGAGGAGAGTTGCTCCACCGCCGGGGCCTGATCGCTCATCGCATGCTCCATATGCGTCACCGGCCCTGGCGCCGGCTCCCGCGGACGGGAGTTCCGGCACCGCGACCGCCTCCGTCGCGGTGGGGCCTTGAGAAAAGGGGCGGATGGGGAAACGCGGATAGGAAAAGGCAGTTGGTGAGGACGGATGGGCTGATGGAATCAGCCCGCGCTGACGCCTCCCTGACCGGGCGCTGATACCACCCGGGCCCACGCGCGCGCCAGGGCCGGGCGGGCCGGCACCCCAGCCGTAAGGGGATTCCGGCCCACCCGGCCCTGTCGGCGGGGCGTGTCACTGCGCGGAGAGGGCAGGATTCGAACCTGCGTGGGCCCAAGGACCCGACCGATAGCACGGTCCCCGATAAACCACTCCGGGCACCTCTCCTGGTGATGTTCCGCGGAGAGGGCAGGATTCGAACCTGCGAGGGCCCAAGGACCCGACCGATAGCACGGCCCCCGATAAACCACTCCGGGCACCTCTCCTGGTGATGTTCCGCGGAGAGGGCAGGATTCGAACCTGCGAGGGCCCAAGGACCCGACCGATAGCACG
>NZ_JBIVTV010000019.1:0-7460 GCF_044756885.1 Streptomyces sp. NPDC091412 | reverse complement strand
GGCCCCCGATAAACCACTCCGGGCACCTCTCCTTGCGTTCGGTCCGGTTTCCCGTCCCGCTCACGAGAAATACTGTGCCAGCCCCCGCTGACATCGCACTGACACCGCCCTGACGCAGTTCCCCGGCTCTCATTCCGCTCTACCGCCGCTCTATGTGCGGTGCTCTACTTTCCCAAGACGAATCGCGTCAACGAGAAAGGATCGCTGTGTCGACGACAAGCGCAACGACCCTGGACAGTCCTGTCCTGCGAGCCATAACGACACACACTCAGTCCGAGAATCCCAGCTCGTTCCTGGCCCTCAACTCCGGGAACGACGTCTTCACCCTCCCCGGCGTCGACGGCGTGGCCGTCTACCGCCGGGCCGGCCGCCACCTCGTACAGTTCGGCGGCCCGTTCGCCGCTGCCGACGCCTACGGCAAGCTGCTCGCGGGACTGCGCGAGCGCGCCCGCGAGGAGCAACTGCACCTCGTGTCCGTGCAGCTCCAGCGGGCCGACGCGGAGCAGTACCGGAAGGCCGGGTTCACGGTCAACCAGATCGGCGCCTCCTGGGCGGTGCACCTGCCCGAGTTCACCCTGCGCGGCACCCGCTTCATGCAGCTGCGCAACAAGATCTCCCGCGCCCTGCGTAACGGCCTGGTCGTCGAGGAGGTACCGGCCGAGGAGTGTGAGGAGGCACTGAACACGATCGACAAGGCATGGCTGGGGTCCAAGGGCGAGCACGCCCGGCCCCTGGAGTTCCTCGTCGGCCAGGTCGGCGGACCGGCCCAGGGACACCGCCGGCTCTTCGTCGGCAGAATCGACGGCGCGCCGGTGAGCTACATCTCGTACTCGCCGGTCTACGGCAGCAGGAGCGGCTGGATGCACGACCTGAGCCGGCGCATCCCGGGCGGCTCCCCGGGTCTGATGGAGGCCATCAACGCCGCCGCCATCGAGAAGTTCGCCGGCGAGGGCGTGGAGTGGCTGCACTTCGGCTTCACGCCGTTCACCGGCCTGTCCGACGACAACGAGCTGCCCGGCCGCAGCCCCTCCTTCCAGTGGCTCATGCACTTCCTGTGGGCCGAGGGCGCCGCGCTGTACCCGGCGCAGTCCCAGCTGGACTACAAGGAGAAGTGGGCCCCGCACGTGGCGCTGCCCGAGTATGTGGCCTTCGACGGACCCGCGTCCATTGCCGGCTTCGCCCATGTCTTCCGCGCCTGCAACGCGTTCTGACGCCTTCCGAGCAGCACAGCCCGAGAAGCCAATCAAGGAGGAGCACATGACGACCGCCGCGCAGGACCCCCGCTCCACGGACGAACTCAAGCAGGCGCTCGTGGAGTCGCTGATGACCGTGATCGGCGCCCCCGACGACGAGCCCACGGCCGAGACGGCAGCCGCCACGCTGCGCACCCTCGACGAGCGGCTGGCCGCGGAGGCCGGTTCCCGCTGACCGCGGGCGGTTCGGTACACGACGAGAGGAGGCGGCGGCCCCGGGAGTGATCCCGGTGACCGCCGCCCCTCGGTGCGACAGTTCCCGCTGTTGTTCGGTCCCGCTGTTGTTCCGTCCCGCTGTTGTTCCGTCCCGCTGTTCCTCCGGACGTGACGACCGCGCGCCCCTGGGCTCAGACGGCCGACCGCAGCGCCGCCCGCGGCACCGGCCCGGTCGGCGAACCCACGTCCAGCGGCGCGTCCAGGGACACATCCAGTGACGCGTCCGCCGCGAGCATCGACCCGTACAGCCGCTGCACCCGCGCGCTCGGTTCGATGCCCAGTTCGGCCCCGAGCGTGGTGCGCAGCCGCTGGTAGGTCTGCAGCGCCTGCCAGACCCGGCCCGAGGCGTACTGGGCCGCCATGAACTGCGCGTGCAGCCCCTCGTGCAGGGGATGCTGCGCCGAGAGGGTGGCCAGCTCGCTCAGCACCTGACCGTGCCGCCCCAGCCGCAGGTCGGCAGCGATGCGGCTCTCCAGCGCGGTCATCCGCGCCTCCTCCAGCCACAGCACCTCCATTTCCAGCACCAGCCCGGTCTTGACGTCCACCAGCGCCGGGCCCCGCCACAGGGCGAGCGCCTGCCCCAGCAGGGTGGAGGCGGCGGCGAGGTCACCGGCGGCGAAGGCCGCCTGGCCGAGTTCCTGGAGCCGTTCGAACTCCTGTGTGTCGATCATGCCCGGCTCGACGTCGAGCTGGTATCCGCCATGGCGGGTGACGAGCACCTCCTTCGCCTGCGGGCGGGCGGCTCCCGTCGGCCCCCCGCACGCGAAGGTGCCCGGCGCGTCGTCCTCCGGAGTCAGCGCCCGCTCCAGCAGGCGCCGCAGCTTGAGGATGTAGGTCTGAAGCGTGGTCGGTCCGCTGCGCGGTGGCTGGTCGCCCCAGAGTTCCTCCATCAGAGTCGCCGCGGTGACGATGCCGCCCGCGCGAAGGGCGAGCAGGGCGAGGACCTGCCGCGGTTTCGCCGCGCTCGGGACGATGGATCCGTGGTGTTCCTGTGCGATGAATGGACCAAGGAGCTTGATCTGCACCGCTGATCCGCCTCCTTCTCGGTGACTGGTGACGCCTGGCGTGATGCCCGGCCCGCAGTACTCCTCCGCTCAGGGTGCGCTGCGGCATCGGGCACAGCTCCTCCAGCCTGTAAGTCGGGCCGGTTCCACGCCAGTGACGGCGTCGTGACTCGGGCGGGAGAATCACCTTCCGAGATCGTGAAAAACGCACCCCGAAAACATGGCGGGCACCCTGTCGCGCCGGTCCGGACTGGACCAGACTCTCGTCCTTTGCGGTACGAGTGGGAGGTAGGGGCGTGGACGGGGCGAGGCACCCCTGGCCGCGATCCTGCGGACGAATGTGTGGTGCGGGGAGGCCGGCCTTCTGAGCATGGAGATCATGCCGCGCGCAGCAGCCCGCGATCGCATCCATCACCGCCCCGAACAACCGGTCCCGGCTCGCCATGGCTGAATATGCCCTTCGCTGAGAGAATTTGACCTTCTGAGGCGTATGGCATACGTATGCTGCCCGCGGAAATCAGTGCGCCAAGTAACGGGGGTTGCGATGGGCAGTGATGGAAAGTCCACGATGCGGACAGAGTGCCGAGAACAGGCCGACGGCGACACGGAAACCTGGGAGGTGCCGCTGTCGCACTTCACTGCTTTCATTCTGTATGCGGTGCTGGCGGGATTTCTCGCCCAGGTGTCGATGAACACCTGGGCGTCCGGGGCCCGGGCGATGCAGATGACGGCGTGCGTCCTGTGCTTCTCCGCGCTGTGCGCCCTCCAGATCCTGCAGACGCAGCCACGATTAGAACTGCGGGGACGCCGCTACCGCACCATCACACTGTCCGCACAGGCCCTGCTCACCTATCTGCCGCTGCCCTGGCTGGGAAACCCCTGGGAGGCGGTTGGCGGACTCCTCGCCGCGTCCGTACTGCTGCTTCTGCCCGCGCGGTTGAAGTGGCAGGTGTTCTTCGCCGTCGTGGCGGCCAACGCGGTGATCGCCGAACTGTTCAACAACGACCCCGCGTTCGCCGCCTCCACCGCGTCGTCCACCCTCGTCACCGGCCTGGCGCTCTACGCCATCAGGCTGGTGTCCGAACTGCGCCGGGCTCGGACGAGGCTGGTCGGCGCGGTCTCGCAGGAGCGTCGGCGGTTCGCCCGCGACCTGCACGATCTACTCGGATACAGCCTTTCGGCGATCACCCTCAAGACAGAGGTGGCGCTGCGGTACGTTCCGCGCCGGGACGAACAAGTCAGGAAGGAGCTGACGTCGATCCTGGCGATCTCCCGCCAGGCGCTCACCGAGGTGCGCCACGTGGCACACAGTTACCAGTCGCTGTCGCTGGCCACGGAGCTGGAGGCGTGCGTGGCCATGCTCAGATCCGCCTCGATCGAGGTGGATGTGCGCACGTCGGTGCCGCCGCCGGAGAACCGGACCGGCACCGTTTTGGCCATCGTGCTGCGGGAGGCGGTGACCAACATGCTGCGGCACAGCAAGGTGCAGCACTGTGCGATCGAGCTGGACCGGGTGGGTCGCCGTCTGCGGCTGGGCATCGTCAACGACGGCACGGGGCTGGAGGGCCGCGACGACGTCGCGTCCTCATCCACGGCGTCGACGGACTGCCGTGGGCTGACGAACCTGGAGATGCGATTGGCGGCGGTCGGCGGCACGCTGACGGCCGGACGGAGATCCGGTGGCCGGTTCGAGGTGGTGGCCGGAGTCCCGGACAGCCGCGAGACGCCGGAGCCGTCGGGCACGGCGGCGGACGGCTCCGGGGACGTTCGCCGGGGCGACCGGCGGCCCGTCGGGCACGGCGGCCGGGTCTGGCGCGCGGAGCACGAACGGCGCCGGGATCCGCGCGGCGTGCGGACCGACCCGAACCGGATGCCGGGCGGCACCGAGGCACGCTGCGAACACCTCGGCAGCTGGGAGCGCGTGTGCGCGATGCCCGCACCGCGGGAGTTCTCGGCCGAGCCGTGACGGCGGTGCGGGCGACGGCGAAGCCGGCGCGCTCGGCTCAAGGCATCACCGGCGGGCCGGGCGTGGCCGGTGCCTTGGCCGGGTGGTGCCCGGTCCGGAGCGCAGGCGTGCCGGCATCCGACGGTGGCTCAGGACAGCCAGCCGGCCTCCTGCGCGATACGGATGGCGTCGACACGGTTGCGCGCGTTGAGCTTGCTGACGATCGTCGTGAGGTAGTTGCGGACGGTCCCCGCGGAAAGGAACAGTGCCCCGGCGATCTCGCCCACCTGTGCCCCCTGTGCGGCCAGTTGCAGCACCTCCATCTCGCGGGCGGTCAGCGGGCTCCGCTCGTAGTCCCAGGCGGAGAGCACCAGCTCCGGGTCGACCACCCGTTCCCCGGCGGCCACCTTTCTTATGGCACTGGCCAGTTGCTCCGGCGGCGCGTCCTTGAGCAGGAACCCGGACACCCGCATGCTCAGCGCCCGCTTCAGTGTGCCGGGCTTGCCGAGGCTGGTGAGCATGAGGGTGCCGCACGACGGCAGCTGCTCGTGGAGCATGCCGGCGGCGGTCAGTCCGTCCGTGCCGGGCAGGTCCACGTCGAGAACCGCGATGTCGGGCCGGTGTTCCAGCGCGATCGGTACCACCCGGTCGCCGTCCTCCACTTCAGCCACGACCGTGATGTCCGGTTCCATCGACAGCAGGGCGACCAACGCGCCACGAACCATGTTCATGTCCTCGGCGAGTAGCACGCGGATCATGCGTCTCCTCTGACCAGATACCGAGCCCCCGTATTTCCCGGCACGTCGCAACCGTACCTCCGCGGCCAACGATCACAGATCCTCAATTGCCTTGCTATCCAGCCAAATTGCATCCGCCCCGTCGTCCCGCGGTCAGCGGTCAGCGGTCAGCGGTCAGCGGTCAGCGGGGCACGGTCAGCGGCAGCAGCCGGCCGCACCGGAACAGCCGGCGCATCGTGTGCCGCTGGATCTTGCCGCTGGACGTCCGGCGCACCGTTCCCGGCCTGACCAGCACCACGTTCACGGCGGCCACCTCGAAGTCCCTGGCCACGCAGGCGCGCACCTCCCTTTCCAGTGCGGCCAGGTTCAGGTCGTAACGGCGCCCCACGTGCACCTCCTGCACCACGACCAACGTGTCACGGTCGGAATCCGCGGTGAACACCGCCGTGGCGCCGAAAAGTTCACTGAGTTGTTGCACGCGGTGCTCGACGTCCTGCGGATACACGTTCCGCCCGGCCAGCACCATCATGTCCTTGATCCGGCCGGTGACGAACAGCTCGCCACCGTGCAACACCCCGAGGTCACCGGTCCGCAGGAAGCCGGCCTCGCCGTCCACGGTGGTCCCGCAGAACGTCTCCCGCGTCTCCAGCGGGCGCTTCCAGTAGCCGTCGGCCACGCTCCGGCCGCGGGTCCAGATCTCGCCGACCCGGCCCTCGGGCAGCACCCGGCCGGTGTCCGGCTCCACGATGCGCAGGTCGTTGTGGGGCACCGCCGGAGCGCCGCAGCCGATGAGGGCGCGGGAGGGCCGGTCCGGGGCAGCGGGCACGAGCCGCCCGAGCTCCAGTTCCGCGATGTCCGCGTGGAAGGGGCGCAGCGGCCCGCCCGTGCCCGCACACCTCCCGGCCGTCAGCAGGGTGCTCTCGGCCAGTCCGTACGCCGGCACGAACGCGCTCGGCCGGAAACCGACCGACGCGAACCGCTCGGCGAAGGCGTCCATCGTCTCGGCCCGCACCGGCTCCGAGCCATTCACCGCGACCTGCCAGCCCGACAGGTCCAGCTCGGCGAGCTCCTCCTCGGTGACCTTGCGTGTGCACAGCTCGTAGGCGATGTCCGGGCCGCCGCTGACGGTCACCCCGCACTCGCTCACCGCTTGGAGCCACCGGCCCGGGCGGCGGGTGAAGTCGGAGGTGGACATCAGCACGCCGGTGGTGCCCAGCCACAGTGGGTGCAGCAGCAGCCCGGACAGTCCCATGTCGTGGTGGAAGGGCAGCCAGCCGCCGACACACGCGCGCTGTCCGGTGCCCAGCAGCACCGCCAGCTCCTCCTGGTTGGCCAGAAGGTTGCGGTGGGTGAGCCGGGCGCCGCGCGGCTCCCGCGTCGAGCCAGAGGTGTACTGGAGTACGGCGATCGCGTCCGGGTCCCCCGCGGGAGGCCGCCAGTCCGCCGCGGACGGCAGCGCTGTGGAGTCGTCCAGCGCCAGGCAGGGCAGGTCGGCCCGGCCCACCGCCGACACCAGGCGGGAGACGTCCGCGGCCCGCTCCCGGTCGGTGAGCAACAACGCCACCTGCGCGTCCTGCACGATGCTGAGGACCCTCTCGTCCGCGCTGCGCCGTCCTTCCGGCACTGGGCACGGCGTCGGAATGGCGTTGGCATACAGGCAGCCGAAGAGCGACGCGATGAAGAGTTCGGGCCGCTGCTGGAGGACGAGCACCCGCTCCCCGCCCAGCCCACGGTCCAGCAGCCACGCGGCCAGCCGCCGGGCGGCCTGGTCCAGCTCCCCGTAGCCGATCCGCCGGATACGCGTCCGCTCCCGGCCGCCCTCCTGGGCGGGCCAGTCGAGCAGCGAGTACGCCGCCGCGTCCGGCTCCCGCTCCGCTCTCTGGAGCAGGAGGTCGGGCAGGGTGCGTACAGTGTTCACTTGTTCATCCCCCATGATCCGTCCGCTGAGCGAGTGGGGCTCAGCTTGTCCGGCGCGCCTCGAACCGCGCTTGAGCACGCCAGGGGGTGTCTCGTCGATCCAGCAACTGTTTTTCTGGTCGGCGCCGTTGGGGGCTGCCGCACCGCCGAAGCCCTTGGTGACGCACCTGACGCGGAGGACGGCCGCCGCAGGCTGTTGGCCGGTGGGTGGGCCCGTCGGCATCAGCCGACGGGGGCTCGGCCGTGCCCGGAGCCGCCCACCGCACGAAGCAGACACTCGGCACGTGCTCCTGACTAGTAGGGCTTGGTCAGGTGCGTATCGGTTCGGGTATGTCGCGGTGGCAGGTGGGGCAGGTGCCGGCCCAGGTGGCGAGGAGTGCCTGCAGTT
>NZ_JBIVTV010000018.1:0-148681 GCF_044756885.1 Streptomyces sp. NPDC091412 | reverse complement strand
ACGCGCCGCAACGACACGCACAGGAAAACCGATCACGGGCCACTGTCAACCATCAGCTGGGACCGAAGTGTCAAGCATCTACCGGGACCGGACACAGCATCGAGGCACTAGCGCGGTAGAACTTTCCCTACTTCATCAAGGCTCGCTTCGCTCGCCGTCGCTCCCGGCCTCCCAAGCTGCAAGCAGTCCGATCGGAGATCGAAGGTGCCGCGCACAGCGCGGCGGCGCCGGTCGGTCGCCGCCGCGCCGCCCCTCCTTGCCTTCGTCACCGGGGCCGCGCGCCGTCGCCCGCCCGCGCCCGCAAGGGGGCGAAGACCAGGCCGGGGCTGGGTGAGACGACATAGCCAAGGTTAGAACAGCGCCTCCGGCGGGGGATCGGCCGGCACCGGGATGGAGGGGGCGCCGTTCCCGGCCGCGGGCACATCGTGGCGAGCGTGGTGGGCTCCCATCCCGTCCACCGTCGACCCAGGCAGAGCCGAGCAGACGCGGCCCATGGCGTCCAGGTCGTTCGTACAGTGGCGCGCTCCACCTGGACGCCATGAACCACGCCCGCTCCACAACGTGTGGGTCGACGGCGGACGGGATGGGAGCAGGGGTGAGTGGTGGGTTCGGTCGAGGGGGAATAGCTTCCTCCGAGAACGAGCCCTAAGGCCACTACGCATCCTCGCCGAGCTCGGCAACTCGCTTAATCCGATCCCGAATTCTTGGATCGTTGCCGATCTTTTCCGGAAGTAGCGTAGCGTCCGTCAGAACAGCGATAATCAACTGCTCTACGGTCAAACCGATTGGATTCGACAGGTCTGCACCATCCAAGTTAGCCTGCTCAAAAGAAACGCCAGTGAAGTCTGCTCCGTGAACAGTCAACTCGGAGAGATCTGAAGTCGTAAACTCGGCGCTCCGAAAATTGCAGCTATTGAAGTTTCCGCTCAGCTTTGCCCCACCCAGTGCACTCCCAGAGAATCGAGCATCACGAGCCACCACGTCCGTCAACTTTGCCATCGAAAGATTACAGCGACTGAAGTTTGCAGCCTCAAGATTCGCCTTCTCAAACGTTACCCCGCCGAAATCCACATCGACAAAACGAGAGCGACTTAGGTTTGCGCGCGTCAAGTCCGCCCTAGTCATTTCCGCGTGTCTTATATCGCATAGACTAATGTCGGCCGCGACGAACTTGGCACCAGAGAGGTCACCTCCCTCGAGGCGAAACCCCATCAAATCGGCGCCAGAGAGCTTTCGGTTTGGCAGGTTGACGCAGTGCTCAGCTCGTGGAGCAGCCCGCCCTAGCGCGCTCAAAGCCGCCTGGACATCTGGCAGCGGGCGCTTGGCCCCATCCACCCGGCCGCCATGGGCACCATCAAGGCCACCCTGTCCTCCGCGCTCTCCGACGCACTGAAGGAGGAGCTGATCGCCAAGAACTATGCGGCGCTCGTGACCCTCCCCAAGGTGACCAAGCCGCGCGCGCTCGCCTGGACCCCGCCGCGCGTGGCCCGCTGGAAACGCACCGGCGAAAAGCCAAGCCCGGTCATGGTGTGGACGCTGCAGCAGACCGCCGAGTTCCTGGATCACATCGTCGACGACCGCCACTTCCCCGCCTGGCACCTGATCCTCTTCCACGGCCTGCGCCGCGGCGAGCTCGCCGCGCTCGCCTGGGACGAGGTGGACCTGGACGCCGAGGTGATCCACATCCGCGAGCAGCTGGTGACCATCTCCCACGAGGTGCACGAGGACACCCCAAAGGCCGACAGCGTCCGCGACATCAAGCTGAACCGGGACTCGGTGATGCTGCTGCGGGCCTGGCGCGAGAAGCAGGCCACCGAGCGCGAGCAATGGACGTCGGCCGGCGTACCCGCGCCCACCGAGGCTTCCGACCGAGTCTTCACCAAGGAAGACGGCTCGGTGTACCACCCGCAGTTCTTCTCCAACCGCTGGCACCGGCTGGTCGAGCTGTCCGGGCTGCCGCCGATCCGCCTCCACGACGGCCGCCACGAGGCGGCAAGTCTGGCGCTGGCCGCCGGCGTCGCCCCGAAGGCCGTGCAGGCGATGCTCGGGCACGCGTCCCTGCGGATGACGAGCGACACCTACCAGACGGTCCTGCCCGAGATGCACGCCGCGACCGCCTCCGCGTCCCTGGACCTCGTCACCGCCTACCGGAAGGCCGAGCAGGCGGCGAAGCTCGGGCACGCCCCGGTGGAGACGGCCGACAGCTACCACGTGCAGCCCGCCCGGCCAGAGAAGGCAGCAGCCATGAAGAGGGCGATGAAGAGGCAGCGCCGCCGGGTGGCCTGACAGGCCGCGGCCTCCACTGGGTCCCACTGGGATCCGCGTGGGGACCCAGCTTGGACCCATCAGGCCCGATTTTCTGTCTCACAGGGCAGTGGGCTGGACCACGTACCGATCAAGGAAATGAGAAAGGCCCAGGCCAGAGGTTATGGCCTGGGCCTTTCCGGTAGAGCCGCTACTTGTACGTGATGTCGGACGCCGCGTACTTGCAGTATGTGCCGTCGGCGTCCGTGCCGCCCTTGGACGGCTCGGCGCCCGTGTTGTTCCCGGTGTACTTCTGGCAGGGGATGATCTTCTTGCCGGAGTCCCCGATGATGGTGATCTTCTTCAGGGAGACGCTGTCCCCGTAGTTGGTGTTGATGCCGGCGATCCGGCCGCCCTTGTAGGTGGCCTCGATCGTGTTGAGGCTGATGGTCCGCTTGTACTGCGTCTTGCAGTTGCCGCACGAGCGGACGAAGGTGCCGAAGTTCTGCACCGCGAAGTTCGACACGTTCAGCGTGCCGGCGCCGTTGAACTGGAAGACCTTGTCGCTGGCCTCCTTCGCGCCGCCGCCGGAGACGGTGTAGACGTTGGAGGACGAGGAGCCGAGGAACGTCGCGGCGTCCTCGCCGACGTCCTCCCACCAGACGTTCTGGAGCGTGCAGCTGCCCAGGCAGTGGATGCCGTCGGCGGCGGGGGAGCCGATGATGACGTTCTTCAGGACGGCGCCGGCGGCCAGTTCCAGGATCGGCTTCTGGTTCTCCTCCTGGCCGCCGGTGCCCAGGGCCCCGCTGCCGTACAGGCGCGTCATCCCGTAGTCCTTGGTGCCGGACACCGAGATGGTGGTGGAAACCGCCTGACTGCCGTTGGCGGTGGGCCAGGTGGCGGCGCTCGCCGAAGGTGCTCCTTCAGTCATGATCATGGCAACCGAGAGGCCGAGTGCGGCCAGGCCCCCGGTCAGTGCGCGCCGTCGCAGGTGCGGTCGTGCTGCGGACGTCATGTCCTTGTTCCTTCCGTGCGGTCGGGTGATGGCCGGGCGGCGGTCAGATCTTCCCGGTGCCCGCGCCCGCGGTCACCGAGGAGGCCACACCTGAGGCGGCCTCTGCCGTGTAGCTGTACGGAGGGCTGGTGAAGGTGCCGGTCTGCGACACCTCGGTCGTGGCGCCGCCGAGGTCGTTGCCCCGCAGGTTGGCGTAACCGTCCTGCTTGCTGTCCCGGTTGGTGGTGACGGCGACCGACGTGCTGCGGAAGACGTTGTTCTCGACCAGCATCTGGGCACCCATGCGCGAGTGCACGGCGGTCTCGGCGCCCACGACGTAGTTGTCGTAGAAGTGCCCCGTGCCGAAACGCAGGCTCGGGATGCGGGAGTTGACGTTGTTGAACCAGTTGTGGTGGTACGTCACCCGCAGATGGCCGGTGTCCTCGCCCGCGTTGTTGTCGCTGTGGCCGACCAGCGAGCCCTTGTAGTGGTCCTTGAAGGTGTTCCAGGACACCGTGACGTAGTCGGAGGCGTGCGAGACGTCGAGCAGGCCGTCGTAGTAGTCCTTGCCGTGGTCGCGGTCGGAGGACAGGGAGTTGTGGTCGATCCAGACCTTGGTCGAGCCCTGGACGGTGATCGCGTCCGTCCCGACGGCCTTGCTGATCTGGAGGTTGCGCACGACGACGTTGCTGACGTTCTTCAGCCGCAGCCCGCCGCCGGTGAACCCGGACGACGAACCGACGCCCAGCACCGTGGTGTTGGAGCCGATGTCGACCTGACCGCTCAGTGAGATCTGGCCGCTCACCTTGATCACCTTGGCGGTGTTGCCGGTCACGGCCGTCTTGAAGGCGCTGAGCGTCGAGACGGTCACCGCCGAGGCGCTGCCGCCGCCGGTCGTGCCGGCGCCGAAACCGACCGGTGAGCTCTCGGCGGCCCCGGCCTGCTGCGGCAGGGCGAGCACCGCGAGGGTCGCGGCCGCGGCGACGGCCGCCGCCAGAGCCGACCTGGGCGCGTGTGGACGTGAGAGGCGAGTTCGCATGCGGATGCTGTCCCTTCGGAAGGACTGGGTGGGGGGTGTATACGAGACCGAGTGAGGTCGTATACGTGAATGCCGAACATCATGTGGAACGACTCGCGTGAGCAGTGTGACTCAGAGGGCCTGAAGTAGCGCTTGCCGGTCACACTGTTGAACGGACCGTAGAGTGCAAGCGCTTTCTAGTCAACGCCTCGCGCAGGTCACATCCGGCCACTCGCGGACGGATGGTGAAAGGGGTCGGCGCTGGGTGTGGGAGCGCTTCCATGATGGCCATGTCCATGCCACCATGCAGCAGCGGCAGCCCGCCGGGGGCAGTCCCGCGCGCCTCGGGCCACCACCCGCACCCGTCCGATCGCACCCCCGCACATTCAACGGAGGACGCACGTGACACCGCCCGGAAGAACCCGCCCCGCCAGAACGCTCCGCGCCGACCTGATCGGCGTGTGCGTCCTGGTGCTGGCCCTCGGCGTCACCGTCTCGGCCGTCACCGCCCTGGTGCGTGGGCCGGACCGCGTGACCGCCGCCGACCGGCCGCCGGCCGCGGCCGCACGGCACTGGGTGAACACCTGGACGGCGATGCCGCAGCTCACCGAACCCGGCAACCTGCCGCCTGCGCCCTTCACCGGCGACCACGCCGTCCTCGTCGACACCACCGTGCGGCAGACGCTGCGCGTCTCCACCGGCGGCCACCGCATCCGGCTGCGCTTCTCCAACGCCTTCGGTGACACCCCGCTGCCCCTGACCGCCGTGACGGTGGCGCTGCCGCGCGAGGGCGCGGCCGGAGTCAGCGCCGTCGAGCCGCGTACGACCCGGAAGGTGACGTTCTCCGGGCGGGCGTCGACGACCGTGCCCACCGGGGCCCAGGTCGTCTCCGACCCGCTGGACCTCGACCTGCGCGCCGCGTCCAACCTCACCGTGACGGCGTACCTCGCCGAGGGCCAGCCCTCCCTCGCCCTCACCTCGCACCCGGGTTCGCGTACGACGTCGTACCTCGTCCACGGCGACCACACCCGGGACGCCGACCTGACCGGGGCGACCCCGGTCGACCACTGGTACCTGATCAGCGACGTCGAGGTGGAGGCCAAGGCCCCGACCCAGTCGGTGGCGATCCTCGGCGACTCGCTCACCGACGGGCGCGGCTCCACCACCAACGCCAACGACCGCTGGCCCGACCAGCTCTACGACCGGCTCCGCTCCCGCCCCGCCACCGTGGACCTCGCCGTCCTGAACCAGGCCGCCGGGGGCAACCGCGTCCTGAACGACGGCCTCGGCCCCAATGTCCTCGCCCGCCTCGACCGCGACATCCTCGCGCGCAGCGGCGTCGCCTGGCTGATCGTCTTCGAGGGCGTCAACGACATCGGCACCGCCGACGCCACCCCGGCCGCCCAGCGCCGGGTCACCGAGGACCTGATCGCCGCCTACCAGCAGATCGTGGTGCGCGCCCACGCCCAGGGCATCCGCGTCTACGGCGCCACCCTGCTGCCGTTCGGCGGCAACGACCCCTACGACGACCCGGCGGGCCTGCGGGAGAAGTCCCGCCAGGCGGTCAACGCCTGGATCCGGGCGAGCGGCCACTTCGACGCGCTGATCGACTTCGACCGCGCGGTGCGCGATCCCGCGCAGCCGAGCCGGCTGCGGCCCGACCTCCACGCCGGGGACTGGCTGCACCTCAACCCGCAGGGCTACGGGCTCCTCGCGGGGGCGGTCCCCGCGGCACTGTTCCGCCACTCCTGACACGGGGGAGGGACGGCTCCGCCGTCGGGCTGTCGGGCGCCCGCCTTGGGGGCGGGCGCCTGTCGGTCTTTCGGCTGGGGGCTCGGTGCGGCGGGTGCGCCTGTGTGGGTGGGGGTGCTTGCCGTTCCCCGGGGGCTCGCTGTCTCTCGCGTGGGTGGCTCGGCCGTCGTGCTGTCGGGCGCCGGTTTCGGGACGGGCGCCTGTCGGACTTTCGGCTGGGGGCTCGGTGCGGCGGGTGCGCCTGTACGGGCGGGCTCCTTGCCGCTTCCCGGGGCCCGCTGATGCTGGTGCGGGGGTGGGTGGCTCGGCCGTTGGGCTCTCGGGCTTCGGCCTTTCGGGCGAGGTGCCCGCGGGCCCGGCGGTGGGGTGTGCGGCGCGGTCGGTGCACTCGTAGCCGCAGGGGTGCGGGCGTCGTGCCGGGTGCCCTGTTCCCGAGCGGTTCCGCTGGTTCCGGCGCGGGGACGGGCCGGCTCCGGCCGGCATCCCGCCGGTGCCGCGGGCAGGGCGCCGGCCGTTAATCCGTCCCCGACGCGGAACGTGGCGGACGGCGGAGCCCGGTGGCGCGGACGCGACCGGTGGCGTTCTCTGGGAGAGACGGGGTGACCAGCACGCTTGTGGGCACCCGGTGGCCACGAGGAGTCGATCTCACCCCCAGGCGAGGAGAGTCATGGCTGAGCGGAAGTCGTCGTCTGCCCTTGCGGCGCCGCTGCACGGTGCGGCCTCGGTGCTGCGGAAGGTGCCCGGCGCCGAGGCGGTGGGCCGGGCCGCGCAGGGGACGCTGGACAAGGTCGGCGCGGTCTCGCCGCGCGGGCGGCGGCTCGCGGTGTACACGGGAGCCGGAGTGCTCGGCGTCGCCGGAGTGGTGGAGTGGCCGGTGGCGCTCACGGGCGCGGCCGTGGTCTGGCTCACCCAGCCCCGACCCGAACGGCCCGCCGCCGAGGAACAGACACAACAGGCACCGGAGCTGCCACCGGCCACCACCGCGGCACGCAAGCCCTCGAAGAAGCGCGGCACGGCCGCCCGGGAGACCGCGCGGGGCGCCGGTACCGACGTCAAGGAGCAGGCGTCCGCGCCGGACACGGACACCGGGCCCGACGAACCGGCGAAGACCAGGACGTCCGGGGCCGGCCGAGGCAAGTCCTCGAAGGGGCAGGCGGCGGCCGCCGGACCCCTCGGCCCGACGGCGCGGCCCGACCGCACCTCCCTCTGAGGACGCGCCATGGTGCTCGGACTGCTGACTGCCCCGTCGGCCGCTGCCCGGCTGGTCATCCGGAGGGCCGCACCCGCGGTCGGGGCCGCCGCGGGAGCGGTGGCCGGAACGGCACGGGCCGGCGTACGCGGCGTGGACGCCGCCGCGCGGGTCGTACGTGTCGCCCGCAGTGCGCTGCCCGGCACGGGCCGCCACTGGCGGTCCGGCACCCGGGCGCACCTGTCGCTGCGTTCCCTGGACCCCGAGAAGGTGCTGCGCGCGGGCGGGAAGCGACATCTGGCGCGGCACATCGCCGCGACGCTCGCCGAGCGGCCCGACGTGCTCTTCGCGTGCTGGGACGAGGGTCTGGGGCGGTTGGTCGTCGCCGTGACGGAGGAGGAGGCCGCCGACGAGGTCGTGGACCACGCGGCCGACCTCGCGGCCCGGCACGGGCTCGTCCTGGACGGCGACGATCCGGAGGACATCACACATCCGGGGGATCCGGCCGGGGTGCGGGCGGCCGCGGCCGCACTCGCCGCCGACGTGGTGGGCGTCGGCGTCGCACTGACCTCCTACGCGTTGCGCCTGCCGCCCTCACCGCGCATGGTGACCGCCGCGGTGACACTGCTGCGGGAGAATCCGCGCTTCCGTGCCGCACTGAGCGCCCGGCTGGGCAGGTCCCGCATGGACCTCCTGCTCGCCTGCGCGAACGCGGCCGCCCACGGCGCCGGCCAGACCCCCACCTCGCTGGTCCTGGACGGTGCGCTGCGCGCCGCTCAACTGGCCGACACGGTGGCCCGCACGGCCGCCTTCGACGCGTTCCACGACCAGCTGTGCGCACCCGGCCGCGTCAGCGTCGCCGCGGACGACACACCGCGCCCGCCACTGCGCATCACACCGGCCCAGGAGTACGCCAACCACGCCTCCGCCGGCAGTCTGGTGGGCGCGGCGCTGACCATGCTGGTCAAGCGCAACGGGGCCGAGGCGGCCGAGGCGGTGCTCGCCGGTTCGCCCAAGGCCGCGCGCTACGGACCCGCCGTCTTCCACGCCGTGCTCGGCACCCTGCTCGCCCGGACCGGCGTGCTGGTCCGGGCCCCGGAGCGGCTGCGGCAACTGGAGATGGCCGGCACCGTCGTCCTGCACTCGAGCGCGCTGCGCAGCGAGGAGGGGGAGGCGGACCCGTGGGTCGAACCGGTCCTGGACGCGGCACGCCGGGCCGGACTGCGGGTGGTCCTGGTGGACGATCCGGCCCTGGAGGACCTCACCGGCCTCGCCGACCAGGTCGTGGACGCCCGGCGGCCCCTGGACGACGTGGTGTACGGGCTGCGCGGCGAGGAGGGCACGGTACTCACGGTCGCCCGGATGCGCTCCGCCGACGACCACGACGTCCTGGCCGGACTGCGCGGCAGCGACCTCGCCCTCGCCCTCGTGGACGGCGACGCCGCCGTCGTCTGGGGCGCGGACATCCTCGCCCTGCACGGACTGCCCGACGTGTGGCGGGTGCTGACGGCCGTCCCGGCGGCCCGGAGGACCGGCCACCGGGCGCAGACCCTGGCCCGGTCCGGCGCCGCGCTGTCCGGGCTGCTCGTGGCCATCGGCGAGTCCAAGCGCGGGGGCGGCCGCCGTGCCATCCTGCCCGGGTTGCGGCACGCGCCGGTCGACGCCGCAGCGGCCGCCGCCCTGCTGTCCGGGACGCGTGCCGCCTTCGCCGTGGCGGCGGCGCACGCCCCGCACCCGCGACCGCGCGTGCACTGGCACGAACTCGACGCGAGGGAGACCCAAAAGCGGCTGGACCAGGAAGCGGCGGGCCGGCTCACCCCGTTCGAGTGGGCCGCCGTCCAGGTCCGCAAGGCGGTGGCCGGCATCGTCCGGAACCCGGTACTCGCCCCGGTCCGCTGGACGTACGAGCTGGGGCAGGCCGTACGCGGCGAACTGCGGGACCCCCTCACCCCGGTCCTGGCCGTCGGCTCGGCTGCCTCGGCGATCCTCGGCTCCGTGGTGGACGCCCTCCTCGTGGTCGGCGCCCTCGACCTGAACGCCCTGGTCGGCGGATTCCAGCGGCTGCGCGCCGAGCGTGCCCTGTCCGGCCTGATCGCCGAGCAGAAGCGCAAGGCGCGCATCGCGCCCCCGGACTCGCAGGCCCCGGCCGGCGCCACCGTCACGGTCGACGCCGGGAAGCTCAAGCCGGGCGACGTGATCGAGCTGAAGGGCGACGAGGTGGTGCCCGCCGACGCCCGGCTGCTGTGGGAGGACGGCCTGGAGGTCGACGAGTCCGCGCTGACCGGGGAGTCCCTTCCGGTGGAGAAGCAGACCGACCCGACCCCGCACGCCGCGGTCGCGGACCGCAGTTGCATGGTCTTCGAGGGCACGACCGTGGTGGCCGGGCAGGGCCGGGCCGTCGTGGTCGACACCGGCGAGAGCACCGAGGCCGCCCGCGCCGTGCACCTCGCCGCCCGCACGCCCCCGTCCGCGGGCGTGCAGGCCAGGCTCCAGGAACTCACCCGCAAGGCACTGCCGTTGACACTGGCGGGCGGAGCCGCGCTGACCGGTATCGCGCTGCTGCGCGGCACCTCGGTCCGCGAGGCGGTCAGCGGTGGCGTGGCCGTCGCCGTGGCCGCCGTCCCGGAGGGCCTGCCCCTGGTCGCCACCGTGGCGCAGCTGGCGGCGGCCCGGCGGCTCAGCCGCGACGGCGTCCTGGTCCGCACCCCGCGCACGCTGGAGGCGCTGGGCCGGATGGACACCATCTGCTTCGACAAGACCGGCACCCTCACCGAGAACCGGCTGCGCGTGGTGCGGGCGTCCGACGCCGACGGCGAGGTCCACGTGGTGGACGACGAGGCCTCCGCACGCACCCTGCGGTCCGCGGCGCGGGCCTGTCCGCGTCTCAACGGCGACTCGGACCGGCCGGTGCACGCCACCGACGAGGCCGTCCTCGACGCGGCCGGTCCCGACCCGGACTGGGCCGAGCTGGAAGACCTCGGCTTCGAGGCCGCCCGCGGATACGCGGCCGCCGTCGGCCGGGTCGCGGACGGACCCCGCCTGCTGGTCGTCAAGGGCGCCCCCGAGACGGTGCTCCCCGCCTGCCCCGCCCTCCCGGCCCACGCCATCGAGACCTCGCACGCCCTGGCCGGCGACGGGCTGCGGGTGCTGGCGGTCGCGCAGCGGCGGCTCGACGAGCACGAGAGCGAGGAGGACGCACTCGAACGAACGCTTGCGGGCCTGGAGTTCATCGGGCTGCTCGCGCTGTCGGACGTGCCGCGCGACACGTCCATGGCGCTCGTGAGGGGCCTGTACGAGGAGGGTGTACGGCCGGTCATGCTCACCGGCGACCATCCGCAGACCGCCCGGGCGATCGCCACCGAGCTGGGCTGGCCGAAGGACACCACCGTGGTCACCGGCGACGAACTCGCCGCCGCGGACAGGTCGGCCCGCGCCCGGATGCTGCGCGACGCCGGAGTGGTCGCCCGGGTGGCGCCCGAGCAGAAGCTCCAGGTCGTCGAGGCGCTGCGGGACGCCGGCCGGGTGGTCGGCATGGTCGGCGACGGCGCCAACGACGCCGCGGCGATCCGCGCCGCCGACATCGGCGTGGGCATCAACGCCCGTGGTTCCGCGGCCGCGCGCAACGCCGCCGACATCGTCCTGACCGACGACGACCTGACGGTCCTGATCGACGCGATCGGCGAGGGCCGCGCCCTGTGGCACAGCGTCGCCGACGCCATCGCCATCCTGATCGGCGGCAACGCGGGCGAGATCGGCTTCGGCCTGTTCGGCACGCTGCTGTCGGGCACCGCGCCGCTGTCCACGCGGCAGATGCTCATGGTGAACCTGTTCACGGACCTGTTCCCGGCGATGGCCGTGGCGGTGACCCCGAAGGAGGACCCCGAGCAGGCGCGGTCGGCGACGCCGGAGGACGCGGCGGGATCCGTTCTGGGCGAGGGGCTGATCCGGCAGATCCGCCACCGCGCCCTGACCACCTGTCTGGGCGCGGCCACGGCCTGGATGATCGGCCGCTGGACACCCGGCACCGCCCGCCGCTCCAGCACGATGGCCCTGTGCGGCGTGGTCGGCACCCAGCTCGCCCAGACCCTCCTCGACCGCCGGGGCAGCACGCTGGTCCGGGTGACGTCCCTGGGCTCCGCCCTGACCCTTGCCGCCCTGATCCAGACCCCCGGCGTCAGCCGGGCCCTGGGCTGCACCCCGCTCGGTCCGGTGGCCTGGGCCGGTGTCGCCGCGGCGATCGCCCTGGCCCTGGCCGGTCAGCGGGTCCTGCCCCGCCTGGAGGAGACCGTCGTACGGCTGCTGCCGGAGAGCGGTCCCGCGTTCGTCCGCGAGCTGGCGGCCGGAGGATGACGGTCGCGGGTCCGGTCCCGCCAGAGCCCGGTGGGACCGGACCTGCTCATGGATTCCCGCGGATACGCACCGGGGCGGCCCCGCCCCCTGCCCGGGTGCGCTCTCCCGCCGCTGGACAGGAGAACACCGTTTCGGCGGGGGAGTCCCGGACCGGCTCCCGGGGCTGGTGCCTCTCGTTCGGATCACGCCGGGCTCGCGGGCCCTTGCACGGTCCGGACGGAAGACCCTAGACCTGGGAGACCGCGGTGCGGGCCGCCGCCCGCAGGGACTCCCAGTCCGGCAGCTTGACCACACTGCGCCCGAGGGAGACGCCGAGTTCCGCCTCGGCCCGCTCGATGGCCTGCCAGCCCGCCCACCGTACGGGCTCGACACCCTCGGCGCGCAGCACCGGGAGGCTGTCGTCCGGCACCTGCCTGCCCACGAGCCCGGGCGCGTCCTGGAGCAGCGAGGCCACCGTCTCCTTCGCGCACGGCCGGTTGGTGCCGATGACGCCCGTGGGACCCCGCTTGATCCAGCCGGCCACGTACTCGCCGGGCGTGACGGCACCGTCGCGCAGCACGCGCCCGTCACGGTGCGGCACGGTGCCGGTGCCCGCGTCGAACGGCAGCCCGTCCGGCGGCACTCCGCGGTAGCCCACCGACCGCAGCACCAGCTGGGCCGCGATGTCCTCGTACCGACCCGTCCCGACGACGGCGCCGTGCCCGTCCGGCGCCGTGCGCTCCAGCCGCACCGTACCCACGCGGCCGTCGTCGGCGAGCAGTTCGACGGGGCGCAGGAAGAAGCGCAGCCGGATCCGGCGGGTGCCGCCCTTCGGCGGCGTCGCGGCCCAGCCGCGCAGGACCTCGATGTTGCGGCGCTGGGCGGCCGGCAGTGCCGAGGGATCGGCGCAGGCCGGGTCCAGTGCCAGCTCCTCCGGGTCGACGACGACGTCGGTGTCCGGCAGGGCGCCCAGCTCGCGCAGCTCCTTGGTCGTGAAGCGGGCCTGCGACGGGCCGCGCCGGCCCACCATGTGGATCTCGGTCACCCGGCTCGCGGTGAGCGCGGCGAGCGCTGCCTCGGGCATGTCGGTGGGGCTCAGCTCGGCCGCTCCGCGCGCCAGGATGCGCGTGACGTCCACGGCGACGTTGCCCACGCCGACGACGACGGCCGACCGCGCGCTCCGCACGAAACCGCTGTCCACGGAGTCGGGGTGGGCGCTGTACCAGGAGACGAACTCGGTCGCCGACCAGCTGCCCGGCAGGTCCTCGCCCGGGATGTGCAGACGGCGGTCGGTGGCGGCGCCCACGCAGTACACCACCGCGTGGTACAGCTCGCGCAGCCGCGCGGCGGGCAGTCCGCCGGGGCCACCGACCTGGACGCCGCCCAGGAACCGGACCCGCTCGTGCTCCAGGACCGTTCGCAGGTTGTTCTGCAGGGACTTGATCTTCTCGTGGTCCGGCGCCACGCCGTAGCGCACGAGTCCGTACGGGCACGGCAGCCGGTCGAGGACGTCGACGCGCACGGAGGGGTCCTGCTGGACCAGGCCCTGAGCGGTGTAGCACCCACTCGGCCCCGAGCCGACGACGGCGACACGCAGCACGGCGGAACTCCTTACCCCGATGGATCGCGCATGGACCGCAGGAGATCGCTGATGGCTCCAGCATGGCACCAAGCGGACCGCCGGGGGAGGGAGGCCGCGCGGGACCGTCCGCGTGTCGCGGCCCGGATCCGTACGCCGGCCGCCGGGCTACCGCTCCGGCGGGGGCGCCGGGATCCGGCCGGTCGCGAAGAAGCGGGACAGGTCCGTGTCGCAGGAGCCGCCGGGCGGCTGCGCCTCCGGCGGCGCTCCCATGTCCCAGTCGAGCCGGTAGCGCTCGAACAGCTCGGCCCGCAGCACCGGCACCGGCATCGGCGCCCCGGGCACCAGCGCGGCGTAGACGGCGCCCATCAGCAGGGCGCGCAGCATCGGGTAGTCGGCGTCGACGTCCCGCGAACCGCGCCGGGCCACCGTGTCCCGCAGCAGCTCGGACAGGCGCTGCTGCTCCGGGCACTGCACGAAGCCCTCCTCGAGCAGGATCCCCGCCATGTGCTGGCGCATCAGCACCGGCCGGTCCCGGGCCAGACCCAGGATCGCGTCGACGGCCCGCGCCAGCCGCTCCCGGCCGTCCTCGGTGTGCGGCTCGCGCTCCAGCGCCTCCTGGAGCGTGCGGTGCATCAGCCGGTGCACGGCGGACTGCACCAGCTGGCGCTTGCCGGGGAAGTAGTAGGAGACCAGACCGCGTGCCGACCCCGCGCGGTCGGCGATGGCGCCGAGCGTCGTCGCGTCGTACCCGTGCTCGCCGACCAGCTCGACCGCCGCCTGGAGGAGCCGCTCCCGGGAACGCCGTCGCAACTCTTCATTGACCGAGGCGCTGCGCGGGGACATGCTGTGACTCCTGCGTTGACTGGCTGCCAGCCAACTATACTCAACGCGAGCGGACCGGCCCCGGCAGGGGTCCGTCGTGCTGCCGTCCGTCTCGGGCGAAACGGGGGATCGTCCGAGGCGGGCGGACTTTTGCGTACCCGGTGCCGTCAAGGGGCTGCCGCCGGGGCCGGGTGGGGGGCGTCGGCGGCGCGGCCGTGCGGTGTCGGCTCAGTCCGTCCGGTCGAGCAGGCCGAGGACCGGCATCAGCGCGTCCGGCCGCCGTGTGACCGGCAGGTGGTCCACGAAGTGCACGCCGCAGCCCAGGGCGGCCGCGCCGCCGTCCGCGTGGCGGCTGTCGCCGACCATCAGCACGTCCTTCGGGTCGGCGCCGAGCGCCGCGCAGGCGAGAGCGAACAGGCGCGAGTCCGGCTTCTGGACGCCGTGCTCGTACGACAGCACGTAGGCGTCCACGTACGCGTCGAGGCCGTGGGCGCGGAACACCGGGCGCAGGTCCCAGCCGATGTTGCTCACCACGGCCACCCCGACTCCGCGCTCGTGCAGCGTGCGCAGTACCTCGGCCGCGTCCGGGTAGGGGGCCCAGGCCGACGGCGTCATGTGCCGCTCGTACAGCGCGTCGTGCAACGCCGGTTCGGGCAGCGGCACTTGGCGGGACAGGGTGGTGTAGGCGGACCGGTGCAGTTCGGCGCTGCGGTCCCGGACCTCCCACAGCCCGGCCGCCTCGTCGGGCAGCCGCGCCGGCGGCGCCCCGCCCGGCAGCGCCCCGGCCTCCTCCAGCGCCCGTGCCGTCCGGACCAACTCCCGCTCATCAAGCGTGAGTTCAGCCGCGTTCAGGACGGCTCTCAGCCAGGACTCGCAGGACGCGACGCGGAAGAGGGTCCCGGAGAAGTCGAAGAGCACGGCAGCCATGGGCCGATGATGGCCCAACCCAAGGCGCCCCGGCCACCGGACACCGGTCACGGACGGGTGGGACGGGTGCCGTTCCTAACCCAGCGCCCTCAAGCCGGGGATCACCGCCACCAGGACCGGTATCACCGGGACGAGGGAGGCGACCGCCGTCAGGCGCAGTCTGCGGGCGGCCGGGAGGCGGTTCGGGGGAGTGAGGAGGCGGTGCACGCGCTGAGGGACGTGCGCCTGGGTGGCGGGGCAGGGGCCGAACACGCCGCGGTGCTCGTTGAGTCCGACCAGGGCGAGGGCGGTCGTCAGGCGGCCGAAGCGGCGTGACGCCATGTCGTCGGCGGCGAGTTCGACCAGGCGGTGCATCTCGTCGCGGAACGCCGCGAACACCGGCACCTGCGGAAAGCCGCCGGCGAGCGCGGCGGAGCAGTGCAGCAGCCAGTCGTGCCGGGCCCGCGCGTGGCCCTGCTCGTGCGCGAGGACGGCGTCCAGCTGCCGCCCCTTCAGGCGGCGCAACGCGGCCGTGGTGATGACCAGCCGGGGCGACGGTCCGGGCAGCCACCAGGCGTCCGGCCGCTCGCCCTCCAGCACCACGAGCCGGTCCGTGCCGGACTCCTCGCCGGGCAGCAGCGGGGCACGGACGAGGAGTTCGGCGCGGCGCAGCCTGCGTCGCGCCCGGGCCCGTACCACCTCGCGGAGCAGCATCGCCGCGCTCCACACCCCGCCGCACGCGAGCGCCACCGCGGTCGCCGGCGCCCAGGCGTCGGCCGTGCCGAGCGCGTACGCCTCCACCACCGAACGCGGAGCCGGGGCGAACACATGGCCGCGCACCGCCTGCCAGGCGGCCGCCGCGCTGAGCGTCATCGACAGCGCGCAGCACAGCAGGACCGCGGCGATCACGCACTGCCACACCCACAGCGCGAGCACCGGTTCACGGTCCGGCCAGTCGGCCCGGGCGAGCAGCCGAGGGGCGGCGACGGCGGTCAGGGCGCCGAGCAGCAGCAGGACCGCGGGGACCATCATGCGAGCCACCCTATGAGCGGCCGACAGCGCCGTGGGTACGGCTCCGCGGCAAAGTGACGCAGACCACGGCTCCGTGGTGCCGGGCCCGCCGTCCCGCCCGGCGGATCACAGGGTCAGCAGCATCGCCACCATCGCGATCCCCATCGACAACCGGCACGCCCGTGCCAGCTCGGGACGGTCGCCCCACCCCGTGCCGCCGCGCGCGACGCTCCCCGCCACCGTCCCGGCGGCGGGGACCAGCCGGACGCCGGACAGCAGGACGTATCCGGCGAAGTACAGCAGCAGCGCGCCGGTGAGCGGCGGCACTCCCGCCCCGCCGTGGTGGTGGGAGCCGGGCGCCACGGGCGACACCGCCATCACCACGGACATGTAGACCATGGCCGCCGCGCCCACCAGGTGGTGCAGGTGGTGCGGGCTCGTCCGCGCCGACCACAGTGAGTGCAGCGCGGTCGCGCCGAAGACCGCCCCGTAGGCCGACCAGGCCCACACCGGCGGTGTGAACACCGCGGCCGGGACGGCCATGGCGGCCATGCCGAAGCCCATGACCGCCTCGCCGCCCGCGGAACGGCGCTGGTCCTCGACTGTGCTGCGCATCCGCAGCAGGCAGTACACCCCGGTCGCCGCGCACAGCGCGACCAGCAGCCAGCCGGGCGAAGTCGATCCGTGCACCCCCCACCTCCCCGCTCGACGGATCACGGCCGCCGCCGGACGGCCGGTCGGTCAAGCGATGCCCGGGGCACGCGGTGCGCACACGAGCGCAAGGAGGTATACGGGGCGCGTTCGGGGAAGCACGGCACGTTACGAACCGGTGGCGGCACGCCCCTCCTGTATGTTTTACAGGTAAAACACCTGCTAATCTTGTCGGTATGAGCAGTGTGCCCCCCACCCCCGGCCGGATCGCCCGGCGTCTTCCGCTCACCGGCGTGCTGCGGCTCGGCCGCCCCTCGGACATCTGGTTCAAGCCCGCCCTGAGCGTCGTCGTCTCGGTCGCCCTGCCGACCCTCACCCTGCTCGTCCTCGGCCGGCTCGACCTCGCCATGTACACGATGGCGGGTTCGCTGTGCGCCCTGTACGCGCACAACCGCCCCTACGCCGCCCGGGCCCGCGCCCTGGCCTGGGTGGTCCTCGGCATGATCGGCGGCCTCGCCCTCGCCCTGGTCACCGCCTCGCTCACCACCGACCCGGTCGTCCTGGTCACCGTCGGCGCCCTGATGGCGGCCGTGCAGAAGGCGCTCTGCGACGCCACCCGCATCGGACCGCCCGGCAACGTCGTCCTCACCTTCATCAGCTCCGCCTCCCTGTTCGCCCCGCAGACCCTCGGCCAGGTCCCGGGCCACCTGGTGCTGGCCCTGGCCGCGGCGGCCTGGGCCTGGCTGGTCGGCATGGCACCCGGGCTGCTGCGCCCGCACGGCCCGGAGCGCCGCGCCACCGCGCAGGCGCTGAACGCGGCCGCCGCCCACGCGGCCACCGGCGGCACCGGCGAAGGCCACACCCGGACCCGCGCCGCCGCGGCCGCCGCCGTCCAGGCCGCCTGGCAGACGCTGCTGTCCACCGGGGCCCGCACCGCTCCGCGGCGCGCCCTGGAACGGCTCGTCGTGCGCGCCGAGGTCGCGCTCGCCGCCCCGGCGGACACGGACCCCGAGAAGCTGCGCACCTGGGCCCGCCAACTGTGCGGGACCGGGCCGATCCCCGAGGCCGGCGAGACGCCGGCGGCCGCCGACGAACTGCTCGGCGTGGACGCCGAGATCACCGCTCCCCACCGGCCCTGGTGGACCCGGCTCGGCCCGCTCACCCCGATCGTGGTGCGTACCGCGCTGGGCTGCGCCCTCGCCGGCTACGCCTCCCTCGCGCTCGGCGTCGGCCGCCCCTACTGGGCCCTGGTCACCGCCGCCTCCCTCTACCAGGCCAACATGACCCTGACCTGGAAGCGGGGCATTCAGCGCGTCTTCGGCAACCTCGTCGGCGTCCTCGTCTTCGCCGCCGTCGCCCCGCTCGCACACGCCAGCGACCTGGCCCTCGTCCTGCTCTGCATGGCCTTCAACTTCGGCGCCGAGGCGCTGATCGGCCGCAACTACTGGCTCGGCAGCATCTGCGTGACCCCCCTGGCGCTGCTCATCATCGAGTTCGCCGGGTACCACGAGCCGGGCGAGCTGATCACCGAGCGGGCCGTGGACACCCTGGTCGGCGGGCTGGTCGGCTTCGTGGCGGCCGTCGCCGTCACCAACCGCCGGGCCGGCGACCGCATCGAGCACGCCCTCGCCGCCGTGGACCGGGCCCGCGAAGAAGCGGCCCGCCTGGTCGCCGAGGAGCGGCCCGCGCCCGCCGCCCTGGAGTCCGCCCGCCGGAGCCTGGCCGCCGCGCTGGCCGACCTGCGCGCCACCGCAGACGCCGCGTCCGGCGAGTGGTGGCAACGCGCCCTGCCCCAGGAGCGGGTCGTGCTCACCGAGCAGTCCGCACACCGTACGCTCGCCGCGACGGTACGACGCCAGGGCCTGCACGCCCCGGCGAGCACGGGCGAGACGACGGAGGACGTACGGCCATGACGGCGAGGAACGGACGGCCGGCCCACGGGGACGCGGCGACCGGGGACGCGACGCACGAGCGGATCCGGCCCGCGGGGACCGAGCCGGGCGGCGACACCGTCGCCGGAGTGGTCCGCCAGTGGCGGGCCGTCCACCCCGACCTGGACACCGCGCCGATGGAGATCATCGGCCGGATCAACCGCTGCGCCGCCCTCCTCCAGCAGGCCGAGGACGCGCCGCTGCGCCGGGCGGGCCTCAGCCGGCCCGAGTTCGACCTGCTCGGGGCGCTGCGGAGGACCGGGGACGAACTCACCCCGAGCGAACTGACCCGCGAGACGTTCTCCTCGGGGGCCGCCGTCACCAAACGCCTGAAGCAGCTGACCGAACGCGGACTGGTGGAGCGCCGCGGCGACACCCGCGACCGCCGGGTCGCCCACGTCCGCCTCACGGACGCCGGACGGGACCTCGTCGACGGCATCCTGCCGGAGCAACTCGCCTACGAACGGGCCGTCCTGTCCGGCCTGGCCGGGCGGGAACGGGACGGCCTGGCCGCGCTCCTGGGCGAGCTGCTCGGCCGGCTGGAGGGCCGCCCGGGCGCCCTGCGCCTCTGAGCCGGAGGTCCACCCCGGATCCACGACCGTCCCGTTCGTGGATCCGGGGTGGACCGTTACGGGTTCTTCGGCTCCCCGGAGCGGGCCTCGGCCTTCCTGGACGGGCCTCAGCTCTCCCGGGCGGACCGGTAGATGCCGAAGGTCGCGCCCTGGGGGTCCCGCAGGACCGCGATACGGGGGCCGTCCGGGAGCGCGGTGGGCTCCAGCAGGGCCTTGGCGCCGGCCCGGACCGCGATGTCCGTGGTCGCGTCGACGTCCTCGACCGCGAAGTACGGCAGCCAGTGCGGCGGCACATCGGCCGGGAAGCGGTCGTGCATCGCCGTCACGCCGCCGAAGTCCTCGCCGTGCAGACCCCACTGCGTGTACCACTCCGAGGCGTTGACGCTCCAGCCGAACACGCTCGTGTAGAAGTCCCTGGCCCGCTTGGGGTTGCGGGTGACCAGTTCCACCCAGCCGAGTGAGCCGGGCCGGTTGAACACCCCGGCACCGGAGAACTCCCGCGCCTGCCACATCTGGAAGGCCGCGCCCGACGGGTCGAGCGCGACGGTGAAGCGGCCCTCGTCGTAGATGTCCCTCGGACCGTGGATCACCGTCCCGCCGGCCTCCACCACCTTGTTCGCCACGGCGTCCGCGTCGGCGACGGCGAACGAGACGTTCCACGCGACCGGCTGCGACCTCTGGTACAGGGGCGTGATCGCGGCGACCGGCGCGTCCCCGAGGTGGGCGAAGGTGTAGTCCCCCGAGACCAGCCGGGGGTCGCGCCGCATGCGCCAGCCGAACACCTCCGTGTAGAACCGTGTGGCCGCCTCCAGATCGCTGGTGCCCAGCTCCGCCCAGCAGGGTCCGCCGACCACAGGCTTGTCGAACTCCATGGCACTCCTCCGGGAAGGCTCATCCCCACCCACCAGCACGCTAGCCCCGGCCGCCGACGCGGGCCAGCGGGAGCCGCCCGCGGCCGCCGCGCCCGGATCCGGCTCAGATCCCCGCCCGGTACCGCAGCGGGTGCTCCGCCGGCACCTCGACGAGGACGATGGGTGTGCCGTCCGGATCGGCGATCCACATCTCGATCAGACCCCACGGCTCGCGCACCGGCTCACGCGTGATCTCGACGTCCTTCGCCCGCAACTCCTCGTGGGCCGCCGCCACGTCCTCGACCTGGAGCCACAGCCGCACGGACGGGGACGGCGGTCCGTCGGAGCGTCCGGAGAGTTCCAGGAAACCGCCACCGAGGAAGTAGACGGTGCCGCGCTCCGGCCCCGTGCCGAACTCGCGGTAGACGGCGAGGCCGAGCCGGTCGCCGTAGAAGGCACGGGAGCGCTCGGGGTCCGTGGGCCGGACCAGTGTCCGGCTGCTGAGTACGTGCACCATGCACCTGGAGCCTAGTGGCAGGATGGCGCTCGCCCCGCCCGACAGCGCCCGAACCGAAAGGCTCGACCCATGAAGACCGCCGCCAGCGGACTGACCTTCCGTGACGCCCGCGACGCCGATGTCGACACGCTGGTGGACCTGATCGAGTCGGCGTACCGCGGGGACTCCAGCCGGGCCGGCTGGACCACCGAGGCGGACATCCTGCAGGGGCAGCGGACGGACCCCGGTGGCGTGCTGGAGGTGATCAAGTCGCCCGGGAGCAGGCTGCTGACGGTCGAGCGGGACGGCCGCGTGGTCGCCTGCTGCCAACTGGAGCATCAGGGGGACCACGCCTACTTCGGCATGTTCGCCGTCAGCCCCGCACTGCAGGGCGCGGGCCTGGGCAAGGTGGTCATCGCGGAGGCCGAGCGCCAGGCCAGGGAGGACTGGGGCGCCAGGGAGATGCACATGACCGTGATCTCCGTGCGCGAGGACTTGATCGCCTGGTATGAGCGCCGTGGCTACCGCCGTACGGGAAGGACGACGCCCTTCCCGTACGGCGACGAGCGGTTCGGCATTCCGCAGCGCGACGACCTGGAGTTCGAACTGCTGGTCAAGGAACTCGCCTAGGCATCTCGCTCGGGGGTCCCCGCCCCGGGGTCAGGCGGTGAAGCGGCCGGTGAGCTTGATCTCCGGGTAGTCGGTGGTGGCCCCGTCCAGCTCCAGGGCGCGGACCAGACGCAGATGGTCCAGGGTGTTGACGACCCAGCCGATGATCCTCAGGTCCGCCTTGCGCGCGTGCTCGACGATCTCGAGGGTGAGCCGGCGGATGTTGAGGCAGACGGTCGCGGCGCCGGCGGCGGTGGCGCGTTCGACGACCTCGGAGCCGTAGCGGTCGGCCACGAGCGCGGTGCGCACTCCCGGCACCAGACGGGCGATCTCGGCGATCGCCTCGTCGTGGAACGAGGACACCTCGACGCGGGAGACCAGGTCCCGCTCGTGCAGCACCTCGGCCAGGGTGCGGGCCGCGGCCACGTCCTTGATCTCGGCCTGGAGCGGTGACCGCACCGCGTCGAGGACCTCCTCGAAGAGCGGGATCCGCTCGCCGCGGCCGGCGTCCAGGGAGCGCAGCTCGGCGAGTGTCTTGTCCGCGATCGCGCCGCTGCCGTCGGTGGTGCGGTCCACCTTGTCGTCGTGCATGACGACGAGGGCGCCGTCCTTGCTCAGGTGCAGATCGAGTTCGACGACGTCCAGTCCGGCCTGCTGGGCGGCGACGAAGGAACGGAGGGTGTTCTCGGGCTCGACTCCCATGACTCCGCGGTGACCGATGGTAAGGAAGTTCAAAGTTCAACTCGCTTCCGTCGACGGCGGCTCTGCGCGGCGCGGAGCGGTTGGACCTCGTCGTCCGCGCGGTAATGACGCAGCCTAATGGCCCACACGCTGGTTGAACCCCCGCGTACACGCCGCAGTGGGGTGACGGCCCGCAGGAACGGGCCGGATCCGTCGCGGTGGTCACTCCGGCGTGGGCGAGTCCCCGGTCGCGTTGACCGCCGGGCCGTGAAGCCTTCGCACGGTCGCCCACGGCCGGAAACCGCCCTCGGGGAGACGTGGCGTTGGTCACCCGACCGGCCTACCGGGTCTGGCCCCGTCCGGGTGTACGGCAGGAAAATGGCCGGTGACCATGGCTGCGCGCAGAATAATTTCCCGAGGCTCCCCTTGCTGGGAGAAACCCTGTATGTATACCGTCTCCTTACGCGAGGTTGTCCCGTGGAGGATGAGACATGACGGAAATTCTTGTGCAGGTGGGCGCGGAGGAGAAGGTTCCTCCGGTGGCCAGGGTGGTTGAGCACCCGGCGTGGCCCGTGCTCAAGGATGCCGTGGAGCGAATCCGGCCATGGCAGTCGAAGGACGGCTCGATCGACTTCACGGCCGAGGGCGCCCCCGGCCGCGCGGACGCCGACGCCGCCGTACGGCGTGTGATCGACGCCGTCGAGGAGCTGTCCCCGCTGCTGCCGCACGACGCCGCCTACCACGAGGCACTCGTGCGGGACCTGCGCCGCTGGGCCGAGGGCGGCTTCGAGGTACCGGACTTCCTGGATTCGCTGCTGGCCTTCCAGCCCGCCGCGAACCGCGCGGACGGCCTCCAGCACCTCGTCGTCTTCCCCATGTACACGCAGAACGGCAACCCGGACCGCAACCTGGAGGCGGTCGTGCTGCGCATGGTCTGGCCGGACTGGCTCGCCGAGCTGGAGCGCACCCACTACGACAACCCGCTGTTCTGCGGCATCACGTTCGAGGACTTCACGGGCGGCTACGACACCAACTCCGCCGTCCTCTTCCCGGAGACCATCGCCGTGCGCGAGGCGCCGGAACGGTTCTCCTGGGGCGGCATCTTCTGCGACCGCGAGGCCGCGCGCTTCCGCCGCGTCACCGCCGCCGCCGTCGACCTCCTGGGCCTCGAACTGCCCGAGGACATCGCCGCCATGGTCCACGACCAGAAGCGCTGCGAGGAGGCCTTCGTGCTGTGGGACATGGTCCACGACCGCACCCACAGCCACGGCGACCTGCCGTTCGACCCGTTCATGATCAAGCAGCGCCAGCCGTTCTGGATGTACGGCCTGGAGGAGCTGCGCTGCGACCTCACCGCCTTCAAGGAGGCCGTGAGGCTCCAGGCCGACGGTGTCGCACAGGCCCGTGACGTGCAGTACGCGGTGCTGTTCGACCGCATGTTCCGCTTCCCGGTCACCGGCGAGCGCGTGCGCAACTACGACGGCCTCGGCGGTCAGCTGCTCTTCGCCTACCTGCACAAGCACGACGTGGTGCGCTGGACCGACAACAAGCTGACCATCGACTGGGAGCGCGCCCCGCAGGTCACCAACCAGCTGTGCGCCGAGATCGAGAAGCTCTACCGCGACGGCATCGACCGCCCCAAGCTGGTCCACTGGTTCGCCGGCTACGAACTGGTCTCCACCTACCTCGCTCCGCACCCGGGCTCCAAGTGGGCCAAGGGCCCCGACGCCCTGGACCTGACCCAGCCCCCGCGCAAGCTCGTGGATGACGTGCTTCCGGACGAGTTTCCGCTCAGCATGTTCTACGAGGCACTGTCCAAGAAGCTGAAGAATGTGATCGCCTCGACCAGGGGCATCGTGGCGGACAGCGCCGAGCGGGTCGCCGCGTGAGCGGCCGCGAAACCGAGAACACTGCGCAGGAGGCGAGGAACATGGTGGGGAACGGGGCTCTCAGCGGTGCGGTGATCGCGGTGGCCGGCGCGGGCGGACCGGCCGGCCGGGCGGCGCTGCTCAGGCTCGCCGAGGCGGGTGCGACCGTCGTCGGCGCGGACAACGACCCGGAGCGGCTCTCGCAGGCCGTGGACGCGGCCCGGTACGCCTCCGGCGGCGCCCGCGTCACCGGGGACACCGTCGACCTGCTCGACCTCCAGTCCACCCGCGACTGGGCCGCGCACATCGAGAAGGACTTCGGCCGGATCGACGGCCTGGTCCACCTCGTGGGCGGCTGGCGCGGCAGCGAGACCTTCACCAAGACCAGCCTGGACGACTGGGACTTCCTTGAGTTGCTGCTCATCCGCACCGTGCAGCACACCTCCCTGGCCTTCCACGAGGCGCTGCAGCGCAGCGAGCGCGGCCGGTACGTCCTGATCAGCGCGGCCGGCGCCAGCAAGCCCACCGCGGGCAACGCGGCGTACTCCGCCGCCAAGGCGGCCGCCGAGGCGTGGACGCTGGCCATGGCCGACTTCTTCCGCAAGGCGGGAAAGAGCGAGGGCGCCGAAGGGCCGACCTCCGCGGCTGCGATCCTGGTGGTGAAGGCGTTGGTGCACGACGCGATGCGCGCCGACCGCCCCAACGCGAAGTTCGCGGGCTTCACGGACGTCAAGGACCTGGCCGAGGCCATCGTCGACGTGTGGAGCAAGCCCGCCGCGGAAGTGAACGGAAACCGTCTGTGGCTGACCGACAAGCCGTGAACCCTCCCAGGACCGACGCGTGTCGCCATCACGACCCCGAGGTCCGCGGGTTCGCCAGCGACAACTACGCCGGGGTCCACCCGGAGGTGCTCGCCGCCCTGGCCGTGGCCAACGGCGGGCACCAGGTCGCGTACGGCGAGGACGACTACACCGAGAACCTCCAGCGGATCGTCCGCAGCCACTTCGGCGCCACCGCGGAGGCGTTCCCGGTGTTCAACGGAACCGGCGCGAACGTCGTGGCGCTCCAGGCGGTCACCGACCGCTGGGGCGCGGTGATCTGCGCGGAGAGCGCGCACATCAACGTCGACGAGGGCGGCGCCCCCGAGCGCATGGGCGGCCTGAAGCTGCTCACCGTGCCCACGCCCGACGGCAAGCTCACCCCCGAGCTGATCGACCGGCAGGCGTACGGCTGGGAGGACGAGCACCGGGCGATGCCGCAGGCCGTCTCGATCACCCAGAGCACCGAACTCGGCACCCTCTACACGCCCGAGGAGATCCGCGCCATCTGCGAGCACGCGCACGCGCGGGGCATGAAGGTGCACCTGGACGGCTCCCGCATCGCCAACGCGGCCGCCTCCCTGAACGTGCCGATGCGGACGTTCACCAACGCCGTCGGCGTCGACATCCTCTCCCTGGGCGGGACGAAGAACGGCGCGATGTTCGGCGAGGCGGTCGTGGTCCTCAACCAGGACTCCGTCCGCCAGATGAAGCACATCCGCAAGATGAGCATGCAGCTCGCCTCCAAGATGCGTTTCGTGTCGGTGCAGTTGGAGGCGCTGCTCGCCAAGGACCTGTGGCTGCGCAACGCCCGGCACGCCAACGGGATGGCGCAGCGGCTCGCGGAGGGCGTGCGCGCCGTGCACGGCGTGGAGATCCTCTACCCGGTGCAGGCCAACGGGGTCTTCGCCAAGCTCCCGCACGAGGTGAGCGAGCGCCTGCAGAAGCGGTTCCGCTTCTACTTCTGGGACGAGGCGGAGGGCGTCGTGCGCTGGATGTGCGCCTTCGACACCACCGAGGACGACGTGGACACGTTCGTGGCCGCGTTGAAGGAGGAGATGGCGCGCTAGCGTCCGCACACTGGTCGGATCTGCATAGTTATGCGATCGCTCGAAAAGTCATTGACGTTCGAGTGGTCGCATTCCTATGCTCTGCGGGCATGGAGCTGATCCAGAACACCCCTGACCTGTCTGCATATTTGGCCGCCGACGAGGTGATCGACCATGAGCACCCGATGGTCCGCGAGACGGCTGTCCGTCTCGCCGAGGGGGTGGCGGACTCGTATGCCTATGCACGGTCCGCGTACGAGTTCGTGCGCGACGGCATCCCGCACTCGCAGGACTCCGGCGACCCGCGCGTCACCTGGCGCGCCTCCGACGTCCTCCGGCTGCGCACCGGCATCTGCTACGCCAAGGCCCATGCCCTGGCGGCGCTGCTGCGGGCCGAGGACATCCCGACGGCGCTGTGCTACCAGCGGCTGACGCACGACGGCGACGGCGGGCGCGTGGTGCACGGACTGGTCGCCGTCCGGTTCAACGGAGCCTGGCACCGGCAGGACCCGCGCGGCAACAAGCCGGGCGTCGACGCCCGGTTCTCCCTCACCGGTGAGCGCCTGGCTTTCGTGCCGGATCCGAAGTCCAACGAGCTGGACTATCCGGTGCTGTACGCTGAACCGCACCCGGCCGTGCTGGCCGCCCTCACGGCCGCTCCGGACCGGCCGCGGCTGTGGAAGACGCTCCCTGCCGCACTCTGACCGCGAAGCGGGAGAACATGGCACTGACGCTCACCGTGTCCGACGAGGTACGCGCACTCGCGCCCGGCTTCACCCACGTGGCCGTCGAGGCCCACGGGCTGGTGGGCGGACCGAGCACCGAGGCCTCCTCGGCGCTCCTCGACGAGGCCGCACGCCGTCTGGCGGCGCGGCTGGAGGGGCGCGCCCCGCACGAGGACCCGCACATGGCCGCCTGGCGCGAGACCTACACGGCGTTCGGCTCCAAGCCCTCCCGTACCCGCAACTCGGCGGAGGCGCTGGCCCGGCGGGCGCTGACCGACGCCGGACTGCCCCGCATCAACCTGCTCGTCGATCTCTACAACGCCATCAGCGTCGCCCATCTCATCCCGGTCGGAGGCGAGGACCTCGACCGGATCGAGGGCGGTATGCGCCTGGTGCGGGCCAGCGGCGAGGAGGACTTCGTGACCGTCGCGGGCGGCGAGGAGACCGTCGAACACCCGGACGCGGGCGAGGTGGTGTGGTGCGACGAGGCCGGCGTGACCTGCCGCCGCTGGAACTGGCGCCAGGGCCCGCGTACCGGCCTCACCGAGCAGACCGCGTCGGGCATCTTCCTGCTGGAGAGCCTGCTCCCGATGCGGGTGGCCGAGGCGGAGGCGGCGGCGGCCGAACTCGCCGAGCTGCTGGAGAAGTTCAGCCCGGGCGCCGAGGTCACCGTACGGCCGCCCGCGTCATAGGGTCTTTCGTTGGGATCAGGCCGGATCAGGGAGCGGGGTCCGGTGCCGTGGATCGCACGGCGGAGGAGGGCGGCAGGGCGGAGCCCTGCCAGCCGACGACCACGCGGCTGGGGGTACCCCCTGCTCGAAGAGCTCGGGGGAGCGGTGCCAGGGCCCGCGAGCCCGGCATGATCCCAACGAGAGGCCCTGGACCCGGGCCCGCTCCGTCACCTTCCGGTGTGCCGCGCGGTCCCGGCCTGGGTCAGTGCGCCCCGGCCGTGCGGAGCTGGTCCGGGGTGGGGGCCGTGCCGCCGAGGTGGGCGGGCATCCACCAGGTGTCGTCGGCGGACCGGGGGCGGACCGGGTAGGCGCGCTGGGCGGCCTCCAGGAGCTCCTGGACGCGTTCGCGCAGCCGGCGGGTGAGGGCGCCCGCGTACTGCTCGCGGGAGGCCTCCATGGCCTCGCCCACGCGGATCGTGACCGGGATGTGGCTGCGCTTGAAGTTGCGCGGGTGGCCCTTGGTCCACAGCCGCTGCGTGCCCCAGACGGCCATCGGGATCAGCGGAACGCCCGCCTCCTGCGCGAGGCGCGCCGCGCCCGACTTGAAGCTCTTCAGCGTGAACGACTCGGAGATCGTGGCCTCCGGAAACACCCCGATCACCTCGCCGGACCTCAGCGAGTCCAGCGCTCGCGCGTACGCCGCCTCACCATTGGCGCGGTCCACCGGGATGTGCTTCATGCCGCGCATCAGGGGGCCGGAGATCCGGTGCCGGAAGACCGACTCCTTGGCCATGAAGCGCACCAGGCGCTTCTGCGGGAGCGCCGCGAGCCCGTTGAAGACGAAGTCCAGATAGCTGATGTGATTGCTCACCAGCACGGCGCCGCCCGTGCGCGGGATGTTCTCCGAGCCCCGGCAGTCGATCTTGAGGTCCCACGCCTTGAACATCGTGCGGGCGAGACCGATGACGGGGCGGTAGACGAGCTCTGCCATGAGCGGGACGGACCCTTCTCTCTGCCAGGGAAGGGGCTCCCGGCTGAAGTTACGCTGCCGTAGGTTTACGGCCTGTCGCAGATCGTGCCCCAAGAACGGCCCGGGAGCCAGTCCACGTGCCCGTCCACGGCGAGATCCTCGTCACGTCACCCGTGAGATTCCGCCCGACGGCCCACAGCGGCCACACCGCGTCCACGGACCGCCGGCCGCGGCCACCGCCCGGCGGATGCGTCCCGGGTTCCGGGAATCTCCGCGCTCGCGGGCGCGCTGAACCGGTGGGCGCGCACGGGCGCGTTCGCGAAGGTACGGCGGCGGCACAGCGGAACAGGAGAGCAGGCGTGCGGGGATGTGGCGAGGACAGGCGGCTCGGGGCGGCCGAACTCGGTGAGGACCTCGGCGCGCGTGCCACGCTGGTGCAGTTCTCCAGCGCCTTCTGCGCACCCTGCCGGGCGACCAGGCGAGTCCTCGGCGAGGTGGCCCGCATGGTCCCCGGCGTGGCGCACGTCGAGGTCGACGCCGAGGCCCGGCTCGACCTCGTGCGCGAACTCGGAATCCTCAGGACGCCGACCGTGCTCGTCCTCGACGCGGACGGCCGCGTGGTACGGCGGGCCGCCGGACAGCCGCGCACGGCGGACGTCATCGCGGCCCTGGGGGAGGCGTTGTGAGGTCCCGATCCATGACGGCGGGACAGCACCCACATCCCGGGACGTACTTGACTGGGCACGCCAACTATCGTGAGCCTGACCGCTTGCCCGCGGAACTCCTTCTTCTCGGGCGGCCCCGCGTCGACCCAGCCCGCCCCACGAGCGCGTGCCGCCCGGACTGTTGAGCAGCCACGGATCCCGCTCGTCCGACCAGCAGAAGGACAGCTCCATGACGGCCACGTCCGACCTGGGCGCCTCCGCCACCGTCCAGCTCGCCTCCCCCCAGCTGCTGCGCTCCGTCTTCCGGCGGCACGCGGCGGGCGTCGCGGTGATCACCGCCCGGGGCGACGCCGGTCCGGTCGGCTTCACCGCCACCTCCCTCACCTCCGTCTCCGCCGAGCCCCCGCTGCTCTCCTTCGGCGTCGGCACCGGCGGCTCCAGCTGGCCGGCGATCGCCGCGACCGACCACGTCGGCGTCCACATACTCGGGGAGCACCAGGAGGAACTGGCCGCCACCTTCGCGCGCAGCGGTGCCGACCGCTTCGGAGCGCCGACGGCGTGGCGCGAGGGCCCCGAGGGGGTGCCCGTCCTCGACGGCGTGCTCGCCTGGATGGTGTGCCGGGTCGTCACGCGGGTGCCGGCCGGGGACCACCGCATCGTGCTGGCCGAGGTCGTCCTGGGCGACCCCACGGGCGTCGGCCGTCCGCTTCTCTACCATCAGGGCCGCTTCGGCGCGCTGCGTGATTGATCACCTCGGCGCTCCTCCACGAAGCCGTTGGGTTCCGGTTACGCTGCGTTGCGAAGGTCACAGTTCAAAGCGCTTGCTCAGCGGGCATGAACTGGGTGTACTGACGAGTAATATTCCGCTCGGAGCGCGCGGTCGCCCTGACCGGGATCGGCCGCTTCAGGCGCCTATGCTGCCTGCAGGAAGGCAGCCCAGAGAAGACGATGCAGTAGGAGAGCCGGCGTGAGCTTGAGGATCGTTGTCACTGTGAAGTACGTGCCCGACGCCACTGGCGACCGGCACTTCGCCGATGACCTGACCGTCGACCGGGACGACGTGGACGGTCTGCTCTCCGAGCTGGACGAGTACGCGGTCGAGCAGGCGCTGCAGATCGCGGAGAACGCCGACGAGGCTGAGGTCACCGTTCTGACGGTGGGTCCGGAGGACGCCAAGGACGCGCTGCGCAAGGCGCTTTCGATGGGCGCCGACAAGGCGGTCCACGTCGAGGACGACGACCTGCACGGCACGGACGCCATCGGTACCTCGCTGGTGCTGGCCAAGGCGATCGAGAAGGCCGGCTACGACCTGGTGATCTCCGGCATGGCCTCCACCGACGGCTCCATGGGCGTGGTTCCGGCGCTGCTGGCCGAGCGCCTGGGCGTGCCGCAGGTGACGCTGCTGGCCGAGGTGTCGGTCGAGGACGGCACCGTGAAGGGCCGCCGGGACGGCGACGCCGCCTCGGAGCAGCTCGAGGCGTCCCTGCCCGCGGTGGTCTCGGTCACCGACCAGTCGGGCGAGGCCCGTTACCCGTCCTTCAAGGGCATCATGGCGGCCAAGAAGAAGCCGGTTCAGTCCTGGGACCTGTCCGACCTGGACATCGACGCGGACGAGGTCGGTCTGGAGAACGCCTGGACGGCCGTCGACTCCGCCACGGAGCGCCCGGCCCGCACCGCCGGCACGATCGTCAAGGACGAGGGCGAGGGCGGCAAGCAGCTCGCCGAGTTCCTCGCGAGCCAGAAGTTCATCTGAGGCCCGCAACCCGCCGACCGCCCCCCTTCGCAAGCAGGAGAGAAGAAGTCCCATGGCTGAAGTCCTCGTCTACGTCGACCACGTGGACGGTGCCGTCCGCAAGCCGACCCTGGAGCTGCTGACCCTGGCCCGCCGCATCGGCGAGCCGGTCGCCGTCGCCCTCGGCGCGGGTGCCGCGGACACCGCCGCGACGCTCGCCGAGCACGGCGCGGCGAAGGTCCTCACCCACGACGCGCCCGAGTACGCCGACTACCTGGTCGTGCCGAAGGTGGACGCCCTCCAGGCCGCGGTCGAGGCCGTCTCCCCGGCCGCCGTGCTCGTCCCGTCCTCCGCCGAGGGCAAGGAGATCGCCGCCCGCCTGGCGCTGCGCATCGGTTCCGGCATCATCACCGACGCCGTCGACCTGGAGGCCGGCGACGAGGGTCCGATGGCCACCCAGTCGGTGTTCGCCGCCTCGTACAGCACCAAGTCCCGTGTCTCCAAGGGCACCCCGGTCATCACCGTCAAGCCGAACTCGGCCGCCGTGGAGGCCGCCCCGGCCGCCGGTGCGGTCGAGGCGCTGAACGTGTCCTTCTCCGCCCAGGCGACCGGCACCAAGGTCACCGGCCGGACGCCGCGTGAGTCGACCGGGCGTCCGGAGCTGACCGAGGCCGCGATCGTGGTCTCCGGCGGCCGTGGCGTGAACGGCGCGGAGAACTTCGCGGTCATCGAGGCGCTCGCCGACTCCCTCGGCGCGGCCGTCGGCGCCTCGCGTGCCGCCGTCGACGCCGGCTGGTACCCGCACACCAGCCAGGTCGGCCAGACCGGCAAGTCCGTGTCCCCGCAGCTGTACATCGCCAACGGCATCTCCGGCGCGATCCAGCACCGGGCCGGCATGCAGACCTCGAAGACGATCGTCGCGGTCAACAAGGACTCCGAGGCCCCGATCTTCGACCTGGTCGACTACGGCGTGGTCGGCGACCTGTTCGCGGTCGTCCCGCAGCTCACCGAGGAGATCAAGGCCCGCAAGGGCTGATCCTCCGACGCCGACCGAGGCCCCCGTGCCCCGCCCTGTCCGGGTGGGACGCGGGGGCCTCGGCTCGTCCTGGCGGCACACCCCCGGAGCCCCGGAGCATCAACGGGTGATCCCCTCCTCCCGCGCGCCAGGATGAAGGCGTGGGCGGTCGCGCGAAAGACGGTGTTGACCCACGGGAAGATCCACGGATAACTTCGTACTGCGGATTATTGATTCCGAGAAGCGGAAAACAGGAGGGTGTGGGATGGGTCAGGGCCAGCAGGAGAACGTGGCGACGAGCCTCGCGGGCGCCGTCAGCGAGGAGATCAGCGCCTCCCTCGCGCCGGTCGACGCCGAACTGGAGCGCCTCTACCCGGGCGACCCCGGTACCCGCCAGCCCGTGCACACCGTCTACGTGCCCGGCGACGTCTTCGACGCCGGCACCATCCGCTCCTGGGGCGACCAGGCGCTCGCCGCGCTCGACGAACACGCCCCGGACGCGGCCTCCTTCGCCGCCGTCCTCGGCCTGAGCGACGAACTGGCCGCTCCCGTGTACGACCGCGTCCGCGCCAAGCTGGAGCGGGAGCCCGTCGAGGACCTGCGGATCGACTTCGAGGACGGCTACGGCCCCCGCCCGGACGCGGAGGAGGACGAGGCGGCCGCCCGCGCGGCCAGGCTGGTCGCCGAGGCGTACCGGAACGGAACGGCCGCCCCCTACATGGGCATCCGCATGAAGTGTCTGGAGGCGGCGGTCCGCGACCGGGGCATCCGTACCCTCGACATCTTCCTCACCGGCCTGATGGCGGACGGGGGCCTGCCCGAGGGGCTGGTCCTGACCCTGCCGAAGGTGACCTATCCCGAGCAGGTCACCGCCATGGCCCGGCTGCTCGAGGCCTTCGAGAAGGCCCATGGGCTGGCGCCCGGCCGCCTCGGCTTCGAGCTCCAGATCGAGACCAGCCAGTCCATCCTCGCCGTCGACGGCACCGCCACCGTCGCCCGGATGATCCAGGCCGCCGAGGGCCGCGCGACCGGACTGCACTACGGCACCTTCGACTACAGCGCCTGTCTCGGTGTCTCCGCCGCCTACCAGGCCAGCGACCACCCGGCCGCCGACTACGCCAAGGCCGTGATGCAGGTCGCCGCGGCAGGCACGGGCGTACGCGTCTCGGACGGCTCCACCAACGTCCTGCCGGTCGGCCCGACCGAGAAGGTGCACGACGCCTGGCGACTGCACTTCGGCCTCACCCGCCGCGCCCTGGCCCGCGCCTACTACCAGGGCTGGGACATGCACCCCGGCCACATCCCCACCCGGTACGCGGCCGTGTTCGCCTTCTACCGCGAGGGCTTCGAGCAGGCGGCGGCCCGCCTGGCCCGCTACGTCAGCCGTGCCGGCGGCGACGTCATGGACGAGCCCGCCACCGCCAAGGCGCTCAGCGGCTACCTGCTGCGCGGCCTGGACTGCGGCGCCCTCGACTCCGCCGAGGTCGCCCGGCTCACCGGCCTGACCCGCGCCGACCTGGAGTCCTTCTCCGCCCCGCGCCGCGGCGACCTGACCGCCTCGGCGCAGTAGCCGGGGACACCGACAGGGGCGTGGCCGCGGGGTCCTGACTCCCGCGGTCACGCCCCCGTGCGTGTCTCGGCGCCGCCTCGATCATCCGCGTGCTCCACCTGGTACGGGTGTCCAGCCGCGTGTCCCACCTGCCCCGCGCGCGCAGGCGGCGGATCCGGCCCTGCCGCGCGCAGCATCGCCCGGGTGCCTCCCGGAGAGCCCGCAACGGGGGCGGCCCCACGAGTGGTTCAGTCCGACGGTGGCAGTTCGCCCGAGCCGCGGGTGACCAGCCGGGTCGGGAGTTCGATGCGTTCCGGGGCGAGGAGGGTGCCGTCCAGCTGGCGGAAGAGGCGCTCGGCGGCGGTCCGGCCGAGGGCTGCCGCGTCCTGGGCGACGACGGTGACGCCCGGCTGGAGCAGATCGGCCAGTTCGATGTCGTCGAAGCCGACGAGGGCGACCCGGCGCGCCTGCTCGGCCAGCACGCGGATCACGGTGACGGTCACCCGGTTGTTGCCCGCGAAGACCGCGGTGACCGGATCGGGCCCGGACAGCATCGTCTCGGCGGCGCGGCGCACCCGTTCCGGGTCCGTGACGCCCAGCGACATCCAGGAGTTCTCGACCGCTATGCCCGCGTCCTCCATCGCCGCTCGGTAGCCGCGCAGACGCTCGGCGGCCGTGTGGATGCGGGGCATGTCGCCGATGAAGCCGATCCGGCGGTGGCCGTGGGCGATCAGGTGGGCGACACCGTTGCGGGCGCCGCCGAAGTTGTCCGACAGTACGACGTCGGCTTCGATGTTCCCGGCCGGACGGTCCACGAACACGGTCGCGACGCCCGCCTTGATCTCCGGCTCCAGATACCGGTGGTCGTCACCGGCCGGGATCACGACCAGCCCGTCCACCCGCCGTGCGCACAGTGCCAGCGCCAGTTCCTGCTCGCGCTCCGGGTCCTCCGCGCTGGAGCCGTTGATGAGCAGGGCGCCGTGGGCGCGGGCCACCTCCTCCACCGCGCGGCTCAGCGGCCCGTAGAACGGGTCGGCGAGGTCTTCCAGGACCAGGCCCACGCTCGACGTACGGCCCTTGCGCAGCACCCGCGCGCTGTCGTTGCGGCGGAAGCCCAGGGCCGCGATGGCGTCCTGGACGCGCCGCTCCGTGTCCGGGGTGACCCCGGGCTCGCCGTTGACCACACGGGAGACGGTCTTCAAGCCGACGCCCGCGCGTGCCGCCACGTCCTTCATCGTCGGACGGCTGCCGTAGCGGTTCCCGGAGCCGCGATGCGGGTGGTCTGCGGGGCGGTCTGCTCGACGGGCGGTCTCGGGCACGGTGCGGCGTCCTGTCCTGTCGTCCACGGGGACGAATCGCGTCCACGGGGATGCGTCGGTCCGTGGGTTCGTATGAGGATGTGGCGTCGAGCATAGAACCTGGACAACGTTGTCATAAGCACGAGAGACTGTCCACCGCATACTCCGGACCGCGCCCCCCACAGCGATACCGGACTGCGCCCACCTCTTGGTTTTCTCATGGTTGACGGGGAGATCTGACTCTGATGCACACCGACCTCGTGGCTGCGCTGGACATCGGCGGCACCAAGATCGCCGGAGCGCTGGTGGACGGCCGCGGCGGCATCCTGGTGCGCGCGCAGCGCCCGACGCCCGCGCAGGAGAACGGGGACACCGTGATGCGGGCCGTGGCGGAGGTGCTCGGTGAGCTGGGAGCGTCGCCGCTGTGGGGGCGTGCCACGGTCCTGGGTATCGGCAGCGCGGGCCCGGTGGACGCCTCCGCGGGCACGGTCAGTCCGGTCAACGTGCCCGGCTGGCGGGGCTATCCGCTGGTCGAGCGGGCCCGTGCCGCGGCCGGCGGCCTGCCCGTGGAACTGATCGGCGACGGTGTGGCGATCGCGGCGGCCGAGCACTGGCAGGGTGCCGCCCGCGGACACGACAACGCGCTGTGCATGGTCGTCTCCACCGGCGTCGGCGGCGGCCTGGTCCTCGACGGGCGGCTGCACCCCGGCCCGACTGGCAACTCCGGACACATCGGCCACATCAGCGTCGACCTCGACGGCGACCCGTGCCCGTGCGGTTCGCGGGGCTGCGTGGAGCGCATCGCGAGCGGCCCGAACATCGCCCGCCGGGCCCTGGACGACGGCTGGCGCCCGGGCCCCGACGGCGACACCTCGGCCGCCGCGGTGGCCGCCGCAGCCCGCGCCGGGGACCCGGTCGCCATGGCTTCCTTCGCCCGCGCCGCCCGCGCCCTGGCCGCGGGCATCGCCGCCACCGCGACCCTGGTCGAGATCGACATCGCGGTGATCGGCGGGGGAGTGGCCAAGGCGGGGGAGGTGCTCCTCGCCCCGCTGCGCCGGGCCCTGGCCGACTACGCCACCCTCTCCTTCGTACGGCGTCTGACGGTCGCCCCGGCCCAGATGGGCACGGACGCCGGCCTGGTGGGAGCGGCGGCGGCAGCGCTCGCGGCGCGAACGGGCGTGACGGCGGCCGGGGTCTGAAACGGCGGCCGCGGTCCATGATGTGAGCCGTGCACGTCGGAAGCCGGAGGGGGACTGGTGGTGGCGCAGCAGAGTACGGCCGGGGGCGGAAACGCCCTGGCGCTTTTCCTGCTGGTGTGGGGAGTCGTGGCCGTCGTGTTCGGCGGCGGACTGGCCTTCGACCATCGCGGGGCGACACGGCAGAGGTTCCGGCTGAACGGCCGGCCGTGGCGGCCGAGAACGTCACGCGACATCAAGCTCGTCCGGACGTTCGGTGGAGCCTTCGCCCTGATCGGCGCCGGGGCGCTCGTGCAGGGCGCGCTGTTGCTCGAACCGAGTTCCGGGGTGGCATGGCAGAAGCTCCCGCACATCGGCCTGCCGACCTGCGTCGTGACGACATCCCTGGTCGTGATCGGCATGGTCCTGCGGTGGCGGACCGACCCGGGCCCGTTGCGGTCGGCCTGGTCGGCCGGGGCCACCCAGCGCATCGCGTTGGTGGCGGTCGCCTTCTCGCCGCCGCTGTTCGTCGTGTGCTGGTGGGCCCTGGGGCCGGGCCCGCTCAGCGTGGTGCCGGGGCTGGTGGCCGTCGCCGCCTCGCTGGTGCTCTTCCTGGGGCGGCAGCGGCCGGACCCCTACGAGGACCCGCTGGGCGACCTCGGCCCCCTCTGAGAGCGGGACGCGTGCGAGGAGGCGCTCCCGGCGCGTGAGTCGCCGGGGAACGCCTCCTCGCACGGCTCAGCACATCAGGCGGGCGTCCGCCCAGTCCGCGTGGTCGGAGTCGATGCCGTCGCCGCCGTCCGTGACGACGAGGCGGACCACCTGCGCGCCGGTCACGTCGGCCGACAGCGGCCGCGCGCCGGTCGCGTTGGTGAGGACCCCGGTGGCGGCGGCCTTCCTGCCGTCCGCCCAGATCTCGAACGCGACCGTGCCCTTGCCGTTCTTCTCGTCGTCGACGCCGACGTCGGCGGTGACCGTCCGGCAGGTCCCGCCGGTGTAGTACTCGACGGCGCTCTCCGCGTGGACGCCGAGCCCCTTGGCGTACACGACCCCGCCGAGGGTGATCGGGTGACCGTCACCGGCGGCGCTCTCGCCGTTGCTGGTGTCGCGTTCCACCGGGCCGTAGCCGTTGGTGGCCGAGAGCCAGGGAAGGTCACTGAGGTACGACGTCCCGGCGGGCGGCCGCACCACCACGCCGGCGGCGAAGGCCAGGACGCCGTCGGCGCGGGCGCCGCCGGGGGAGCGGTGACTCGCCTGAAGCGTCAGGTCGTACGACCCCGTCGGCGTTCCGGCCGGTGCGGTGACCGTCCAGCGGGTGCGCAGCGCCTTGCCCGTCGGTACCGACTCGGCGCGGGTCGCGGACTCGGGCCGTACCGTCCAGCCCTCGGGGCCGGTCAGGGCCACGGAGACCTGCGTGGCCGGCGTACGGCCCAGGTCGGTGACGGTCGTGGTCAGCGTCGCTGGCTTGCCCGCCTCCAGCAACGGAGTGCCGTCCAGGCCGAGTTCGACGGCGGGCGGGTTCGCTGCCCAGCGACGGTCGGGGAAGACCCGGACCAGGACGGTGCCGTGGGCCGGAACGGTCGCCGAGATCGTGCCCGCGGTGTTGTAGGAGCGGTGCCGCCACAGATCGCGCAGGGTGTAGGCGGCGGCGTCGGGCAGGCCCACGGCCCGCGCGGAGGTGGCGACGCGCTGCGGGCTGCCGGTCTCGTTGAACAGGGCGACGGCGCGGCTGCCGTCCTTCATCTCCTTGGCCACGACCCAGCGCCCGCCCTCGGAGGAGACGACGGCGCCCTGCTCGCCCAGCGGGTCCTGGTCGACGGCGATGACCTCCTTGTTGGCCAGGATGTCGAAGGTCGCCTCGGAGGCCTTGCGCAGGTCCGATCCGATGAGGAGGGGCGCGGCCATCACGGACCACATCGAGAAGTGGGTGCGGTACTCGGCGTCCGTCATGCCGCCGTTGCCGACCTCCAGCATGTCGGGGTCGTTCCAGTGGCCCGGACCGGCGTACGGGGCGAGCGGCAGGTTCTGCTTCAGGATCGACAGCATCGAGCCCCAGCTGTCGCTGATGTCACCGGTCGTGCGCCACAGGTGCCCGACGTCGGAGGCCCATTCCCAGGGCTTGTTCTCGCCCCATTCGCAGAGGCTGTAGACGATGGGCCGGCCGGTCGCCCTCAGCGCGTCCCGCATGGTGGTGTACCGCAGCTCGGCGTCCACGCCCTGGTTGTTGCAGTTGTCGTACTTGAGGTAGTCCACACCCCAGTCGGCGAACTGCTGGGCGTCGCTGTACTCGTGGCCGAGCGCGCCGGGGAATCCGGCGCTGTTGCACGTCTTGGTGCCGGCGCTGGTGTAGATGCCCAGCTTGAGTCCCTTGGAGTGCACGTAGTCCGCGACGGCCTCGATGCCGTTCGGGAACCGGACCGGGTCGGGCACGAGCTTGCCGTTCGCGTCGCGGGCGGGCAGGGCCCAGCAGTCGTCGAGGTTGACGTACTGGTACCCGGCGTCCTTCAGCCCCTTGGCGACGAAGAGGTCGGCGATGCCCTTGACCATGGACTCGTCGAACTCGGCCCGGCAGTGCGTGGAGTTCCAGTTGTTGAAGCCCATCGGAGGGGTGAGGGCGAGCCCGTCGGACCGCGTGGGCGTGACGGACTCCCGATCGGGGGCCGCTGCGGCGGGCGCGGCCACGGCCGGGACGGCGAGTCCCGTGGTGCACAGCAGTCCTGCGGCCAGAGCCCCGACCACTGTGCGGCGGGCGGTGCGCATGTGCGGGTGACGCATAAGAACGCTCCTCCGAACTCGCGAAAGATGGGATGACATCATGTCCGCGTCATCGGTGCGCGGTTATGGTAGGAGCTGTCGGACTCTGTTGGAAGAGAAGCGGTAACGGTTGTTCGATATCCCGTCAGAGCCCTTGACTCCAAGGCAAGTTGGCGGTGAGATCCAACCCTCTCGTTCGGTTGTGTTGGGTGCACCCCGAGGAGGGGGATATGGCGCAGTCATCGTTCAACCGGCTCGTTCCGCCGACAGATGAAGCAGGACATCCGATCTCCCGGCGCAATGTTCTGCGGGGTGCGGCCCTCGGAGCGGGCATGGTCACACTTCCCGCCCTGCTGTCCGCCTGCGGTTCCGGGCCCGGTGGCGGCAAGAACGAGGTCAGCGTCGGGTCGAACGCCTCGGACGCGGTACCGAAGAAGGCGTACGCGGCGGCGTTCGACGCCTACCGGAAGCAGTCCGGCAAGAAGGTCAAGGTCAACACCAAGGACCACAACGACTTCCAGGAGAACATCAACCGGTATCTCCAGGGCCGGCCCGACGACGTCTTCATGTGGTTCGCCGGGTACCGCATGCAGTACTTCGCGGAGAAGGGGCTGCTGACCGACATCAGCGACGTGTGGTCGTCCTTCTCCGGGTTCTCCGACGCCCTCAAGGCGCAGTCGACGCACGACGGCCGGCAGTTCTTCGTGCCGTACTACTACTATCCGTGGGCCGTCTTCCACCGGACGAGCCTGTTCCAGCAGAAGGGCTACCAGCAGCCCAAGACCTGGGACCAGTTCATCGCGCTGGCCAAGCAGATGTCCAAGGACGGCACCCCGGTCGCCTTCAGCGACAAGGACGGCTGGCCCGCCATGGGCACCTTCGACTACATCAACCTGCGCCTGAACGGATACGACTTCCACAAGTCCCTGATGGCGGGCCAGGAGGCGTGGACCGACAATCGGGTGAAGAAGGTCTTCGACACCTGGCGCGAACTCATGCCGTACTACCAGAAGGGCGCCCTCGGCCGGACCTGGGAGGAGGCCGGGCAGAGCCTTCAGCAGCGCAGGACGGGCATGGCCGTCTTCGGCATGCCGCACCCCGGCAGCCAGTTCCCGGAGAACGAGCGCGACGACATCGACTTCTTCGCGTTTCCCGAGATCGACCCGCAGTACGGCCAGGACGCCGTGGAGGCGCCCATCGACGGCTTCCTGGTGGCGAAGAAGTCCAAGAACGTCGCCGCCGCCAAGGACCTGCTCAAGTGGCTCGGCACACCGAAGGCCGAGGACATCTACCTCCAGTACGACCCGAACAACGTGGCCGTCAACTCCGGCGCCGACACCTCCAAGTACAGCGCCCTGCAGAAGAAGTCCGCCGAACTCGTCTCCGGCGCCCGGCAGATCTCGCAGTTCCTGGACCGCGACACCCGCCCCGACTTCGCCTCCACCGTGATGATCCAGGCGATCCAGGACTTCATCGGCGACCCGAAGGACGTCGACGGGCTGTGCAACAGCATCGAACGGCAGAAGAAGACCATCTTCTCGCAGCCCGTCGGCTGATCACTGGGGGACATCTTCCGTGGCGCTCACCTCCCCGCGGCGAACCGGACGGCCACGGCTGCGCCGGTTCACCCGTCGCGACCTCGCCGTCCTCGTCGTGCTGCTCGGCATACCGGTGCTGCTCGACGTCGCCATCGTCTGGGGTCCGACGCTGGCCTCCATCGGACTGTCCTTCACCTCCTGGGACGGCATCGGGGACATCCACTGGGCCGGGGGCGAGAACTACCGGAACCTCGCGGAGAACTACCCGCCGTTCTGGCCCGCGGTCCGCCATAACGTTCTCTGGCTGCTCTTCCTCGGGCTGATCGCGACGCCGTTCGGACTGTTCCTGGCCGTGCTCATCGACCGGGGGGTCCGCTTCAGCCGCTTCTACCAGTCCGTGCTCTACCTGCCGGTGGTGCTCTCCCTGGCCATCGTCGGCTTCATCGCCCAACTGCTGCTGGGCACCGACCAGGGCGCGGTCAACACCCTTCTCGGCAACCGCGCCGACCCCGTCGACTGGCTCGGAGACTCCCGCCTCAACATCTGGATGATGATGATCGCGGCGAGCTGGCGGCACGTCGGCTACGTCATGATCCTCTACCTGGCCGGCCTGAAGTCCGTCGACCCGGCGCTGAAGGAGGCGGCGGCGATCGACGGGGCGAACGAACGCCAGACGTTCTTCCGCGTGGTCCTGCCGACACTGCGCCCGGTGAACGTCGTGGTCGGCGTCATCACGGTCATCGAGGCGCTGCGCGCCTTCGACATCGTCTACGCGGTCAACAAGGGCCGCAACGGCCTGGAACTGCTGTCGGTGCTGATCACCGACAACATCATCGGCGAGGCGAGCCGCATCGGCTTCGGCTCCGCCATCGCCGTGGTCCTGCTCACCGTGTCCCTGGGGGGCATCGTGACGTTCCTGGTCCAAGAGCTGCGAGGGGCCCGCGACCGATGACGGCAGACATCCGCACCACCGCGCCCGTACACCGCCCGGCGCCGGCGCCCGCACGGCCGGCGGGACCCCGGCGGCGGGGCCGCTGGGGCGTGCAGATCTTCCTGGCGGCGGTGTCGCTGGCGTTCGTCGCGCCGCTGCTGCTCGCCGTCTACGCCTCCCTGCGCCCCTACCAGGACACGGCACAGAACGGCTACTTCTCCTGGCCCAGCCGTCTGTCCTTCGCGTACTACCGCCAGGCCTACACCGAGTCCGGCATGGGCGGGTACTTCGTCAACACGCTGATCATCGCGGTGCCCGCGGTGATCGTCACGCTGTTCCTGGCGGCGTTCGTGGCGTTCGCGGTCTCGCGCCTGAGACTGCGCGGCGGCCTCGTCCTGCTGATGTTCTTCACGGCGGGAAACCTGCTCCCGCAGCAGGTGATCGTCACGCCCCTCTACGTCCTGTTCAACAGGATCCCGTTGCCGTGGTGGATGTCCGACTCACTGACGATGTACGACTCCTACTGGGCCGTCATCGTCGTCAACATCGGCTTCCAGCTGGGCTTCTGCGTCTTCGTCCTGGCCAACTTCATGCGCACGCTGCCCCAGGAGATCCTGGAGGCGGCGATCGTCGACGGCGCCGGTGTGTGGACCCGGTTCTGGCGCATCACGCTGCCGCTGTGCCGACCCGCCCTCGCGGCCCTGGCCACCCTCGAGTTCACCTGGGTCTACAACGACTTCCTCTGGGCCCTGATCTTCATCTCCGACCCCGGCAAGCTCCCGATCACCTCCTCCCTGAACAACCTGCGCGGACAGTTTTTTACCGACTACAACCTGCTGGCGGCCGGATCGGTCCTGGTGGCGCTTCCGACGATCGTGGTCTTCCTGCTCCTGCAACGCCACTTCATCGCGGGACTGACGCTGGGGTCGACGAAGGGGTGAGTGCTCCCGTCGGGTGCACGAGCGTGACCCGCGGCCGGTCGGCGCAGTTGAACCGAGCATGAAGAAGCGCAGCATGCTCGCCCTCGCGTCCCTGGCCACCGGATTCGTCGTGGCCGCCGTCACGCCGTCGCACGCCGTCGACCACGACGGGCTCGGTGATCGGAGCGTGAAGGACATCGTGGGCACCGTCGACCAGGTCGTCGGTCAGGAAGGCCGCACGACGGACGACAACGCGCCCGGGCGTCACCACGGCTGAGGCCCGTCGGCCCGGCACGGCGCCGGCGCCCCCGTCGCGGGGGTGCCGGCGCCGTCCTGTGGGCAGCCCTCAACTGGGGCTGGTTTCCGTGGCAGGGTGGAGCGGGCAAGCCACAGGGGGCCGACAGCAGAGGGGGACCCGTGATCGTCTGGATCAACGGCGCTTTCGGTGCGGGGAAGACGACCACCGCACGGGAACTGATCGAACTGATCCCGAACAGTACGCTCTTCGACCCCGAGGTCATCGGCGGTGCGCTGACGTATCTGCTGCCGCCCAAACACCTCGCCGAGGTCGGCGACTACCAGGATCTGCCGATCTGGCGGCGCATGGTGATCGACACGGCGGCCGCGATGCTCGCCGAGCTGGGCGGAACCCTCGTGGTGCCCATGACCCTGCTGCGCCAGGAGCACCGCGACGAGATCTTCGGCGGGCTCGCCGCCCGCCGCATCGCCGTGCGGCATGTACTCCTCGCCCCGGCCGAAACGATCCTGCGGGAGCGGATAGCCCACCGGGAGGTCCCGCCCGACCTGCCCGACGGCGAGATACGCGTCCGCCAGTGGGCCTACGACCACATCGAGCCCTACCGGACCGCGCTGGCCTCCTGGCTCACCGCCGACGCCCACCCCGTCGACACCAGCGCCCTCACCCCGCACGAGACGGCGGTCCGCGTCGTCGAGGCCGTCAGCAGCGGTGCCGTGCCCGTCTGCGACATCGTGCAGACCCCGGAGCCCACGGCCGAGACCGTCGCCTCCGGGGTGCTCCTGTTCGACGAACGGGACCGCGTACTGCTCGTCGACCCCACCTACAAGCCCGGCTGGGAGTTCCCCGGCGGTGTCGTCGAACCCGGTGAGGCACCGGCCCGTGCGGGAATGCGCGAGGTCGCCGAGGAGACAGGGGTGCGGCTGGACGACGTGCCCCGGCTGCTCGTCGTCGACTGGGAGCCGCCCGCGCCCCCCGCCTTCGGCGGTCTGCGCTTCCTCTTCGACGGCGGCCGGCTGGACTCCGCGGCGGCCCAGCGACTGCTGCTGCCCGGACCCGAGCTGCGCGCCTGCCGCTTCGTCACCGAGCGGGAGGCCGCCGACCTGCTCCCGCCCGTCCGCTACGCCCGGCTGCGCTGGGCACTGCGGGCCCGCGAGCGCGGCGCGGCGGCGTACCTGGAGGCGGGCGTCCCGGTCGGCTGACGCCCGTGCCTAAGCGGAATGCGTGGGGTTGTCGCCGACGCTTCGCAGTTCCTCGTACGGATAGGGGGTCAGCCTGCTCTCCTTGCGCAGGCGGTCGTGGAAGGCGTTCAGGCGCGCGGCGATCGGCGCGTGACGGGTCAGAAGCGCCGCGGCCGCCGCCGGGACGCCCTCGGGCCGCGCGCCGTCGGCGCAGGCGCGGACGAAGGCCCGGCGTTCCTCCAGGTCGTCTGCATACAGGGTGTTGACCAGCCAGTTCACCAGGTGCGTGACGGTGTAGGCGCGGTCGTAGCCGCGGTGCCGGCCGAAGAACTCGCGCTCCCGCTCGGTGAGCCGGAACCGGTCGCTCAGCGCGAGACCGAAGTCGGAGAGGTACAGCCGGGTGCCGTCGGTGAGGATGTTGTGGAAATGCGCGTCCAGGTGCAGCAGCCGGTGCTCGCGCAGGAAGCCGGTGAGGGCCTCAAGGCCAGCTTCGACGAACTTGCACGCGCTGTCCGCCGCGTCGCCGCGCAGCCGGGCGGCGAGCCAGTCGTCCGCGGTGTACGGCACGTACTCGAGGAACAGGACCAGGCTCGCGGTGGCCGTGCGCAGGGCCTCGATGCGGTGCTCCACCTGCGGGGCGCCGCCCCAGTAGGCGACGGTCCGCTCCACGTCGGCCAGCAGCTCCGGCAGCGGTCCGGGCGTGTCGGGCAGCGCCCGCCAGTGGTGCAGCAGGGGGAAGCCGGAGAAGCGGCCGGAGAGCACCCAGTTCGTCGTCATGTGGTGCGTGGCGAGTTCCCGCCACGCCCCGAGTCCGGGGCTGCCGATGCCGTAGTGGAAGTAGGGCGGCAGGTCGAAGAGGTTCGCGGTCGACCGCAGGTGGTCGGTGAGCCGTTCGACGTCGGTCAGGCGCACGTACTTGACGAAGACCTGGTGGCCGTCCACGTCGACGATCGCGGAGCGGCCGCCGATCCCGGTGCCGAACGGCTTGCCGCCTGCGAGGAGTTGAGCGAGTTCGCCGTCGCTGAGGAGCGAGAGGGCGGTGGCGATGTCGGTGTGTGCCGCGATGCGGGTGGAGTGGGTCATGATCCCATCCTCATCCGGACGCCGGGCGCTCGTCGGCCCCTTTTGCCTCGGGAACGGCGCGTCGTGGCACGGGAGTTGAACGTCGAGGCCGTCGTGAGTGCGTCCGCGGCCCAGGATCCCGCCGTACGGCGGAGGACCTGGGCCGCGGACGGAGCGAGGATCAGCTCGCCGCGTAGTTGCGCAGGAACAGGGCCTCCGCCACCGACAGGCGCTCCAACTCCTCGGGGGAGACGCTCTCGTTCAGCGCGTGGATCTGCGCCTCCGGCTCGCTCAGGCCGATCAGCAGGATCTCGGCCTGCGGGTAGAGCGCGGCGAGGGTGTTGCACAGCGGGATGGAGCCGCCCTGACCGGCGTACTGCATGTCCTGACCGGGGTAGGCGACCGCCATCGCGTCGGCCATCGCCCGGTAGGCCGGGCTGGTGGTGTCGGCGCGGAAGGCCTGGCCCTGGCCGATCTGCTCGGTGCGCACCCGGGCGCCCCACGGCGTGTGGGCCTCCAGGTGGGCCTGGAGCAGCTTGGTCGCCTCGCCCGCGTCGACGCCCGGCGGCACCCGCAGGCTGACCAGGGCGCGGGCGCCGGCCTGCACGGACGGGGTGGCGCCGACGACCGGCGGGCAGTCGATGCCGAGCACGGTGACGGCCGGGCGGGCCCAGATGCGGTCGGCGACCGTGCCGGAGCCGATCAGCTCCACGCCGTCCAGCACCTTGGCGTCCTTGCGGAACTGCTCCTCCTCGTAGGCCAGGCCGTCCCAGACGGAGTCGCCGGACAGGCCGTCGACGGTCGTCGAGCCGTCCTCGGCGCGCAGCGAGTCCAGCACACGGATCAGCGCCGCGAGCGCGTCCGGGGCGGCACCGCCGAACTGGCCGGAGTGCAGGTTGCCTTCGAGGGTGTCGACCTGGATCCGGACCAGGGTCATGCCGCGCAGGGTGCTGGTGACGGTGGGCAGACCGACGCGGAAGTTGCCGGTGTCGCCGATCACGATGGTGTCGGCCGTCAGGAGTTCGGGGTGCTCCTCGGCGTAGCGCTCCAGGCCGCCGGTGCCCTGCTCCTCGGAGCCTTCGGCTATCACCTTGACGTTGACCGGGACGCCGCCGTCGGCCTTCAGGGCGCGCAGGGCGAGCAGGTGCATGATGAGGCCGCCCTTGCAGTCGGCGGCGCCGCGCCCGTACCAGCGGCCGTCACGCTCGGTCAGCTCGAAGGGCGGGCTGGTCCAGCCGGCCTCGTCCAGCGGCGGCTGCACGTCGTAGTGGGCGTAGAGCAGGACCGTCTTCGCGCCCTCCGGGCCGGGCAGGTAGCCGTACACCGACTGGGTGCCGTCCGGTGTGTCGAGCAGGGCCACGTCGGTGAAGCCCTCGGCGCGCAGCGCGTCGGCGATCCAGTTCGCGGCGCCCTCGCTCTCGCTCTTCGGGTACTGGTCGAAGTCCGCCACCGACTGGAAGGCCACCAGCTCGGCGAGTTCCGCCCGTGCCCTGGGCATGAGGGAGGCGACGGTCTCGGCGACCGGATTCGACGACATGGGCACGCTCCTTGTAGGTGCGAAGGCGCACTCGTGAGTACCCAGAGTGATACTTGCGAGCACTTCTGTATTCCGGATGATCGTGTCAGCGTAGGCGCGACCCTGTGTACGGGGCACGTACGCTGCCGATCCTCCCACAGCGGCCCACCGCCGGGGCCGCCGTAGGATGCGGGAGACAGCAGCGGCAGGCGGCTTGATCGGGAGCGGTAGACCATCGTGAGCAGCGACAACTCTTCGGCGGACGACGTGCAGCGGGTGTGGGACGTCGTCGTGGTGGGCGCGGGACCCGCGGGGGCCTCGGCCGCCTACGCGGCGGCGGTCGCGGGACGACGCGTGCTGTTGCTGGAGAAGGCGGAGCTGCCCCGGTACAAGACATGCGGCGGCGGGATCATCGGCCCCTCGCGCGACTCGCTGCCGCCCGGCTTCGAGCTCCCGCTGAAGGACCGCGTGCACGCGGTGACCTTTTCCCACAACGGCCGCTTCACCCGCACCCGCCGCTCCAAGCAGATGATGTTCGGCCTGATCAACCGGCCGGAGTTCGACCAGCAGTTGGTCGAGCACGCGCAGAAGGCCGGCGCCGAGCTGCGGACCGGCGCCGCGGTCTCGCGGGTCGAGCAGCACGGTTCGGCGGTACCGGACCGGCGCACGGTCGCCGTGGTGCTCCAGGGCGGTGAGACGGTGCTCGCGCGCGCGGTGGTCGGCGCCGACGGCAGTGCCGGCCGGATAGGAGCCCATGTCGGGGTGAAGATGGACCAGGTGGATCTCGGCCTGGAGGCGGAGATCCCGGTGCCGGAGACCGTCGCCGAGGACTGGCGCGCGCGGGTGCTCATCGACTGGGGGCCGATGCCGGGCAGTTACGGCTGGGTCTTCCCCAAGGCGGACACGCTGACCGTCGGGGTGATCTCGGCGCGCGGCGAGGGCGCCGCCACCAAGCGGTACTTGGAGGACTTCATCGCCCGGCTGGGCCTGGCCGGGTTCGAACCGAGCATCTCCTCGGGGCATCTGACGCGCTGCCGGGCCGAGGACTCGCCGCTCTCGCGCGGGCGGGTGCTGGTGTGCGGGGACGCGGCCGGACTCCTCGAACCGTGGACGCGCGAGGGCATCTCCTTCGCGCTCAGGTCCGGGCGGCTCGCGGGGGAGTGGGCGGTGCGCGTCGCCGAGGCGCACGACGCGGTGGACGCCCGGCGCCAGGCTCTGAACTACGCGTTCGCCATCAAGGCGGGGCTGGGCGTGGAGATGGCCGTGGGCAAGCGGATGCTCGCGGTGTTCGAGCGCCGGCCGGGGGTCTTCCACGCCGTCCTGACCGGCTTCCGGCCCGCCTGGAAGGCGTTCAAGGAGATCACGCAAGGTTCGACCTCGCTCGGTGAACTCGTCCGCACCCACCCCATGGCCCACCGCGCCCTGACGGCGCTGGACCGGCGGCCGGCCCCGCCCGCCGCTGAGGAGACGGTCAGTTCCTGACCGTGATGCGGAAGACCGGGTGGTCGGGGGCGGACGCGGTGATCTCCTCGTCGGAGGACTTCGCCGTGACGCCCTTGAAGTACCCGTCGACCTGCCAGCCCCACCGCTCCAGGTAGGTCCGCAGGACCGGGAGCTTCTCGGCGTCGGGCAGCTCCACCGCGGTGAACTCGCGGACCTTCCGCCCGACGCGCAGTTCCCCGCCGCCCGCCGCGCGCATGTTGCGCACCCACTGGGAGTGGCCGCGCGCCGAGACGAGGTACTGCCCGCCCTCGTACGTGTGCGGGTTGACCGGAATGCGCTGCGGCTCGCCGCTCTTGCGGCCGCGCACCGACAGCTCGGCCGAGCCGGCGAGGCTCAGCCCGTGGCGGGCCAGCCAGCCGATGACGCCGTTGAGGCGGACGGCCATCGGGCTGCCCTTGAGGTAGTACGGCGACGAGGACGACGAAGAGGTGGAAGAAGACGACACGATGACCCCCACGGGTTCGGGAGAGCAGTGCTCTCGCTCGATGAACAGTGTGGGGTGGATCGGTGATCCAAAGCAAGAGCACTGCTCTTTTTTGTGTGCAGTGCTCTGAGTTCATGGAACACTGGTCCGTATGAGCACCGCACAGGGAGCCCGCGCCCGGGCCAGGACGGAGATCACCGCGGCGATCAAGGACGAGGCCCGCAGACAGCTCGCGGCCGAGGGCGCCGCGAAACTCTCGCTGCGTGCCGTGGCCCGCGAACTCGGTATGGTCTCCTCCGCGCTGTACCGGTACTTCCCGAGCCGTGACGACCTGCTGACCGCGCTCATCATCGACGCCTACGACTCCGTGGGCGAGGCCGCGGAGGCCGCGGAGGCCGCGAACGCGGACGCGTCCGGCGCCGAGCCCCTGGCGCGCTGGACCGCCGTGTGCGAGGCGGTGCGCGGTTGGGCGCTCGCTCACCCGCACGAGTACGCCCTCATCTACGGTTCCCCCGTGCCCGGCTACACCGCCCCGATGACCACCGTCCCGGCCGCGGCCCGTGTCGGTCTGGTCCTCATCGGCATCGTGCGCGAGGCCCACGAGCGGCACGGGTTGACCGTGCCGCCGCTCCCCGCCGAGCTGCGGGGCGAGGCCGAGCGGATGACCGCGGACCTCGCGCCCGGTCTGCCGCCCGAGGTGGGGGCCGCCCTCGTCGCCGCCTGGGCGCAGCTCTTCGGGCTGGTCGGGTTCGAGCTGTTCGGACAGTTCAACCGGGTGGTGGAGGACCGCGAGCCGTTCTTCCGGCACGCGGTGGTCCGGCTCGCGCACGGGATCGGCCTGGGAACCTGACCACCGCCGCCACCGGCCGCGCACCCGCGAGGGCGCGTACTCCCCGGGAAGTACGTGTGATCACCTCGCTCGGCTGACGCCCCCGGTGGCGTCGGCCGTCTAGCGTGGCGGTCATGACGGAGCAGCGCGTACGCCGGGGCGGCCCGCCGCAGTGGTGGCGGCACGGCCCCTCGTGGTGGCATCGTGCCGACGAGGAGGAGGCGTCCGGCCGCCGTCACTGGCCCTGGCTCTCCACCGCGCTGTTCACCGCCTTCGTGCTCGTCGGCACGCACTTCTCGGCCCGCAACCAGCACGGCCACCGGGAGCCCCTGGACGCCTTCGGGTTCGCGCTGCTGCTCGTGACCCTGGGACTGCTGCTGTGGCGCAAGCGGTATCCGGCGTTCGTGGCGTTCGGCACGGCGGCGACCACCCTCGCCTACTACGCCGCCGGATACCCGTACGGCCCCGTCTTCCTGGCCGTCGCCGTCAGCTGCTTCAGCGCCGTCGTCACCGGGCACCGCAGGGCCGCGTGGGCGTCGGTGGGCATGCTGTGGGCCGGGCACGCGCTGATCGCGCTCTGGCTGTACCGCCGGCTGCCGCCGCCCGGCGACACCGCCGCCTCCTGGGGGCAGGAACTGGCCGTCGCCACCTGGGTGGTGGCCCTCGTCGCGGTCTCGGAACTGGCCCGTGTCCGCCGCGAGCAGTGGGCCAAGGAACGCGCCGAGCGCGCCCAGGCCGCCCGGCGCCGGGCCGACGAGGAACGGCTGCGGATCGCCCGGGAACTGCACGACGTCCTCGCGCACAGCATCTCCGTCATCAACGTCCAGGCGGGCGTCGGCCTCGCCCTGCTCGACACCGACCCGGAGCAGGCGCGCACGGCGCTGACCACCATCAAGGCCGCCAGCAAGGAGGCGCTGGGGGAGGTGCGTCAGGTGCTGGACACCCTGCGTACCCCCGGCGACGCCCCGCGCGCCCCGGCGCCCGGCCTCGGCCGGCTGCCCGAGCTGGTGGACCAGGCGGCGACGGCCGGCCTCACCGTCGAGGTCCAGGGGGCGCCGCCCCGGCTGCCGCCCGGCACGGACCTCGCCGCCTTCCGCATCGTCCAGGAGGCGCTCACCAACGTCGTACGCCACTCGGGGTCGCGGCACGCACGCGTACGTCTCGACCACGACCGCCGCGCGCTGCGGCTGCGCATCGACGACGACGGGCCCGCGACCGGGGCGGACGCCGGCGGCAGCGGCAACGGCCTGGCCGGGATGCGTGAGCGGGCCGCCGCCCTCGGTGGCACCATCGACGCGGGAGCGCGCCCCGACGGCGGCTGGCGGGTGCTCGCCGTACTGCCCCTGACGACCGAGGAGGAGAACCGGTGATCCGGGTACTGCTGGCCGACGACCAGTCGCTGGTGCGGGCCGGCTTCAAGGCGCTGCTCGACGCCCAGCCGGACATCGAGGTCGCCGGGGAGGCCGCGGACGGGGAGGAGGCCCTGCGCAAGGTGCGCGACCTGAGCCCCGACGTGGTGCTCATGGACATCCGCATGCCGCTGCTCGACGGACTGGCCGCGACCCGCCGCATCACCGGCGAGCCGCGGCTGAAGGACGTCAAGGTGGTCATGCTCACGACCTTCGAACTCGACGAGTACGTCTTCGAGGCGATCCGCTCGGGCGCCTCCGGCTTCCTGGTCAAGGACACCGAACCCGACGAACTCCTGCGCGCGGTACGGGCGGTGGTCGGCGGCGACGCCCTGCTGTCCCCCGGAGTGACGCGGCGCCTGATCGCCGAGTTCGCCGCCCGCTCCAAGGAACCGGCGGCCGCCGACGCCCTCGCGCAGCTCACCGAACGCGAACGCGAGGTGATGGCCCTGGTCGGCATCGGCCTGTCCAACGAGGAGATCGCCCGCCGGCTGGTCGTCAGCCCCCTCACCGCCAAGACCCACGTCAGCCGCACCATGGTGAAGCTCGGCGCCCGGGACCGCGCCCAACTGGTCGTCCTGGCCTACGAGTCGGGCCTGGTGCGACCGGGCTGGCTGGGCTGAGACGCCTGCCGGAAACGCACCAGCGTGCTGACGACCCGGACCGTGAAGACGACCGGCGCGAGCACCAGGCCCGCCCCGAGGAGCACCGTGGAGACGCCACGCGGCAGGTCGAACAGCAGCACCGGGCCGGCCACGGCCCCGAACACCACCGCGGCCGCGAACGCCGCGCTGCACAGCGCGTACCCGATCTCGATGGTCATCGCGTCCCGCTCGGCCTGACTCCGCCGTCCCCCGTGAGCCTTCATGGCGGGAGTCGAACAGCCGTGTACCCGGCGGGCAAGAGCGGCGCGGCGAGGCATCAGACGATGCCCGACGTCTCCCGCCACAGCGTGGCGAGGGAGTGGTCTCCCGTCACGTTCGGCATCGGGACGCGGTTCCACAGGGCGAGGTACAACTGGTCGGCGGGGCCCGATAGTTCGGTGTCGCAGGCGGTGGACGCGGTCCGGGTGGTGACCGGTGGCCCGCCGGACAGCCGCACGGTCCACACCGCGTCCGCGTCCGTGGCGCGCACCCGCAGGACCCGCGGTTCGCGGCTGCGGACCCGGCTGCGGGTGCGGGCGTGGAAGCCGCCCAGCAGCTCGTCGATGCCGTCCACGGCGAAGGCCGTGCCGAGCGGGTCCGGGGTGCCGCCGCGCGCGGCCTCGGCATCGTGGCGGTGGACCGCCGTCTCGTGTGCCTGCCGCCGGGTCCAGAAAGTCAGCGGGGACGGGGACGGCGCCGGGTGGAACGTCCAGCACTCCACGTCGGCGGGCGCCGTGGTCAGCGTCTCGACGAGCAGGCGGTGACCGGCCCGGTACCAGGCCACCAGCGCGGCGCCGTCCAGGTCCGGCGGATCGCCCATCGGGCGCGGTGACGTGCGGGCGTCGGCGACGATGCCGGCGGCCCACCGGTGCACCACGCCCGTGTGCCGCAGCAGGTCCCGTACCCGCCACCCCGGGCAGGCCGGCACCGCGGCGTCGGGCCCCGCCTGCTCGGCGGCGGCCGCCAGCAGAGTGCCGTGGCGGTCCAGTGCGTGAAGGTGCGCGGCGGTCTCCATGCCGGGAGTCTGCCGGATGCGGCCCGGTTCCGGGGAGAGCTGCCGGACGCGGTCCGGCTCGGGGGAGAGCCGCCTCCGGCACCGGACCGGCGTAGGCCGCGTTGCGGTACTCCATTCGGCGGGTTGGGCTGGAAGGTGACTCATTGCCCACGTTCCGGACGGCGATCATGACGATGTCCCCCTTCGGCGCCTCCTTCGGCGGCCCGGACCCGTTCTCCGAGATCCTCAACCGCTTCTTCGGCATGACGCCGGGCGCGGCGCCCCCGCAGGTGCAGCGGGTGCCGATCGGGCGGCTGCTGACCGACTCCGCGCGCGAGCTGATCAACCAGGCCACCGGGCGGGCGGCCGAGGACGGCAGCTCCGACCTGGACACCGAGCACCTGCTCTGGGCGTGCACCCAGGTGGAGCCGGCCCGCGGCCTGCTCGCCCAGGCCGGGGCCGACCCGGACCGGCTCGGAGCGGCCCTCGCCGAGGCGCTGCCCGGCGAGAGCGGCACTCCCTCCGCGCAGCCCGGCCTGACCCCGGCGGCCAAGCGGGTGCTGCTGCGCGCCTACGAGCACTCCCGCGCGGCCGGAGTGTCGTACATCGGTCCCGAGCACATCCTCGGCGCGCTGCTGGACACCCCGGGCGCCGCGGCGGCGCGTGCCCTGAGCGCCCACGGCATCGAGTCGGACCAGCTGCGCCGCAGCGCCGACACGGCGTCCCGCCCCGACACCGCGCCCGGCGGGGCCGAGCCCCCGAGCGACACCCCCACCCTTGACCAGTACGGGCGCGACCTGACCGAGGAGGCCAGGGCCGCGAAGCTGGACCCGGTGGTGGGGCGGGCCATGGAGATCGAGCAGACCGTCGAGGTCCTCTCCCGCCGCACGAAGAACAACCCCGTCCTGATCGGTGAGCCGGGCGTCGGCAAGACCGCCATCGTCGAGGGGCTGGCCCAGCGGATCGTCAACGGGGACGTGCCGAAGACCCTGGAGAACAAGCGGGTGGTCGCCCTGGACCTCACCGGACTGGTGGCGGGCGCCCAGTACCGGGGCCAGTTCGAGGAGCGGCTGAAGAACGTCATCGACGAGGTCAAGGCGGCCTCCGAGTCGACGATCCTGTTCCTGGACGAACTGCACACCGTCGTCGGCGCCGGAGCCACCGGCGAGGGCTCCATGGACGCGGGCAACATCCTCAAACCGGCCCTCGCCCGCGGTGAGCTGCACGTCGTCGGAGCCACCACCCTCGACGAGTACCGGCGGTACGTGGAGAAGGACGCCGCCCTGGAGCGCCGCTTCCAGCCCGTCATGGTGCCCGAGCCGACCGTCGAGGAGACCGTGCAGATCCTGGAGGGTCTGCGCGACTCCTACGAGGCCCACCACCAGATCCGCTACAGCGACGACGCCCTCGTCGCCGCGGCGGAGCTGTCGGACCGCTACGTCACCGACCGGTTCCTGCCCGACAAGGCCATCGACCTGATCGACCAGGCAGGCGCCCGGGTGCGCCTGCGGTCCCTGGGACGGTCCACCGAGGTCGTCGAGCGCGAGGACCGGCTGGCCAAGCTGCGCCGTGAGAAGGACCAGGCCATCGCCGCCGAGGATTTCGAACGGGCCTCCGGGCTCAAGGACCGGATCGCCGAGGTGGAGACGGAGCTGGAGGGCCTGGCCGAGCGCCGCGAGGGCGTGCTGGAGGTGACCGTCGACGACATCGCCGACGTGCTGTCCCGGCGCACCGGCATCCCCGTCTCCCAGCTGACCGAGAGCGAGAAGGCGCGGCTGCTGAAGCTGGAGGAGGCGCTGCACTCCCGGGTCGTCGGCCAGGACGAGGCCGTCACCGCGATCGCGCAGGCGGTGCGTCGCAGCCGCGCCGGCATGGGCGACCCGAACCGGCCCGTGGGCTCCTTCCTGTTCCTCGGCCCCACCGGGGTCGGCAAGACGGAACTGGCCAAGGCGCTCGCCGAGTTGCTGTTCGGCGACGAGAACCGGATGGTCCGCTTCGACATGAGCGAGTTCCAGGAGAAGCACACCGTCTCCCGGCTCGTCGGGGCCCCGCCCGGCTACGTCGGCCACGAGGAGGCCGGCCAGCTCACCGAGAAGGTGCGCCGCCAGCCCTACAGCGTGCTGCTCTTCGACGAGGTGGAGAAGGCCCACCCGGACGTCTTCAACACCCTGCTGCAGGTCCTCGACGACGGCCGGCTCACCGACGCCCAGGGCCGTACCGTCGACTTCCGCAACACCGTGGTCATCATGACCTCCAACATCGGCGCCCAGCGGATCCTCGCCCACCACGGGAACGTCGCCGCCATCAAGGACCAGCTGATGGAGGACCTGCGCGGAAGGTTCCTGCCCGAGTTCCTCAACCGCATCGACGACATCATCATCTTCCACGGCCTGAGCAAGGAGGACCTCGACCGGATCCTGGACCTGTTGCTGGACCACAGCCGCCGGCGGGTGCGCGCCCAGGGCCTGGAGCTGGAGGTCACCGACGCCGCGAAGCGGCTGCTGGTCGCCCACGGCCACCAGCCCGAGTTCGGCGCCCGTCCGCTGCGCCGCACCATCCAGGCCGAACTCGACAACCGCATCGCCTCCCTGCTGCTGAGCGACTCGGCCGACCCCGGTGACACGATCGTGGCGGACGTCGAGAAGGACGCCCTGGTCTGCCGGGTCGAACACCCGGAGGTCCCCGGCCGGATGACCTGATGAGGCAGGCTGCCGTGGGGCGGGGCCGCCTGCGCCCGTCAGGCGAGGGTCACCTCCACCGGCAGCCTCTTGATGCCGTTGACGAAGTTGGAGCGGACCCGGGGCACGTCCCCTGCCAGACGGATGCCGGCCAGGCGCGGGACGAGCTCCTCGAACATGATCCGGATCTCGGTGCGGGCCAGGAGGTTGCCCAGGCACAGGTGCGGGCTGCCCTTGCCGAAGGTGACGTGGTCGTTGTTCCGCCGGGTGACGTCGAAGTCGTACGGGTTGCCGAAGACCTCCTCGTCACGGTTGCCGGAGGCGAACCACATGACCACCTTGTCGCCCTCCTTGATCCGCTTGCCGCCGAGTTCGGTGTCGCGGGTGGCGGTGCGGCGGAAGTGGTACACGGGCGAGGCCCAGCGCAGGAATTCCTCGACCGCGGTGGGGATCAGCGAGGGGTCCTCCTGGAGGCGGGCCAGCTGCTCGGGGTGCTGGAGCAGGGCCAGCATGGAGTGGCTGATGGTGTGGCGGGTCGTCTCGTTGCCCGCCACCACCAGCAGCAGGAAGTAGTTGTCGAAGTCCTGCGCCGAGAGCGGGACCCCGTCCCGCGGGGTGCCGTTGACCAGCCGGGAGACCAGGTCGGTGCCGTCGCCGCCGCGTCGCTGCCGGGCCAGCTCCCGGCCGTAGTCGAAGACCTCCAGGGAGGCGGGGGAGCGGAAGGGCAGGTCGCGGTACTTCTCGCTCTCCTCGCTGTGCAGGAGCACGTCGGCGTAGTCCGGGTCGGTGTTGCCGATGATGCGGTTGCCCCAGTCGATGAGCTGCTGGTTGTCCTCCGGGGGCACGTCGAGCAGCCGGGCCAGCACGTTGATGGGGAAGTCCGCGGAGACGTCCTTGACGAAGTCGAAGGTGCCCTTGGCCAGGGCCGCGTCCAGGGTGGTCGCGGTCAGGCCGCGCAGGAAGTCGCCGTAGCTGTTGATCACGTTCGCGCCGAACTGGCGCTGGATCAGGCTGCGCAGTGCGCGGTGGCGGACCCCGTCGAGTTCGAGGATGGAGGCGCGCTTCTTGATCTGGTCGTCGTCGACCTCCTCCAGGTTGACGAACCGGGTGGAGGTGAAGGTGTCGGCGTCGCGGTCGACGCGGGCGATGTCCGCGTGCCGGGTCACGCTCCAGAAGCCCGAGTTGGGCGCCTCCTCGGGCTGCCAGTGCACCGGGTCCTCGTGGCGCAGGGTGTGGAACATGCGCCAGGGGGTGACTCCGTCGGTGAAGTGGTCCAGGTCGGCGAGGTTCACGTCGGCCAGCGGCAGAGGCTCGCGGACGGCGTCGGACGGGGTCGGGGTGGTCATGGGCGGTGTCTCCTCGGCGTCACGGGGCTCGGTGCCGGCGGGGTCCGGCGTCAGGGGGCGGGGCGGCCCGGTGCCACGGGCGGGGCGGGCTCGGTCAGAGGTGGTAGGCGTACTCGGTGAACTCCCAGTCGGTGACGTGCCGTCCGAAGCGTTCGACCTCGTCGCGCTTGTAGGTGAGGTAGGAGGCGGTGAAGTCCTTGCCGAGGACGTCGGTCAGCGCGGTGTCCGCCTCCAGGGCGTCCAGCGCGGCGGACAGGGTGGCCGGGAGCATGGCGGACCGGTCGGTGTCGTAGCCGTATCCGTCCAGCGGGGCGGGCGGTTCCTCGCCGGCCAGGACGCCGAGCAGGGCGGCGGCCACGGTCCCGGCGATGAGCAGGTAGGGGTTGGCGCCGGCGTCGCCCAGGCGCAGTTCGAGCCGGGAGCCGGCGCCCCGCTCGGGCGGGATGCGGACCATGGCGCTGCGGTTGTCGAGGCCCCAGTCGATCAGCCAGGGGGCGAGGGTGTCCGGGCCGAAACGCTTGTAGGAGTTGACCGTCGGATTGGCCAGCGCGGCGAGCGCGGGCGCGTGGGCGAGGATGCCGGCGACGGCGTGCCGGGCGCTCGCGGACAGGCCGTACGGCGCCGCCGGGTCGTCGAAGACGTTGCCGCCGTCGTCGTCCTCGCAGGACAGGTGCAGATGGAAGCCGGAGCCTCCCGCGTCGTTGAACGGCTTGGCCATGAAGGTGGCCAGGCGCCCCTCCTTGCGGGCCAGCTCCTTGACCGCCGACTTGAAGCGGAAGGCCCGGTCGGCGGCCGACAGCGCCTCCGAGTGGGTGAGGTTGATCTCGAACTGGCCCCCGTCGAACTCGTGGTTTCCGCTGCTCACGCCGAGGTCGGCGGCGCGCAGCAGGCGCAGGGTGCGCAGCAGGTGGTTGTCGTCGTCGGCGCGCAAGCCCGCGGTGTAGACGACGCCCCGGGCCTCGCTGTAGCGGCGCCAGCCGCGCGGGGAGCCGGGCGCGGGCTCGCACAGGAAGTACTCCAGCTCGGGGCCGATCACCGGGTGCAGTCCGTGCGCGCGGCAGCGGTCGAGGACGGCGCGGAGCAGGTCGCGGGGTGACTCGGGGGCGGGCAGCCCGGTGGCCGGGTCGGTGACGTCGCCCAGGCAGCTCGCCACGCCGGGTTCCCAGGGCAGGGACACGAGGGTGTCGAGATCCGGTCGTACGCAGATGTCGGGCAGCCCCGCGTCCAGCCCGCCGGCGACTGGGACGACGTCGCCCTGCGGGCTGGTGTGGTAGACGGCGCGGCAGAAGGCCAGTCCGTGGTCGCAGGCCGAGGGCAGGTGCTCCAGCAGGACGTCCCGGGCGCGGTCGGTGCCGATGAGGTCGGGGTAGGTCACCCGGACCACGTCGACGCCCTCGGCGGCGAGCCGGTCCCGGTGCCGGCGGACGGATGGGGAGTCGGATGCGCTCACCGGAGTCTCCTCTGGGGAATGTGGGGCGCTTCCCAGGCCGGAGTGGGCGCTGGGAGAGGGGAAGAGGGGCGGCGCCGCACTGCGGGGAGGAGCAGGGGCCGCTCAACGTTTGGTGCCAAACGGTATGGACCCCCGTCACCTCGCCGCAAGAGGTTGGCCGCAAAAATTTATCCATCCGGATAGCTATTGACCAGGGTCCGGCCGCTTCCTATGTTGTTTGACGCCAAACGAGTTCGGGGTGCGGTGTCACCCACCCCGTTGGCCGGGGCCCGGCCGCATCCGGTCCGGGCCCCATTCCCTCCCAGCTCCCCCGCCCGACGCCCTCAGCACCAGGAGGACCGGCCATGAAGGTCGTCGTCGACATGAACAAGTGCCAGGACCACGGTCAGTGTGTCTTCGCCGCCCCCGACGTCTTCAGCTTCGACGACACCGGCCGTCTGGCCTACGTCGGAGACCCCGACGACGCGCTGCGCGACGAGGTCGAGGAGGCCGCCGACGTCTGCCCGCTCCAGGCCATCCGGATCGAGGACTGAGCCGTGCGCGCACCCGTCGTCGTGGCCGGCGCCTCCATGGCCGGTCTGCGTGCCGCCGAACAGCTACGGGCCGCCGGATACCCCGGCCCGATCACCCTGGTCGGCGAGGAACCCCACATGCCCTACAACCGGCCGCCGCTGTCCAAGGAGGTCCTGGCCGGCAAGGCGGCCTTCGAGTCGCTGGCCTTCAGGCCCCGTGCCGCGGTCGCCGACGCCGAATGGCGCCTGGGCACCAGGGTCGTCGCCGCCGACCTCGACCGCCGCCTCGTCGAACTCGACGACGGCGAGACCCTCTCCTACTCCGGACTCGTCGTCGCCACCGGGATGCGGCCCCGCCGCCTGCGCTGCCCCGGACCCCTGCGCGGACGGCACACCGTCCGAACGATCGACGACGCCCGCGAGCTGCGCGCGGCCCTGACCCGCCCGGGCGCCCGGGTGGTCGTGGTGGGCGCGGGCTTCATCGGCTGCGAGGTCGCCGCCACCGCCGTCGCCCTCGGCGCCGCCGAGGTGACCGTCGTGGACCCGCTGCCCCTGCCCATGGCCGCACCGCTCGGCGAACTGCTCGCCGGGGCCCTGCTGAAACGGCACGAGGAACGCGGAGTGCGCTTCGCGCTCGGCACCGGTGTGGCCGGCTTCGAGGGCTCGGACCAGGTCACCGGCGTGCTGCTCGGCGACGGGACCGTGCTCCCCGCGGACGTCGTGGTGGAGTCGGTCGGATCGGTCGCCAACACCGAGTGGCTCGACGGCAACGGCCTCGACCTCACCGACGGGGTGCTCACCGACGAGCACCTGCGCGTCGGTTCACGCCCCGAGGTGGTGGCGGTCGGCGACGTCGCCCGTTTCCCCAACGCCCGCTACGACGGCGTACCCCGCCGCGTCGAGCACTGGTCGATCCCCACCGACACCGCCAAGCACGCCGCCCGCGTGCTCGCCGCCCGCCTCGACGGCACCGACGCCGGCCTCGACGCGTTCGCGCCGCTGCCCACCTTCTGGAGCGACCAGCACGACTTCCGCCTCCAGTCCTTCGGCGCGCCCGGGCTCGGCCTCGGCGACGTACGGATCCTCGACGGCGACCCGGAGGGGGACGTGCTCGCCGGCTACCACACCGGCGGCCGCCTCGTCGGCGTCGTCGCCCTCGGCGGTCAGGCTGCGGCGGCCGCCGCCGCCCGCCACCGCGCGGAACTGCTCAAGCTGCCCGCCCTCACCGCGTAAGGAACGCCTGCCATGACCACCGTCCGCGGATTCTTCCACCCCAAGACGGCGACGGGCGCCTCGTCGCTGATCCCCTCCCCGCCGTGGCACTACTCCGGCGACCTGCTCACCGTCGAGTACCGCACCGACCCGGCACGCGTGCGCGAACTGCTGCCCGAGCCGCTGGAACTCGCCGACGACGACCCCGGCGCCGTGGCGCTGATCTGGGCCGACTGGCAGTCCTGCGCCGCTTCCGGCGAAGAGCTGCTCGACCCGGTGCGAGCCCAGTACAAGGAGGCCTTCGCCGTCGTCCGCTGCACGTACCGCGGGCAGACGTACACGCGGTGCGTCCACATCTGGGTCGACAAGGACTTCGCCATCGCCCGTGGGCTGCACCAGGGCTACCCGAAGAAGTTCGGCTCCATCCACCAGACCCGCCCGCACCCCTACGGGCCGGCCCCGCGGATCGAGGCGGGCGCCCGCTTCGGCGCGACGCTCGCCGCCGCCGACCGCCGTATCGCCCAGGCCGTGGTCACCCTGCGCGAGCCGTCCGACACCAACGGCTTCGTCAACGGCCACCCCATGGCCCACCACCGCTGGCTGCCGTCCGTCGAGAAGGGCAAGGGCCTCGCCCTGGACGAGCTGATCGAGTCCGGCGCCGCCTCCTTCGAGGGCGGGCAGCCGTGGGTCGGCGAAGCCGATCTGGAGCTGTTCGAGGCGCCCACCGAGGAACTGGCCCGGCTGGAGGTGCGCGAGCCCATCGCCGCGTACTACCGCCAGGTCGGCGTGGTGTGGGACGGCGGCCGCCTGCTGGAGTCCGGCACGTCCGGAGCCGAGTGACGCACCCGCAGACGAGACACCCTGGAGACCGGACATGACCGACACCCACACCATCACCGTCGCCTCAGTCGCCGTCGACACCCGGCACTGGATCGGCGGCGAACGCGTCGCCTCCGCGGGCACCTTCACCGACGTCTCGCCCATCGACGGCGCCGCGCTCGGCGAGATCTCCCGCGGTACCGCGAGCGAGGCCGCCGCGGCCGTGGCCGCCGCCAAGGCCGCCTTCCCCGCCTGGGCCGCCACCCCGCCCGCCGAACGCGCCCGCCTCCTGCACGCCATCGCCGACGGCGTGGAGAAGCGGCTCGAAGAACTCGCGATCGTCGAGACCACCGACAACGGTGCCCTGCTGCGCTCCCACCGCCGCGGTGTCATGCCGCGCGTCGCGCACAACTTCCGCTTCTTCGCCGACTGGCTGCTCCAGCTCGGCCACGAGGACTTCGAGACTCGCGGCCACACCAACCACGTCAGCTGGGACCCGGCCGGCCCCTGCGTGCTGATCACGCCGTGGAACGCGCCGCTGATGCTGGCCACCTGGAAGGTCGCCCCGGCCCTCGCCGCCGGCAACACGGTGATCCTGAAGCCCGCCGAGTGGTCCCCGCTGACCGCCTCGCTGCTCGCCGACATCGCCGCCGAGGCCGGGCTCCCGGCCGGCGTCCTCAACGTCGTCCAGGGCCTCGGCTCGGAGATCGGCGACGCGCTCACCTCGCATCCGGACGTGCGCCGGATCAGCTTCACAGGCTCTGTCCCGACGGCCAGGCGCATCTCCGCGTCGGCCGCCGCGAACCTCACCCCGCTCAGCCTCGAACTCGGCGGCAAGTCCCCGCTGCTGGTGTTCGCCGACGCCGACCTCGACCTCGCCGTGGACCTCGCGGTGGAGCAGTACGACAACGCCGGCCAGGTCTGCCTGGCGGGCACCCGGCTGCTGGTGGAGGAGTCGATCGCCGAGGAGTTCACCCGTCGCTTCAGGGAGAAGGCCTCCCGGCTGGTGCAGGGCGACCCGCGCGACGAGGCCACCGACATCGGCCCCAATATCCACCCCCGCCAGCTGGAGAAGATCGACGGCTTCGTGCGGCGGGCGCTCGCGGCCGGGGCCCGGGCCGTCATCGGCGGCCACCGGAAGGACGACCGGTTCTACGCACCGACGCTGCTGACCGACGTCGCCCAGGACTCGGAGATCGTGCAGGAGGAGGTCTTCGGCCCCGTGCTGACCCTCCAGACCTTCGGCACCGAGGAAGAGGCCGTCCGCCTCGCCAACGACACCCGCTTCGGCCTGGCCGCCACCCTCACCACCGGCGACCACGAGCGCGCCGAACGCGTCACCGCGCGGCTCGTCGCCGGCACCGTCTGGGTCAACTGCTTCTTCGTCCGCGACCTCCAGGCCCCCTTCGGCGGCTCCCGCCACTCCGGCGTCGGCCGGGAGGGCGGCACCTGGAGCTTCGACTTCTACTGCGACCTGAAGAACACCGTCACCGCCCCGGAGGGATGGAAGGACCATGGGTGAGATCGTCGGGGCGGGGCTGCTCGCCCACGTCCCCACCGTCGTACTGCCGAAAGAGACGCGGCTGGAGCTGAACGAGGGCAAGGAGATCACCCTCGTCACCGGCCTTCAGCAGCTGCGCGAGGACGTCTTCGCACGTGATGACGCCCACGCATACGACACTGTGGTGGTCCTGGACTCCCACTGGGCGACCACCGTCGAGTTCGTCGTCACCGCCCAGCACCGGCGCGCGGGCCTGTTCACCTCCGAGGAGCTGCCGCGCGGCATGTGCCGGATGCCCTTCGACTTCCCCGGCGACCCCGAACTCGCGCGAAACATCGCTTCGTTCGCCGACAAGCACGGCACCTGGATCACGGCGATCGACGACGAGTACCTGCCGATCTACTACGCCACCATCAACCTGTGGAAGTTCCTCGGCGAGGGACTGCCCGACAAGCGGTGGGTGACCATCGGTGTCTGCCAGACCGGCGACATGGAGGACCACCTGCGCCTCGGCCGCGCCCTCGCCGACGGCATCGCCGCCACCCCCGGCCGCCGGGTCCTGCTCATCGCCTCCGGTGCCCTGTCGCACACCTTCTGGCCGCTGCGCGAGCTGCGCGACCACGAGGCCAGCGACCCGGCCCACATCTTCACGCCCGAGGCCCGCGAGGCGGACCACGAGCGCATCGCCTGGTTCAAGGAGGGCCGCCACGACAGGGTCCTCGACACCATGGACGAGTTCTGGAGGTACAAGCCCGAGGCGAAGTTCTTCCACTACCTGATGATGGCCGGCGCGCTCGGCGAGCGGGCCTGCGTCGCCAGGGCCCGCCAGTACGGCGAGTACGAGAACTCCATCGGCACCGGCCAGGTCCACCTGTGGTTCGACCGCCCGGCCGAGGGCTGGACCGGCAGCGGTCTGCCCACGTCCACCGCCCCGCACCCGACCGCCTAGAAAGGCCCCTCATGCCCGAGTACCGCCGCATCCTGCTCGACGGTGCCGCCGTCCAGGTCACCGTCGACGGGGACGAGCTGGTCGCCGGGGACGGCCGCCGCGTCAAGACCGACGACGCGCAGCACCTGCCCCCGGTGGTCCCGTCCAAGGTGATCGCCGTCCACCTCAACCACCGCAGCCGGGTGGACGAGTTCCGGATCGGCCTGCCCGACACCCCGACGTACTTCCACAAGCCGACCTCCGCGCTCAACTCCCACAAGGGCGCGATCGTGCGCCCCGAGGGCTGCAAGTGGCTCAACTACGAGGGCGAGGTCGCCATCGTCATCGGCAGGACGGCGCGCAACATCTCGCCGGCCGAGGCGGGGGAGTACATCGCCGGGTACACGGTCGCCAACGACTACGGCCTGCACGACTTCCGCGACACCGACGCCGGTTCCATGCTGCGCGTCAAGGGCTCCGACACCCTCTGCCCGCTCGGCCCCGGCCTGGTCACCGACTGGGACTTCCACGGCAAGCGGCTGCGGACCTACGTCAACGGCGAGGTCGTCCAGGACGGTTCGACCGACGAGATGACCTGGGACATGCACTACCTGGTCGCGGACATCGCCCGCACCATCACCCTTCACCCCGGTGACGTGCTGCTCTCCGGCACTCCCGCCAACTCGCGTCCCGTCCGGCCGGGCGACGTCGTCGAGGTCGAGGTCGAGGGACTGGGCCGGCTCACCAACCACGTCGTCACCGGTCCGACCCCGATCCGGACCGACGTCGGCGCCCAGCCCACCGAGTCCGAGGAGGTGCTGTCCACCGCGCTCGGCGGCGACTGGGAATTCCGTGGCATCCGCCCACCACGCCGCTGAACGGCCCGTGCTCGATAGGGTCGGTGCCTTGACTTCTCCCCCTCCTGAAGGAGGGGGATTCTCACGGCTCGCGCTGTGAGGTTTTCTGCTTCGTCGCCGACTGCCCGTCCGGAGTTCTCCGTTGAGGTCTTACACCGGCTCCACAGACCGACGCCGCCAGCCCGGCGGCCAGGAGGTTCTCCGCCGCGTTCGCGTCCCGGTCATGGGTCGTCCCGCAGGCGCACGTCCAGGTACGGACGCTCAGCGGCATGCTCTCGGCGAGAGCGCCGCAGGCGGAGCACAGCCTGGAGGACGGGAAGAAGCGGTCGACCGCGATCACTTCCCGCCCGTACCAGGCGGCCTTGTACTCCGGAAGGCTCCTGAACTGAGACCATGCCGCATCACTGATGGCGCGGGCCAGGCTCCGGTTCTTGACCATGTTGCGCACGGTGAGGTCCTCGATCACGAGCGTTTGGTTTTCACACACGAGTCGAGTGGTCAGCTTGTGCAGGTGATCACGCCTGCGGTCGGTGATCCGGGCGTGGATCCTCGCGACCTTCAGCCGGGCTTTGCACCGGTTGGCGCCGTCGCCCCTGGCCTTGCGGGACAGCTCCCGCTGGGCCCTGGCCAGGCGGGCGCGGTCCTTGCGTTCGTGCCTCGGGTTGGCGATCTTCTCACCGGTCGAGAGGGTCAGCAGGTGGTCCAGTCCCACGTCGATCCCGACCGCCGCGTCCGCAGCCGGCAGCGGGCGCACGCTGGGGTCCTCGCACAGCATCGACACGAACCAGCGCCCCGCGCTGTCCTGGGAGACGGTCACCGTGGACGGGGATGCGCCCTCAGGCAGGGGCCGGGACCAGACGATGTCCAGCGGCCGGTCCATCTTGGCCAGCGTCAGCTGCCCGTCCCGGATCCGGAACCCGCTGGTGGTGTACTCCGCGCTCCTGCGCGACTTCTTGCGCGACTTGAACCGCGGGTACTTGGCCCGCTTGCCGAAGAAGCCTGTGAACGCCGCCTGCAAGTGTCGCAGCGCCTGCTGAAGCGGCACCGCGGACACCTCGCCCAAGTAGGCCAGTTCCTCGGTCTTCTTCCATTCAGTCAGCATCGCCGACGTCTGGTTGTAGTTGACCCGCTCCTGCCGCGCCCACGCCTCGGTACGGGCCGCGAGTGCCATGTTGTAGACCTTGCGCACACAGCCGAACGTGCGCGACAGCTCGGCTGCCTGCGCATCGGTCGGATAGAAGCGGTACTTGAACGCCCGCTTCACCTGAATGGCCGTCATACCTCACAAACTATCAAATCAGCCTGTGACGATCTGCTGGTATCCGGCTGGTGGACAACGAATCGCCCAGCGGCGATTCGCCATTCCCTGCCCTGCTCCGCAGGAGTCCGATTCCTCCCCTGCCTGAAGGCGGGGGTTTCCTCGGAGGTACCTCGATGACCGAGCCCGGACAGCCAGACGAGGCAGCGGAGTCCGGGGCACCCGCGGAGAGCACGGACCTCACGGCTCCCGGCAGCCCCGCCGCCCCCGCGCCCACCGCGGGGACGGGGGCGCCCGCCGGGTCTGCGGCTTCCGCTTCCGGGGTGAAGTCCGGTGAGGCCAACGGGATGGACCAGGCCGAGGAGTCCCATGAGGCCGCCGGGCCCGACCAAGCCGTAGAACCCTGTGAGGCCACCGGGCTTGATGCGGCCGTGGAGTCCGGCGCGCCCGCCGCAGCCGGTCCTGGCCGGCGGTCGCGCAAGCGCGTGCGGAACTACGGGGCCGGCCGGGACGCGCTGCTCGACGCCGCCGTGCGGGTGGTGGCCCGCGGCGGGCTGCGCAAGCTGACCTACCGGGCCGTGGCGCAGGAGGCCGGGGTCACGCACGGGCTCGTCGTGCACCACTTCGGCTCGCGTGACGCCCTGATCGAGGAGGCACTCGCCCACGCCGTGCGCTCCTCACTGAACAGCAGCGCGCTCGAACCCGGCACGGGCAGGGTCGCGGACTTCTCCGCCGGGCTGTCGGACATGGTGGAGTCCGGCCCGGACCTCCAGGCCTTCCAGTACGAGCTGCTGCTGGAGGCGCGCCGCCGTCCCGAGCTCATGCCGCACCTGCGCGCCCTGTACGAGGAGTATTTCGGCGCCACCCGGCGGGAGCTGTCCCAGATGCTCGCCCGGCCGGTCGACCGGGGCCTGTACCGGCTGGTCTTCGCGGCCCTGGAGGGCCTGGTCCTGCACCAGCTCGTGTTCGGCGAGCGCGAGGTCACCGAAGAGGCCCTCGCCCGGCTGCGCGAACTGCTCGGGCAGCTCGCCGCCGACCCCGACGAGGCCTGACCCGTACGCCGCACCGGCGCGGCCAGGGCCGTGGGCCACGGTGGCGCAGGAATCGCCGATCCGCACGGATTCCCCGCCCTCACCCCCTTGTCAAACGGATAGTTCCGCCCTCACGATGAGGCAACTCGTTTGGCCTGAAACGACCCTCCTTTCTCTGGCAGGTGATCCGAGTGGACAGTCAGACGGCCTCCGCGGAGCGGACCGTACGGGACACATCCACCGCAGCCACGCTCAAGCCCAATGCGCTGGGCGTTTTGGGCATCCTCTTCTTCGTCCTGTCCGCGCAGGCCCCCCTCACCGGGATCGCCGGGGCGGCCCCGATCTCCGTGGCCATCGGCAACGGAGCCGGCACACCCGCCGCCTATGTGCTCGCGGGCGCCATGATCCTGCTGTTCTCGGTCGGCTTCGTCGCCATGGGACGGCACGTCGTCGACGCCGGCGCCTTCTACACCTACATCGGCACCGGGCTCGGCCGTACCGCCGGAGCCGGCAGCGCGGGCCTCGCCCTGTTCTCGTACTGCGTCATCCAGGCGGCCATGTACGGGCTGTACGGCTCCATCGTCAGCGGACTGGTCGCCCACCACACCGGCCTGGACCTGCCGTGGTGGGTCTGGGCGCTGGCCACCATGGCCGTGGTGAAGGTGCTCGGGGCCGCCGGCATCGAGATGGGCGCCCGCGTACTGGCCGTCTTCGTCACCGCCGAGTTCAGCATCCTGCTGGTGTTCGGACTGGTCATGCTGTTCAAGGGCGGCGGGCCCGAGGGGCTCGGCGTGACCGACAGCTTCTCGCCGTCCGCGGCGCTCCGGGGCGCACCCGGGGTCGCCGTGATGTTCGCCGTCGCCTCCATGTTCGGCTTCGAGGCCACCGCGATCTACGGCGAGGAGGCGCGCGACCCCAGCAGAACCGTGCCGCGGGCCACCTACCTGTCCGTCGTCGTGGTCACCGGCTTCTTCGCGCTGACCTCCTGGATGCTGATCTCCGCCTACGGCGCCTCGAAGGCGTCGGCGGCCGCGGGCGAGGCGCTGGCGAGCGGGGACTCCACCGGCTTCGTCTTCGCGCCGATCGCCGCGGAGTTCGGCGGCTGGGTGAACCAGGTGCTGCCGATCCTGCTCGCCACCTCCCTGTTCGCGGGCATCCTCACCTTCCACAACTCCGCCAACCGCTACCTGTTCTCGCTCGGCCGCGACGGGCTGCTGCCGCCGGGCCTGTGCAGGCTCAACTCCCGCCACGCGCCCGCGGCCGCCGGCTGGGTGCAGACCGTGGTCGCCGTGGCCCTGGTCGTCCCGTTCGCGCTGACCGGCAAGGACCCGGTGCTGACCCTCTTCTCCTGGTTCAGCGGGGTGGCCGTCCTGGCGATGATGCTGCTCTACCTGCTGACCTCGGTGTCGGTGGTCGTCTTCTTCCGCCGCGAGCGCCTGGACAGCCGGGTGTGGAACACGCTCGTCGCCCCGGTGCTGGGCGTGCTGGGCCTGGCGGGCGCGATCTGGCTGATCCTCGTCAACTTCACGACCCTGATCGGCGGTTCGACCGGCACGGCCGTGTGCCTCACCCTCCTGGTGCCGGCGGTACTGGCGCTCGGCGCGGTCAACGAACGGGTCGGGCGACGGCGCGCGGCGACGCCGTAACCCCCTCACCCACTCTGAAACGACGCACGATCAACGTGGTCTGGAGGACCGCATGTCCGCTGTCACCCACGACGAATGGCTCCACCGGGCCAAGGAGTTCCAGCCCCCTCGGGCGCACCACATCGACGGCGCCGAGGAGCCCGGCGACGGCGCCTTCCGGGTCGTCTCGCCCCGGGACGGCCAGGTGCTGACCGAGGTCGCCGACGCCGGCCCCGCCGAGGTCGACGCCGCCGTGGCCGCCGCTCGCCGTGCCTTCGACAGCGGACCGTGGCCGCGGTGGGCGCCCGCCGACCGCGGCCGGGTCCTCCTGCGCATCGCCGATCTCCTCCAGGAGCGGCGTACGGACCTCGCCCTCGCCGTGAGCCTGGAGATGGGCAAGCCGGTCAGCGACGCCCACGACATCGAACTGCGCGCCGTGATCAACACCTTCCGCTGGTACGGGCAGCTCGCCGACAAGCTCACGGACGAGTCCCCGCACACGGCCGCGGACGCGCTCGCCCTGGTCACCCGGGAGCCGACCGGCGTCGTCGGCGCGGTGGTGCCCTGGAACTTCCCTCTCACGCTCGCCGGCTGGAAGGTCGCCCCCGCGCTGGCGGCCGGCTGCACCGTCGTACTGAAGCCCTCGGAGAACGCGCCGCTGTCCGCGCTGCTGCTCGCCCGGATCGCCACCGAGGCAGGGCTGCCGCCCGGGGTGCTCAACGTGGTGAACGGCGACGGGCCGGTGGCCGGGCGGGCCCTCGGCCTCCACCCGGACGTCGACGTGCTGGCGTTCACCGGTTCCACGGCCGTCGGCCGCCACTTCCTGCGCTACTCCGCCGACTCCAACCTCAAGCGGGTCTGGCTGGAGCTCGGCGGCAAGTCGCCGAACCTCGTCCTGCCCGACGCCCCCGACCTGGCGAGGGCCGCCGCCACCGCCGCCTGGGGCATCTTCTTCAACCAGGGCGAGATGTGCACCGCGCCCTCCCGGCTGCTCGTGCACTCCTCGATCGCCGAGGAGGTCACCGAGGCGGTCGTGGCACGGGCGCGCGAGCTGCGGGTGGGCGACCCCCTGGACCCCGCCACCGAGATGGGCGCCCTGGTCGGCGAGGCCCACCTGGGCCGTGTGCTGGACCACGTCCGGCAGGGCGCCAGCGACGGGGCCCGCCTGCGCACCGGCGGCCGGCGCATCCTGGCGGAGACCGGCGGTGTCTACGCCGAGCCCACCGTCTTCGACCGCGTCGACCCGCGCAGCCGGCTCGCCCGCGAGGAGATCTTCGGTCCGGTCCTGTCCGTGCTGACCTTCGACGGGATCGACGAGGCGGTCGCGCTCGCCAACGCCACCGAGTACGGTCTCGCCGCCGGCCTGTGGACCTCCGACCTGTCCACCGCGCACCGCGTCTCCCGCGCCCTGAGGGCCGGCACCGTCTGGGTCAACTGCTACGAGGAGGGAGACCTCACCGTCCCCTTCGGCGGCATGAAGCAGTCGGGCAACGGCCGGGACAAGTCCGTCCACGCCCTGGAGAAGTACACCGAACTGAAGACCACCTGGATCCAGCTGTGAGCCGAACCCCCGTGCGTCCCCTGATCGCGGTCCCCGCCCGCTTCTCCGCCACCACCTCCGCGCTGCGCTTCGCCGCCGAGGTCAACGCCCGCGCCCTGGTCGAGGCGGTGTGGCGGGCCGGCGGCGAGCCGGCCACCATCCACCCGGCGGACCCCGCCGGGCACGACGTCGCCGCGCGGCTCGCCCGCTTCGACGGCGTACTGCTGCCCGGCGGCGGCGACCTGGCGCCGCACCGGTACGGCGCCGCCGACGCCCACGACAGCGTGTACGACGTCGACGACCTCCAGGACGCCTTCGACCTTGAGGTGGCCCGCCGCGCCCTGGGGTCCGGACTGCCGCTGCTGGCGATCTGCCGCGGTCTCCAGGTGGTCAACACCGTGCTGGGCGGCACGCTGCACCAGGACATGGGCGGCCCCGGCCAGGACCACCGGCACGTCCGGCACCCCGTGTCCCTCGCCCCCGGCTCGGCACTGGCCCGGATCACCCGTGCCGACAAGGTGGAGGCCTCCTGCTACCACCACCAGCACATCGACCGGCTCGGCGAGGGCCTGACGGTCACCGCCCGGGCCGCCGACGGCACCGTGGAGGGCGTGGAGCGCGCGGACGGCACGGGCTGGTTCGTGGCCGTGCAGTGGCATCCCGAGGACACCGCGCACGAGGATCCGGCGCAGCAGCGCCTGTTCGACGCGCTGGTGGGAGCGGCCCGCGCCTGAGTACCCCGGCGCACCGGAGGCGGCGCGGCACGGGCTGGTTCGTGGCCGTGCAGTGGCATCCCGAGGACACCGCGCACGAGGATCCGGCGCAGCGGCGCCTGTTCGACGCGCTGGTGGGAGCGGCCCGCGCCTGAGTACCCCGGCGCACCGGAGGCGGCGCGGAACCCGACGGGTCAGCCCTTGGCGCGGCGTCCGCTGCGGCGCGGCGCCGGGTCCGCGCCGTCCAGCAGCGACCGGCGGCGTTCCTCGCCGTGCTCCTCGACCTGGAGGACCACACGCCGCAGCATCTCCGCCAGACCCCGGCACTCCTCGCCGCTCAACTGCGAGGTGACGAAGGCCTCTTCCTCGTTGAACTCCGGAAAGACCCGGCTCATGAACTCCTCGCCCTCGGCGGTCAGCGAGAGCAGGACGAGCCGTCCGTCGGTGGGGTGCCCGGTGCGGCGCAGCAGCCCGCGCGACTCCAGCGTGCGGGAGACGCCCGTCAGGGTGCCCTTGGAGATGCCGGCCTCCTCGGCCACGTGCCGGGTCTCCGACTCGCCCCACACCCAGACCACCCACAGCACGACGAACGCGGTCCAGGTGAGGTCCGAGCCGCGCAGCACCGAGTTCTCCAGGTGCTGGCGGACCGCGGAGGCGGCCCGGTAGATGTTGGCGACCGCCGCCATCTGCTCCCGGCGCACGCGGATGCCACCGAGCTTGGCCTGCGCGAGCTTCTCCGCCTCGGTGATGGAACGGTGGCCGGGCACGGGCACTCCCTCGCTCTGATCGCCGGGACCGGGCGGGCCGGTGCCGCCCGCCCGGTCATTCGGGCTCAAAGTGTACGGCGATCAGTTCCGGGGAGAGGCGCCCCTCCCTCGTGCCCGACCCGTCCTCAGCCTGTCTTCCAGCCCCAGGGCGTGTCCACGCGCGCCCACTCCTCGTCCCACTGGGCGAAGCGCCGGCGGTCGAGCCGGGTCCGGGCCAGCTTGGCACCGCCGAAGACGACGCCCACGGCGGTCGAACCCGCCCAGAGTCCGCCCAGGGTCGTCTGGAAGGCGATGTCGGCCCGTGAGGCGGGCGGCGGGACCAGCGTGCCCTGCCCGTTCGTCCACACCGTGACATGGGCGCCGGGTGTCGCGGAGACCGGGACCCTGGTCCGGCCCGTGCGCGCCGAGCCGTCGGCGTCCGTCCAGCGGACCGTCCCCCAGCCCAGGGAACTGCTCACCGGGCGGATCCCCCCGCGGGCCGCCTCCTGCGTCACCACGGCCGGCACGGGGTGGGTCTCGGCGCGGACCCGGTCCGCGGCCCGCTGCATCGCGCCCGCCGTCAGCACACCCGCGAGGACACCGCCGACCACGGCGAGGACCCAGGCGACGAGCAGGATCCACGCCTCCACCACGTCGCTGGTCCGCCTGAGCGGATTGCGCCGCCATCGCCACAGCCACACTCCCGCACGACGTGTCACCTTCGACACCCCCTCGTGAGCACCGACGGCCCCCACTGACCAGTGTGCCCCCAGGTGCGATCCATGGCTTCCGGGGAGCCCGGCGAGGGGGGCCGGGGCCGGTGGTACGGCCGTCCCCGCGCACGGACCACCGGTCCGCGCCGGACCTTCGGACACGGAACGGTTAAGGCTTTCTCGCGGGGCCGTTGCCATACGGTGAGCGCGCCATGATGGAGCCATGACGCTCGCCGCGCGCGCTCTCGCCCAGCTGGCAACCTGGCCCGATCTCACGGAGGCGGTGCCGAGCTGCGGCAGCGGGCAGGCGCTCAGCTCGGCGGGCGGGGAGATCGCCCACTTCCACTCCGGCCGGGACGTTGACCTCCACCTGACCGCCCGGGCGATCCGCCGCCTGGAGGGCGACCTGCGGCGCTTCGCCGCGGTCCGCGTGGTGCCGGGCTCCTCGTGGGTGACCATTCGCCTCGACGCCTCGGCCGACGTGGATCTGCTGATGAGCCTGATGAGTGTGGCGCTCAAGGCCCGCCAGGGGCGGCCGGACGACGGCCGGACCACACCCTGCGGCTGCAACGACGTCCGCGGCGTGGGCTTCGTGCGGATCTGACGTGGCGGCGGGACGGGCGACGTCAGACGGCCAGCACCCGCAGGCCCGCCTCCTCGAACGCGCGGATTGTCTCCGGCCCCGCCGCCGCGTCCGTGACCAGGGTGTCCACCGACTCGGCCGAGCAGATGCGGGCGAAGGCCCGCCGGCCCAGCTTGCTGGAGTCGGCGGCCACGACGACGCGCTCGGCGCGCTCGCACAGCAGGCGGTTGACGGCGGCCTCGGCCTCGTCGTGTGCCGCCGCGCCGTGCGCGACGTCGAAGCCGACCACTCCGAGCACCGCCACGTCGAGGGTGACCTGACTCAGCACCCCGTCCGCCAGCGGCCCGATGAGCTCGTACGACTGCGGCCGTGCGACCCCTCCGGTCAGCACGATCTTGAACTGGGGCCTGACGGCGAGCTCGTTGGCGATGTTGAGCGCGTTGGTCACCACGGTCAGCGCGGGGGAGCCGGACGCGAGGTCGGCGCGCACCGCCAGGGCACGGGCCACCTCCGTGGTGGTGGTGCCGCCCGTCAGGCCCACCGCCTCGCCGGGCGCCAGGAGATCCGCGACGGCCTTGGCGATGCGCTGCTTCTCGGAGGCGTGGCGGGCGGTCTTGTAGCGCAGCGGCAGCTCGTAGGAGACGCCGTGCACCACGGCGCCGCCCCGGGTGCGGACCAGCATCTGCTGCTCGGCGAGCTGGTCGAAGTCCCGCCGGATCGTCGCGGCCGACACCCCCAGTCCGGCCGCCGCCTCCTCGACGTCCAGCCGGCCGCGCTCGACGAGCAGCTCCAGCAGCGCCTTCCAGCGGGCGTCGCGTGACATCCGCCTCCTCCGTTCCCTGGGTTCTCCGTGACCTTAGCGCACTCGGCATTCCCCTGGATGCTTGATTTTGCTCGAAACTCGACGATATCTTGCATAAACACGCATCGCATTCACGCGCATCCGTGTCGAGCAGGAGGAGGGGCCATGAGCCATGTCGAGGACGAGCTGACCAGTCAGCCCGAGTGCTGGGCCCGCGTCGCGGCCGACGTCGCCGTCCATGGCCGGGCGCTGCCGGCCCAGGGCGAGCGGGTCGCGATCGTCGGCTGCGGCACGTCGTACTTCATGGCCCAGGCCGCCGCCGCGCTGCGCGAGGGTTCGGGACAGGGGGAGACGGACGCCTTCGCCGCCTCGGAGTTCCCCCGCGACCGCTCCTACGACCGGGTCCTCGCCCTCACCCGCTCCGGCACCACCACCGAAGTGCTCGACGTGCTGGGGGAGGTGAAGGGCCGCACCCGCACCACGGCGATCACCGCGGACCCCGAAACCCCCGTGATGGACGCGGCCGACGAGGTCGTGGTCCTCGACTTCGCGGACGAACGCTCCGTGGTGCAGACCCGGTTCGCGACCACCGCCCTCACCCTGCTGCGCGCCCACCTCGGACTGCACACCGACGAGGTCGTCGTCGACGCCCGCACCGCCCTGTCCGCTCCGCTGCCCGAACGGCTCGTCGACTGCACGCAGTTCACCTTCCTGGGCCGGGGCTGGACCGTCGGACTGGCCAACGAGGCCGGACTGAAGATGCGCGAGGCCTCGCTGTCCTGGACCGAGGCCTACCCGGCGATGGAGTACCGGCACGGCCCGATCAGCGTCACCACCGACGGAACGGCCACCTGGATGCTCGGCCGGGCACCGGAAGGGCTCGCCGAACAGGTCCGTGCCACAGGCGCGTTGTGGATCGAGGGCGCACTCGACCCGCTCGCCGAGCTGATCCGCGCCCAGCGGCTCGCCGTCGCCGTCGCCACGGCCCGCGGACTGGACCCGGACCAGCCCCGCCACCTCACCCGCTCGGTGATCCTGACCCCCTGACGCCCCGTCACCCGAACCGGTACCGGAAAGGACAGACCGTGCCGCTTGCAGCCACCGGCGAGCTGGTCGCCCACGCGGCCGCCGCGCGCTCCGCAGTCGCCGCCTTCAACATCATCACGCTGGAACACGTCGAGGCCGTCGTCGCCGGGGCCGAGGCGGCCGGCGTGCCGGTGGTCCTCCAGGTCAGCGAGAACGCCGTCATGTTCCGCTACGGACGGCTGCTGCCACTCGCCCGCGCCGCCGCCGCGGCGGCCGAACGCGCCACCGTACCCGTCGCGTTGCACCTCGACCACGTGCAGAGCGACGACCTGCTGCGCCAGGCGGCCGACGCCGGCTTCAGCTCCGTCATGTACGACGCCTCCCGGCTGCCGTACGCGCAGAACCTCGCCGCGACCAGCGCCGCCGCGGCCTGGGCACACGCCCAAGGGCTGTGGATCGAGGCCGAGTTGGGTGAGGTCGGCGGCAAGAACGGCGCGCCGCCGCTGGACGCCCACGCTCCCGGCGCGCGCACCGACCCCGCCGAGGCCCACGCGTTCGTCACCGGCTCCGGGGTGGACGCCCTGGCCGTGGCCGTCGGCAGCACCCACGCCATGACCGAGCGCACCGCCGCCCTCGACCACGACCTCATCAAGCGACTCGCCGGAGCGCTGGACGTGCCGCTCGTCCTGCACGGCTCCTCCGGCGTCCCCGACGGCGAACTGAGCGCCGCCGTCACCGGGGGCATCGCCAAGGTCAACGTCGGCACCGCCCTCAACCTCGCGATGACCGCCGCGATCCGCGACTTCCTCGCCGCCCACCCGGAGGCGGTCGACTCCCGCAAGTACCTCAGCGTGGGCCGCGAGGCGATGGTGGGGGAGGTGGAGCGGCTCATCGGCGTGATCGGCTCGCGCCGTACGGCACCTACCTCTTGACGGCCCGCAGCACCACGAACTTCGGGTCGCTCGCGACGAGCCGGCTGTTGCCGAACAGCCGGCGCAGCTTGACGTGGTAGCCGAGGTGGCGGTTGCCGATCACCCACAGCTCGCCGCCGGGGCGCAGCGCGCGCCGCGCCCCGGTGAACATCCGCCAGGCCGTCGCGTCCGTGGTCGCCTGGTGCGAGTGGAAGGGCGGGTTGTTCAGCACCAGGTCCACGCTGCCGGCCGGCACCCCGGCCAGCGCGTCGCCGACCCGGAACTCGGCCTGCCCCGGCACGCCGCTCGCCTGGTACGTCCCCTCCGCGGAGGCCACGGCCTGGAACGACTCGTCCGTGAACAGCACCTCGGCGCCGGGGTTCGCCAGCGCCAGCGCCGTACCGACGACGCCGTTGCCGCAGCCCAGGTCCACGACCCGGCGGCCGTCGCCGTCCGGCAGGTGCCGCAGGAAGAACCGGGTGCCGATGTCGAGCCGGTCGGCGCAGAAGACGCCCGCGTGGTTGACGACGGTCCGCCCGGAGGCGGCACCGATGCCGTCGGGCAGCGTGTAGGTGTGCGGCCACGGGTTCGCGGGCCGCTCCAGGGAGGGGTCCGGCGTACAGAGGATCAGGCGGGCCTTGCGCCGCGCGAGCGAGGTCCGGGTGGGTCCGAGGATGCGCTCGAACAGCGTCAGCGTGGAGGTGTGGATCTCCTTCACCATCCCGGTGCCGACGACGACCGTGCCCTCGTGCACCGCGGGCGCCAGGCGCAGCAACTGGTCCTCCAGCAGCGCCAGGCTCTTGGGCACCCGCACCAGCAGCACGTCGATCCGGCCGGGCGGGGGATCCTGCGTGGTCAGCAGGCGCACCGCGCCGGGCTCCGCGCCGCGCCGGGCGAGGTTCGCGCGGGTCGCCTCCTGCGTGAGGAAGGAGTCGGTGATCTGCGCCGGCCGGTGCGCGGCCAGCGCCGTGACCAGGGCGCCCCAGCGGTCGCCGACGACCACGACGGTCCCGGACAGGTCGGTCCCCTGCTCGTCGAGGTGCCCCAGCAGGTACTCGTCGGCGGTGTCCCAGGCCCGCAGCAGGTCACGGGGGTCCTGCGGGAACCGGGCGAGCTCCAGCTCGCCCCACGGTGTGGTCATACGGTCGTTCATGGCTCGTCAAGGCTAGCGGAGCCGCAGCTCACGGCGTGTCCGGCAGGATGGGAAGCATGGACGCCGAGCTGTTCCCGCGCGACCGCAGGCAGATCGCGCCGGGCGCCGTGCACCTGCCGGACTGGCTGGATCCGGCCCGGCAGCGCGCGCTGCTCGCCGCCTGCCGGGAGTGGGCCCGCCCACCGGCCGGCCTGCGCACGGTGCGCACTCCCGGCGGCGGCACGATGACCGCCCGGCAGGTCTGCCTGGGCCGGCACTGGTACCCGTACGGCTACGCCGACACCGCCGTCGACGGCGACGGCGCCCCGGTCAAGCCGTTCCCCGCGTGGCTGGACGAGCTGGCCCGCGGCGCGGTGACCGACGCGCTGGGCCCGCGCGCGGCCGGCCCGGCGCCGTACGACATCGCCCTGATCAACTTCTACGACGCCGAGGCGCACATGGGCATGCACCGCGACAGCGACGAGAAGTCCGGAGCGCCGGTGGTGTCGCTGAGCCTCGGCGACACGTGCGTGTTCCGCTTCGGCAACAGCGGGACCCGCACCCGGCCCTGGACCGACGTCGAACTGCGCAGCGGAGACCTGTTCGTGTTCGGCGGGCCGTCCCGCCTCGCCCACCACGGGGTGCCGCGCGTCCATCCGGGCACGGCACCAGCCGAGTTGGGGCTGACCGGCCGGCTGAACCTCACCCTCAGGGTGAGCGGCCTCTAGCCCGGCCCGCCGGACGAGTCGCTGGTCACCGGATGTACGGATCATGGGAGACTCGCCCCCATGAGCGGCAAGGCGGACCCCCGGACGGCGGGGGAAGGGAGCACCTCCAGGACCCGGCTGGACCGGGGGCGCGGCGCGCTCGGGCCCGCGTTGGAACTCGTGCACACCGGGCGCGCCCCGACCCGCGCGGTCCTCACCGCCGAGCTGGGCGTGACCCGGGCGACGGCCGGCGCGGTGGCCGCCGAACTGGAGGCGCTGGGCCTGATCCGGGTGGACGCCCGGCCCGGCGCGGCGGCCGGTTCCCAGGGGCGCCCCTCGCACCGCCTGGCGGTCGCCGAGGACGGGCCCGTCGCCCTCGCCGCGCAGGTGCACGCCGACGGATTCCGCGCCGCCCTGGTCGGCCTCGGCGGCCGGATCGTGGCGACCGCGCCCGGCCGCGGGACCGTCGACGCCGACCCGGCCGACGTGCTCGGCTCCGTCGTCGAGGCCGGCGCGGAGCTGCTCCGCACGACCGGCCGGCGCTGCGTCGGCGCCGGACTCGCCGTGCCGTCCGCGGTCGCCGAGCCGGAGGGCCTCGCCCTCAACCCGCTCCATCTGGCCTGGCCGGCCGGAGCACCGGTGCGGCGCATCTTCGCGCAGTGCGTGCGCGCGGCCGGAATCGCCGGACCGGCCTTCGCCGCCAACGACGTCAACCTCGCCGCGCTCGCCGAGCACCGGCACGGTGCCGGGCGCGGCGCCCGTGACCTGCTGTGCGTGGCGACCGGGCACCGGGGCGTGGGCGGCGCGCTGGTCCTCGACGGGCGGCTGCACACGGGCAGTTCGGGCCTGGCGCTGGAGGTCGGCCACCTCACCGTCAACCCCGAGGGCCGTCCCTGCCACTGCGGCAGCCGCGGCTGCCTGGACGTCGAGACGGACCCGCTGGCGTTCCTCACCACCGCGGGCCGCGAACCGGGCCCCGAGGTGTCCCTGCTGCGACAGGCCGAGGACCTGATCCGCGACCAGTACGACGACCCGGCCGTCCGCGGGGCCGTCGAAGCCCTCGTCGACCGCCTGGGTCTGGGCCTGGCCGGCCTGGTGAACATCCTCAACCCGGACCGGATCATCCTCGGCGGCCTGCACCGCACCCTGCTCGACGCCGCCCCCGACCGTCTGCGCGCCGTCGTCGCCGACCGCAGCCTGTGGGGCCGGAGCGGCGTCGTCCCGATCCTCTCCTGCACCCTCGACCACAACAGCCTGGTCGGCGCGGCCGAACTGGCCTGGCAGCCGGTCCTGGACGACCCGCTGGCCGCCCTGACCTGACCCGGCCCGGCGCCCCCCCCGTACTTCCCGCGCGGTAGCCCGCGGCTCCCCACCCGCCGGACCGCGGGCCCGCGCCGGATCCGTCCCGCACGCCGGGGCGGGCCGGACGGAGCAGCCGCGGCACGCCCCCGTACTCCCCGGGAGGTAGCCGCACTGCCGCTGGCCGTACGACGACCCGGAGCCCCTCCCCGAGCCACTGTCGACGCAGCACCGGAGAACTTCTCCGCAGCCTCTCGGCAGACCCCTCGAGGGAGATGAACCAAGATGCAGACCCTGGCGAACTGGGACGGCGGCCCCGGGCCGTGGATCCTCTTCTTCCCGCTGTTCTGGGCGGCCGTCGTCGTCGGCGCCGTCACCCTGCTGCGCCGTACCGCCCGGCGCGGCCGCGGCGCCCCCTGGCGCGGCATGGACACCGGGCCCTGGCGCGGCCCGGACGGGCGCCCCGCCGCCGACTCGCCGCTCGCCGTCCTCGGCCGCCGCTTCGCCTCCGGTGAGATCGACGAGGACGAGTACTGGCGCCGGCTGTCGGTGCTGGAGGAGCAGTTCGGCCGCACCGGCGGTGCCCGGTGACCACCACGCCCGCCTCCACCGCCTCTTCCACCACATCCGCCACCAGGACGGCCGCGCGGGTCGTCGACGCCGTGAAGGTCCACGGCGCCGGTGACACCGCCGTACGGGCCCTGGACGGCGTGAGCGTCGGCTTCCCGGCCGGGCGCTTCACCGCGATCATGGGGCCCTCGGGCTCCGGAAAGTCCACCCTGATGCACTGCGCGGCCGGGCTCGACACGCTCACCTCCGGCAGCGCGTTCATCGGCGACACCGAACTGGGCGGCCTCGACGACCGCCGGCTGACCCTGCTGCGCCGCGACCGCGTCGGCTTCGTCTTCCAGGCGTTCAACCTGGTGCCGACCCTGACCGTCGCCGAGAACATCACGCTGCCCCTCGATCTGGCGGGCCGGCGGGGCGATCCCGAGTGGATCGACGCGCTGGTCGAGGTCGTCGGCCTGCGTGACCGCCTGCACCACCGGCCCGCCGAACTCTCCGGCGGACAGCAGCAACGCGTCGCGGTGGCCCGCGCGTTCGCCGCCCGCCCGGACGTCGTCTTCGCCGACGAGCCCACCGGCAACCTCGACTCCCGCTCGGGCCAGGAGGTGCTCGGCCTGCTCGGCCGCGCGGTGCGGCAGACGGACCGCACGGTCGTCATGGTCACCCACGACCCGGTCGCCGCCGCCCACGCCGACGAGGTGCTCTTCCTCGCCGACGGACGCCTGGTCGACCGTATGGAGTCCCCGACCGCCGACCGGGTCCTGGACCGGATGAAGGCCTTCGAGGTGCGGACGTGAACGCCTCCCTCCGCCTGAGCCTCTCCTCCCTGCGGGCCCACCGGCGGCGCTTCGCCGGCACCTTCCTCGCCGTGTTCCTCGGCGTCGCCTTCCTGGCCGGGACCCTGGTCATGGGCGACACCCTGCGCGCCAGTTTCGACTCCATGTTCGGCAAGGCGACCGACGGCACGGACGCCGTCGTCCGCAGCGCCGACGTCATCACCGCGGCCGGCGAGGGCCAGGGCGTACGCCGGCCGGTGGACACCGCGCTGGTGAGGACCATCGAGCGGCTGCCCGGGGTCGCGGCCGCCGCCCCGGACATCCAGGGTGCGGGCCAGCTCCTGGGCCGCGACGGCGAGCCCGTCGGCGGCCAGGGTCCGCCCACCCTCGCCGGCAACTGGATCAACGACCCGAAGCTCAATCCGTACCGGCTCGCCGAGGGGCGCGCCCCCGCGAAGTCCGGCGAGGCCGTCGTCAACCGCGGCGCCGCGAAGAAGGGCGGCCTGCGGATCGGCGACACCACGACGCTGCGCACCCCCGACCCCGTCGAGGTGACGATCGTGGGACTGGCGACCTTCGGCGGCGAGGACGGCATGGCGCAGGTGACCTTCACCGGACTGACCCGGGCCGACGCCGAGAAGTACCTGACCGCCCGGCCCGGAGAGGCGGCGAGCATCGGGGTCCGGGCCGGACCCGGGGTGAGCCGGGCCGAGCTGGTGCGGCGGCTGACTCCCGCACTGCCCAAGGGCGTCGAGGCGGTCACCGGCCAGGAGGCCGCGCGGGAGAACACCGACATGGTCTCCAGCCAGTTCCTGACCGTCTTCACCACGTTCCTGCTGGTGTTCTCGGGCGTGGCGCTGCTGGTGGCGACCTTCTCCATCCACAACACGTTCGCGATCGTCGTCGCCCAGCGCACCCGCGAGAACGCGCTGCTGCGGGCGTTGGGCGCCTCCCGCCGGCAGGTCACCGCCGCCACCCTCGTGGAGGCGAGCGCCGTCGCCCTGACCGCGTCCGCCGCCGGGCTGGCGGGCGGCATCGGGATCGCCGCCGGGCTCCAGGCGCTGTTCCCGGCGATCGGATTCCCCTTCCCGGAGGGCAGCCTGGTCGTCCGGCCGCTGTCGATGGCACTGCCGCTGGTGGTCGGTGTCGTGGTCTGTCTCGGCTCCGCGCTGACGCCCGCCGTACGGGCCGGCCGCACCGCGCCCATGGCCGCGTTGCGGGAGACGGCCGTCGACACCTCCGGCGCCTCCCGCCCGCGTGCCGTGGCGGGAGCGGTCCTCGCGGCGACGGCCGTCGCCGCGACCCTCGCCGGTGTCCTGGTCTCCCCGTCCGTATGGGCGGCCGGAGTCGGCGCCGTCCTCGCCCTGGCCGCCTTCGTGGTGCTCGGCCCGGTCGCCTCCGCCACCGCCGTACGCCTGCTCGGCAGCCCCCTCGGCCGGCTGCGCGGCATCACCGGCGGTCTGGCTCGGCGCAACGCGCTGCGCAGCCCGAAGCGCACCGCGGCCACCGCGAGCGCGCTGATGATCGGGGTCGCCGTGGTGTCGCTGTTCACGGTCTTCGGCGCCTCGCTCAAGGCCACGATGGACCAGACCGTCTCCCGGTCGTTCGCGGGCGACCTCGCCGTGAGCACCCCGTCCTTCGGCGCCGGCGGCAGCGGCCTGAGCCCCCGGCTGGCCGGAGCGATCCAGCGGCTGCCCGAGGTGGACACGGCCGTCGGACTCGGCCGGGGCGTCGCCGAGGTCGACGGCGAGGGGAGGGCCCTGACCGTCACCGACCCGGTCGCGCTCGCCCGGACCTTCGACCTCGGAACCGTGGACGGCTCCCTGAACGGCCTGGGCACCGACGGCCTCGCCGTCACCCGTGACGAGGCCGACCGGCGGGGCCTGACGACGGGGGACCGGGCACGGCTCACCTTCGCCGACGGCACCACGCGGACCTTCACCGTCCGCGCGGTCTACGGCCGGTCCGAACTCGCCGGCGACTACGTCGTCAGCCGCTCCGCCTGGGCTCCGCACCGCACCCAGGACTCCGACAGGCTCGTCGCCGTCTCCCTCCGGCCCGGCGTGAGCGTGCAGTCGGGCAAGGCAGCCGTCGAGCGGGTCGCCGCCCGGTACGGCGACCCGCAGGTGCAGACCCGCGACGAGTACGCGCAGTCCTCGGCGGCCGGGATCGACATGATGCTCACCCTGGTCTACGCGCTGCTCGCCCTCGCGGTGTTCATCGCACTCCTCGGCATCGCCAACACCCTCACCCTGGCGATCCACGAGCGGACCCGCGAACTCGGCCTGCTCAGGGCCGTCGGCCAGACCCGGTCCCAGCTGCGGGCCATGGTCCGCTGGGAATCGGTCCTGGTCGCCGCGTTCGGCACGGCGGGCGGACTCGCTCTGGGCGCCTTCCTCGGCTGGGTGCTGGTGAAGGCGTCCGACGGCGAGAGCGGCACCTCGTTCGCCTTCGCGGTACCGCCGGCGCAGCTGCTCGTGGTGGCACTGGTGGGGATCGCGGCGGGCGGGCTCGCGGGGCTGCGCCCGGCCCGGCGCGCCGCCCGCCTGGACGTGCTGAGGGCCATCGCCACCGAGTGAGCACCGGGGCTGGGGGGCCGGGGGCACTGTGACTCCGGCCCTGCGGTTACTGCGACTCCGATCCCGGCAGTTACCGGCCCGGCGGTCTCCGCTGGTCTCCGGCCCCCGGCGGCCACCGCGGGACTCCGGCCCGGCGGTTACTGCGACTCCGGTCCCGGCGGTCACCGGCCTGGCGGCCACCGCCGGGCTGCGGCACACCACCGGGCGGTGGCCGCCGGGTTGCGGCACACCGCCGGGCGGTGACCGGACGGCAACCCGGTCACCGCCCAGGACCCGTCACCGCCCAGGACCCGTCACCGCCCAGGACTCGTCACGGCCTAAGGCCCGTCACCGTCCTCGGCCCGTCACCTCGGCCCGTCACCTCGGCCCGTCACGGGCTACGGCCCCGGCCCGTCACCGCCCTCAGCCCGTCACCGCCCCGGCCGCCACCCCCGTCAGCCGACCACGGCGGACGCGGTCAACTGACGAAAGCGGAGCCGGCCGGAGCGTGGACCGGCCGGACGGGCCGGACGGCGTCGAGCGCGGAGGCGGCCTCGGCCAAGCGGCGCGCGGACCGCTCCGCGGTCACGAGCGCCGGTGCCCGGGCCGGCACCGCGACCGAGGGGGCGGCGGTCGGCAGGGTGAACCAGACGACCTTGCCCTGCTCGCCGTCCGGCCGCGCGCCCCAGCTCTCGCTCATCGCGGCCACCATCGCCAGCCCCCGCCCTTCGGTGGCCAGCGGCGCGATGTCTCCCATCTTCTCCACCACGGGGAGCCGAGGGTCGTGGTCGCGCACGGAGACCGTGAGTCGCTCGAGCAGCAGTTCGAGCTCCACGGTGCACAGCTTGTCGGGCCGGGCGTGCCGGTGGACGTTGGTCAACAGCTCCGTCACACCGAGCGCGGCCCGGTCTATCAGAGGGTCCAGATGCCAGTAGCGCAAGTGCGCCGATACGATTCTGCGGACTTGGCCGATCCGCGACGGCAGGGCTTGGAGCTCCACCGTGCAGTGCCTGCTCGGGTGACTGATCACGGCTGCGACTCCCCGACGTTGAGGTCCGGAAGAACACGACGTTTCGGATGCAGCAGGACGCCTGCGTGACATTGCCGCCTGCTGTCTGGCCGGCGGGCTGGTTCGCAGCGTTATCGCCGGTAAACCCTGAGTGACGTGAGACAAGCGTGGCCCACGGTGTGGGGTCACGCAACTCGCCTCGCTCAGCCGCCGCGCCGCGCCGCTCGACGGACGGCCTCGACGAACCGGCGGGCCGCGGGCGGCCCCGGCTCGCCCGGTGCGGGGTCGTGGTCGCCCAGGGTCAGCAGGTACCGCTGGCCGCCCAGGTCGGCCAGCGCCCGGTCGTCCGGCGCGTACCAGGGCTGGGATGCGCGCACCGACCGCACCGGAGCGCTGTCGATCTCACTGCCGTAGCTGGTCAGCAGCTCCAGCCTGCCGTCGCGGATCCGGACCCGTCCGGCCCGGGTGAGTGAGCGCAGCCGCTTGTCGATGCGTACGCCCGTGGCCGTGAACTCCGGTTCGGCCATCTCCCCGCCCTTTCGTGCGTGTCGCCGGTTCCCGCTCCGCCTGGTCCACGAGCCGGCCCGGCTCGTTCGAGATCCCGTGTGTCACGGCGGGCGCTTCGTCCCGCCGCGGTGCAGTCTGCACGCCTTCGGCACGGAGCACCAGTGCGCGGGGAGCGCTCGCGGGTGGCGCCCGGAGCACTCGCGCGAACGCGCCCCCACACGTGCGCCCCCTCGCCGCGGATCGGCCCGGGCTCGGTCTGCTCCCAAGCGTCTCCTTGAGCCGCTCAAAGATGCGTTTATGCAGGTGAGAAGCGTGTTGAAGGTGTCTATCATCGAGCGTGTCCGGCCGCGCGGGACGCTGCCGGCGCACAGCGTAAGGAGCCCCGCCGTGAGCACCACCGAGCAGCGCCGGACCGGCGACACCCTCGACGTCGACCGCAGCGACAGCGGATACCGGGACTGGCTGAAAGAAGCCGTCCGCAAGGTGCAGGCCGACGCCAACCGCTCGGCCGACACCCATCTGCTGCGCTTCCCGCTGCCCGAGGAGTGGGGCATCGACCTGTATCTGAAGGACGAGTCGACCCACCCGACCGGAAGCCTCAAGCACCGGCTGGCGCGGTCGCTGTTCCTGTACGGGCTGTGCAATGGCTGGATCCGCCCGGGCCGCCCGGTCATCGAGGCATCCAGCGGCTCGACGGCCGTCTCGGAGGCGTACTTCGCGAAGCTGATCGGCGTGCCCTTCATCGCGGTCATGCCGCGCACGACCAGCGCCGAGAAGTGCCGCCTGATCGAGTTCCACGGCGGGCGGTGCCACTTCGTGGACGACCCGCGCACGATGTACGAGGCGTCCGCCGCCCTCGCGGCCGAGACCGGGGGCCACTACATGGACCAGTTCACCTACGCCGAGCGGGCCACGGACTGGCGCGGCAACAACAACATCGCCGAGTCCATCTTCCGGCAGCTGGAGTTGGAGCGCTTCCCGGAGCCGGCGTGGATCGTCGCCACCGCGGGCACCGGCGGCACCTCCGCGACCCTCGCGCGCTACGTCCACTACATGCAGTACGACACCCGCGTCTGCGTCGCCGACCCCGACAACTCGTGCTTCTTCGAGGGCTGGACCACCGGCGATCCGGACGTCACCTGCGACTGCGGCTCGCGTATCGAGGGCATCGGGCGGCCGCGCATGGAGCCGAGCTTCGTGCCCGGGGCGATCGACCGCATGATGAAGGTGCCGGACGCCGCCGCCGTGGCCGCCGTACGCGCCCTGGAGCGGGCCATCGGCCGCAAGGCGGGCGGCTCCACCGGGACGGGACTGTGGAGCGCCCTGAAGATCGTCGCCGAAATGCTGGCGGAGGGCCGCCAGGGCAGTGTCGTGACCCTGCTGTGCGACCCGGGCGACCGCTACCTCGACAAGTACTACTCCGACGCCTGGCTGACCGCACAGGGCCTCGACAGCGCCCCGTACACACAGGTGCTGGAGTCGTTCCTGACGACCGGCGAGTGGCCGGGCTGAGAGGGCCGGTACGGCCGGACGGTCCAGGTCCTCGGGACCGGCCGGCCCCGGATTGGCAGCGGAGTGGGCGGGCGGTCGGACGGGGCACGGCGCGCCCTCGCTGACGGCCCCTCAGGCGTCCGTCTCGTCCCCGGGCTCGCCCGCCACGACCAGCCGCAGGTGCTCCGAGATCTCGGCGCGTGCCTCCGCGGGCAGCCCCGCGTCCGTCACCAGCGTGTCGATCCGGTCCAGCGCGGCGAAGGAACTCAGGCCGACCACACCCCACTTGGTGTGGTCGGCGACCACCACCACCCGGCGCGCCGACTGCACCAGCCGACGGTTGGTCTCGGCCTCGGCCAGGTTCGGCGTGGACAGGCCCGCCTCGGCCGATATCCCGTGCACACCCAGGAACAGCACGTCGAAGTGGAGCGCGGCGATCGCCTGGTCGGCCACCGGACCCACCAGCGAGTCGGACGGCGTGCGCACTCCGCCGGTCAGCACGACCGTCGCCGCGCCCTGTCGCCGGCCGGAGGTGCGCTGCGCCGAGTGGAAGACCTCCGCGACCCGGACCGAGTTGGTGACCACCGTCAGATCGGGCACGTCGAGCAGGTGCTGGGCCAGCGCGTACGTCGTCGTACCGCCCGACAGGGCGATCGCCGTGCCCGGCGAGACCAGCCCGGCCGCCGCCCGCGCGATGTCCTCCTTGGCGGTCAGCTCCAGACCCGACTTGGCCTCGAAGCCCGGCTCGTGCGTACTGGCCTCCACCACGGGAACCGCGCCGCCGTGCACCTTCTCCAGCACGCCCTGCCGGGCCAGCGCGTCCAGATCGCGGCGCACCGTCATGTCCGACACGCCGAGCTTCCGGGTCAGTTCGTTCACCCGGACACCGCCGCGGCGCCGGACCTCGTCCAGGATCAGTGCGCGCCGCTGCTCCGCGAGGAGGTTCTGATTCTCACTCACGTGCGCTCCGGTTCCTTTCGCCTCAAGCCGTCCGACCCGCCCCGCGCAGCCGCCGGCGACGAGAAGGTCCGTCATGTCCTCCGGCGCGCGGACGTCCCATCCTTTCACGGGGCGGTCCGCACCGCGCCATCGCCCGACCGACGCGCGCATGACATCGTTGCCCTCCCGTACGCGCCTCTCGTCACCCGGATCGGGGAGATTCGGTGACGAGGGATGTGCCGCGTGCCACGGGAGGCGATCCTGGTGTCCGCACGGACACAGACCGACGGACGCGTCACGGGGGAAGTGCGAACAGTGGAACGTGCGCAGCGGCAACCGGAGACCGCCGGGGCTGACGGCCCCGCCGCACCTGACGAGCCGACCGGACGCACCCTGGAACTCCTGGTCCACGGCGTCGGCGGCACCACGCCCGAGAAGATGCTGGACGCCCCGCGCACGGTGCGGATCACCGGCGACGACACCGCGGCCGTCTTCCGGCGCGCGGAGGACGTCGACGCCGAGAGCCGCCCGGACGAGGAGAGCGAGCCCCGTGGCACGCCGGTGCCCGAGGCGTACGTCTGGTGCAACCTCACCTCCGGCAACGGCGCCCGCGCCCTGTGGCTGTTGCTGCTGCCGTTCATGGTCGTCAACCTCGCCCACTGGATGCGCCCCGCCGCCCCCGGCCGCCCGCGCGCCGTGAGCCTGTACGGACTGCTGGTGCGGATGGCGGGGCTGACCCTGACGGTGCTGCTCGTCGCCGCCGCCTGCGAGGTCGCCCTCGACCTCACGGCCTGGCAGTGCGCGGGCACGCACGCGTGTGCCGCACGGCACTCCTGGCTGGGCTTCCTGTCGCCCGAGGCCGGCGGCTGGTGGAGCACGCCCGGCCGCCGCCTCGCCCTGGCCGCCCTGGTGCCCGCCGCGCTCACCGGGCTGCTGTGGTACCTGGCGCACCGCACCTGGAGCGCCTACGAGTCCCAGCAGCCGATCTCCCGCGACCCGGAGCCCGAGGACGACTCCGGAAACGGATCCCTGAGCCGTCCCGGCTTCTGGTACGGGCGCCGACTGGTGGCCAGGCTGCGCGCCGCGCACACCGCCGCGGGCCTGCTGACGGTCGCCGCGACGATCGCCGTGCCCACGGCGGCCCTCGACCGCGGCCCCGGCGGCGCCCAGGCCCTCGACACGGCGGGCCGGCTCCTGCTCACCGTCCTGCTCGTGTGGTCCGCCGCCGTCGTCTGGGTCGTCTGCCGCCGTGGCCGCACCGAGCACCTGCTCGACCGGCAGCTGGACCGCCACCTCGTCCGGCGGCTGCCGCTCGGCGCCCTCCTGCTGCTCCTGCTCACCGCCGTGTACGCCGGATGGTCGCGCCCGGGCTGGCAGTCCACCGGACGGCTGGCGGGCGACACCGCCTTCGGCGGCATCGCGCTGGGTCAAGGCCTCCTGGTCGTCGTCCTCGCCGCCGTCGCCCACGCGCTGTACCGCACCCGCCCCGACCCGCGAGCCGCGCTGCGGGGCCTGGGCGGACCCGCGGTCGCGACGCTGGCCTGCGCGCTCGGCGGCGTGATGTCCGGCGGGGTCTGCCAGCGCGTGGCCGACTGGCTGGACGGCACCGGCGCCTCGATCCCGGGCCCGCCGGTCCTGCTCACCTGGCAGGCCTCCGTCATCCCGCCGCTGCTCGTCGTGCTGCTGGCGCTCTGTGCCCGGCCGGCCCGGCGCGCCCGGCGGCTCGCGCGCGCCGAGCGTCTCGCGGTGGAACGCGACCACCCCGGCGAGCCGGCCGACCCCGAGCGCACCCGCCGGATCGCCCGCACCCGGGCGATGGCCACCCTCACCGACGACGGCCCCCTCCTGGTCGGCACCACCTCCGCCGTCACCCTCCTCCTGGGCGCCGGCGCACTCGTCGGCGCCCTCGGCACCGACCGGACACCTGCCGGGGCCGCGGCGGGAACCCACCCCGTCCTGCACGGTGCGGCCCAGACCGCGCAGGCACTGGGCTCCTGGCTCATCGGACTGGGCTTCATACTCTTCGTCACCTGGGGCCGGCGCGCCTACAAGGACGCCTCCGCCCGGCGCACCATCGGCATCCTGTGGGACGTCGGCACCTTCTGGCCGCGGGCCGCCCACCCCTTCGCCCCGCCCTGCTACGCCGAACGCGCCGTGCCCGACCTCACCTGGCGGATGGCGACCTGGACCCGGGCCACCGGCGGACGGCTGGTGCTGTCCGGGCACTCCCAGGGCAGTGTGCTGGCCGCCGCCGCGGCGTGGCAGCTCACCCCGCCGGTCCGCAAGCGGGTCGCCCTGCTGACCTACGGATCCCCGCTGGAACGGCTCTACGGACGGTGGTTCCCTGCCCACTTCGGCCCGGCCGCGCTCGGCGCCCTGCACCGGGACGTCGACTGCTGGCGCAACCTGTACCGGCTCACCGACCCCATCGGCGGCCCGGTCCGGCTGCCCGGCGACTGCGGCCCCGAGGTGGACCGCGCCCCGCTCAAGGACCCGCTCGCCTACGGCCGCACCGCACGCCATCCGCTGCCCGCCCCGATCCTCGGCCACTCCGACTACCAGGCGGACCCGGCCTTCGACGAGGAACGCCGCCGGCTGCTGGCGCGGCTGCGCCCGGACCTGCCGTCGCCCCGGCACGGGCGGCCCGACGCACCCGCCTCGGAAGCGGACACCGGTCCGGAGCCGCCGAGCGGGCCCGGCTCTCAGGGCAGCGTGGGCAGGTCCTCGGCGTAGAGCAGCGTCAGATCGTCCGTGCTCGGCTCGGCGAGCTGCGCGACCCGGCCGGCGTGCCGCTCCACCATCGCCTCGAAGGTCTGCCGCGCCGTGCGGCCGTTGCCGAACGCGGGACCCTTGGGGACCGCGGTGAAGTACGCCAGCAGGGCCTCGGCCGTGTCCGGAGCCAGCCGGTACTCATGCTCCTCCGCCTGCTGCTCCACGATCCGCAGCAGTTCGTCGGGGCCGTAGTCGCTGAAGGTGATGGTGCGGGAGAAGCGGGAGGCCACACCCGGGTTGACGGACAGGAAGCGTTCCATCTCCGCGGTGTAGCCGGCGACGATCACCACCACCGCGTCCCGCTGGTCCTCCATCAGCTTCACCAGCGTGTCGATGGCCTCCTTGCCGAAATCGCGCCCGGCGTCCTCCGGGGAGAGCGCGTACGCCTCGTCGATGAACAGCACTCCGCCGCGGGCCCGTTCGAAGGCCTCCTGGGTGCGGATCGCGGTGGATCCGATGTGCTCGCCGACCAGGTCGACGCGGGACACCTCCACGAGGTGGCCCTTCTCCAGGACACCGAGGGAGGCCAGGATCTCGCCGTACAGACGGGCGACCGTGGTCTTGCCGGTGCCGGGGGAGCCGGTGAAGACCAGATGCCGCTTGACCGAGGCGGCCTTCAGCCCGGCCTGCTGACGGCGCCGGCCCACCTCGATCATGTCGGTCAGGGCGCGCACCTCCCGCTTGACGCTGTCCAGGCCGACCAGCGTGTCGAGTTCGCCGAGGACGTCCTTCGCGGTCCGCGCGGGCACCTCCGGCTCACCGGCGGTCACCAGCGGCTCCTGCTCGGTGGTGCGCTGCCCGGGGATCGCGCCCAGCAGGCCGGTGGACGGGGGCGTGGTCTGCACGGCCGCCTCCCGGGCCACGAGCGGGCGCACGCCGCCGCTCTCGTCGCTGGTGCAGTCCTCGACCACGGGGCCCGACCCGGCCCCGGCGTCCGGCCCGCCGTCCGCGAACTCGTAACCCCCGCGGGCGCACCGCTCCGTACGGCACTTCTTCAGCGTCGTACGGCAGCCGTCGATCACATGGAAGCCGTAGCCGCCGCTGCCCGTCACCCGGCAGCCCAGGAAGCTGCCGCGGCCGCCGGCGGAGACGTAGAAACCGGCCTCGGCGGGGGAAGTGACCGTGCACCGCTCGATGGTGGGGTCGGCGCCCTTGGTGACGATCACACCGGTCTGGGTGTCGTCGACGGTGCAGTTGTTGAGCGTGCCGCCGCTGCCGTGGTCGCGGAACCAGGCGCCCGTGGCCGCGTCCTTGATCCGGCAGTCGTCGAGCTGCGCGGTGGCGCCGTCGCTCACCGAAACCGCCGTGTTGCGCACCTGGGAGAGATCGCTGTCGACGACGTCCGCGCGGGAGCCGCGGTCCAGCACGAACAGCGCGTCGGGCACGTCGTGCACCCGGCAGGAGTCGAGCACCGCGGTGGCGCCGTCGCTGACCCACACCGCGGGGTAGTCGCCGGTGCTGTCGAAGATCTCGCACTGGTTGGCGTCCACACGCGTGCCCGGATCCCACACCGACAGGCCGTTGCGCCCGAACTGACGCACCGTCGTCCTCGTCAGCGTCAGCACGGAGCGGGAACGCAGGTCCACCGCGTTCTCCGGGATGTCGTGGATGCGGCAGTCGGCCAGCGTCAGCACGGCGTCGGTGTCGAGCGTGACACCGTCCGCGGCGGTGCGGTGCACATCGCAGTCGGTGAGGTGCGCGGTGGCCCGGCCGGTGATCTGTACACCGCTGCCCCGGACCTCGTAGACCTCGCAACCCACCGCCTCCAGGGCGGAGTTGTCGCCTGTCGCCGTCAGGCCCGCGCCGGAGGCGTGGTGGATGCGGCAGTTCTCCAGCCGGGGGTGGGCGCCACCGCGGACCGCCACGCCCGACTGCCCGGCCGCGACGACCTCGCACTCCTCGAACACCCCACCGCCGCCGTCGAGTACGGCGATGCCGACACCGGCCGGGTTGTCGACCGTGCAGCGCCGCACGGTGGGCCGGGCGCCGCCGCGCACCTCGATGCCGGCCGCGGACCGGGTCACGATCCGCACGTCCTTGAGTTCCGGCGCACCCTCTTCGACCAACAGGGCGGGCGCGGCGGAGTCCTGGCCCTCGACGTGCAGGTCCTGGACGACCGCGGAGGCACGCACGGTCAGGGGCACCCCCTCCGTGGGGGCGATGCGCACCGAGCCCGGGGCGCCCTCGGGGCCGCGCAGGGTCACCGCCCGCTGTACGACGAGGTTCTCCCGGTAGGTGCCCGGGGCGACGGTGAGCACGTCACCGTCGGCCGCGGCCTCCAGGGCGGCGGCGAGCGATGTGTACTCACCCGTGCGGCGCCGCCACCGCGATGTGCCGGTGTGCGTCACCTGGACCGTGCCCTGTGCCATGGCGTTGCTGTGCCCCCACCTCGTCGTACGCGGGTTGGTTGATGCCGAGTGCGTCGGCCGGTCCACCGTAGCGTGCGCGCGGACGCTCGGTTGACCAGAGCCCAAAGGCCGTCAGCTGCCGGTGCCGGTACGGCCCCAGTCCGGGCCCGCGCGGTCCCAGGCCTGGTCCCAGCGCGCGTACCGCCGGCGGACCAGGCGCCAGACGATCAGCCGGCGTATCCCCTCCACCAGGCCCGCGGCCAGCATGCCCGCGCCGCAACCGGCCAGCACCGCATGGGTCGTGGCCGTCGTGGAGTCCAGGGGGCGGGTCACGGTGCGGCCGTGCCCGTCCGTCCACAGCGTGAAGTGGTCGCCGGGGTGGGGGGACCCCAGGCCCGTCGTGACCGGGCCGTGCTGCCGGGTGCCGTCCGGGGCCGTCCAGTCGGCGAGGACGCGGCTGCGCAGCTCCCGTCCCGTGGTGATCTCGGGGTCGGGATCCGGCCGGTTCAGTATCCGCACCACCGTGGCCGCCACCGGGTGGCGGGACTGGCGCTGCTCGCGCACGGACTGCTGAAGGGCGTCCTGGGCGAGGGAACCGGCGAGGGAGCCGATCACGGGGGCGGCGACCAGGACGAGCAGCAGCGCCGCCAGGGCCACCCAGGCCTCGACGAGATCGGTCCTGCGCCGCAGCGGGTTGTGCCGCCAGCGCCAGAGTCCGCTGATCGCTCGCACGGTTACCGAACCCCCCTTCCCCTCCGTGATAACCCCGGCCGGGGCGGTTCGCCCCCTCGCCGGCCGAAGAGAGAGGGAAATCACCTCGGGCCGGGCATTCTCACGAACTCCTCACGAAAGCCCAACGACCGGTCCGCGCTCCGGGGTTCCCGGCCCGTGGCCGGGCGTCATTCGAGGACGGTGACCGGGTCGCCGAGCCGGATGGTGCCGGTGCACTCGGGCACCAGGTTCTGGCCGAAGACCAGTTCGCCCCCGAAGCGGCGGTGGCGGCCGAGGGTGCGCAGCGGTTCCTTGCCGCGTGTTCCGGTGGCCTGGTCGGTGGTGGTCACCACGCACCGTCCGCACATCTTGGCGACCCGGAAGGTGACTTCCCCGATGGCGATGCGCGACCAGTCGTCCTCGGCCCAGGCGGTGGTGCCGGCCACCACGACGTTGGGCCGGAAGCGGTTCATGGGCAGCGGGCCCTCGCCGGCGTGATCCCCCTCGGCGATCAGGGAGTTGAGGGAGGCGAGCGAGGAGAGCGTGGTGAGCAGCAGCGGGAAGGCGTCGGCGAAGCTCACCGTCTCGCCAGGCAGGGCGTAGGCCGGGTCGACGGGCCGGCGTGTGGCGGGGTCGTCCAGGTGGACCAGGCGGACGTCGTCCCCGGTGAGGCCGCTGCACCAGGCGTGGGCGGCCGCGTCCGCCGGGACGGCCTCCACCTTCTCGCCGAAGATCTCCACGGTCACCGTGTCGCCCGGCGCGGGGACGGAGACGGTGACCGGGGCGCGTCCGGGCGCGGAAAGGCGGAGGCCGCCGCCGGGCTCGGGTTCGGCGGCGGCCAACGCGAGGTGCGGCTGCTGGCGTTGCGTGACGACCTTTCCCCCGTCGTCGATCAGCGCCCAGCGCCGGTCCCCGTCCAGCCCCCAGGGCTGGACGACGGCCTCCGCGAGCGGGACGGCTCGCAGCGCCTTGACCGGGTGGATGTGCAGCGCGTGCAGTTCCGCGTTCCCCATGGCCTCATCCTGCCAGGCGGCACGGACAGCCGGGGAGCGGACGGCACCGGAGCGGATCAGTAACCGCGGTACTGCTGGTTGCCGTACGGGTCCTGGTAGGGCGCCGGGGCAGGCCGGGGAGTGGCGGGACGCATGGCCTCGTAGCCGGTGCCGCCCTGCATCGGGCGTGGTGGCTGCGGCTGCTGCGGGCCGGGATACCCCCGCGGCGCGGAGGCCTGTTGCGGGATGTAGGCCGTGGGCGCCGGCTGCGGGGGGACGGGCTGCGGCGCCTGTGGGTAGCCGTAGGAGGGCTGGGACGGGGCCGCCGGGAGGGCGGGCAGCGCCGAGGGCAGCGCGGGCAGGTTGCTGCCGGTGCTCATCGGGCCGCCCCCGGTCAGGTGGCTGCCCGTGTCGTACGGCGCCGGAACACGGATGGGGGCGATCTGCGGGGTTCCTCGCTCGGCCACGAGCGAGTCGTAGATCGGGGTGTCCGGGAAGGAGGCGGAGTAGTAGCCGCCGCCATAACTGGAGCGGGGGGAGGTCATGGCCATAAGTAAAGCCCACGATGTGCTGGTTGGGGAGACCGATAAGAGGGTTGTTTTCCGTGTCGGCGGTGACGTGAAGTCCCCAATATGAGCGATCTTGGCTAAAAAGGGGCATCGAGCAAGGCTCGGATGCTGTATAAGCCGATCTTCAGGCCGGGTTACCGGCGGTCGGCCAGGCGTGTTCCGGTGCTTCTCGTGGGAGTTCGGTGTCGTCGGGCTTAGGTTGGTCGGGTAGCGAGCCGACGGGCCGCCGGAGCCACGGCTTGTCCGACATGTGATGGGGGCGAAAGATGTCCATGCCGAAGGGGTCCAACACGCCGGTGCCCGCCACCGCCCTGCGCGTCGAGGTGGGCTGGCGCCCCGGTCCGGGCGTCCCCGACGCTGACGTCTCGGCGCTGCTGCTGGTGGGGGGAAAGGTGCGCTCCGACGCGGACTTCGTCTTCTACAACCAGCCGGCCCATCCCTCCGGCGCGGTCCGGTACGAGGGCAAGGACACCCTCGGCGGCCAGGTGACCGACACGTTGCTCGTCGACCTCGCGCGCGTGGAGCCCTCGATCGAGAAGGTGGTGCTGGCCGCCTCCGCGGACGGCGGCACCTTCGGACAGGTGCCCGGCCTCTACATCGAGGTCCGGGACGCCGCTCGGGGCACGGTGGCCGCGCGGTTCGACAGCACCGGCGCGAGCGTCGAGACGGCGTTCGTGCTCGGCGAGTTCTACCGCCGTCAGGGCGCCTGGAAGTTCCGGGCCGTCGGCCAGGGCTACGGCAGCGGACTCGCGGGCCTGGCCACGGACTTCGGCATCACCGTGGACGAGCCGCAGCACACGCCGCCCCCGGCGCCGGCCCCGCGGGCACCCGCCATGGCGCCGCCGCCACCCGCGCCGGCCCCCTTCCCGGCCACGCCCCCGCCGCCGGTCGGACCGCCGGTTCCCCTTCCGCCGCCGGTCACGCCTCCGGTCACCCTGCCTCAGTCCGGCACGTCCGCGAGCCCGTTCGGCACACCCGCACCCGCCACGCCCACGCAAGCACCCGCCACGTCCACGCCCGCCGCGGCCCCGGTCCGCCTGAGCAAGGTGACGCTCACCAAGGCGGCTCCCTCGGTGTCGCTGACCAAGCAGGGCGGAACCGCGGGCGCCATGCGCGTGAACCTCAACTGGGAGGTGCGCAAACAGTTCTCCGGCTGGGGCAGCAAGCGCGGCCGTGCGGTGGCCATGCACAGGGACCTCGACCTCGACCTCTGCGCCCTCTACGAGCTGTCGGACGGCCGCAAGGGCGTCGTCCAGGCCCTCGGCAACGCCTTCGGCGCGCTGCACTGGCCGCCGTACATCCACCTCGACGGCGACGACCGCACCGGCGCCGTCGCCGACGGCGAGAACCTCACCATCAACCTCGACCACAGCGGCGACTTCCGCCGCATCCTCGTCTTCGTGACCATCTACGAAGGCGCCCGCTCCTTCGCCGACCTGCACGCCACGGTCACCCTCCAGCCGCAGCACGGCGCCCCCGTCGACTTCTCCCTGGACGAGTGCACGGTGCCCTCGACGGTGTGCGCACTCGCCCTGATCACCAACACCGGCGGCGACCTCGTGGTCCAGCGGGAGGCCCGCTATCTGGTGCCCGAACGCGGGGTCAGTCCGCAGCGCACCATCGACCGCGCCTACGACTGGGGCATGAACTGGACCCCCGGCCGCAAGTGAACGCTCACCCGCTCACCGTTCCTAGAGACTGAGCGGGAGTGAGTCCTGGTGCCAGGGCTCGTGCTCAGCCGTGTGTCCCGAACGGTTGTGGGCACACTGGTCGCCCGCTTTCGCTCCGCGTCCGGCGCCGGCGGATCGTGTCCGTGGTCCGGGAACGCGGGGGCGGGGTCCCTCACGCCCCGGGCTGCCCGGTGCGGCCTGGACGGTCCGATGCCCCACACGATCGCTCCGGTCGTGTGGGGGCGGTGCCGTCCGTCGCCTGATCGGGCATCCCAGGGCGCGTCGTCCGATCGCCACGGCGGCAGCATCGTGCCGCGTGGGCTTGCGAGCCTTGGTGGTCAGCGGTTTCTGCCAGTGCTGGGCGCCCCAGCGGCTGGTGTAGGCCGGGTCGACCGCGACGACGGTGACTCCCAGCTCGGCTGCCATCGACACCAGCCGCGCGCGCAGCCTGGCGGTCGGCATCCCGGAGATCAGCTTCCGGAACCGTTTGCGGCGTCCGTGTTTCTCCCGGGTCTTGTCCGCTGTGAAGTCCAGGTCCTCGATCGCGAGGGCCAGGTCGTGCCGTGCGGTCCAGTGCAGGAGGCGGATCAGGGCATGGCGCACCTGTGCGTCGCGGTGCTGTGCGCTGCCGGTCAGCCGGTAGTCGAAGCGGCGGGGTTCGCCGACGGGGTTGCCGTGCTCATCCAGGCGCCAGGCGGCCAGGTGGTCGGCGTTCATGTCCACCCCGGCCAGCCCACCCGCACGAGCAGTCTCCAACGGCACGGTTCGCACAGGCGGGTTCTGCCAGCAGGCGGTCACGTACCAGCGGTTTCGGCCGGTGTCGTAGTGGATGCGGTAGGCCACCGCACGGTTCACGGCGATGCGGTCGGCCCACTGCTCGGCCCGGTGGTGGAAGTGAACACGGCCGGCGAGCACGTACCGGCTGTGCGGCGCGTTCGCCAGCCCGGCCAGGGCAGCCGGAAGCTTGATGCTCACCTCACCGCCGGGTGTGATGCGGATCGTCTCGTTGCCGTACCGCTTGCCGGACTCGCCATCGGCCTGCAGGAACCACCGCTCGGCCTCCCATCGCAGCCGCCACTGCGCCTCGGTCAGCCCGGCGGCTTCGAGGTGGTGCCGGGTGTGGAGCAGCTTCTTGCCGCCGCGTACCACCCGCACCCGTCCGGCTTCCCAGTCGGCCCGTACCTGCTCCAGCCGGTCCTGAAGCACGTGCAGCCGCCGGGACTTGGCGAACCACTCCCGCCGGGAGCGGTAACCGCCCGGCGCGCCCCGGGAGCCCTTGGCCCCGATGGGCTGCGAGAGCCGGTGCGTGATCGTCTCGACGCCTGCCTGCAGGCTGTGAATGTGGGCGAGCTGACCGCGCCGGGCCAACGCCCACTGATCATGCGTGGCCTTGGTGATACTGCCCGCCCACCGCGAGGACGACTGCCCGGTCAACGCCCGCTTCCTCCGCGCCCACTGCTCCCCGTCGTGGTCCAGGCCCGCCGCGCAGCGGGCCTGCAGGTCGCGGGAGGCCAGCGAGCCGAGCAGAGCGCCGACCCGGCGCAGGACCGTCGCGTCCTGCACGGTCAGGCCCTTGAGGCTGGAACGGATCGCCACCCCGGACGGGCCGGGCACCACGAACGGCGCCGCCACCTCGCGCAGCCCGCCCACACCACACCCCCACCCGATGCCGAAGAACCCCTCACCGCACCCAACGACCACCCCCGGTCAAAGGTCACGCATTCGAAACCAGAACTCCCGGTCGCCTCCAAAGACCGCACGCCTTCACGCACGCCATGCTCACTCATACGCACCAGAACACGCCCAGCCACAGTCAAACGCCAGCAGTTCACAACCCCTCGTCGGGCACGGCGTCCGGACGCGCGTACGTGCGGCCCTTCCAGGCCGCACCGCGGCCCCGGTAGTGCTGCACCGCCGAGTCGACCGTCATCAGCAGATAGAGGAACGCGGTGAACGGCAGCAGGGGAGCGAGCCACAGAGGCTGCCGGTAGTAACGGAGCATCGGGACGTACGTCGCCGCCATCACCAGCCAGGCCAGGCCTCCGGCGAGCGCCGCCCCCGCGTCGCCCGCCGCCGGGCCCGCCGTCAGCGCCACCGGCGGCACCAGGTACACCAGCGCCAGCCCGGCGACCGTGCCGAGCAGCAGCAGGGGGTTGTGACGCAGCTGCGCGTAGGCGCTGCGCGAGACCATCCGCCACAGGTCGCGCAGCCGCGGATAGGGGCGCACGCTGTCCACCCGCTCGGCGAGCCCCAGCCAGATGTGGCCGCCGCCGGCCTTGACGGCCCGGGCGAGGGCCACGTCGTCGATCACCGCCTGGCGGATCGCGTCCGGGATCCGCGCCCGCTCGGCGGCCTCGGCGCGCAGCAGCACGCAGCCGCCCGCGGCCGCCGCCGTCCGCGCCCCCCGGCGGCCGATCCGGCGGAAGGGGTACAGCTGCGCGAAGAAATAGACGAAGGCCGGTACGACGAGCCGCTCCCACAGGCTCTCCGCGCGCAGCCGGGCCATCTGCGAGACGACGTCGAAACCTCCGGTGCGTGCCGCCGCCACCAGATGGCGCAGGCTGTCCGGGGCATGGGCGATGTCCGCGTCCGTCAGCAGCAGGTAGGCGGGTCCACGCGCGCGTGCCAGACCGACGCCGTGCCGTACCGCCCACAGCTTGCCCGTCCAGCCGGCGGGCGGCTCACCCGGTGAGGCCACGGTCAGCGGCAGCCCGCCGTGCCGCCGGGCCAGTTCGCGGGCCAGCTCCCCGGTGCCGTCGCGGCTGCCGTCGTCGATCAGGAAGACCTCCGCCCGGCCCGGATAGTCCTGGGCGAGCAGGGAGGGAAGGCTCTCCGGCAGGACGCCGGCCTCGTCCCGCGCGGGGACGACGACGCACACCGACGGCCAGTCCCCCGGGGCCGGGTCCTCGTGGGGCGGAAGTCTGACGTCCGTACGCCAGAAGAAGCCCTGGCAGAGCAGCAGCCACAGCCAGGCGGCGAGTGATCCGACGGCACTCCACTCGATCACGCTCACCCGCGCAGTCTGCCCCACCCGGGCGGCCGGTTCGAGGGGATCGACTATCGTGGCCGGGTGAAGATCGCGCTCATGGACTCCGGGATCGGGTTGCTGGCGGCCACCGTCGCGGTACGGCGGCTGCGCCCCGACGCGGATCTCGTGCTCTCCCTGGACCCCGCGGGCATGCCGTGGGGCCGACGCACGACGGAGGACCTCATCGAGCGTGCCCTGGCCGTCGCCGAGGCCGCCGCCGCGTACCGCCCGGACGCCCTGATCGTCGGCTGCAACACCGCGACCGTGCACGCGCTCACCGCCCTGCGGGCCGCCCTGGAACCGGACCTGCCGGTCATCGGCACGGTGCCGGCGATCAAACCGGCCGCGGCCGACGGAGGACCCGTCGCCATCTGGGCGACGCCGGCCACCACCGGCAGCCCCTACCAGCGGAACCTCATCCGCGACTTCGCCGACGGCGTGCCGGTCACCGAGGTGCCCTGCTGGGGCCTCGCCGAGGCAGTGGAGCACGCGGACCAGACGGCGATCGACGAGGCCGTCGCCGCGGCCGCCGCGCTCACCCCCGCGGACGTGACGACCGTCGTCCTGGGCTGCACCCACTACGAACTGGTCGCCGACCGCATCCGGGCCGCGGTCCGGCACCCGGACGGCCCGCCGCCGGCCCTGCGCGGCTCGGCGGGCGCCGTCGCCGCCCAGGCGCTGCGCCGGATCGGCGCCCGGCCCGAACCGGAGGCCGCGGCCGAGGGCGGCGTGACCGTGCTGCTGAACGGACGGGAGGGCGACCTGCCCGCCCCGGCCCTGGCCTACGCGGAAGGCCGCCTTCTCCAGCAGGTGGCCCCGGCCCGCTGACCCGGGCCGGCCACCCGGCGCGTCCCGTCCGGGTACGGCCGCCCGGTCCCGTCACCCTGTGCTACGCGCTACCCGCGCAGCGAAACCTGAGTAACCTCATGGGTATGAGGGACCACCTCCACCCCGAGAACAGTTCCCATCCCGAGGTGTGGACCGGACGGGCCACCAACCGGATGCAGTGGCTGCTGGCGCTGGCCGGCGCCGCCTGCATGGCACTGGGCATCGAGCTGGCCGTCGACTCCGCCTGGACCTCAGGCGTCGCCCCGCTGGTGATGTCCGTCGTGGGCTGCATCGCGGCCGGTCTGCTGGTCCTCTTCGGCACCCTCGCCTTCGTGCACGTCGCCGTACGGGTCGACCACGAGTCCCTGGAGGTGCGCTGCGGGCACATCGGTCTGCCGCGCCGCCGCATCCCGCTCGCCCATGTCGCGGGCGCCGAGTTCGCGCCCCACGTCACCCCGCGCCACTGGGGCGGCTGGGGCTACCGGTGGCGGCCCGAGAAGGGCACCGCGGTCGTCGTACGCCGCGGTGAGGGCGTCGTACTGCGCATGTGGGACGGCCATACGTTCACGATCACCATCGACAACGCCGAGACGGCGGTGCACGTGATCAGGGACCGCCTCCACCCGTCGGCCCGCGGCAAGGCCTGACCTGCCCGAGCGGCCTGGCCGGTCCCTCGAAGAGGGCCGGCCGTACACTCCCGGAGTGACCGTCACCGCAACTTCCGTCGACGAGTCGGACCGGCTTCGACCGCAGGCCGCGCCCGCGCCCTGGAGGGCGAGGCTCCTCCGGCTCGTGCCCGCCGCCGCGGCAGCCCTGTCGGGCGTCCTCCTCTACTTCAGCTTCCCCCCGCGCCCCCTGTGGTGGCTGGCCCTGCCCGCCTTCGCGGTCTTCGGCGGGCTGCTGCGCGGACGCACCTGGAAGGCGGCCCTCGGTCTCGGCTACCTCTTCGGCCTCGGATTCCTGCTGCCGCTGCTGGTGTGGACCGGTGTGGAGGTCGGCCCCGGTCCGTGGCTGGCGCTCGTCGCCGTGGAGGCGGTCTTCGTCGCGCTGGTGGGCGCGGGTGTCGCGACGGTGTCCCGGCTGCCCGTCTGGCCGCTGTGGGCGGCGGCCGTGTGGATCGCCGGCGAGGCGGTACGCGCACGCGTGCCGTTCCACGGCTTCCCCTGGGGCAAGATCGCCTTCGGGCAGGCCGACGGCGTGTTCCTGCCGCTGGCCGCGGTGGGCGGCACCCCGGTGCTGGGCTTCGCGGTCGCCCTGTGCGGTTTCGGCCTGTGCGAGGCCGTGCGCCTGGCGGTGCGGGGGCGGCGCGAAGGAGCCGTACGGCGTCCGGCCGCGGCGGCGGCCCTGCTGAGCGTCGCCGTCCCGGTGGCGGGCGCGGTGGCCGCCCGGCCCCTGGTGAGCGACAAGGCCGAGGACGGCACCGCCACCGTCGCCCTCATCCAGGGCAACGTGCCCCGGGCGGGCCTGGAGTTCAACGCCCAGCGGCGCGCGGTCCTCGACTACCACGCGCGCGAGACGGAGCGGCTGGCTCAGGCGGTGAAGGCGGGCAAGGCCGACAAGCCGGACTTCGTGCTCTGGCCGGAGAACTCCTCCGACATCGACCCCTTCGTCAACCCCGACGCGCGTGCCGTCATCGGCATGGCCGTCAGGGCGGTCGGGGTGCCGGTCTCCGTCGGCGGCGTCGTGGAGCGGGACGGCGAACTGTTCAACGAGCAGATCCTGTGGGACCCGGCCAAGGGACCCACTCAGACGTACGACAAACGGCAGATCCAGCCGTTCGGCGAGTACCTTCCGCTGCGCCCGCTGCTCGGGGCGATCAACAAGGACTGGACGTCGATGGTCCGGCAGGACTTCAGCCGGGGCGACAAGCCGGGCGTGTTCACCATCGACGGCACGAAGGTGGGCCTGGCCACCTGCTACGAGGCGGCCTTCGACTGGGCCGTGCGCGACACGGTCACATCCGGCGCGCAGATGATCTCCGTACCGAGCAACAACGCGACCTTCGACCGCAGCGAGATGACCTACCAGCAGCTCGCCATGTCCCGGATCCGCGCGGTCGAGCACAGCCGTACCGTCACCGTCCCGGTGACCAGCGGTGTCAGCGCGATCATCATGCCCGACGGGCGGATCACGCAGAAGACCGGCATGTTCGTGCCCGGCTACCTGGTCCAGAAGGTGCCGCTGCGCTCGTCCGAGACGCCCGCCACCCGGCTGGGCACCCTGCCGGAGCTCGCCCTGGTACTGGTCGCGGCCGGCGGCCTCGGGTGGGCCGTCGGCGCCGGACTGCGCGGGCGACGCGCCCGGAACGTGTAACCGTACGCCGGACGTACGCCCCCCGGGTGCCCCTGACCGCGCCATGGTCCGGGGCATCCGGCCGGTTAGGGTCGGCTCCATGGCAACTCCCGACTTCATCCGTACCATCAGGGCCTCGGCCGGCAGCCAGCTGCTGTGGCTGCCCGGCGTCACCGCCATCGTCTTCGACGACGACGGCAGAGTGCTGCTGGGCCGCCGTTCCGACACCGGCGAATGGTCGGTGGTCGGCGGCATCCCGGAGCCGGGCGAGCAGCCGGCCGCGTGTGCCGTGCGGGAGGTCCACGAGGAGACCGCGGTGCACTGCGTCGCCGAGCGGGTGGTCCTGGTCCAGGCGCTGGGCCCTGTCACCTACGGCAACGGCGACATCTGCCAGTACATGGACATCACCTTCCGGTGCCGTGCCGTGGGCGGCGAGGCACGCGTCAACGACGACGAGTCGCTGGAGGTGGGCTGGTTCGCGGTGGACGCGCTGCCGGACCTGAACGAGTTCGGTCTGTTCCGGATCAAGCAGGCCATGTTCGATGCACCCACGTGGTTCAACCCCACGGAATTGAACTGAAGTATGGGTGGTGCCCATATGTGGTGCGGCGGACGGCCTGCCTAGGGTCACCCCATGACCTCGCCGCTCCCCGCTCCGCACACCCCCTCGCTCGATCTCGGCGGCCGCACCGCGCTCGTCACTGGCGCCGCCGGAGGCATCGGCCGCGCCTGCGCGCTGCGGCTGGCCGCCGCCGGGGCGAGGGTCAGAGCCGTCGACCGGGACGCGCCGGGCCTGGACGCGCTCGCCGAGCGGGCGGGCGCGCTCGCCGGCTCCCTCGAACCGCTGGTGCTGGACCTCACCGACCTCGACGCCGCCGAGCGGGTGGCCGCCGGTACCGATGTGCTCGTCAACAACGCCGGGCTGCAACTGGTGTGCCCCATCGAGGAGTTCCCACCCGAGGTCTTCCACACCGTGCTCACCGTGATGCTGGAGGCGCCCTTCCGGCTGATCCGCGGCGCCCTGCCGGACATGTACGGCCGGCAGTGGGGCCGGATCGTCAACATCTCCTCCGTGCACGGCCTGCGCGCCTCCGCCTACAAGTCGGCCTACGTGGCCGCCAAGCACGGCCTGGAGGGGCTGTCCAAGACCACCGCCCTCGAAGGCGCCCCGCACGGCGTCACCTCCAACTGCGTCAACCCCGGCTATGTGCGCACCCCCCTGGTCGAGGCGCAGCTGGCCGACCAGGCGCGGGCCCACGGCATCTCCGAGGAGCGCGTGCTCTCCGAGGTGCTGCTCAAGGACAGCGCGGTCAAACGGCTGCTCGAACCCGAGGAGGTCGCCGAGGCCGTGGCGTACCTGTGCGGTCCGCAGGCCTCCTTCGTCACCGGCTCCTCGCTGGTCCTGGACGGCGGCTGGACCGCGCACTGACCCGCCACCCGGTTCCTCTGCGCACCCCCGGGTTTTCCACAGGCTCCACGAGAGGACCGGACGATGGGTGATCCTGTGGGCATGTCCAGCGATCACGTGCAGTCCGCCCGGCGCCCCGCCGCCAGGACTCCGGCCGGCAGCGCCGAGACCCTCTTCCTCGAGCTGCTGGCCCGGGGTGCGCCCACCGCAGCCTATGAACAGCCCGTGCTGCTCGCCCGTGCCGAGGGGCGGCCGGCCGAGTGGATCGACGCGCTCGAACAGGCCAGACTGCTCGCCCTGCGCGTCCGCGCGGAACTGGAGGGCCGGCGGCGCCGCGAGGCGGAGCTTTCGGCGCTGTTCGAGACCGCCCACGACCTGGCCGGTCTGCGCGACCTGGACGCGGTGCTCCAGGCCATCGTGCAGCGTGCCCGCTCGCTGCTCGGCACGGACATCGCCTACCTCACCCTCAACGACCCCGCCCGCGGCGACACCTGCATGCGCGTCACCGAGGGCTCGGTGGCCGCCCGCTTCCAGCAACTGCGCCTGGGCATGGGGGAGGGGCTGGGAGGCCTGGTCGCGCAGACGGCCCGCCCCTACGTCACCGACGACTACTTCAAGGACCCCCGCTTCCAGCACACCGGAACCATCGACGCGGGAGTGCGGGACGAGGGCCTGGTCGCGATCCTCGGCGTGCCGCTCATGCTCGGACCACAGGTGATCGGCGTACTCTTCGCGGCCGACCGGCGGGCCCGCGTGTTCGAACGGGAGCAGATCGCCCTGCTCGGCTCCTTCGCGGCCCTCGCCGCGGCGGCCATCGACAGCGCCAACCTGCTCACCGAGACCCGCTCGGCGCTCGCCGGCCTGGAGCGGGCCAACGAGATCATCCGTGACCGCAGCGGCGTCATCGAGCGCGCCTCCGATGTCCACGACCGGCTCGCCGAACTCGTCCTGCGCGGCGGCGGAGTGCACGACGTCGCCGCCGCCGTCTCCCAAGTGCTCGACGGCGCCGTCGAGTTCACCGAGGCCGCCGCCGCACCCGCCGGCGCCTTGGAGGCATCCCGGGCCGAGGGACACGCGGTGCCGCACGGTCCGGACTGGATCGCCGCCGTCGCCGCGGGCGGTGAACTGCTCGGCGCGCTCGTGCTGCGCGGTCACCCCGGCCTCGACCCCGTCGACCAGCGCACGCTGGAGCGAGCCGCGATGGTCACCTCGCTGCTGCTGCTCGCCAGACGGTCGGCCGCCGAGGCCGAACAGCGCGTCCGCGGCGAACTCCTCGACGACCTCCTGGACGCCCGCGACCGCGATCCCCGCCTGCTGCGCGAGCGCGCCGCCCGGCTGCACGCCGACCTCGACGCCACGCACGTCGTGCTCGCCGCCCGCCTCGACGCCCCGTCCGCCGACGCCGAGCAGGAGGCCGCCGCCCGCCACCGCCTGTGGTCGGCGGCCTTTCACCTGGCCGCCACGCGGCACGGACTGGCCGCCGCCCGCGACGGTGGCACGGTTCTGCTGCTGCCGCTGCGCCGCGGGGACAGCGCCACTCAACTGGCCCGCAGAACCGCCCGTCACCTCGGCACCGGGGTGCACGAGGCGGTCACCGTGGGCGCCTCGGCCCCCGTCGAGAACCTGGCCGCCCACCCCGAGACCGTGGCCGCCGCCTACGAGGAGGCGCGGCGCTGCCTCGACGCCCTGCGGCTGCTCGGCCGCACCGGCGACGGCGCCGCCGCCCAGGACTTCGGCTTCCTCGGCCTGCTGCTGGCCGGTGACCGGGACATCGACGGCTTCGTCGACCGCACCGTCGGCCCGGTCGTCGCCTACGACGAGCGGCGCGGCACGGAGCTCATACGCACCCTGGAGGCGTACTTCGCCTGCGGCATGAGCCCGGCCCGCACCAAGGACGCACTGCACGTCCATGTGAACACCGTCGCCCAGCGACTGGACCGCGTGGGCCGGCTGCTCGGCCGGGACTGGCAGACCCCGGCCCGTGCCCTGGAGATCCAACTCGCCCTGCGTCTGCACCGCTTGTCGGTACCGGCACAGACCTGACCCCCGTACGCGAGCGGGCGTACGGGGGCCGGCCGGACCAAGGGAGCGGGCGGGGATCAGACGGTACGCGCGCCGGCGGTGCGGGCGGCCGTGGGCCCGGCGTCCGCGGGCGACTCGACGTCGGCGAGGTCGCGGTGCCGGGTCTCCTTGGCCACTCCCACCGCGATCAGCGTCAGCATGGCCGCCGCGATCACGTACAGGGCGATGGGGGTGGAGCTGCCGTAGGCGGACAGCAGGGCGGTGGCGATCAGCGGGGCGGGCGCGCCCGCGGCGACGGAGGCGAACTGGGCGCCGATGGAGGCGCCGGAGTAGCGCATACGGGTCGCGAACATCTCGGCGAAGAAGGCCGCCTGCGGGGCGTACATGGCCCCGTGCAGTACCAGGCCCACGGTCACCGCGAGGATGAGGTAGCCGAAGCCGCCGGTGTCGATGAGCCAGAAGAACGGGAACATCCACAGGCCGACCCCGGCGGCACCCAGCAGGTACACCGGGCGGCGCCCGATCCTGTCCGACAGGGCACCCCAGGCCGGGATCACCGCGAAGTGCACCGCGGACGCGATCAGCACGGCGTTGAGCGCGGTCTGCTTGGAGACCCCGGCGGAGGTGGTGGCGTAGACGAGGATGAACGCGGTGATGACGTAGTAGCTGATGTTCTCCGCCATACGCGCCCCCATCGCGACCAGCACATCACGCCAGTGATGCCGCAACACGGACACCAGCGGCAGCCTCTCGGTCCGGTCCCCGGCCGCCCGCGCCGCCTTACGGGACTCGGCCTGCGCCAACGCCTGCTGAAACACGGGCGATTCATCGACGGAGAGACGAATCCACAAACCGACGACGACGAGTACACCGGAGAGCAGGAACGGAATGCGCCAGCCCCAGCTGACGAAGGCGCTGTCGGAGAGAACGGCGGTCAGCAGCGAGAGCACGCCGGTGGCGAGCAACTGCCCCGCGGGCGCCCCGGTCTGCGGCCAGGAGGCCCAGAACCCGCGCCGCCGCGCGTCCCCGTGCTCGGACACCAGCAGCACGGCCCCGCCCCACTCACCGCCCAGCGCGAAGCCCTGGACCAGACGCAGCACGGTGAGCAGCACCGGAGCCGCGCTGCCCACCGTCGCATGGGTCGGCAGCAACCCGATTGCGAAGGTGGCCCCACCCATCAGGAGCAGGCTCAGCACCAGCAGCTTCTTGCGCCCCAGCCGGTCACCGTAGTGCCCGAACACCAGCGCGCCCAGCGGCCGCGCCGCGAACCCGACCGCATACGTCAGGAACGACAGCAGCGTCCCCACCAGCGGATCCGAGTCCGGGAAGAACAGCTTGTTGAACACGAGCGCGGCAGCCGAGCCGTACAGGAAGAAGTCGTACCACTCGATGGTGGTGCCGATGAGACTGGCGGCGACGATGCGGCGGAGGTTCGCCGGGGGTGGGGGAGAGGTGGTCGGGGAGGCCATGTGCGCCACTTCCTCGTCTGCGGTGGGGACGGGTACGTGTCGGCACACGGTAGGAACATGCAGGTCAAGCGCACATGTGGCGAGCCAACATAGTCTGGCGGCTCGCTATGCGTGCGGCCACCATGCCCGCCCGTGGAGCGGTGATTCAGGGGCTCGAAGAGAGCCGAATTAGGGGTGATTTGACGGTGCCGTGCTGACTCCGGTGATGGTTTGGTGCTGACTAAAAGACCACGTCATCACCCGCCTTCGCCCCTCCCGTGCTGACTAGGTGCTGATTACACTCCGTTGAACTCGGACATCTGGGGGCTGAGCGGCGCTGAGCCGTTGCGTGGAAGGTGACCGGGCTGACCAAGTCCAGCCTTGCTCTTCAGTTTCTGTGTGTTGGGCGAGGCGCTGCGCTGGATGCGGTGCACGCTTCGTCTGCTGGTGGTACACGGCTTGCATGGCGCTGACCAGCGCGAATGTGACGGCCGATGTGGGTCTGGCGGTCTCTGGCCCGCATATGGTCCGGATCTTGGTTGTGGGTTGAGCGAGACCTCGACTGGGTTGGGTAGGGCCAACGGCACTGTTCGCAGTCGCAGAGTCTGGAGGGTTTGGCGAGGCGGTTTCTGATGGGCCGGCTCCTATTTGTCTGCGCCCGCAACGCCCATACCGTGGCCGTTGACACCCGGCGAGGGGAGCTGCGAGCGCCGTCTTGAATCCGCGTCGATCGTTTCGGACACGATGCGTCGGTGGATGCGTCGCCGGAATCAGGGAGACATGAGTAGCGTGTGCAGGCTTGTGCCGTCTTGGTCTGTGGTGATGTGAGGGGACCCTTGCCCGATTCCGTCGCTTTGAGGTCTGCCGGGAGTGGGCATGCCTGACACCGATCTTCTGCGTGCGAGCCGTGACGGCGATCAGTTCCACTATCACTGGGCGGCTCGGCAGGCGGTGAAGCTGTTGCTCCCTGGTGCAGATTTGACTGCGATCGCCGTCGAGGGCGTGTCGCAGGATGACACGGCGGGGCGCGACGGTGAAGACGTCATTGACATCGCCGAGTACTACGGCGCGACCGGACTTCGCGAAGCGAACCGAGTGGTGTATCGCCAGCTGAAGCATTCGACTGCGCGGGCCACCGAGGAGTGGACCGTGTCGGGACTTGGCGGCACCGTCAGCGGGTTTGCAGAGAAGTACCGACGAATCAAGCTGGAGTCGCCGGGACTTGAGCGGAAAGCCATCTTCGAGTTCCTATCCAACCGGCCGGTCCGCGACTCCGTTCTGCGTGCGATCAGGGTTCTGGCAGTGGGCGGTGAGCTCGGCGACTACGCTCACGAGGTCAAATTTCTCAAACAATATGCGGGGTTCTCGGACGACGCAGACGGCGAAGCCGGTTTCTTCAACCAGATGCAAGTCAATCCCACAGCGCCAGGCTTGCTGCGACTCGAAGGGCTGTTCCGGCTGGATCTAGCCGGGTTTCTGCCCGGCGCTCCCGATGTGCAGCCCCTTCTGCTGAAAGAGATGATCGCGCGACGCGCGACCTCGCTGGAGACGAAGCACGTCGTCGACCGCTCCACTGTGCTTACTGCTCTCGAGGTCCCACCAGAGCGCCTTCTGCCTGCCCCCAACCTCATCGACCTGCCCGGACGCGTCATTGTGACTCCGCAGACTCGTGCGATCGTCGATGACATCGTGCGGCTCGCCCCGCGGCCTGTCATTGTTCACGCGGCCGGCGGTGTCGGGAAATCTGTGCTTACCACGCAGATTGAACGGAACTTGCCGGCGGGCTCCATCCCTCGCGGTACTGCTGGTAGCTGCTGCTTACGTGCGGTCGCGTGGGCCGTAGACGGCGGCTGCCTGGCCGGTGTGGAGGGCCCGGTATCGGTCTCCGTAGCTGAAATGCCACCACTCCGTTGGATAGTTCACAAAACCGGCGGCTGACATGACGCGGCAGAGCGTGTCGCGATGGGCCCGGGCGGCGCCGCTGATCGAGTTCGCGTGGGTGTAGCAGGCGCCGTCGCTTTCCTCTGGGGAGGCGTTCATCCTCGTCCCCATGTCCACCTCCTGGCCGTCCGGGACGGCGAGGGTCAGGTCGACGGCCGCGCCGGCGCTGTGCGGCGCGATCTCCGGTGGGGAGACGTAGCGGCTTGCGGCCTCGTGGACGCGGCTGTCGCTCCAGTCGGGGTTTCGGCGACGCAGCTTGGTCGCGTACTCCTCGAAGTACGCCCGCTGGAGCGCCGGAGGCCGGTACCCCTCGACGACGAGCAGGCGGAACTCAGTGGGAAGCAGTCGCTGGGCGTGTTCCAGGCGCTCGATGAGCCCGTGCCGCAGGTGCGCGAAGTGGCCGTCGGAGTCCTGCTTGCGTTGATCGACGAGGAACAGGCCGGACGCCCGTATGTCGATTAGTTCCTCGCCGCAGTCCTGAACAGGGATGGCGGCGACCCGAGGGTCGGACATCAGCACGATCTTCAACTACGTCTCCTTCGACAGTAAAAGACGAGCGGTGCCGTAGGTGTACGTCGGTGCTGGCGGTCAGGCCAGGCCGTCGCCCGGCATGGCCGCTGGTCCGGATGCGAAACGCGTGGAGTGCGCTGGTGAGTGGTCGATGGCCAGGTCGGGTCGCCATGCAGTGAGGATCTGGGCGCTGCACACGAACAGGCCGTCGGGGAGCTGATCGAGCGGGTACCAAGCCCAGTCGCCGACGCTCTCGTCCGGCTGCGTGGTCGGCTGCCCCTGCCAGGCGTGGACGAGCGCGCCGACGGTGACCCGCAGGACACATCCGACGTGGTCGACGAGCGTGCCCAGGAGCTGGACGTCGCCGGTCCGAGCGACCAGACCGGTTTCCTCGCCGAGTTCTCGGATCACCGCGTCCTCGAAGGATTCCCCGGCCTCCACGCTCCCACCGGGCAGTTCGAGGGTGCCGCGTCGGTGCCGGCCCAACAGAATGCTTTGTTCGCTCAGCAGGATCGCTCCGACGCCGACCGCTGCGTGTGCTGCCGGCGCTCGGGTGCTGCGGGGCCGGCTGGAGACTCGCGCCGGCCGGTCGGGAAGGCGCCGGGCGCGGATGAGCTGCTGGATAACCGTGGCGCCCTCGTCGGGGTGAGGCAGCAGGTTGATGGCCTCGACGCGGAAGCCGTACTCGGTGAGCAGGTCCTCCCACAGCTGCGGTGACAGGACCCACATCTGCGTCGGCAGGGGCGGATCGTCGCGCAGCAGGATCATCTGCTCGCGCGGCGCCACCTCCGTGGACGGGCCGCTGCCGTGCAAGTCGGTATGGAGGAGCGAGAGGATCAGAGGGGCACCGGGGCGCAGTCCGTCGCGCAGTGCGGGCAGGGAGCGGTGCGGATCGATGAACCCGAGCGTCCCGATCGCGTATGCGGCGTCGAACGGCGCGGTGCCGGCCAGGTACTCGGCCACGTCTCCTTGGACGAACTCCACGCCCTCCACGCCCGTGTGGACGGAGACGGCGCGTTCGTGCTGGGTCGGGGACAGCTCGATTCCGGTGACGCGGGCTCCGTGCGCTTGGGCGAGATGGACGGCGTGGTGGCCAGCTCCCGAACCGATGTCCAGGACGCGGCGGCCGGTGACGTCACCGAGGACTTCTGCTCCCGGTCCGACCCCTTCCCAAGGCGTCCAGGTGAGCTGGTCGGGGACGGGCGGGGTGTAGGCGCGAGCCAGTTGTCGCTGGCCATACATATGCCAGGCCCGTGTGTTGGTGTCCTCGGCGGCCACGATTGCCTCCTGGGTGGGTGCGCTGGGGATCAGGTGTGCGTGGTGAGGTAGGCGGGGCCTTCGCCGCGACGGGCCTGTTCGATGGCGTCGAGGCGGGCGAAGGAGCGCGGCGCCATCAGGCCCTGCCAGGTGGCGAGGTCGTGCACGGCCCACATGTCGTGCTCGGCTGGATCGAGTCGGATCTGCCCGAGCTGCTCTGCGGAGAGCCGCCCTCCGTCGAAGATGAGCCCTACCTTGTTCAGTGGCAGGCGGAGCCCGGCGTGCAGGAAGTGCGTCAGGAGAAGCTTCGGCGTATCCAGGCCGAGTTCGAGGCCGGTCTCTTCGACTGCTTCGCGGCGAGCGGTTTGCAGCGGGTCCTCTCCTTGGGCGTCCAGGTTGCCGCCCGGGAACTGCCAGAGGCGCGAGCCGTAGACCGAGCGCAGTTGAACCGGCCGATCGTGTTCGTCGCGGATGTACAGGCAGCCGTACACCGTATGGTGGGGGACGGTGTGCGCGTACTGCGCGGGCGTCATCGGCATCGGTCGGCCTGGCCGTGCAGGGCGGTGGTCGAATGCGAAGGCCAGGACGCCGAGGCCCTCCTTGGCTGGCGGGTAGATGCTGCGCAGGTTGGCGAGCAGTTCTCCGGGCGGCCCGTTCGGGTCGACGCGCGCAGGGTCCTCTGAACTGAGCAGATCCTCGAAGGAGGGGTACGGGGTGATCCGCTGCACGATGACGTCGAGCTCCCGGCCGGTGCCGCGGTCGTGGAAGACGACCGTGTCGCCGACGGCAACGGCGCGCTTCCGCGGGGTGGCCACCCTCACTTCGATCGTCTTGCGGCCTGCTTCCACTTGGCGGTAGTACCGCGGGAGCAGGTGCATGTGGTGCTCTTGCCGTTCCTCTCTGGCCGCCGGACTCGGGACGGCTGGGATCGCCTGTTGGGTGTCGTCAGGCACACATGCCTCCGATAGATGCGGTGTGGTTCGTTGCGTTCAGCGGCCCATGGACGGTGAACGGGGGTTGCTCCGTGACGGAATCTTCAGGGTGGACCATGTCCCGCCCCCTGCTCCGTCGGCCCGTCCCACCCGGCTGCTCTCGCGGGCCACAGAGGTGGCCGACCAGCTGGCGATGTAGCCCACTGCCTGTTTCGGCGAGCTGCCGCACTTCCTCGGTCGGGAGGTCCGGGTGCATGGAAGCGGCCATGTTCATACCCAGCCCGTTTCGGAGTAGGAGCGGCCGGCCTGGATGCCCTCGATGGCGACCCTGGTGTAGGGGACGAGGTCCTCGGGGAGGGCGGCCGGATCCCAGAACTTCCACTGGGTGCACTTGTCCGGCTCGCATAGTTCCGGCTCGCCGCTCCAGGTCCGAGCGCGGAAGAACAGGCCCATGCGGGGCCGGCCCCCGGCCCGGTCGATGTGGTGGACGACGTGGACGAGTTCGACGTCCTGTCGCTCGATGCGCAGACCGGCCTCCTCCCGCGCCTCTCTGATCAGGCAGGTAATGGCGCTCTCCTGCTCGCAGTGGCCGGCCAGGACGTGCCAGGTGGAAGGCGCGAAGTTGGAGTCGGGGTGGCGCAGCCCGAGCAGCACCGTCCCGTCAGGCCGTTCCAGGTAGAGGTGAACGCCGATGATGTTGGGAACCGTGCCGTGCGGAGAGGCCGGGCGGCGACCCTCGTGCGATGCGGGCCCGCTCTGCGACGCGGTGCTGGATGCGCCGGTCGGGCGGCTGGCGGCGTGGCGCCGTACGAGGGCGCTGGTGGTGTCTGCGATGCGGAGGCGGTGGAGGTCGTCGGGGGCGAACCAGGCCAGCATCACCCCTTCCGTCAGGTGGAGTTCGCGGGGGTCACCGTTCCAGCGGCCGGCGTAGATGGCGATGGGTACGGTCACGCCGGCGTCGTCGGTTGCTTCCTCGATGCCGAACGGGGTCAGGTCGGCGATGTGGAGGCCGGCTTCCTCGGCCAGTTCGCGCCGCACAGTGTGCTCCAGGGTGGCGTCCTGGGGCTCTCGGCCACCACCCAGCAGTGACCACATCCCCGGCTCCCAGATTCGGCCGGGGAAGTAGTCGCGCAGGTGGAGCAGGTACTCGCCACGGTCGCTGTAGATCAGGGCCGAGGCGTTGGCGGTCGCCGGTCCGATTCCGGGCGGAAGCTTGAGCAGCTTCTGGCGCAGGGAGGGGGAGCCCACCCTGTCCGCGGGACGCCATTCGATGCCACCGACCTCTTCTTCCTGCAGCACCAGCGGCACCTCTACCGCGGTCTGCAGGCGGAAGAGGAACCGCAGGTCGAAGTGCCGGTGGCCGGGTTCCCCCTTGCCCGGGTGGGCGTCGATGTCGTGTATGTCGATGTCGAACGGGACAGTCTCGTAGCCGGGCCACGGTGCCACGGCCTGGGGCGGGATCCCGGTCTCCTCGTGCAGCTCCCGAAGAGCCGCCCCTGCCAGGGACTCGTCCTCGGGCTCGGTGTGTCCGCCGGGGGCGAGGACTTTGCCGCTCCCCAGGTGCAGCACCTGCAGGACGCGGCCGAGCGGATCGACGACGATCGCGCCGCAGGTGACGTGTCCGGTGAAGGTGGAGCGGCTGGCGATATCGGTGGGACGGTCGAGGGCGACCAGGAGGCCGGCAAGCTGCGCGCGCTCGTGAGGGTGGCGAGCGAGGTAGGTCTCGACGGTGGTGCGGATGTGCTCGGGTGACAGCGGCATTCGGCTACCTCAGAGGAGCGTGAAGCGGGACAAATGGAGGCGGGGTAGTCGTTCGTGTCAGCTCAGCCGCATCCCCTCAGCAGGGATCTCCTCGATGGCAGCGGGCCGAGCGGCAGGCAGACCCCACCGCTCCCGGGCCGTCTCAGCGGCAAGCAGGGCTTGCCGCGCTCCGGGCGGCCCCCATCCCAGCAGGGCGGCTGCTTGGGCGGGGGAGGCGAGCAGGCGTGCGAAGGGGTGGCCGGTGGCAGGGTCGACGGCCGCCGGCCCGACGGCGGTGACCCGGGCGGCCAAGCGGAGCCGGGCGTTGGGCCCCACCCCGCCGTAGACCTCACCGGTTTCGTCCAGCACCCAGCCCAGTCGCACCGGGTCAGTCAGAGCGAGCTGCGCTTCCTCGGCGGCTTCCCGGTGGAGGGTGTCCTCGGGAGTCGCGTCGGTCTTCTCCACCGTGCCGCCGGGCAGCATCGGCAGCGCGCCTCGCGGGCCGGGGTCGGCCAAGAGGACGACCCGGCCGTCGGGGACGAAGCACCACGCCCAGGCTTGCTGCACGGGGAGCCGTTCGGGGACGGGGCCGCGGTTGAAGGGGCTCTCCCACAGAGGCCGGTAGCGAACGTGCACGTCATGGCGGTCCAGCACCGGGACGTCGAGGATGTGCCGGCCATCCGCGAGGTGAGCGGTGGCTGTGTTCCCGAGCCGTGCACGGTAGGCGGCGAGCATGATCTGCCCGTCCACGGGGCGCAGCCGCTGCACCGCGTCCCGAGTCTCCAGGAAGGCGTACTCGGACAGCTCCTCGCGCGGGAGACGGATGGCCTCCGCCTGGTCAGGAGTGAGCGTTCCGCCATCGAAAACGAACCGGATCTCTCCGGGGAAACGCGTGCTGTGCTGGCTGTCCGGGTGGTGCGGGGAGAGGGAGTGGACGGCGAGCACGCCCGACAGGGGCAGGCTCGTCAGGCCCAGTTCCTCGGTGATCTCGCGCCGGCAGGCGACGTGCGGGTGTTCGCCGGGTTCGACGACTCCTCCGGGCAGCAGCCACCGGTCGTCCTCGCGGTAGGTGGGGTGAACGAGCAGGACGCGGCCGACTTGGTCAGTGACGAGCGCTGCGGCGCCGACCCACACCGTGTGCCGGGGGACGGCGTGCTGCCCTGCGGACAGGGCGGCACGCGGTGCGACATCATCCGAACGTGAGACGGGAGTGGTCACTTGGCGGTGCCTTCCTTATCGGTGGGGCGGGCATGGGTTCGGCACGGGCCGGGAGCGGTGATCAGGAGGCACCGCCGTTCATCCGGCGCTGCAGCTCCCTTGGCCGGTGAGTAGTGCAGCGGGGCCGGGAACGATCGGCCAGTCCACGGTGATGCGGGTGTGCTTCTTGGCAAATACGTGCAGTTCGTGGTCTCTGGGCGGCGGGGCGCAACTGGCGGCCGGTCGGGCGGTGATGCGGGGGCAGAGGGCGCCGCGGTGGTTGTGCTGCCAGTGCCGGACCTGCTCGGCCATCTCCTGTGCAGCGAGATGTCCTCGGGTGCCGTGGCCATGGACAACGAACTCGTACAGGCCCTCGCCATCGTCTCCGTCGCCGATGCGATCGGTGGCCAGTCGCGCGAGGGAGTTGCCGCGGACGATCGCGGCGCCGGGCCAGTGCTTGAGCGGCGGGTTCAGGACCCCGTTGTCGCCGTCGAAGTCGGCCGAGAGGCGGCAAAAGCCCGGCAGGGCGCCGGCGAGGTAGAGGGTGAGGGCGTCGAAGGGTTCCTGGCCGCCTACGGTGACGTGGGTGTGCGTCACGGTCGGCTCGCAGGTGAGGGCTGGGGCGAGTTCGTCGACGGGCAACGGGGTGCCGTCTTCCCAGGACAGGTGGACGCCGGTGCCTGGGACGGTGCGGCGATTCCTGTGCCAGGCGCCGTCGCCCTGCATGGCGACAAAGCCGCAGACGATGAGCGGCTCGTCGCTGTGCAAGACCCCGTCGCGCTTGGTGAAGGTGATGGCCCAGTGGTACCCGTGCAGACGCACCGGTGCGACGAGACGGCCGCCCTCGGCGAGGGCGTCGATCCAGGGCAGATCCCAGGTGTCGACGGTGACCACGATGGCGTCGAATCCGCCGTCCGGCACCACCTCGGCAGGCAGGTGCTCGGCGTCCGCGGTGACCACGCGGATGCGGCCGTATCCGGTCTGGGTCAGGAAGCGGGTGGCCCGGTCGGTGACGGATCGGTCGATGTCGAGGGTGGTGACGTGGCCGGTCGGGTCGGCGAGTTCGGCGATGAGAGCAGCGTTGTAGCCGCCGGAGCCGATCTCCAAAGCGTGGTGGCCGGGTTGGATGCGGGCGGCTTCGAGCATGTCGGCCTGCAGCCAGGGCGCGGAGATGGAGCTGATGACGGTGCCGTCGTCGCTGTGGCGGGTGGCGATGATCTCGTTGGCGTACGCAGCATGGAGTGGCCTTTCGGGGGCGAAGGCGTGCCGGGGCACGGTGCGCAGGGCGCGGTCGACCGCGGGGGTGCGGATGTGTCCGGCGGCGGCAAGTTCGTCGGCCAGTTGGTGGCGCAGAGCGGTGGCTTCGTCGAGGTCCGTGGTGGGGGGCGTGGTCACGGCGAGCCTTTCGGTCGTGCGGGTCATACCTGGTCCGAGACGGTGGGCGTTGCAGGGTTCGGGATGGTCGCGGTCGGGGCGTACTGGGCGGCCTGGGCGTCGAACATGGCGGCGTACCGACCGCGGGCGGCGATGAGTTCGTCGTGGGTGCCGTGCTCGGCGAGGTGTCCGTTGTTGAGGACGTAGATGTGGTCGGCGTGGCGGACGCCGGACATGCGGTGGGTGACCAGGACGACGGCTCGGTTCGGTGCGGCGAGGCGGCGGATGCGGTCGAAGGCTTCGATTTCGGCTTCGGGGTCGAGGGCGGAGGTCGGTTCGTCGACGATGAGGACGCCGTCTGCCTGTGATGTTGAACTGCGCCAGTGCGTGCGGGCCAGGCCGACTTTCTGCCATTCGCCGCCGGACAGTTCGATGGCGCCGCGGAACATGCGGGCCAGCAGACTGCGCAGGCCGTCGGGGAGTTTGGCGATGACGGGGCCGGCAACGGCGTAGTCGACCGAGGGCTTAAGGTCCTGGTCTGTAGCGGGGTGGTCGGGGCGGCCGAGGCGGATGTTCATCGCGGCGGTCACGGGCCAGCGCTGGAAGTCCTGGGTGAGCAGGGAGACGCGCTCGAAGACCTGGGAGCGGTCGAGACTGGTGAGGTCCGCGTCGCCCCAGCGCAGGGTGCCGGCCTCGGGAAGCAGCATGCCCGAGAGGATCTTCATCAGGGTGCTCTTACCGGAACCGTTCTCACCCACCACGGCGGTGACCGATCCCATCGGCAGGGTCAACGACACGCTGTCCAGGGCGGTGGTGTCCCGGTCGGGGTAGCGGTAGGTGACCTGGTCCAGAACGACTTCCCTGACGCGTTCCGGTACGGGCGCACCGCCGCCGGGCAGCGTCCGCTGGGCGGCCTGGGTGAGGAAGCGGCCGTGGTCGCGGACGTAGAGGCTCTCCTCGTGGAGCTGGTTGATGTTCATGACCAGCGCGCCCAGGCTCGCCGAGCCGGTGCGTACCGCGATGACGGCGGTCCCGGCGACGGCGAGGCTCATGTGCCCGGCCATGATCAGCCAGAACATGGCCCCGTAGGTCGCCGCCATCGCCAGACCGGACAGCGCGGAGGCGACCCACTCGGTCAGGGCCTTGTTGGAAGCGAGGCGTTCCTGTTCGGCCTCGGCGCTCTCGGCCATCTGCTCGTAGCGGCTCAGGAGGAAGTCGCCCACGGCGTGGAGGCGCACTTCCTGGGCGGCGGTGCGTTCGGTGAGCAGGTTGCCGATCAGGCGGCTGGCCCGCACGTGCTCGATCCAGCTCATCACCGACACGTATCGTTCCTGGGCCACGCGCATGGCGCCCCAGCCGCGAGGGGCGGCGATGAGGATCAGCATGGGCAGCAGCACGGGGTGGAGTACAGCGAGGACGCCGGCGGTGGTGATCAGCGAGATGAGGCCGTTCAGCGCGGCGACGCAGGCGCTGATCATGCGGCGGGCCGAACCCGGGCCATGCTGGGCGATGTCCACGAGCCGCCGGAAGTCGGGATCGTCGATGGCCTCCAGTTCGACGCTGGCTGCGGCGGCCAGGTACTGCGTGGTCGCGATCCGCTCGACCTTCGGCTCCAGCCGCCCTGCGCGGGAGGTGGACCAGGCGGACAGGGCGGAGTTGATGACGCCGATAGCGGCGGCGGCCAACAGGCCGGGTAACAGGGCGTGCAGCCGCTCGGCAGCGCTGCCGTTGCCGGCGAGCAGAGCGTGCATGACGGCGTTGACGGCGAGCAGGCCGGCGGCTGCGGCGATGCCTTGGCCGATCTCGCTGGCCCCGACCGAGAGCAGAGCACGCCGGTCGGCCTGCCACGCCATGCGCAGCGTTGCGCCGACGAGTGTGGGCATGGAGCGCAGCGCGGACATCATGGTCAGGTCCAAGGTCGCGTGCTCGTGCTGGGACCAGCCCATGTCGTAGCGCAGGGGGCCGCCGAACAGCTCGTGTTCGGCGTCGGAGACCTGCGGATCGGCCATCGTGACTGGGCCGAAGAATCTCTTCACCGGGCGCCTCCCGCAGGCCAGTTGATGGCCCGGTAGGACGGGCCGTGGGTGAGCATGTGGAAGATGGTGGCGGTGTAGGGGTGACAGTCCGGCAACGGTCGTTCCATCGGCACCCAGAAGAGCCCTTCGTGCTTGTGTGGATCGGCGTTGTACGGCTCACCCGTCCACGACTGCGCCACGAACACGGCGGTGATCCGGTCCAGGCCACCGTCGGAGTAGTTGTGGTGGATTAGCCCGCAGAACTCCTGCTGCTCAGCAGTGATAAGGACCCCCACCTCCTCCATGGCCTCGCGTCGCGCAGCATGGTCGAGTGGTTCACCGACTTCCAAGTGGCCGCCCACGACAGTGAGCTGTCCCGGTGCGAGGGCGGCGTCCAGTGCGCGGCGTACGCACAGGGCGGCGCCGTTGGTACGGAGCAGGACCTGTGCCACGTCGGCAATCAGCTGGTGAGGGGAGTCGCTCACGGGCGGCCCTCCTGCACCAGGCGTTCTACGGTGTGCCGACCATTGGTCACGAGGGCACCGCCGTGCCGAAAGCTATAGGTGAGGACGGAGGACGGGAGAGGTGTGGGCTGCGTCATGCCAGGTACCTCGTATCCGGTCGTGACCCGTCGTCGAGCAGAGCTGCGCGACCGGAGGTGAAGCGAAGGCTGGCGCCCGAGGAGGTAGCGGCATTTTCGAACGCAGGATGAACGAGTCCAGGGCGGCGTACGGGATGCATGGGGACTCCTCGGGGCGAGATGCGGACAGGTGATCGGGTAACGGCGGTCCTGCTGTAGCCGTAACGGGTGGAGGGGGACGAAATCTAGAACGTGACTTCGCATACCGGGCTCTCTCCTTGTGCGGTCGGGTGGGGCGGGCTGTGATGCAGTGTTCGATCACTCATGTGGGTTGCGGTACCTCCTGCGGGGGATTGTCGGGGGGCGCTTGGTCGGTCATGGCGTGGCGAGGTCCGGGCGGAGGGCGACGGCGTCGCGAAGGAAGCTGCGCTTGGAGTAGAAGGTGTGCTCGGCGGCCCAACCGTGACTGGCGAGGTACTCGCAGAGCCAGCTGTCGATCCGCTTCATCTCGATGAGGATCTCGTCCTGGTCGTGGTCGAGGATGCTGCGTGAGCGGAGGTACTCCAGCTCGCACTGGGAGAGCACCACGTCGGGGGCCGCCAGGAGGGCGCAGCGGTCGAGAAAGATGCCGTAGACGTGTCCGGTGCGCAGCGACTCGCACTGGATGTCGTAGCGGACGCGTTGGAAGGGCGGCATGGCCCGGACCTGGAGACTCAGGTCTTCGCGCAGGAACGTCTCGAAGCGGTCGGGGGTGATGTCGAGGCCAGGGGCGAGTTCCTCGCGGCGGGCGAAGGCGTCCTTGGTGAACCACTTTCGCTTGAGTACGTGCCCGGCGGTGACGGTGGGGATGAAGGAGGCGTAGCCGATCTCGGGCTCGGGGCCGGTGACGTCGAACAGATGGTTCTCGGTGTGGTGGATCTGGAACTCTTCCCGGTACTCCGGGCGGCAGCCTTCCAGCTTGCCGTCGCGCAGTGTCTTGAGCAGTTCCATGGATGCGGACCAGATGTCCGGTGCCGGGTCGAGGGTGTATTTGAACTCCAGCTCGGTGCCGGAGAAGTGCTTGCGGAAGTACCGCAGATGGTTGTTGAGCGCCGTGCTCGACTCTGCGTGCGCCGTCAGCACGGGGTCGAACCAGAGCAGTTCCTCGACCGGGCCGTGGCCGACTGGCTTTCGGGTGGTGCGGACGAAGCAGGCATCCTCGGGGTGGAAGCGGATCTGTGCGTACGCGTGGTAGCCGCCGCCGGGGTGTTCAGCCAGGTAGCACAGCGGCACCAGGCCCGGGGCGTCCTCGGTGCCGACCAGGCCGCGCAGGGCGGGACCGGCGATGGCGTCGGGGAACAGTTCGCCGCCGTCGATCCTGGCCGCCCCGAGCCGGGAGCCGCCGGGGTGCAGCGCTTCGGCCGGGCAGGGTCCCAGCGCGTTCCAGCGGACGATCACGGTGGTGGCCGGCCGGCATATCTCCTGCGGTGGCACCCGTACGAGCACGATCGGCTCGTCTGGTCGCCGTGGCGCGGTGCGGTTGAGGAGGTGGACGCCGCCGAGGACGACCCAGGCTCCCCGGTACGAGGGCTGCTCATCGTGCACGCTGGTCTCCTTCGTGTGCAGCGAGTGCCACGGGTGATCGCCCTGCAGCCCGAAGGGGCCACCGGGTCGGCCGGACATCCCCGTATGGCTGCCTGCTCGTCGCTGCGACGTCCGGCCGGTTCGTCGGCCTAGGGTGGGGCGGGTGAGTCATGGTGAAGTTGGTCAGGTGATCTTGGACGAGGCTGTTGCGGATGCCCGCCTCGCCGCATGGGAGTTCGACGGTGCACGGGCCTGGCTGGAGGAAGCCCGCCGGCATCCCATGGAGCCGCTGGCCGCCGAGGTGTGGGTCACCGACCCTGCTTTCGAGCACGTCCTGCTGGTCAAGCACCGTGTGCGCGGATGGGTGCCGCCAGGCGGCAAGGTGGAGCCGGGCGAGGCGCCGCGTGCGGCGGCGGCACGAGAGCTGCTGGAGGAGACCGGCCTGCGCACCGAGTTGCTGCCCGAGCCCGCGGCCGTGGCGGTGCGTTCCTACCGGGCCGACTGGTCTCCGACGCTGGGCCTGTCCTACGCCGCGATCGTGGGACGCGACGTGCCGCTCGCCGGGGAGCAGAACCAGCCGGCGGCATGGTTCCGTCTGGACACAGGCTGGGACAGTGTCTTCCTCGAAGACCGCGAGCGGATCCGTGCGCACGCTCGCCGTCTGGCAGCCGGCCGGGCGGTCGGCTCCCGCTGAGGTAGGCCCCTGGCCGCCGTTCACAGGAGGGCCTCGATCCGGTCGAGGTCGGCCGAGGGCAGGGTGACGAGCTCAAGGTCGTGCAGGAAGCGGCACCACACCGGCTCCAGGCCGGGTTCGCGTTCGAACTCCTCACGGTCCAGGCATCCGTTGGCGTGCGCGGCGGTCCGCAGCGCGTGCTGCTGCAGCTGGGCTGGGTGGATCCACCGAGGGGCGCGGACCTCCAGGGGCGAGGGGCACAGCGACCCGGAAACCTCGGCCCGGAAGATCCACCAGTGGTGGCCGACCGGACCGCTGGGCGTGCGGTGGCAGTGGTTGGGGCGCCACTGGTCCAGCAGCAGGTGCAGGTGGGTGACGGTGAGACCGACCTCTTCGGTGACTTCGTCGCGGGCGGCCTGCTCGGGGCCGCCATGCTCGTCGACGTGGCCGGCGACCGGGGCGATTCCGGCTTCGGCGCCGCCGTCCCCGTCCCACAGGCCCAGCAGGCGACCGAGCTGGCGCAGCGGTACGAGCTGCTGGATCGCCTAGGCGTGTCCACCGCTGCCAGAGGCGGCCTTGTAGACCTGGTTGCGGTCCAACTGGGCGACGTGCAGCGTCAGCCAGGCGCCAGTGCGAGCCCACCGAGGAGTGGCTCCACGCGCTGGACTGGATGAAGCGCAACTCGCTGCCGGTCAGCGCCCTCGCGGAAGCCGACGTTCTGAGGCGGGCCCTCGATGCGATGTGCCGCAAGCTGGACGGCAAGGCGGCTGCGGCTAAAACAGCCCGACGCAAGAGGGCTGCGTTCAACGAAGCTCTCAACACTGCGGTGGAGAAGGGATACTTCGCAGAGAACCCCCTCAAGGGGCTCCGGTGGCAAGCGCCAGCAGTCAATGAGGAGGTGGATCCGGCCGCCGTTCCCAATCCGGCCCAGGTGCTTCGGCTGCTCGAGGCCGTTGCTCGCCAGCGGGGGCGGGGTCCTCATCTTGAAGCATTCTTCGGTTGCATGTACTTCGCGGCTATGCGGCCAGCTGAGGTCATCCACCTTCGGATCGAGCAATGCCACTTGCCAAAGACGGAAGGGGGATGCTGAACCTCTCGGGCGGGGTCGTCACGTCTGGCAAGGAGTGGACCGACGACGGTGAGGTGCACGAGGTGCACTCGCTCAAGCGTCGCGCGGCAAGCGCGACGCGGCCTGTTCCCATCCCGCCGCAGTTCGTACGCATGCTGCGTGCCCATGTGAATCGGTTCGACGTGGCACCTGACGGTCGACTTTTCCGGAACCAGGCTGGCAACTACGTGGACGCTGCCGCCTACGGCTTCACATGGGCGCGGGCCCGGGAATACGCCCTGACCCGTACTGAGCGCACTTCTAGCCTGGCCAAGCGGCCTTACGATCTCCGTCACGCCGGGATCTCGTTCTGGCTCTACTCCGGAGTGGACCCGGCCGAGTGCGCCCGCCGCGCCGGCCAGAGCATCGAGGTTCTCTTTCGCCACTACGCCAAGTTCCTTGACGGCCTTCGAGAGCAGGCGAACCGTCTCATCGAGCAGTCCATGAACGAGTGGCAGCGCGTCAGTCAAGGTGACGTACCCGAGGGCTGAACCGGGGGTTTGGTCCGTGACTGGTCCGGAAGCACTGGTCAGGAGGGGTGCAGTCGTGGGAGGAATTGGGAGTTAGCGCGCAAGCCGGGCCCGGTCGAGAGCGGGTTGCACGAAGGGTGCCTGACGGGTGAAAACCCAGGTCAGGCGCCTTTTCGCATGTGTCTAGAAGAAGCCAAGCCTCTTCGGCGAGTACGACACCAGAAGATTCTTCCTCTGCTGGTGGTGCAGGCGTCACGCGTCGCTGACCTGCGTAAAGCGTGGCCACGTATGGCTCGTTGGAGCCGTCGGCCCGGGAATGGTCAGATCTTGTCCTCAGCGAGATGGGCCTGGTCATCTGTCGACGCCGCACCCCTCGGCTCGTGGACTGCTTCAAGCGGATGTGTTGGCCCCGCCCCGTGCTATGGCGAGGTGGGCAGGTGCGGGGAGCGGAGCACGAGCAGGGTGATCTCGCTGGGGGCGAAGACGCGGAACGGCGGGCCCCAGAAGCCGGTGCCGCGACTGGTGTAGAGGAGGGTGCGGGTGCCGTGGTGGCTGAGGCCGGCGAGGGCGGGCTGGTCGATGCGGACCAGGTGGTGGAAGGGCCAGATCTGGCCGCCGTGGGTGTGGCCGGAGAGTTGGAGGTCGATGCCGTTGGCTGCCGCCCGGTCGACGAACTTGGGCTGGTGTGCCAAGAGCAGGACGGGCAGGTCGGGGTCGGCGCCGTCCAAGGCTCCGGCGAGGTGGGCGCGGTGGCCTGCCAGGCCGGAGGACTCGGCGGTGACGTCATCCACGCCGGCGACCACGAGGGTGTCGCCTCCGCGTTCGAGCAGCAGATGGCGGTTGCGGAGCGGTTCCCAGCCCAGCTCGTCCATCAGGTCGACCCAGCCCTGGGCCTCGCTGTAGTACTCGTGGTTGCCGGTGACGTATACACGGGCCCGGGTGGCCCGCACGGTACCGAGTGGGACGGCCTGGGCCCGGCGGCGTTCAGCCGTGCCGTCCGCGATGTCGCCGGTGTGGCAGACCAGGTCGGCTTCCAGAGTGTTCACCGTCTCGCACACCCGTGCCGACCAGCGAGCGCGATCGAGCGGGCCGTAGTGGGTGTCGGTGATGAGGACGACGCGGATACCGTCCAACCCGGCACCCAGCCGTGGGAGTTGCACGTCGAGTCGGCGCACGCGTGGCACGCGGTGGGCTTCGGCGTACCCCCAGGCGAGTAGTACGGCGGTTATGCCCAATACGGCCCAAGTAATGATTCGGGCCCGGTCCTGACTCTCGTCGACGCCGGCCAGGGTCAGGGCGAGCCGCAATGGGACGCCGAGCAGAATGGACCAGGTGAACAGAACCCAGCTGGTGCCCAGCAGGGTGTCACCGACGATCGCCGCCCGGTCCTGCTGGCGCCGGCCGTGGCCGCGTACCATCGCGAGCGGCATACCAACGAGGCCGAGGGCGAACAGGGCGGTGCCGACCAGCGTGACGGGCAGCGGCCAGTGCTGGCCGGTGTGCAGGAGCACCCAGCAGGGCACGGCCCACAGCAGGACGGGGGCGATCAGAGGGATGTAGCGCATCAGGCGGTGCACTCGGCTCTGCCGCGGCGCTTGCGCTTCACCCTCGGCGGACCGGGTGTTGCTGGTGTCGGTCACGCTTCCCCTCCCTGACCAGGCTGCCGTCGCGCGCACTGTATCCGGTCGCCCTCGGGCCGGTCGGACCGGCGTTCATGGGCGCGGCCTCGTGGGGCGAAGGGTTCTCTGCAGGATGGCAAGACTCCGCGCCCTCGGCGGGACGGGCCGCACAGCGAACGATGCGAGTTCTGCGCCGGCCTGCTGCACGACTGCACACGCCGGGGCATACGCGCCCAGGTGGCCAAGGACGCCGGGTCCGGGCGGCGGCCCGGCGCGGCGGCGGTGCCGACGCGTGACACCTGCGAGCGCGCCCCGATCCCCGGCTGCGTCCGCGCCGCCCATCCCGCCCACTCGGCCCGGGACACGACCTGGTGCTCGACCCTCGCCTTGCAGTAGGTCGCGTCGAGGTAGACGTACGGGAATCGGACGTGGTCCAGGGGCCTGCTGCGGAATGCGGTCAGCTGGCCGTCCAGGTCCTGGCAGATCCGCGAGACCTCGCTCTTGGATATCCCGGTATCCGTGCCGAGGGCCTTGACCAGGTCGTCGACCGACCGCGTGGACACGCCGTGGACGTAGAACTCCATGATGACCGCGTACAGGGCCTGGTCGATGCGGCGACGCCGCTCCAAAAGCGCGGGGAAGAAGCTCCCCGACCGCAGCTTGGGGATCGCCAGGTCCAGGTCGCCGGCCTGCGTGCTGAGCGTCTTGTCCCGGTGGCCGTTGCGAAGCGCGGTGCGCGTCTCGGTGTGCTCGTTCCACTCCGCGCCGATCCGGGCCGTGGCCTCGGCCTCGATCAGCTCCTGGAGCATCCGCTCGGCCACACCGCGAACGAGTTCAAGCCCGTCCGCCGAACGTAGTGACTCCAACAACCGGAGTAGGTCCTGCTGAGACAGGGCCACCCTGCACCTCCCGCGTTGAACTGCCACTTCGCTACGGAGAGTTGCACGGTGGCCCACCCCGCGGGCAGGGAGCGAAAGACACATCGGCACACGCGCCCGGCGCACTCCCTCACCTTGATCGGCTACACCACGACAGGGACGCCATCCCCTCAGTCGAAGTACACCAGGATGCGGCCGGAGTTGTCCGAGTCGACCTCTCGGCGCACATAGAGCTTGCGGATGTGCTTCTGGTCCAGGAAGGCAAGGACCCGGGCCCTCAGCCGTCCCGATCCCTTGCCGGGGATGATCTCCGCGACCGGTTCACCCGCATGGGACGCCCTGAAGAGAAACTGACGCAACGCGACCTCGATGTCCCGGTTGTTGCGGAAGACCGGGTGGAGATCGAGCGTCATCATCGGGATCCTCCTTCTTGTCATGGTGAGCCAAGGCGCCCTGGTCCCGCAAGGGGTGGCCGGACCCGCCGGAGCGGCCGGGCTGTTACCGCGTCGTAGCTATCAGCCTGGCCGCTTTGCTTGACCGATGCCAGGGGAAACCAGCCCTGTCGGGAAACCAGTTGAAAAACGTGATCGCCGACGCCGTCCGGTGGCGGCTACCTCCGAGGTCTGATGGGGTCACTCTGGCCGGCGATCCGCCGATCACCCCGGAGCTTGATGATCTTCGCCGCCATCCGGGCGAATCTGGTGTCCATGAAGACGAGGAGACCTCAGCCCATCGAACGCCCCGTTCGGCGCTGGGCGGAACGGACCGCGCATGCCATACCGCTCCCTGTGTTGCCCTGGTGCCTGTGGAGGCTGCCGTTCGCGTTCGGATTCACCATGGGCAACACCGAAGGGAGGGTCATCGGCTCAGCCGAAGATTCGGCTGGTCAGTGGTGGCCTTCGCCTCCGCCGACTCGCTGGGACTGATCGCCCTGCACGGGACTGTCGTCGCCCCCAGACCCTTTCGGGACTGGCGGGGCAGTCCGCGTACTTGTTGGAGGTGCTCAGGCAGGTACGGAATGAACCTGCTCAGCTCGACGTCCAGCAACGTGGGAGCTTGGAGGATCTCGGGATGCTGCGGGGTGCGACAATCTGGCCGCCTCTGAGGAGTTGTCACGCTGGTACCGGGGCCGCCTGGTCGTCGGTCCGTTCAGGCCTCTCGATGCTGGTGAACTTGAAGGCCTCGAACGGGAGATCGGGCTGCCACTGCCGTCCTCGTACCGCTCGTTCCTGGAAACGGCGGGCGGGGAGAGCCTCCGGTACTCCGTCAGTTTGTCGGCGTGTGAACCGGAGCCGTTCCAGAGTTTCGACGACCTCTACCAGCTCGGCCGCGACGACGACGGCGAATACGGCTGGGGCACCTTGCTTGGCGAGTACCGCTGCAGCCGTGATGGGTGGCTCGCCGATGGGCTCTCGCTGGCCACCCTTCTCCCGATCGCCCGCAACGGCGGCAGCGACACCTTGTTCCTGGACCTGAACCCGGCCACCCATGGCCAACTCCACGCCTTCGTGCATGGCATCCCTCACCCCGGATACCTGCCGAAGGGTGCCTTCACCAAAGTCGGGTTCAGCAGCAGCTACGTGCAACACGATCCCGCTTTTCTGTAACGGTACTGTCCACGCCTGGGCGATCGGGCTCCTGGGGGTACGCGGGCACCGTACTCTGTCCGACGGCAAGCGTGGGGCAGGGGGAGATATGCCAATTCCAGGCAATGACGCCGAAGGTATTGAAAATCGGTCAATCGGCATCTATCGACTGATTTCCCGACTCGGTGCGGGTGGCATGGGTGAGGTCTACCTGGCCCACTCCCCGTCGGGTCGCCGTGTGGCCGTCAAGGTGGTGCACTCGCAACTGGTGGAGGATCCCCTGTTCCGGGCTCGGTTTCGTCAAGAGGTGGCGGCCGCCAGGCGAGTCAGTGGGGCCTTTACCGCCCCAGTGGTGGACGCCGACCCGGATGCCCAGCAACCCTGGATGGCCACGGTTTATGTGCCTGCCCCGACCCTCTCGGGGTATATTCGGGAAAATGGCCCCATACCTGTGGACGAACTGTGGCAACTCTTTGCCGGATTAGCCGAGGCTCTGCGCGACATCCACCGTGCCCAAGTGATCCACCGGGACCTGAAACCTAGCAACGTACTCATTACCGATGACGGGCCACGGGTCATCGATTTCGGTATCGCCAAAGCCATCGACTGCAGCGCCAGCGAAGTGCACACCAAAACCGGCCAAGTAATCGGAACTCCGCCGTTCATGGCCCCCGAGCAGTGGCAGGTACCGCCGGCAATCAGCCCGGCCGCCGATGTCTTTGCGCTCGGCTCGCTCCTGGTCTACGCGGCCACCGGCCGCGGACCCTTCGACTCGGATCATCCATATGTGACCGCCTACCAGATCGTCCATCACGACCCCGACCTGAGCGCCCTACCCGATCCGCTGCGGCCCATCGTCGAAAAGTGCCTGGACAAGAACCCGACCCGTCGGCCCACCCCGGATGAGTTGCTTACCGTGGTGCACTCTCGCCGCGCCACCATTACTGCGCAGGACCCGACGGGCCAGGATGCGGCGAGCGTGCGGTACAGGCGTCGCAGCAAGCACGGTTTCACACGTGCCCTCACGTCTGGGCTCGCAGCCATCAGTCTGCTGGCCGTGGGGATTCCAGTCGTGCTGAACTGGCGACACGAGTCAGCCCAGCGGACAACCGACTCCGGCGCCGGGTACAACGCCGCCACCAAAGGCATCGCCAAAGCATCGGAGACCAAGGGCGGTACGCTGCGGTTTGTCTCCGCCCAGGAGGCCGACTCCTGGGACCCTCAGCGCACCTACTACGGGTTCGTGTGGGACTTCGCCCGCTACTACACCCGCAATTTGGTCACCTTCGCCCCGCAGCCAGGGCGCAAGAGCACCGCCCTGGTACCTGACCTTGCCGCCGGCCTGGCCAAGGTCTCGGACAGTGGCACGACGTACACCTACGCACTACGTGACGGCATCACCTGGGAAGACGGTTCGCCAATCACTTCCCAGGACATCAAGTACGGCATTGAGCGGGGCTGGGCGGATGATGTCATCTCCGGCGGCCCTGCCCACCTCCAGAAGGCCCTCGACCCGAACAAAACCTACAAGGGGCCATATAACGACAAGGATCCACAGAAGCTGGGCCTGCAGGCCATCGAGACCCCTGACGAGAAGACGATCGTCTTCCATCTGCCCGAGCCAAACGGCGACTTCGAGCAGATGCTTGCTCTGCCGACGGCGTCCCCGGTCAAACGCGAGCGTGACACTGGCCGCCTATACGAACTGAAACCTTTTTCATCGGGTCCATACAAGTTCGCCGCATATGACCCGCACCGCAAACTGGTCCTGGTCCGCAGCGAACAGTGGAACAAGGAGTCCGATCCGATCCGTCCGGCGCTACCCGACCGCATTGAGGTCACTTTCGTCACCGATGCGAACGATATGGACAAGCGTCTCCTCAGCGGTGAATTTGATCTCGACTTGAACGGGACAGGACTCAGTCAGGCCGCCATCTCCAAGGTGCTGGGGAACGCTGACCTCAAGGAGCATCTGGACAATCCGAGGACCGGATACATCAGATACGCAGCCTTTCCGAAATCAGTCAAGCCGCTGGATAATATTCACTGCCGCAAGGCCATCATCTTCGCCGCCGACCATAAGGAGCTGCAAACGGCCCGAGGTGGGCCAATCGTCGGTGGCGATATCGCTCCGAATATGCTCCCTCCATCCATTGCAGGATCCGATCGGACCTACGATCTTTACGGCGTGCTCGACAACAACGGCAAGCAGAACCTTGAAAGAGCCAAGAGGGAACTCCAGGCATGCGGCAAGCCGAACGGTTTCTCCACGACCATTGCCGTGCGTAAAAACATACCAGCCGAGCTGGACACCGCTGCGGCCCTGCAGAAGGAACTGAAGAAAGTTAATATCACCACCACGATCGACCGGATCGACGGCGCAGCGACCTTTGGAGTATTTAAGTCACCCAAGGCGGTGAAGGATAGAGGGTACGGCATCATCCTTGAGGGTTTCGCTGCAGATTTTCCAACCGGTCAGGGTTTCTTGCGATCCCTGGTTGACGGGCGTTTCATCCTGGAGACGGGTAACGTCAACTACAGCGAGCTCAACGATCCGGAGATCAACGCCCTGTTCGACGATGCAATTGCCGAACGGGATCCGGTCAAGGCAGGAAGAATCTACCAACAGATCAACCGCAAAGTCTCCGAGAATGCAGCATACATGCCCATCACTTATGAGAAGATCATGATGTGGCGCGGCCCCCGATTGACCAACACATACACCGCCGACTCCTATTATGGCCGCTATGACTATGTGTCGTTGGGCATAAAATAAGAAATTACCCACTGCACCGGCCCTCTTTAACGAGTTCACTGGGTGACAGCGGTTCCGTGATCGACCTGATCAAGATGAGGCTGCACCTCAAGCGTCGTCTTCCGCGGTTGTCACTACAGGCCCGCCGCAGGGTCGCCGTCGCCGAGGCCTATCCACCAGTGCCCGTCATCCTTCACCAGCAGCAGCTCCTGCCGTTGACCGCTTTGCTTGTACGCCACTGTCACCGGGTTGAAGTAGGGAACGGATCCCTCCAGCACGGTGACTTCGACGGGATCGCCCGCTGCCTGGCCGTACTCGCGTACGTACTTGGCCGCGGTAGGCCTAGGCTGCTTGTAAGCGGGCCCGGCCAGCTCGGCGATTCCCTTCGCGTCTCCGTCCTTGAGTCGCTGGACGTAGACCCGTACGAGAGTGTCGACGTCCTCGGTCGTCTCCTGTACATCGAGGTACGTGGACTTCTCCGCGCGCACCGTCACGTCGACCTTGGGCGCGTCGGCCAGGGCATAGGGCTCGTGGAACCAGTTCCACCACACCCCCGCGGTGATCCCGACGACCAGCAGGCCACTGCCGAGCGAACCAACCAGCTTCCTCATATGCACCTTCCTCCAGTACCAGTTGGACTCGACGCGGTGAACGAGCAGTCGGTTCCCGCATACTGAGACAGCCGGCCGGCTCCGGAGCCGCTGTAGTACAGCACAGATGTACAGCAACCGTGGCGTCCGCAGCCGACCGTCACCAGCGCTCGACGACCGATTCACCAGCCCGGCAGACCTCAAAGCCGCAGGTCGGGGCTATTTCTACGCTTGACAGGCCCGGCCCTCATGGGTGGGCAGACGAGGTTTCCGGCAAGGGCAGGGTGAAGTCGGCGGCGCGGTCGCTGAGCTGCCACAGCAGTTGGCGGGCCTGCTGCGTGGCCCAGGCTGCGGTGGGGTGGGCGGTGACACCGAGGATGTGCACGGTGCGGGTGCGCACTTCCATGACGAACAGGGCGTACAGCCGCTGCAGGAGTCAGCCGCGCCTGGCCCCTCCTGGAGCCCATCATCCTGTCCGCCCTCGCTGTCGAACCCCCGGTCAGCGGCCACCCCGTCCGCCTGGTGCGGGCCGCCCTGTCCTCCGACGCCGTCCCGGTCGGCGCCGCCGCCCGCGCCCGACACGAACTGGGCACGGAGGTGAGAGCGACGGCGTAGGGACAGGACCACCGGCCCCTGAAGTCCGCGGGCCCGACCCGCGGACCACACCGGCATGGCGGCCCGGGTACGCGTGGAGCCTAACGCTGCCAGGTGAAGGGTGAGGACGGCCCTCCGGGCGGCTTCACCGTCCTGCGAGAGGAGAGCCTGACGGAGGCGGGCTTCAGGCAGGCCGCCTGAACGCGCCGCGCGTGGGTTCTGGTTCAGCGGCGGATGAGGCCGAGGTCGGTGGCGATTGCCACGGCGGCGGTGCGAGAGTCGACGCCGAGTTTGGTGTAGATGCGGGCCAGGTGGGACTTGACGGTGCCCTCGGTGAGGTGGAGCCGCTGGCCGATCGCCTGGTTGGACAGGCCCTCGGCGACCAGTACGAGGACCTCGGTCTCGCGCCGGGTCAGGGCGGTGGCGGGGGTGCGGAGCCGGTTCATGAGCCGGTCGGCGACGGCAGGGGCGAGGGTGGTGCGTCCGGTGGCGGCGGTGCGTACGGCGGCGGCCAGGTCCTCGGGCGGGGCGTCCTTGAGGAGGTAGCCGGTGGCACCGGCCTCGATGGCGGGCAGGGTGTCGGCGTCGGAGTCGTAGGTGGTGACGATCAGCACGCGGGGGGCGCCGGGGTGGGCGGTGATCTGGGCGGTGGCCTCGGCGCCGCCCATGCCCTTGCCGAACTGCAGGTCCATCAGCACGACGTCGATGTCGCCCTGGGCGGCGCGGGTGACGGCGTCCTCGGCAGTGGCGGCCTCGGCCACCACGGTGAGGCCGGGTTCGGTCTCCAGGACGGCGCGCAGCCCGGCCCGCACCACCGGGTGGTCGTCGGCCAGGAGCAGTCGGATGGGGCTCTCGGTCACTGGTGGGCCTCGGGTTCTGTGTCGGCGGGCGGGGTCAGGGGGAGCTGGGCGGCCAGGGCGGTGCCGTGGCCGGGGGCGGATTCGACGGTGAGGGTGCCGCCGAGAGCACGCATGCGGGCGCGCATGGCGGCCAGGCCGAAGCCGCCGCTGTCGGGGTCGGGGGCGGGCAGCTGGTCGGGGGCGAAGCCGGTGCCGTTGTCGACGACGTCGAGGGCGACGTGGTCGCCAAGGTAGCTGAGGGTGACCTCGACGGTGGTGGCGTCGGCGTGGCGGACGGTGTTGGCAAGGGCGGACTGGGCGATGCGCAGCAGAGCGACCTCGTGCGCGGTCGGGAGTGGTGCCGCATCGCCGGTGAGATGGACGCGTGCGGTGATGCGGTGCCGGGTGGAGGTGGTGGCGCACAAGCGTTCCAGTGCGCCGGCCAGGGTGGCGCCTTCCAGGGCGGGCGGGGTGAGGGCGGCGACGAAGCGACGGGCCTCGGCGAGGTTGTCCACGGCGGCCTGGCGGGCCTGGTCCACGTAGCCGGCGGCGTTCTCCGGTGCGCCGGGCAGGGCCCGTTCGGCGGCGCGCAGCAGCAGTTGGATGCTGGAGAGCCCTTGGGCGAGGGTGTCGTGGATCTCGCGGGCCAGGCGTTCGCGTTCGGCCAGCACCCCGGCGGTGTGCTGGGCGCGGGCAAGGTCGGCGCGGGTGGTGGTGAGTTCCTCGATCAGGCGTCGGCGCTGTTCGCTCTCCCGGTACAGGGCCTGGTACCCCCACACCACCGCGACCGCGACGGCGGCGCCCAGCGCCGGGCCGATCGCCATGGCGAGGCTGAAGGACCCCTGATGGAATGCGAAGGCGGTGATCGCCGTGAGGGCGGTGGCGGCCACGGCGGCCAGGCCGGCACGGCGCGGCAGCAGGTGGAGCTCGAGGAAGTACAACGGGAAGGCGACCCAGACCCCGTCGGCGGACAGGACCAGCAGCACCAGCCAGCAGGCGCCGACGGCGGCCAGCCAGCCGGCCGCAGCCCACCGCGAGCTGCGGACGGGCGGCAGGAGCGGCCCGGCCGCGTACACCACAGCGCACGCTGCGGCTGCGGCGACGGTCATCGCGGCGTGGGGCCGGTTGTCGGCCACGGCCCGGCCCGCGGCCAGGACAAGGAGGGCGACGATCAGCAGGTGCAGGCACCAGGCCAGGGCCCGGGTGGTCAGGGCGGGAGCGGTGGTGTTCACAGTCCCTCCAGCCTACGGACGCATGCCCCAAGGCGGCCTCCATCGAAAGTTACAACCCGCGTGCCGCCCTTCGATCCGCGAAGTGCCCTCCCTCGCCAGATGCCCGCGCAGGGGGTCGGCGGCGAGGGTGAAGGCACACCGCTTCCACCGCAAGAAAGGGCAGGCCAAAGCCGTGTTCGTCGCCTGGAGAGACCTGAAGTTCGCCAAGGGGCGCTTCGCCCTGATGGGGACCGTCATCGTGCTCATCACCCTGTTGGTCGGCCTGCTGTCCGGGCTGACCGCCGGGCTGGGCCAGCAGAACATCTCCGCCATCACCGGCCTGCCCGCCGACAAGATCGCCTTCCAGGCGCCCAGCGGCGGTCAGAAACTGTCGTACGCCAACTCCACCGTCACCCAGCAGCAGTGGCGGCAGTGGGCCAAGACCCCCGGAGTCACCAGCGCCGAACCGCTGGGGATCACCACCACCAAGGCCACCGCCGCAGACAAGAGCACCGGGGTCTCCGCCTTCGGCGTGACGCCCGGCTCCCCCCTGGCCCCGGACAGCAGCCAGATCAACGACCAGTCGGCGGTGCTGTCCACCACGGCCGCCAACGACCTCGGCGTAAAGCCCGGCGACAACTTCACCCTGGCCGGGCAGCAGCTGACCGTGGCCGCCGTCCAGGGCGACGCCTCCTTCAGCCACACCCCGGTCATCTGGACCAGCCTGAACACCTGGCACAAGGTCGCGCCCCCCACCGCTGGCAGCGACGGCCCGACCGCAACCGTGATCGCCCTGAACACCACCTCCGACACCGATGTGACGGCCACCGACCAGGCCGCCGGCACCCAGACGGTCTCCAAGCAGGACTCGCTGTCCGCGATCGGCTCCTACACCTCCGAGAACGGCTCCCTGCAGCTGATGCGCGGCTTCCTGTTCGCCATCTCGGCGCTGGTGATCGGCGCCTTCTTCACCGTGTGGACGATCCAGCGCAGCGGCGACGTCGCGGTCCTGAAGGCCCTTGGCGCCTCCACGGAGGGCCTCCTCAAGGACGCCCTCGGCCAGGCCGTCATCCTGCTCGCCGGCGGCACCCTGATCGGCACCGGCATCGCGGCCGGCATCGGTGCACTCGTCGCCGGCAGCGCAGTGCCGTTCCTCCTCACCCCCGCCACCGTCCTGCTCCCCGCCGCCGTGATGATCCTCCTCGGCGCCCTCGGGGCCGGCCTGTCCATCCGCCGCATCACCTCCGTCGACCCGCTGACCGCCCTGGGGAGCGCCCGATGAGCCTCAACCTGACCGACATCACCCTCACCTACCCCGACGGCGACACCCGCCTGACCGCCCTCGACCATGTCACGCTCGACGTCCCCAAGGGCAGCCTCACCGCCGTGGTCGGCCCCTCCGGCTCCGGCAAGTCCAGCCTCCTGGCCGTCGCCGCCACCCTCATCCCCCCCGACAGCGGCACCGTCACCATCGACGGCACCCAGACCACCGGCATGAGCCGCGGCGAACTCACCGATCTGCGCCGCCACAAGATCGGCATCGTCTTCCAGCAGCCCAACCTGCTGCCTTCCCTCACCGCCGCCGAACAACTCCAGGTCATGGCCCAGCTCGACGGCCGCAACCCCGCCAAGGCCCGCACCCGCGCCCTCGAACTCCTCGATGCGGTCGGCCTGGCCGACCAGGCCCGCCGCCGCCCCCACCAGCTCTCCGGCGGCCAGCGCCAACGCGTCAACATCGCCCGCGCCCTGATGAACGATCCCACCGTCCTCCTGGTCGACGAACCCACCAGCGCCCTGGACCACGAACGCGGCGCCGCCATCATCGACCTCATCACCCGCCTCACTCACCAGCAGGCCACCGCGACCGTCCTGGTCACCCACGACCGCACCCACCTCACCGCCGTCGACCAGATCGCCGAAGTCCACGACGGACGCCTCCACCTGCCCGCCGCCGCCCGCTGAACCACACCGGCCACGCACCGTGCGCGACGAATGTCGCGCACGGTGCGTCTCATGAATGGCCAAATGAGAAGCCGCCGCCCCACCCCCGCCATGCCACGCATTAATACGATTGAGTTCTAGTCAATTGATCTACGGCGGAATGAGGTTGACGTGCTCAAGGCGCTACGGGGGATTGCGGCCGGCACTGCCATGGTCGCGGCACTGACCGCTTGCGGAAGCGGCGGCGGCGGCGCGACGGGGTCCACGGGCGGACAGGCGAAGGCGCCGATTGTGTTCGCGCCCGACCAAGTACGTACGGCTCTGGTGAGCAAGGCGGGTGCCCCCAAGGGCTGAACGGGGTCCGCGCCAAAGGTCGACCCTGACAATGGCATGAGGGTCTGTGAGGAGGACACGAAGTCGAACTGCGGCGGGTTCGTGGCCGTGGGTTGGTCGCACGTCAGCCCGGACGAGCAGCCGGCGTACGACAAAGACGGGTCGGGGAGGGTCGAGTTCCATCTCTACTCCTTCCGCTCCCCGGATGACGCGAAGGCGGCCATGAAGGGCTTGGCTGCCGAGGAGCGGCGATCGGCCGACGCCAACGGCGTCGAGATGAAGCCGTTGAAGATCTCCGTGGCGTGGACGAGACCGACGCCTTCACGGGCCAGAGGACCAGGATCATGATGCGCGTCGGAACCATCCTCGTCTTCGTCGAAAGCCAGGGGGACCTCCGCGAGGAACAGCCCTACAGCGACCTCGCCAAGATCCAGATCGACCGGATCAAGAAGACCGCCGAGGGCAAGAACCCCGACATCTGAGTCGGTGCGTTACTGACGTTCGGCCCGGCAGCGCGAGCCGCCAGGCCGAACGAGCCGGTCCTGATCGGCAGGAAAGAGTGACCCATCCGGGCACACTGAGCCTTTGCCAATCTCAGTTTGAGCAGGTCAGGTGCAGGGTGAGGACGGTCTGGACGTAGCTGGTGATTCGGGTGGTGCTGCAGCGGAGCTTCCGTAGCAGGCGCCATGCCTTGAGTGTGGCCATGGCTTGCTCGCGGAGCGAGCGGATCCTGGCGTGGGAGACGTTGACGGCTCGCTGCCCCTCGGACAACTCCTCCCAGCGGCCCCGGAAGGGCACGAGGACGGTGCCTCCGGCACCCTGATAGCCCTTGTCGGCCCAGCAGCGGAGGTCGACCTCGGTCACAGCGGCGATGACCCCGTGGGTACGTGCGGTCCTGATGTCGTGCACCGCCCCGGGCAGGGCGGGCGAGGCCCACAGCAGGCGGCCGAAAGGGTCGGCGATGACTTGCACGTTCATGCCGTGCTTCTTGTGTTTACCGGAGTGCGCGCCGTGAGGCGCTTGTTGTTCGAGTGGTGGTGAAAGACCACCACCACCGTCCTGTCGCAGCAGGGCGGTTGAAGCTGGGGACAGCCTGAACCGGGAGATGCCGGGGAGGGCGGCCGTGGATGTCGTACCAGAGGCCGTCCAACCGGGGCAGCGCGGCGAGGCGCTCGATGAGCTCGTCGGTGAGCGCGGTCCAGGCGGCGGCGGTGACGGTGCCGCCGGGCAGCGACTTGCCGACCAGAGCGCCGTGCCATTCGGCGGCCTCCCGTTGCGGGTGACGCGTACGGACCGGTCGTCTGAACAGGGACACGGTGAGCCTCCCATACGGGGTCGTACAGTTCCCAAGGGATCACGGATCCAACGGCACGGGCAACGGCGGTCCGTGCAGGACGTGGGGGCTTGACCCAAGGCCGGGTAGTTGACCCACCGTCCGTGGCCTACCGGGGCAGCGGGGCCAGGAGCGCACAGCGTGACGGCCCGCGACCCCCGCACGTGGGAGGAGTCGATCATCGCTCGCGACCAGTCGAGCTTCTTCGGTCCGCAGCTTCTTCAGCAGCAGGACATGTAGCTGATCCCGCACACCGGCCAGGACGATCCGCAAGGGCAGTTCGAAATCGGCCTGGGCTGCGTCCTTGACGGTACCGCCCCTCGACTGAAAAACGATCACGCGCCGTCCGAAATGTGACGGCCTTCGATTGGTTCCAGTCAATCGACATATACAGGACAGCTCCATCAGAGAAATGGAAGGTCCGCTACAGAGGGTTGACATAGAGCGGGCCTTTCCTTGCCTGTCGTTGAATCCGCGAAATACATTCGTCTCACTCGAGACGGGGGTAACATTGACACGCGAATATGACACGATACGAGCGCCCTACGCGGTGGCGGACCTCGCGGAATGCGAGGGCATCGCATGCCGCAGCAGAAGCGATTGCCCGATCGGGTAGGGCCGCTGTCCTTGCCGGCTCCCGGTAAGACCTTCCGGGGCCCTGGTACGCCCGTTTCGTGCATCCAACCCGCCTGACGCCCTGAGCGAGGGCCGCGACAAAAATCTTGGTGCGGATCGCTGGCGGCGACCAGGACCACTGGGCGCCGCCGCGGTCGGTGAAGATGGCCCGTGAGGCGTAAGGGAGGGGATTCCTTCACCCTGCTGACGCGCCGAGCGGGCGGGGTTGGGTGCTGGGGTTTTAGCGTCGTAGTGCCTTGCGCTGTGACAGGACCGCAGGGTGATGGACGGCCCCTGCACGCAGCGCCCTGGGCAGGGGCCGCCGTCCCTGCCTGGACAGTAAGGCGAGCAAGGTCTCGGTCACCGTCAGTGCATGCTTGGAGCTGAGCATCCGCAGCGGTGGTTGGCCTTACATTCCAGGGCCAGCGAGCCCAAACATCCCGTCGCTGGAGGGGCGGCCCGCGACCGGGATGCGCACCATCTACTGGCGAATGACTCTGGATGCATGAAGGCCGTGTGGTCCGGGATGATCCAGTTCGGGTTGGTCGCTCTGCCGATCAGGCTGTACGCGGCCACGGTGGAGCATCCCGTGCGCCTCCACGAGATCCATGTCGCCGACGGCAGCCGCGTCGAGCACCGCCGCTTCTGCAAGGCCGAGAACCGGGAGATCCCCCACGAACAAGTCGGCAGGGGCTTTGCCCTGGCAGACGGGCGCATGGTGCCCCTCACGGAGGAAGACCTCGCACACCTGCCCTTGCCCACAAAGCGGACCATCGACGTGCTGGGCTTCGTTCCCTTCGAGGACATCGACCCGATCAGTTTCGGACGGCCGTACTACGCGGGTCCCGGACCGGACGCCGACCGCCCGTACGCCCTGCTCGTCGAGGCACTCGCCCGCACCGGCAACGTCGCCGTCTCCAAACTCGCCCTGCGCAGCCGAGAGCGCCTGGCACTGCTCCGCCCCCGCCACGGCATACTCATCCTCCAGACGCTCCTGTGGCAGGACGAGCTGCGCGACCCCGGAGACCTCGCACCCTCCACGCCGGTCACCGACCGGGAGCTGGAACTGGCCGAGGTGCTGATCCGGGACCTCACCGGCATCAACGTGCGCCAGGTGCACGACGACTACGCCCACGCCCTCGAGCGGCTCGTGGACGCAAAGATCACCGACGGTGAGCTCGTCGAGCCGGCGGAGCCTACCCCGGTGCTTGACCTGATGGCAGCACTGCAGGAGAGCGTCCGGGCTGCCGAGCGGGTATACAAGCGTCCATCGGCGCGGCATCGGCCATAACCGTTGTTTGATCGGGTTTGCTTCCAACTCCTCCGCAAACGGGTCCTGTTGGCGTGACAGAAGGGCGACCGCGTCGCAGACTCGCGGCAGAACGAGTTCTCGTGGACATCGCCGAGCAAAGCAAGCAGGGCGATGCGGTCAGTATTGAGTGGCCATTCAAGGGCTTTGCTTGGACCCCGGTGGCACTGCACGGAGGCGGACTCCGGCGGTTTGGGGCTGCCGGGCCACTGCGGGTACGTGGACCGGGCATGCCTGTTCGCCGCTGTGTTGGGTGTGACGGCGGGGGCTGTTCACAGCACTGCGGCAAGCGAGTCCAACGACGCGAGGTAGTCGATACCCACCGGGGCGAGGACGGCGCTGCTGACGCCTGCGGCGAACAGGTCCGTCAGCTGGGACCGTGCCTGTTGCGGCGTGCCTGCTACGGCGAGCTGACGTACCCATTCGTCCGGCAGGGATCGGGCGAACTCCTGCGGGCTGTCGCTGCGTGAGCGCAGGGAGATGAGTTCGTCGTGGAAGGGCAGTGGAGCGATGTGGGGGCGCCAGTCGGGTTCGCCGACTACTGCGAGGGCGGGGCGGACAGCCGTGTGTGCGGCGGTGGAGTCGTCGTCGACCGATGCGATGTTGTAGGCGACCAGACGGTGAGGACGGGTGGGAGCGATGTGTGTGAGGGCCTGCCGTACGTAGGCGGGGGTCACCGGTTCTGCGAGAAGGGTGCCGTCGGCCGTGTCGCCGGACACGGCCAGGGACCGGGGGCCGCGTACGCCGGCCAGGATGGCGGGGACCTGCGTCGGGGCGGCGCTGGCGTGCAGTTGCAGCCCTTCGACGCGGACGTACTGCCCATCGTGGTGTACGAGTTGTCCGCTCAGCAGGCGCTTCAGGACGGTGATGTATTCGGTCAGGAGAGTGAGGGGGCTTGCGGGCCATGCGCCGACGCTGCGCATCCAGGTCGGCATGCCGTGGCCGACCGCGATGTCGATGCGTCCGGGGTGCAGCTGGGCGAGGGTTGCGATCTCCATGGCGGTGAAGGCCAAGTTGCGGGCGGCGGCCGGCAGCAGCCCGACGCCGACGCGGATTCTGGTCGTGGCGGCGAGGACGGTGGCTGCCTGGGCCAGTCCTCCTCGGTAGCTGAGGTCTTCGACGACCCACAATTCGTCGAAGCCGTGCGTCTCAGCGCGTTGGGCGAAGGCGACGATGTCACCCGCTGGGATGTCGCGGGGGATCAGGACGCCGATCGTGCCGTCTCGTGTCGTCATGGTGCTCCCTCGTCGGCGGGGTCGCTGCGGGGACCGCCGTAGCTGTCGCTGCGTCGGCCGGTCTCGCTCTGTCCTGCGTCATCATGCGGTCCCAGCCGGTGTGGCTGTGGCAGCAGGGATGCGTGCCCGGGGTCGGGGTTCCGGGTCACGTATCCCTGTTGCCGCCGCGCTGTGTCATCGTCGGGGAGGTGCGGTGTCAGTGCAGCGTGATCCAGATGGTCTTGAGCTGGGTGTACTGCTCGAATGCTTCGAGACCGTTGTCGCGACCGCCGAATCCGGAGGTCTTGTAGCCGCCGAAGGGCGTGCCGATGTCGCCTTCGCTGTATCCGTTGATGGCGACGGTGCCGGCCCGGACAGCGCGGGCCAGTGTGAGGGCTCGGTCGATGTCGCGGGACCAGACGGTGGCGGCCAGCCCGTAGTCGGTGTTGTTGGCGATGTCGAGGGCTTCTTCGTCGGTGTCGAATGCCAGCACGGCGACGACCGGGCCGAAGATCTCCTCCCGGGCCACCGCCATGGCCGGGGTGACGTTGTCGATGACGGTGGGTGCGACGAACCAGCCGCCGGTGTCCTGGTGCAGTTGCTCGCCTCCGGCGACGACCGTGGCGCCGTCGTCCCTGGCTTGCCTGATGTAACCCAGGACCCGGGCGAGGGCTGCGGCTTCGATGAGCGGACCGATCGCGGTCTCCGGATCGGTCGGTTCGGCGACGCGGCGTTGGTTGGCTTCCTTGGCCAGCGCGGCGACGAACTCGTCCTTGATGGAGGAGTGGACCAGGATCCTCGATCCGGCGCTGCAGTTCTGGCCGGCGTTCCAGAACGCGGCGTCGGCGAGGTCGGCCGCCACCTCGGGGATGCGGTCGGCGTTGTCGGCGGTCACGATCTGGGGGCTCTTGCCGCCGCATTCGAGGACGATGTTCTTGAGGTTGCTGTCGGCGGCGTAGCGCAGGAACTCACGCCCGACTTCCGTCGAACCGGTGAAGGAGACGACGTCGACGTCGCGGTGCAGTCCGAGGGCTTTGCCGGTGACATGACCCAGTCCGGGGACGACGTTGAGGACTCCGGCGGGGATACCGGCCTGGGCGGCGAGTTCCGCGATGCGCAGGGTGGTCAGGGAGGCGAGCTCCGGGGGCTTGACGACCACCGAGTTCCCGGCCGCGAGTGCGGGAGCCAGTTTCCACGCGAGCATCGCGGCCGGGAAGTTCCAGGGAAGGACGGCGCCGACGACACCGATGGGTTCGCGCACGATCAGGCCGACGTGTTCCGGGCCGGTCGGTGAGGTCTTGCCGTAGACCTTGTCGATCGCTTCGGCGTACCAGCGGAACGTGTTGAGGACGTCCGGCAGGTCGAAGTCCCGGCAGTCGGTGATGGGCTTGCCGGCGTCGACGGCTTCCGTGAGAGCGAGTTCCTCGCGGTGTTCCTCGATGAGGTCGGCGAGCTTGAGGAGGATCTTCTTGCGGTCGGCGGGCGGGAGCTGGCTCCAGACGCCGTTGTTGAATGCTGTGCGGGCAGAGGCGACCGCCCGGTCGACATCCTTGCTGCCGCACGCGGCGATGGAGGTCAGGACCTCGCCGGTTGCGGGGGCGAGGGACTCGAACGTCGCACCGTCGGCGGCGTCGGTGAAGGCTCCGTCGATGAATGCCTGGGTGCGGATGGTGGGTGGAAGTGTCGCTGTCATGAATGCCCCTTCGGGATGTGGGACTCAGTGCAGAGAGGCAGCGTGCCCGGTGAGCTGGGGGAAGACCTGGTCGCGGGTGCGTTCCCAGCGCAGGCGGAGGTCCTGGTAGGTGTGGTAGCCCTCGGGGGTGGGCTGGATGGGCGGACTGACTTCGACCGCTGCGTTTACTCCTTCGCGTGCGGTGGCGAAAGCACCCGATCCGATGCCGGCCAGGATGGCCGCGCCGATGGAGGGTGCCTCGACGTGCAGGGCCGGGATCAGGGGGTGGCCCAGCACGTCGGCCTTGATCTGGTTCCAGGTCGTGCTGCGTGCTTCTCCGTCGGAGATCGTCAGGCTGCTCGCCTGCAGCCCGCGCTCGGTCAGCGCCTGAAGCAGGGCCGGGTACTGGTAGGCGATGCCTTCGAGCGTGGAGCGGACGAAGTGCGGCAGCCCGTGGTGTCCGGAGATCCCGTGGAACACCGCACGCACGTGGTCGTCCTGGACCGGGACGCTGGCACCTTCGATGTACGGGAAGCACAGCAGACCGTCGCTGCCGGGGCCGACCTGGTCGGTGGCGGCGATGAGTTCCTCGTAGGTGGCGCCCCCGCCGAAGGTGCCGCGCAGCCACCGCAGGGTGGTACCGCTGCCGACCGCGACCATCTCGTGGAGGTAGCGGTCGGGCACGACGTGTGGCATCAGGCCGACTAGGCCGGTCGGATCGAACACGGGCCGCTCTGCGACCGCGCGCCAGCTCATGGAGGAGCCGGTGCCGACGCTGACGTCGCCGGGGTCGATGACGCCGGAGCCCAGGGCGGCGGCAGGATCGTCGCCGCCGCCGGCCACCAGCAGCGTGCCGGGGGCCAGGCCGATCTCATGGGCACTGGCGCCCAGTTCGCTGCGAACCTGCCAGGGCTGGTACTTGACGTCGGGCAGCACCTCGCGGGGGATCCCGTACACGTCGCACAGATCCTCGCTCCAGGTCCCGGTGCGCCAGTCGTTGAGGATGCTGCGGGTGGGGCCGGTCGGGTCGGTGCCGACGTCACCGGTCAGACGGTGGGCGAGGTAGTCCTTCGGCTGCAGGGCGTGCCTGATGCGCCGCCACACATCGGGCTGGTGCCGCCGCGTCCACAGCAGGTTGGGCAGCACCAGTCCGGGGATGGGGAGCGTTCCGGAGATGTCGATGAGGCGCCTGCGCCCGAGTCGGTCGTAGGCCGCGGTCGTCTCGTCAGGGTCGCGCCGGTCGGTCCAGTGAATGACCGGTGCGAGAGCCTGGCCCGCCTCGTCGGTCAGCACGGCGATGTCGCGCTGACCGACGAGACACAGGGCCGCCACGTCCGAGGGAGCGACGCCGGCCTGGGCGAGGACCGCCGGGATGGCCAGGGCGAGAGCCTGGTACCAGTCCTCGGGGTCGTTCTCCGCCCAGCCCGGGTGCGGCCGGTGCATGGGGTAGAACTGTTCCGAGGTGGCCACTACGCCCCGCTCCGGGTGCACCAGAGCGGCCTTCAGGCAGGAAGACCCGACGTCGGCTCCAATGAGCCATTGCCGACTCATGCCGACACGGAAACCGTCTGCGGGGCCGGCAGCGGCTCGGGAGCGCCGGGGAACTGAGCGCGCCAGTACGAGGCGATCCACTCCACCTGCTCCTTGGGCAGCTCATCCACCTCGTCCTTGAACTGCCGCGCCGACAGGTACACCTCGCAGGCGCCCTCTACCACCGAGGCGGTGTGGAAGGCGTGCTCCAGGTCGGCACCGATGGCCAGCAGACCGTGGAAGCGCATGAACGTCGCGCCCCGGTCCTTGAGCGCGGCCGCGGTGAAGTCGGCCATCTGGTCGGTCTCGGGCTGGGAGTAGGGGGAGGTGTAGACGGCGCCGCCGGTTGCCTCGACCAGGCCGGTCAGGATGGGCGGCAGGGTCCAGCCGAGGTTGGCGAAGGTCATGACGGCCTTGCCGTGGGTGTGCACGATGGCGCCGATCTCCGGGCGGCGCTTGCAGATGAGGGTGTGCATCGGCACCTCGGAGGTGGGGGCGCGGCGGCCGTCGACCTGCTCGCCGTCGACGGTGACGACCGCGATGTCCTCGGGCTCGAGGAAGTCGTACTGGGTGCCGGTGGGCGTGCAGGCCAGCAGCTCGGGCTCGCCGGGGATGCGCATGCTGATGTTTCCGGCCGTGGAGTACACCAGCCGCTCGGCCTGGAGCTTGCGGGCGAAGGTGACGACCTTCTGGCGGGTCTCAAGCCACTTCGTTGCCATGGTGCGGAGTCCTTTGATGTGGTTACGGGTTCAGGAGGATCGGTCGCGCGCCGTGCGACGCCGACCGAAGACTGTGGTGGCGGCGGATTTCAGGGCAGGTCCGCCGAGGGCTACCTTGAGCAGCAGCGGGATGTCCTTGCGGCTGATCAGGACACGGGCGGGCCAGGCGCCCATCACGCCTTCCATTTCGATGCCGGCCTTGGTGTACCGACATTTCGTGGGCTCGAACGGGAGCTCGCCGATCGGTGAGCTGACTTTCATGCGGTCTCTCCCTGCGAGTGGATCCAGTCCTTGGCGACAGTGGCTGCGTCTGCGGCCCGGCTGGCGGCGCCGTCGAGGTTCAAGGGCTGGACAAAGGTGACGTCCTCGGCGTCGTCGAACAGCGCGCCGTCGACGTTGCGGTTGGGCCGGGCCTCGGCGGCCAGGACGATTCCGTCGCATGTGATGCCGGTGACGTCGTCTGCGGTGCGGACCCGGACGCCTTCGACGCGGTGCGTGCCCAGGACTTCGATGCGGCCCTCGGGGAAGCGCTCATCGGCCCAGGCGACGTCCCCCAGGCCCAGAACAGTGCTTCCGGCATGCCGAAGCTCGGCGGCCACACGTGCGGCCCAGGTGTCGTTTCCAATGATCAGTGGACGTTTCCAAAGGGGTACACCGCTGGTGAGGAGATGCTCGACGACGGTGGCCGGCAACACGCCGGCGGGGCGCTGCCCGGTGATATTGAGGTCTGCTTGGGTCGCCGGGCGGCGGCCTCCGGCGAAGAAGAGGTGGTCCCCCGGCACCCATTCGGTGCCCAGCGGTGAGACCAGCAGCAGCCTGTGGTCCTGCCATCGCAGGGCGATGGAGCCCAGGCGCAGCTCGACTCCTGCAGCCTCAGCCTGCGCGGTCAGCCGCCGGATGGGGGCGTGGTCCCAGCCGGTCTCTCCTCCGGTGACGGGGATGCGGTCGATGAGGACCACACGGGCGCTGCTTTCCTCGGCCAGGGCGACCGCGCAACCCAGGCCGCTGGGTCCGGCGCCGACGACAAGGTAGGTGGTCATGATCCGACGGTTCCTCGGGTGGTGTGCAGAACGGTCGCCGGATCGGCGCCGGTGTGCATGGCGGTCATGAACGAGATGCCGGCGAGGCACAGTGAGCCCTGGCAGCGGCCATAGCCAGCGCCGGTGCGCTTGCGTACGCCTTCGATCGATGTGGCGGGCACGGGGCCGGTGAGGGCTGCCTCGATTTCCGCGGAGCTGACGTGCTCGCAGGCGCACACCACCATCCCGGACAGCGGGTTCTCGGCGACCAGTTGCTCGGGGTGCGCACTGGTGCGCAGCCTGGGCACGGGCGGGAGAACCTGCTGGGCGGATGCACGGTCCGGCGCGTCCAGTCCCGCTTCGCGCAGGAGACCGAGCGTGTAGTCGGCGGCAGCGGGCGAGATGCTGACACCGGCCGAACGGTCGGTGCAGTGCAGCAGGTTGGGGACTTTAGCGTCGAAACGGAGGCGATGCTGTTCATCGCCAGCGGGACGGTTGGCCGCGAACGTTTTCATGACATAGGCGCCTCGGACCTCCGGCACCAGCCGCGCCGCCTGCTCGACAACGGCCTCGATGGTCTCGGCGTCCGTGCTGCGGTCGTCGGGGTCTTCGATGTCGTGTGCCGTCGGGCCCAGCAGTACCGAGCCGTGCGTGGTCGGCACAACGTTGGTGCCCTTGGTGTCGGGCAGGTGGGTGCAGAACACGATCGACGACAGTCGCTGCCCGAAAGAGCGGTCCACCACCGCGTACTGGCCCTTACGGGGCCAGCTGACGAGCGGCTCACCGCCGGCAAGGCGGCTGATCTCGGCTGCGCCGACTCCTGCCGCGTTGACGACGAACCTGGCGGTCAGCCGTGAGCGGTTCGTGGTGACGACAAGGACTTCGTCGCTGTTCCGGTCGACGCCGATGACCCGCTCTGCGAACCGGAAGTCGCATCCGTTGGTCGCGGCGAGGCGTGCATAGGCGGCGGTCAACCGCATGGGGTCGATGATGCCCTCGTCGGGCAGCAGCAGCCCGGCCACGACATGCGGGCTGACCAGTGGCTCCCTTGCCCGGACCTGCCGGGCGTCGAGGGCCTCGACGGCCACTCCGCAGGCGATGACTTCGTCACGGGTGTGCTCCAGACGTTCCGCCTCGTTGGCGTCGAGCGCCACCATGACCCCGCCGATACGGCGGTACGGCACGTCAAGACGCGCGCACACCTCCTCCCACAGCGGAGCACTCGCGTTGATCAGATGTGTCTCCAGTGTGTCCGGGGCACCGTAATAGGACACAGCCACACCGGCGTTGCCTTTGGAGGCATGTTCCGCGACGTCGTTCTCGGCCTCGATCAAGCCGACGCGCGCCTCGGTTCGAGCCAGCCGCTCGGCGACAGCAGTTCCAAGAACACCGCCTCCGATGATCAAGACGTCGTAGTCCGCTTGCGGCGACACCGTGGACCTCGCTTCCCCAGGGCCCTGCCGAGCTGCCGGGATGCCCTATCAACTGGGACGAATGTAGCACTTCGATCCGCTTTCGATGTTTGTTAGAACATCTCTTGCGTTCTCAGTGAACATTAAACGCACGCCTGCGAACACACAACCCTTGACAATCGAATCTCTCGGGTGTTCGCTTGCACCCACTTCAGGAAGGTGCATCAGGTCACATTCCTCGTGAGTGATGTTCTACAGGGTCAATAGGTGCAATCGCCTGTGTAGCAGCGTGTTTCACGCGTCTGCGGGCTGGCGGATCCAACATGCGCCACTGATCCGATGCAGCGCGGCAGAGGATCGAGGCGCGTGTCCGCAGCGCAACGCCAGTGCCCCGATCCCCGAAGAGAAGGGCACCGCGTCATGACGCAGCCTCTTTCCGACGAGACCCCGCCCGCCATGGCGCACCTGGTCCCCAGCCCCCCTCCCGGGGAGCCCCAACGGGTGGCAGGCCAGGACCACGGCCTGAAGAAGAACGCTCTGGGCGCGCCGGCGATCGCCTTCTACATCATCGCCGCGGCGTCGCCGCTGACAGGCGTGGTAGCCATCGTGCCCATCATGATCGGCACTGGTAACGGCGTCGGAACGCCCGCAAGCTTCCTGATCGCGGCCGGCCTGCTCCTCGTCTTCGCCGTCGGCTACCTCGCCATGAGCCGCCACATCACGAACGCGGGCGCTCTGTACGCCTACGTGACCATGGGGCTGGGCCGAACACCGGGGCTGGGCACGGCATCTGTCACCGTATTCGCCTACAGCTGCATCCAGTTCTCGCTGTACGGCGGGTTCGGCTACTACCTTTCCTCACTGCTGCACCGGGCCACCGGCGCATCCGTGCCGTGGTGGACCTGCGCGGCGTTCGCGATGCTGTGTTGTCTCCTCATCGGACTGCGCGGTGTGCACGCGGGCGGTGCAGTGCTCGGCGTCCTGATCTGCCTCGAGTGCGCCATGCTCCTCATCCTCGGGCTGGGCGTGATCTTCCATCCCAACTCGCCGACGCCGGCCGACTTCAGCGCCGAGCCCTTCACCCTTCCGGCGATCGCCGCCGCGGGTGTTGGCATCTCCATCATGTTCGCCCAGACGACCTTCATCGGCTTCGAAGGCAGTGCCATCTACAGCGAGGAAGCCAAGAAGCCCCACCGCACCATCCCGCGGGCCACCTACTTCTCCGTCGTCTTCATGGCGGCCATCTACGCCGTCACGTCCTACCTCATCATCGCCGGCACAGGCACTGACCAGGCCCAGAGCATCGCCCAGAGGGAATCCGGCAGCCTGGTCTTCTTCGTCAGCAACCGAGCACTGGGTGCCTGGGCCTCGGATGTCTTCCAGGTCCTGATCATCACGTCGGTCTTCGCGGCCATCGTCACCTTCCACAACAACCTCTCCCGCTACCTCTACGCGCTGGGCCGGCAAGGGCTGGTGTGGGAGCGCCTCGGGCACACCCTTCCGGGCCGCAAGACGCCCTACATCGCGGCGATCACCCAGACCGCCAGTGCCGTGGTCATCGTCGGCCTGTTCGCCGTGCTCGGCCTGGACCCGTACACCACACTCTTCACGTGGCTGGCCGGCATCGGAACGGTCGGCATCATCGGCGCGCAGGTCGTGGCCGCGCTAGCGATCTTCGTGTTCTTCCGTCGCACCAAGGTGGACCAGCGACCGTGGCACACCCGGATCGCACCGGCGATCGCGGCTGTCGGAATGATCGGCATGTTCATCGTCGCGCTCTCCAGCCTCGACCTGCTGCTGGGAGCATCTACCGGACTGACCGCACTCCTGGTGGGCCTGCTGGCCCTCAGCGCCGCGGCCGGCACCGGCTACGCCCTCTGGCTGCGCTCCCGCTCCGCCGAGAAGTACGAGCGTATGCGTGTAATGCTCACCTCGAAGGATTCATGATCCTCACGGCACTACCCCCACACCGGCAATGTTCGTTCGCTCTCAGAATGGGTAACGTGCGAACATTGCCGGTGTGCGGGATCGCACCCGCGCCTACCGTACGGACCCCCAGACAGGAGGCCGAGTCAGTGATCGAGCAGTACTGCGCCAGTACGGGTGCCGCCCACCGAGTGCCACGTGCGAGCGCTGCCCCCACACCCCACCAGCGCCGTTCCTGCCCGGGAACCACAGCGGCCGTCATGGCCACTGAGACGATCGGGGGCTAGCGGTGCCCGTATCGCAGTCTGACGGCACACGATGGGATGCCCCCGCGCGCCGTGCGCGCATCCTGGAGATCCTCGACACCCAGGACTTCGTCGGCGTGAAGGACCTCTCCGAAGAGTTCGGCCTCACGGAGATGTCCGTCAGGCGCGACCTCACCGCCATGGTGAACGAGGGACTCATCACCCGTGTCCGCGGTGGAGCCGCCAAGCCAACACCCACCGTGAGCTCCCCCCAGTACGCTCAGGCAGCGAGCCGCAACCTGCACGCCAAGCGCCTCATCGCCGCGCGTGCGGTAGAACTCCTCGACCCGGGCCTATCCGTGTTCTTCTACTCCGGCTCCACGGTCGCACGCGTCGCTGCAAGCCTCCCGAAAGACCTTCATTCCACGCTCACCGTAGTCACCAACTCGCTGCCCGTCATCGAAGAGGTGAGCACCTGGCAGGATCCCCACCTGGTCGCTGTCGGCGGGACCTACCTGCCTTCCTACATGACGTTCGTAGGCCCCCAGGCAGTACACGCCGTCGAGGAGATGAACACCGCTGTCGCAGTCATCGGGTGCGACGGACTCAGCTCCGACGGGGGACTGACCACCCCTCACCAACTTGTCGCCGAGATCGGAGCCACCATCGCGCGCCAAGCCGCCCGAACCATCGTCGTAGCCGACTCAACCAAGATCGGCAAGCGCGGGTTCACCCAGATCGCACCCATCAGCGCGGTCAACGTTCTGGTGACGGATTCCGACGCGGACGAAAAGGAGCTCGCTCGACTCCAGGAGGCAGGAATCGAGATCGTTGTCGCCTAACCTGCGCGTTTCACTTGCCACTGTGTCCGGATCTTGATCGGAAACGCGAAAGTGCCCTCTGAGCTGGGACGATGAGGCTTGTCGAAGGTCTCTGTCATCCCAGCAGGAAGGCACATTCTGCGTGCACACTACCGGGTCGCGCCCGAGGCTTGTCGTCTCGGCCGACGGTCGTGGAGTGGTCAGCCACGCCGGGTCCCGCCTGCTGGCCGATCTCGCCGATGCCACCGGCGTGACCGCCGCCTTCACCGGCGTGCAGTGCCGGACGCGTACAAGGTCATGCTGGACGCCGAGTTGAGGAAGGCGTTCGACGTGTGGTCCGGCTATCTGGACGCCCAGACGGGCGAGGACCTCCAGGGCCGGGCCGAACTGCGCTCCATGCTGGAGTCGGCCCACGCGGCCGCCACCGAGAATGAATACGCCATCGCACGCTCTTGGATCGCGGACATGTACGACGAGGCCCAGGAAGCCGGCCTCCCCTGGGCACCCTCACTGCCCCGCCCCTGCGAGGCGGACCAGCAGGTGCGCGACTACGCCAAAGACGCCCTGCCACAGGTACTCCCCCTCGGCCTACGAGACCGACTCGACGACATCGCCGTCCCCCTGTACGTCACGGAACACCGCCTCCAGCAAGCCACATCCAGCCTCGACGCGGCCACCCGCCAGGACATCGTCTACTCACCGCCCGCGCATGGATGGCCCTCGACCTCGTCCACCCGGCCGCAGCACAACGCGAACTGGAACGCCTCAAGGTGATCGCGCGACGCTGCGGCGTGGAGCCCTGAAAGCGCGTGGGAGGCCTGTAACGGGTCCCACCTCCATAGCCTCCCTTGACGAGGCTCTCGCTGACTGCGTGTTCAGCACGGAGCCCGGGACTTCCGGGGCCTCCCCCTGAGTGGTGGACACGCTGATACTGGATCTGCTTGATCCGGAGGAAGCGAGAACACCGCCGATGGCGATGAAGGACTATTCGGACGAGTTCAAGGCCGATGCCGTGGCCCTGTACGAGTCCACGCCCGGGGCGACATACAAGAGCATCGCCGCTGACCTGGGCATCAACAGGAACACCCTGCGCAACTGGGTGCTGCGCGACCGTCGGCGCCGCGGCGTCGACCCGGCTGCCCCGCCAGCCGCCGGAAAGGCGGTGGCCGGGGCCGGGCAGGAGGCTTCGGCCACCGATCCGGACGAGCGGATCAGGCAGCTCGAGGCACGCGTGCGGGAACTCGAGGCCAGCGAACGCAAGCTCGCGACCGAGCGGGACATCCTCCGCAAGGCGGCCAAGTATTTCGCAGGAGAGACGAACTGGTGAGCCGCTTCCAGTTCGTTGACGACCACCGGGGCGCCTTCGGAGTGAAGCGGTTGTGCCAGGTCATGGGCCTGAACCGGTCCAGTTACTACAAGTGGCGGGCGGGCGCCGACGCGCGAGCCGCCCGGCATCTGGACGATCAGGCCCTGGCCGAGAAGATTCGCGTCATCCACCAGCACTCGGGCGGAACCTACGGCTCGCCGCGGGTCACCGCCGAACTCCACGACACCGGGATACGCGTCAACGAGAAACGGGTGGCCCGGGTGATGCGGGCCTTCAACATCACCGGGTTCCGCCTGCGCAGAAGGATCCGCACCACGGTCCCCGACCCTTCCGTCGTCATCGTCCCGGGCCTGTTCCGCAGGGACTTCACCGCCCCCAAACCGGGGGTGAAATACATGGGCGACATCACCTACCTGCCCCTGGAGAGCGGGGAGTTCCTTTATCTGGCGACCGTACTGGACTGCTTCAGCCGCAAGGTCGTCGGCTGGTCAATCGCCGACCACATGCGAACCGACCTCGTCGCCGACGCCCTGCGGATGGCCGCCCGCTCCCGCGGCAGCCTGGACGGCGCCGTGTTCCACTCCGATCACGGGTCGCAATACGGGTCCCGGCAGTTCACCGATCTCTGCAATCAGCTCGGGGTCACCCGGTCGATGGGCGCCGTCGGCACCAGCGCGGACAACGCGGCCTGCGAAAGCTTCCACGCGTCCCTGAAACGCGAGACCCTCCAGGACGCCCGCGACTACGGCGATGCGGCCTCCTGCCGGCAGGCCGTCTTCGCCTGGCTGACCCGCTACAACACCCGTCGCCGGCACTCAGCCAACGGCCACCTCAGCCCCAACGAATACGAACACCGACACCACACCGCTAAGCTCACGCTGGCCGCATGACACACGAACGCGTGTCCACCATCACGGGGGAAGGCCCTCCCGTCTCGGCGATCGTCATGTGGCCCGGTGATGTCTGACATCAGCGGCTGACACCAACAGCGGCGGATAGAGGCGAATCGGGGTGGACCCCAGCGACCACACCAACGCCGCACGACGGCCGAGTTGCAGCGTCAACGCACCGCGATAATCGACCTGATAAAGATGAGCACAGGTCTCAAAGCCTTGGCCTCGTTCGGGCGCCGTCCTCTTGTCGGCCGGCGCCTGTCACCTTGACTCGGTCACTGAAATCCCTCGCGCCCCGCCAAACTCCTACGAGTCCGCCCAGCGCAGGGCTGCACCACATGCCAACCAAGACAGGGAGCGGCACACCGATGCCCCCGCCGACCACCGCAGCCACTACCACCCACAGCAGCAGGGCTTGCGAGACCAGATAGACCGCAACCTTCTGCCGCACGCTCCAGTTCCACGTGCGCTCAGTGAGCCGA